>JAZKCD010000059.1:1688-48421 GCA_040388355.1 Pseudomonadota bacterium | reverse complement strand
CACCCAACGCCAGTATATTCTATGGGTGGCCGGGTGGGGGAGCGGGCCGGTGCCGTATCCCGATCAAAGAAGCCGAACCGCGCCCAACCCGATCACCGCGGCGGCGACGAGGAAGAGGATTCCGGTGAGGATGCGGAAGCCGCGGAACGGGATGCGCATCCACGCCAGCTCGCCGAGCACCGCGGCGACGAAGGCGACCGCGAAGGCGCCCGCGGTGGCGCCCGCCGCGGCGAACAGCGGCTCGCCGCGCGCGGCGAAGGCGAGGGTGAAGAAATGGGTCTGGCCGCCGAATGCGAGGCTGAACACCCCGAGAAAGGCAGTGAGCAGCGCGCCGAGCCGCCAGCCGTCGAGCCGCGCGGGGGGCTTGACCGGCCACAGCGCGCTGACCCCGCCGATGAACAGCGCGACCGCGAGGAACAGCGCCTGGGCGTTGGGCGTCAGCAGCGGCGTCATCGTGCCGCCGGCGAGCGCTGCGACGAGATTGCCGACGCCGTGCGCGAGTCCCGCGGCGAAGGCAGCGGTCAGCGGCCGCCCGTAGCGGTCTGCGACGATCGCGGTCAGCATCGCCGGACGGTCGCCCAGCTGGGTCAGCAACGCGGCGATAAAGGCGGGAACCA
This sequence comes from Pseudomonadota bacterium, assembly GCA_040388355.1. GTDB lineage: Bacteria > Pseudomonadota > Alphaproteobacteria > Sphingomonadales > Sphingomonadaceae > Sphingomonas. The sequence goes on along the minus strand of JAZKCD010000059.1, from coordinate 47,804 downwards.
GGGCTTCCATTGTAGGTCCGCTCCTAGCGGAACAGGGTTAAGGGCGCATGAGGCTTGTGTTTTTGACTTGGGTGAGGCGGTATCGGTCCGCTCCCGCACCCGGCCACCCACAGGATACACTGTCGTTGGTGGGGAACGGGCCGGCACCGAACACAAGGGTGTGTTGACTTTTGGCCCGCGCTGCGCCATCCGCCGCGCCTGATAGCGGTGCGCCCGGCGTGCCGCTTTTTCCTTTTTCCAAGTTCGAGGGTTTCGGGCCATGGCCAAGCCGACCACTGTCAAGATCAAGCTCGTCAGCACGGCGGACACCGGCTTCTTCTACGTCACCAAGAAGAATCCGCGGAACACCACCGAGAAGATGTCCTTCCGCAAATATGATCCCGTCGTGCGCAAGCATGTCGAGTTCAAGGAAGCCAAGATTAAATAAGCCGCATCGCGGGTTATTTAATCCCGGCGCAGGCCGGGATCCAGGAAAGGAAGCGAGGCGGGAGCCTCACGCGGGTGCCATGCAGCCGCTCGCCAGCTATTCTTTCCTGTTCTCCTGCGACAGCAGGAGCCCAGAGCCAAATAATGCAGCCGGCGTGACCCTGGACCCCTGCTTTCGCGGGGGAGCAAGAATCGGGTCAGGCGGACGGCGACTCGGCGGGCACCAGCCCGCGCACTTCCTCCATGAATCGCGCCAGCGATATCGGCTTCGAGACATAGGCGTTCGCGCCCGCGGCGCGGATGCGTTCCTCGTCCTCGTGGCCGGCATAGGCAGTCACCGCCATGATCGGGATCGCCCGCAGCTGCGAGTCTCCCTTCATCTGCTGGATCAGCTCTAGCCCGGTGACATAGGGCATCTGGATATCCATCACGATCAGGTCGGGCTCGAAGCTGCGCGCGCGGGCGATCGCCTCGCGCCCGTCCTTGACCGGCTCCGCGGCGAAGTCGTGCGCGCGCAGAAGATCGCAGAACAGCTTCAGATTGAGTTCGTTGTCCTCGACAACGAGCACCCTTTTTGCCACGCGCAACACCTTATGAACCTGAGGACCCTCTAGGCGATGGCCGCGCGTGAGACAATCAAGGGTGCGGGCTCCGCCCGGGCCGAGGCACTGGCGCTCGACGCGCTGGTCTGGACGCTCGGCGATTCGGCGCGCGCGTCGCGATTGCTCGACCTGACCGGGCTCGACCCGGCCGAGCTGCGCGCCCGCGCGGGCGATCCGTCGCTGCTAGCAGCCACGCTCGGCTTCCTCGAGGCGCACGAACCCGATCTTCTCGCCTGCGCCGAAGCGCTGGGCGTGAAGCCATCCGAACTGGTCGCGGCCCGCGCCGCGCTGGAGACCGCATGAAGCCGCTGCTGATCACCGATTGCGACGAAGTCCTGCTCCACATGGTGCGCCATTTCGGGGTGTGGCTCGACGAGGCGCATGCGATCGACTTTGCCCCCAATGGCGGGCGCTTCGAGAATGCGATGACGCGCCGGTCGGACGGCAGCACGCTCCAGAACGAGGAGATGTGGGCGCTGCTCAACGGCTTCTTCCCGTCCGAGATGGACCGCCAGACTTTGGTGCCGCACGCCCGCGAGGCGCTGGCGGCGCTGGCCGAAATTGCCGAGATCGTCGTGCTCACCAATCTCGGCGACCATTGCCGCGAGCACCGCATCGCCCAGCTCGCGACGCATGGCATCGCCCACCGGGTCGAGTGCAACCAGGGCGGCAAGGGCGATCCGGTCGCGCGGCTGGTGGCGGAGCTGAAGCCGAGCGTGACGGTGTTCGTCGACGACCTTGCGGTGCACCACGAATCGGTCGCGAAGCACGCGCCGCAGGTGTTCCGGCTGCACATGATCTCCGAGCCGAGCCTCGCCCCCAACGTGCCGCCCGCGCCCTTCGCGCATGCGCGGATCGACGACTGGCTGGAGGCGAAGGACTGGATCGCGGCGCGATTCGCGGCAGGCTTGACCGCCGCGCCGCTGAGTGGTTCAGCCGCCGCATGACCCAAGCCATCGAAGCGAAGCTGGCCGCGCTCGGCCTGTCCCTCCCCGAAGCCGCGGCGCCGGTCGCGGCCTATGTCCCCGCGGTCGAGGCCGGCGGGCTGCTCCATGTCTCGGGGCAGCTGCCGTTCAAGGACGGCGCGCTGATGACCGGGCGACTCGGCGAGGACCGCGACCTCGAATACGGCGTCGAGGCGGCGCAGCGCTGCGGGCTGATGCTCGTCGCGCAGATCCGGAAGGCGCTGGGCGGCGACCTTGGCCGAGTCGAGCGAATCGTCAAGCTCGGCGGGTTCGTCAATTCGGCGGGCAGCTTCACCGACCAGCCCAAGGTGATCAACGGCGCCTCCGAGCTGATGGTCGCGCTGTTCGGCGACTCGGGGCGCCACGCCCGCAGCGCGGTCGGCGTGCCGACGCTGCCGCTCGGCGCCGCGGTCGAGATCGATGCGATCGTGGCGGTCAGGCCCGCCTGATTCGCCTCCCGGAGCTGTTGCGGTACCGCAACACTCGCGCCGTTTCCTGTAACAAGTTCGGTTATTCTGTTGTGCGCCGCAGCGTAAAGCGGCAATATTGCAGCGCTTCCGAAAGCCGCGCGGACCCTGGCAAGGGGTTCAGACCTGCGGCATCGGCGGCAGCAGGCGGGAACCATCGATCTTAAACCGGAAGGGAATACGATGCGCTTCTCGATGATCACTCTCGGCGGACTCATGCTCGCCGCCGCCACGCCTGCGATGGCGCAGGAAGAAACCGAGCCCGCGCCGGAGATTACGGTCAACGGCAGCGCGACCGTGGTCAGCGACTATCGCTTCCGCGGCATTTCGCAGACCAACAAGAAGGTGGCGCTGCAGGGCGGCCTCACCGTGACTCATTCGTCGGGCCTGTATGTCGCCGCCTGGGGCTCGTCGGTCGACGACTATATCGCCGCCGGCAGCGACCAGGAGCTCGACCTGATCGCCGGCTATTCGCACACGTTCGACGGCGGCATCAAGATCGACGGCGGCGTGCTCTATTACTACTATCCGGGCGGCGGCAGCGCCCCGACCGACTTTTTCGAGCCCTATTTCAACGTGTCGTCGACGTTCGGCCCGGTGACCGCCAAGGTCGGCGTGAACTATGCGCCCAAGGCGGATGCGCTCAGCGTGGGCGCGGGCAAGGAAGACAATTTCTATGTCGCCGGCGACCTTTCGGCGAGCATCCCGAACACTCCGCTCGGCCTGACCGCGCATCTCGGCCACACTTTCGGCCCGAGCTATCTCTCGATCGGCGACGAATATACCGACTGGAGCCTGGGCGCGACGCTGACCTGGAACCACATCACCGCCGGCATCGCCTATGTCGACACCAACAAGGACGTCTACCTCGGCAGCCGCAACCTGTCGGGCTCGGGCGTCGTCGGCTCGATCGGCGTCAGCTTCTAACAGCCGCGTTCACAACCAAAGGATCGAGGGGGCGGGCGACCGTCCCCTCGATTTGTTTGTGCGGGGCTGAGCGCGAAACAAAACCCGGTTCCCTGCGAAAGCAGGGGCCAGGGTCGCGGGGGTTGAAGGATGTTGCCCTGGACCCCTGCGTTCGCAGGGGAACAGAGCGGAAGGGCGCGCGGGCCCTTATTGCGGCGTGGCGGCCTTGGCGTCCTTGCCGTCGCCTTCGGGGGCGGCGACGATGTCGCGGGTGGTCGAGCCCTTGTCGACGACCGTCGTGGTCGGGCTGCCCGCCGCGGTGCGCGCGCCCTGGTCGGCGCTGGTGCGGCCGGCGGCGTCGAGCGTGGCGTTCTCGCCGGCGCTGCGGACGGCCGAGCCGCCGAACATCGCGTCGAGCGCCTGGTTCTGCGCGGTGCCGTCCTGCGGGCGCGGCGCGCCGGGAGCGGGGGGGACCAGCGCGAAATCGGGCGGGATCACCAGCGGCGCGGCGCGCGCGACGGCGAATTCGTCGGGGCGGGTGCGGTCATAGCCGCTATGGCCGCAGGCGGAGAGCAGGGTCGCGGCGCCCAGCGCGGCAGTGACGGCAAACAGCTTACGCATTGAGATTCTCCACAGGATCCTGAGTCGCGGGGGCCTTGTCCCGGACGAACAGCGCGCGGACCAACAGGATCAGCACGCCGATGGTAATCGCGGCATCGGCTACATTGAAGACCAAAAAAGGGCGCCACTGGCCGAAATGCAGATCGGCGAAGTCGACGACGAAGCCGAGCCGGGTCCGATCGAGGATATTGCCGAGCGCGCCGCCGAGCACCATGCCCAATGCGACGACGTCGCCGAGCTTGCGCTCGCGCAGCATCCACCACACCACGCCGCCCGCGATCGCGCCGGTCAGCGCGACCAGCATCCAGCGCATCGCCTCGGTATTGGCCTTCATCAGCCCGAGCGAGACGCCGATATTCTGGACGTAGCGGATGTCGAAGAACGGCAGCACGGTGACGCTGGCACCCTCGTACCAGAGGCCAAGCGGGCCGGTGACGTAATATTTGGTGCCCTGATCGATCAGGAACACCAGCAGCGCCACCATCAATCCGATCGATCGAGTCACGTTCATTGCTTCACCACCCCGGCGCAGCGGTCGCACAGAGCGCCGTCCTGCGCAACTTCGGGAAGATGGCGCCAGCAGCGTCCGCATTTAAGGCGCTCGGTGGGCGTCACGGTGACGTCAATGCCGAATTGCTTCGTATCGGGAATCTCTATTTTCTCGGCTGTCACACGCGCGGTGATGAAGAGCTCGGCCAACTCGTCCATTCCGAGCGCCTGAGCCGCCGCCCAGCTACCATCAATGGCAATTTGAAGGTCAATCTCGGCCTCAAGGCTCGATCGAATCGCCTTCTCCCGACGGCGAGGTTCGATTGCTTCCGTCACTCGTTCGCGGAGAAACCGGATGGAACTCCAATCGGCGCTGAGTTCGTCGCTGCTCAGCTCGGGCAGCACCGGCCAGTCGAGCAGGTGGACCGATCCCTCGTCGCTGGGGAAGCGCGTCTGCCATACTTCCTCGGCAGTGAAGCTGATGATCGGCGCGGCGTAGCGGACCAGCGCGTGGAACAGCGTGTCGAGCACGGTGCGGTAGGCGCGGCGCTTCGGGTCCGACGGCGCGTCGCAATAGAGCGTATCCTTGCGGATATCGAAGAAGAAGGCCGACAGATCCTCGTTGGCGAAATCGGTGAGCGCGCGGCTGTAGCGGTTGAACTCGAACGCCTCGGCCGCCGATTTGAGCTCGGCGTCGAGCGCGGCGAGCTTGTGGAGGATGTAGCGTTCGAGCTCGGGCATCTGCGCGACGGGGAGCTTTTCGCTGTCCTCGAATCCGTCGAGCGCGCCGAGCAGGTAGCGGAAGGTGTTGCGCAGCTTGCGGTACGAATCGCCGGTGCCCGCCAGCACTTCCTTGCCGATGCGGACGTCCTCGAAATAGTCGGTCTGCGCGACCCATAGCCGCAGGATGTCGGCGCCGCTCTCGGCGATGACCTTGAGCGGATCGACGACATTCTTGTCGGTCTTGGACATCTTCTTGCCGTGCCCGTCGAGCGCGAAGCCGTGAGTCAGCACTGCGTCATAGGGCGCGCGGCCGCGGGTGCCGCACGATTCGAGCAGCGACGACTGGAACCAGCCGCGATGCTGGTCCGAGCCTTCGAGATAGAGGTCGGCGCGGGCATCGGGCCCGAAGCGCTTCTCGATGGTGAAGACATGAGTGCAGCCCGAATCGAACCAGACGTCGAGGATGTCGGTGACGACCTCGTAATCGTCGAGCGCGTGGTCGGGGCCCAGCAAAGCCTGGTGGTCGGCGGCGAACCAGGCATCGGCGCCACCCGAACGGAAGGCGTCGAGGATGCGCGCGTTGACGCCTTCGTCGCGCAGATAGTCGCCCGACTTGCGGTTGACGTAGATCGGGATCGGCACGCCCCAGGCGCGCTGGCGGCTGATCACCCAGTCGGGGCGGCCCTCGACCATCGCGGCGATGCGGTTGCGGCCCTTTTCGGGGACCCAGCGGGTGCGCTCGATCGCGTCGAGCGCGAGCTCGCGGAGCGTGGCGGCGTTGGACAATTTAAGCCCCTCCCCTTCAGGGGAGGGGTTGGGGGTGGGGGATGTCTCACCGAGACCAGCCCCCGCGGACAGGCCCCACCCCAACCCCTCCCCTGAAGGGGAGGGGCTAAGAGTCGGCTTGTCCATCGGGATGAACCACTGGGGCGTGCAGCGGAAGATGATCTTGGCCTTCGAGCGCCACGAATGCGGATAGCTGTGCTCGAAATCGTCCGACGCCGCGAGCAGGCCGCCCGCCTCGCGCAGGTCGGTGCAGATCGGGCCGTCGGCGGCGTTCAGCTTCTTGTTGATGACGCTGCCTTGCCCCGGGAGCCACAGCCAGTCGGGCCGGTAGAAGCCGGCATCGTCGACCGCGAACACCGGATCGATCCCGTGCGCCTTGCACAGCAGGAAATCATCCTCGCCATGATCGGGCGCCATATGGACGAGGCCGGTGCCGGCTTCGGTGGTGACGAAGTCGCCGGGCAGGAACGGGCGGGGCTTCGCGAAGAAGCCGCCGAGACGGTGCATCGGGTGGCGGGCGACGGTGCCGGCAAGGTCGGAGCCCTTGAAGCGCTTTAGAACCTCGCCGGGTGGGAAAGTGGGCAGGCCATATTGGACACGCTTATGAAATTGGTCGAGCAAAGCCTCGGCCACAACATACCGATAGGACTGGACTAAAGGCATCGGCTTGCCGGGTTCGTACCACGCGGCATTACCACGATAGGTTTCCACCAGAACGTATTCGACCTCCGGCCCATAAGCCAAAGCCTGGTTCACCGGGATCGTCCACGGCGTTGTCGTCCAGATCACCGCATGCGCGCCGACCAGCTCGGGGACCCTGCTCTCGACGATCTCGAACGCCACATCGATCTGCGTCGAGACGATGTTCTCATACTCGACTTCGGCCTCGGCCAGCGCGGTCTTCTCGACCGGGGACCACATCACCGGCTTGGCGCCGCGATAGAGCTGGCCGCTTGTCGCGAACTTGAGCAGCTCGCCGGCGATCACTGCCTCGGCCTCGAAATCCATCGTCAGATAGGGGTCGTCCCAGTCGCCCATCACCCCCAGCCGCTTGAACTGCTCGCGCTGCACATCGACCCAGCGCGCGGCATAGGCGCGGCATTCGGCGCGGAACTCGGCCGCGGGGACCTCGTCCTTGTTGCGTTTCTTTTCCTTGTACTGCTTCTCGATCTGCCACTCGATCGGCAGCCCGTGACAGTCCCAGCCGGGGACATAGGGCGCGTCCTTGCCGAGCAAGGTCTGCGAGCGCACGACGATGTCCTTGAGGATCTTGTTCATCGCATGGCCCATGTGAATGTCGCCATTCGCATAGGGAGGGCCGTCGTGGAGCAGGAAGCGCTTGCGCCCCGCGCGCTGCTCGCGGAGCTGCTGGTAGAGGTTAATCTTCGCCCAGCGCTCGAGGATCGCCGGCTCCTTGGCGGAGAGGCCGGCCTTCATCGGGAAATCGGTCTTCGGCAGGAAGACGGTGTCGCGCCAATCGCGCGGGGTGCCTGGAGCGTCGGTCATGGGTCCGCGCCGATTACAGGCTGAGGGGGTTCCTGCAAAGCGGCTTGTTCTTCATGCCTCGTTAGGCACGAATGTCGGGAACCTCGGGCGGGGCCGGGAGTCCGCTCCCCATGGGCACCAAAGCAGAGGAAGGGGACGCCATGCAGGCTTGCGACGATATCGGCGACCTCGCCCGCCAGTATCTGATGGAGCCCGGCCTGCGCGGGCTGCAGCAGATCGACGAACAGATCGATCGCGCCAAGGGCGATTCGCGCTGGGACGACATGAGCAAGTGGCACCGCGTCCGTTTCCGGATGATCCGGCTGAGCCGTGCGGGCGGCTAGGCGCGGATTCGGCTTGTTTGAATCTCTTTCCCCGGCGAAGGACGGGGCCCAGTATCGAGGAACTCCCGGCGGCATCCCGCCCTCTGAATCGGCTCGCAACTGGGCCCCGGCCTGCGCCGGGGAAAGCCTGGTCAATTCAGCTGAATCAAACTCTTGGCGCGGCGAGCAGGGCGCGGGCCTCGGCGGCGTCGCGGTCCATCTGGGCCTTGAGGCTGCCGAGATCGTCGAACTTCGCCTCGGGCCGCAGATAGTCGATCAGCGCGACGTCGATCGTCTGGCCGTAAAGGTCGCCCTCGAAATCGAAGAAGAAGCTTTCGAGCAGCTCCACCGGCGGATCGAAGCTCGGGCGGATGCCCAGGCTCGCCACCCCGTCGAGGATGCGGCCCCCAAAAGAACCATTGGCAGGCAGCGTGCCGCGGACGGCGTAGATGCCGTAGGCGGGGCGCTGATAGTTGGCGAGGAGCATGTTGGCGGTCGGATAGCCCAGCGTACGGCCGAGCTTGGCGCCGTGCTGGACTTCGCCGCGGATCGTGAAGGGGCGGGTGAGCAAGGCGGCGGCGTCGCGCGGGCGGCCTTCGCGGAGATGCTCGCGGACGCGGCTCGACGAGACGGTCTCGCCCTTGAAGGTCACCGGCGCGACGGTCTCGGCGGAAAAGCCGAGCTCGGCGCCGAGCCGGGCGAGCATCGCGACATCGCCTTCGCGGCCCTTGCCGAACGTGAAGTCGTTGCCGGTCACCACCCCGCCCGCGCCGATCATCGCGACCAGCCGCTCCTCGGCAAATTCGCGTGCGGAGAGCGCGGCGAGCGCGGCGTTGAACGGGAAGACCAGCATCGCATCGACTCCCGCCGCGGCGAACAGCTCGTGGCGCTGGTCCATCTGGGTCAGGCGGAACCAGCTCGAATCGGGGCGGAAGAAGCGCTTGGGGTGCGGATCGAAAGTGCCGACGATCGCCGGGCGCCCCTCGGCGCGCGCGCGCGCGACTGCCCGGCCGACCACGGCCTGGTGCCCCAGGTGGAAACCATCGAAATTGCCGAGCGCGACGATGGCGCCCCGGAAAGGAGGCGGAACCGTCGAGCCGCCGTCCAGCCGCGTCATGGCTGGGCCTATAGGGGGACTCAGGGCAGCGGCGCAATTCCCGCGCGGATCACGCGGAGGATGTTGCCGCCCATCACCTTGCGGATGTCGTCGGGTGTGAAGCCGCGTGTCACCAGCGCCTGGGTGATCACCGCGACCTGCGAAATGTCGAAGCTCGAGGTGACCGCGCCGTCGAAGTCCGAGCCAAGCCCGACATGGTCGATGCCGACCAGGTCGCGGACATGGGCGATGGCCTTGGCGACATCGGCCGGCGCGGTGCCGCAGATCGCGGCGTCCCAATAGCCGATGCCGATCACCCCGCCGGTGCGGGCGATACCCTTGATCTCGTCGTCGGTGAGGTTGCGGTTGACCTTGCAGGTCGCCTGGACGCCGCCATGGCTGGAGACCACCGGGCGGTGCGCGGTGCGCAGGATATCGGCGACCGCGGCGTGGCTCGAATGCGCCACGTCGACGATCATGCCGAGCCGCTCCATCCGCGCGAGCACCTGAAAGCCGAGCGGGGTGAGGCCGCCCTTGTGCTCGCCATGCATCGATCCGGCGACGTCGTTGTCGAAGAAATGGGCGAGGCCGGCCATGCGGAAGCCGGCGGCGTGGAGCTTGTCGAGATTGCCGATCTGGCCTTCGAGGTCCTGCAGTCCTTCGATCGACAGCATCCCGCCGACGATTTTCTGCCCCTTGGCGCGTGCGGCGAGCAGCTGCTCGAGCTCGGCTGACGTGCGGATCACGCGGAGCTGGCCGTTCGAGGCGGCGGCGGCGCGGTTGAGCTTGGTGGCGTGCCACAGCGAGCGCTCGAGCAGCGAATTCCACGTCCGCACCGGCTGGAGCTGGGCGATGGTCAGCAGCGTGATGTTGTCGGTCTTGTCGCTGTTGGCGTCGTAATTCTGGCCCTTGGGGGTCTTGGTCACCGACGAGAAGACCTGGAGCGCGACATTGCCTTCGATCAGCCGCGGCAAGTCGACCTGGCCGCGGCTCGATCGGTCGAGCAGGCTGCGCTGCCACATCAGCGTGTCGGCGTGCATGTCGGCGACCTGGAGCGAGTCGTGGAGCTTGCGGGTCTCGGCGGTGACGGTGGGGAGCGGGCCCGGCCTGACCACGTTCATCCCGCCTTCGACGATCCCCGGCGCAAGGGCGAAGAAGGCGATCAGCGCGAGCACGACCACGGCCGCGAGGCCCCACAACAGCTTCCTGATCATCGCACCCGCTCCAGTGTTACGAAGCTATAGGCGGGGCGCCCCGCTTCGCTGGCGTGATCCTCGCGCGCCGTCTCGCGCCAGGCAAGGCCGAAGGGCGGGACCATGGCGTCGCCTTCGGCGTCGATATGGACCTCGGTGAGCTCGACCGTGTCGGCGAGCGGCAGGAACAGCGCGAAGACCTCGCCGCCGCCGATCACTGCCGCATCGGCGCCCACGAGCGCGAGCGCCTCGTCGGGAGAGTGCGCCACCTCGGCGCCGTCGGCGGCCCAGCCGCGGTCACGGGTGAGGACGATGTGGCGGCGGCCGGGAAGCGGGCTGGGAAAGCTCTCGAAGGTCTTGCGGCCCATGATCATCGGCTTGCCCATCGTCTGCGCCTTGAAGCGCTTGAGATCGGCAGGCAGCCGCCACGGCAGCTGTCCGTCGCGACCGATCACGCCATTGTCGGCGCGGGCGAGGTGGAAGGTGACCGTCACGCCGATTTCCGCTTAGCTTCACAGTTTTGACGCGAATCGTGAAATTCCGTTGCGCGGCCGCGTAAGATTATTTCGCGGTCTGACATGCGCAGCAAAGAGGTCCGGTGGAACATGTGCGCAACATGACACGCTCGGGCGATGTAGGACAGCTTAGACCGCGACGGCCGCCTTGATGTGCGCCTGCGCTTCGTAGTCGCGGATCGCGAAATCCTCATAGTCGTAGGCGTCGATCGATGGCGCCTTGCGCAGGATCTGGAGCGTCGGCAGCGGGCCGGGCTCGCGCGACAATTGCTCGCGGGCTTGCTCCAGATGGTTCGAATAGAGGTGGCAATCGCCGCCGGTCCAGACGAAATCGCCCGCCTCGAGCCCGCATTGCTGGGCGAGCAGATGAGTCAGTAGTGCGTAGCTGGCGATGTTGAAGGGGACGCCGAGGAAGATGTCGGCCGAGCGCTGGTAGAGCTGGAGGCTCAGCCTTCCGTTCGCGACATGCGTCTGGAACAGGCAATGGCACGGCGCCAGCGCCATCGCGTGGAGCTCGCCGGGGTTCCACGCCGAGACGATCTGGCGGCGCGAGCCGGGATTGGTCTTGATCGTCTCGATCAGCTCGGCGATCTGGTCGATATGGCGGCCGTCCGCCGCCTCCCAGTCGCGCCACTGCTTGCCGTAGACGGGACCCAGGTCGCCATTCTCGTCGGCCCATTCATCCCAGATCGAGCACTTCCGTTCCTGCAGCCAGCGGACATTGGTGTCGCCGCGCAGGAACCAGAGCAGCTCGACGATGATCGCCCGGGTGAACAGCTTCTTGGTGGTGAGCAGCGGGAAGCCCCGGCTCAAGTCGAAGCGCATCTGGTGGCCGAACACGCTGAGCGTGCCGGTGCCGGTGCGGTCCATCTGTTCGGCGCCGGTGTTCAGCGCGCGGGCCATCAAGTCGAGATATTGACGCATGGCGGCACGGTAGCGCCCGGGGGCAGGCGCGCCAAGGCGGTACCGGCGATTGCGCGATAGCTCCGTTATGGAGGTCCGCATCGGACCGGGAAAGGCTTCGGCCTGCGAGTCGCGGATGGCACGCAGGCCGGCATGGCGGACGTCGATCCCGATTTCGGGCCCTTGCCCAGGATGCTGGCCGATCCGGCCGCGGCGGAGGCGCTGTTCGCGCCGCTGGCGCGCGAGACGGTCGAAGTCGTCGCCTTCGCCTATCTCGCCGAGGACCAGCGGCTGCTCGGCATCCGCCATGCGCGATCGGCCTCGGTCGACACGCTCGACCTGCCGGTGCGCGACGTCGCCGCGGATGCGCTGGCGTTCGGGGCGCGGGGGGTGGTGATGGCGCACAACCATCCGGGCGGCGATCCGACCCCGAGCCATGCCGACCGCGAAGCGACTCGGCTGCTGGCGCGCGCGCTCGATCCGCTGGGGGTCCGGCTGCTGGATCACTTGGTGATCGCGCGCGAGGGGACGGTCAGCTTTCGGTCGTTGGGGCTGCTATAGGCGCGGGAGTCTCGGGGCTCTTGCACGCCTTGATCGTCTGTGGTTCGGGGCGCTCGCCCTTCGCCTCGAAGATCGCGATATAGCCGCCCGCCGAGGCCATCTGCTGCATTGCCACCAGGCTGTAGCCGACCGCGGCGAACTCGCATTTGAGCAGGTCGGGCGGCGTGCCGTGGTTGGCGGTCGGGCGATCGGCATCGACCACCACCACCTGGCCCTGGGTGTTGAGCGAGGGCCGCAGCCGCCAGAGGAATTCGTACGGGCTTTCGATCTCGTGGTACATATGGACCATCAGGATCCGGTCGAAGCTCGCCTCGGGAAGCCGCGGATCGGCGGGGAGGCCGAGGCGGACGCTGACATTGTCGAGCCGTTCGCGGCTGACGCGCGTCGCCAGCGTGTCGCGCGTCGTCGGGACGATATCCTCGGCGAGGACGCGGCCTTCCTTGCCGACGCGCGCGGCGAGGCGGATCGTGTAATAGCCTTCGCCCGCGCCGATGTCGGCGACGGTCATGCCCTTTTTGATGCCGGCGCGGTTCATCACCGCCTCGGCTTCGTTCAGCCGGTCGCGGGCTTCCTCGTTCGACCAGCGCGCCGAGACGATCGTCGCGACCGGGCGGTCGGCGGCGGGGAAGCCATATTGCGCGTCCTGCACCTTCTTGGGCGTCGCCGCGGGACGCCCGTCGCAACCGCCGAGCAGCAGCGCGGCGAAACAGACCAGCACGGGCGCGCTTCCTCGCATCCTAGTCGACATCCTCCACATCGACCTTCTCGCCGGTCACGCGCTGCGACAGCGCGGCGGCCATGAACGGGTCGAGCGCCCCATCGAGCACGTCCGAGGGCGCAGTGGAAGTGACTCCGGTGCGAAGGTCCTTCACCAGCTGGTACGGCTGGAGGACATAGGAGCGGATCTGGTGGCCCCAGCCGATCTCGGTCTTGGCCTGGTAATCGGTGTTGGCGGCTTCCTCGCGCTTGCGCAGCTCGGCTTCGTAGAGCCGGGCCTTGAGCATCCCCATCGCCGTCGCGCGGTTCTTGTGCTGCGAGCGGTCGTTCTGGCTGGCGACGATGATCCCCGAGGGAACATGGGTGATGCGCACTGCCGAATCGGTGGTGTTGACGTGCTGCCCGCCCGCGCCCGAGGCGCGATAGGTGTCGATCTTGAGGTCGCTTTCCTTGATCTCGACATCGATATCGTCGTCGATCACCGGATAGACCCACACGCTCGAGAAGCTGGTGTGACGCCTGGCCGAGCTGTCGTACGGCGAGATGCGCACCAGGCGGTGGACGCCGCTCTCGGTCTTGGCATAGCCATAGGCGTTCTCGCCCTTGACCAGCAGCGTCGCCGACTTGATCCCGGCCTGCTCGCCGGCATGATAGTCGATCAGCTCGACCTTGTAGCCATGGCGCTCGGCCCAGCGCGTGTACATGCGCTGGAGCATCTCGGCCCAGTCCTGGCTCTCGGTGCCGCCCGCGCCCGAATTGATCTCGATATAGGTGTCGTTGGCGTCGGCCTCGCCCGAGAGCAAAGCCTTGACCTTGTCCTCGTCGGCGCGGGCGGCGAGCGTGGCGAGCGCGGCGGTGCCTTCGTCGGCCATCCCGGCATCGCCTTCGGCCTCGGCCATCTCGATCAGCTCGACGGTGTCGCTGAGCTCGCTCTCGATCGCGCGGGTGGCGCCGATCGCCTCGTCGAGGCGGCGGCGCTCGCGCATCACGTCCTGCGCGGCCCTGGCGTCGTTCCACAGGGTCGGATCCTCGACGCGCGCGTTGAGCTCGTCGAGCCGGCGCAGCGCGCGGTCCCAGTCGAGACTGCGGCGCAGCAGCGCCAGCGCGGCGTTGATCTTGTCGATATTGGCCTGCGCTTCGGCGCGCATCGCTTCACTCCAAACAAAGTCTCGGTCCCGGCGGCAGGCCGGGCTGGGTTACGAATATAAGGGCGGCCTTAGTAGATTCCGCCCTCGCGCTGCAGGAATTCGCTGTCGCCGCTTTCCTGCTTGCGCTCGACCTTCTTGGCTTCGGCCTTGGGGGCCTCCTCTTCCTCGCTGCGGTCGCGGCGCGGCTCGCTCTCGGGCTTGAAGGCTTCCCAGATGATCGACGACAGCGGGTCGTTGCTCGGCCAGCCGCCGGTGACGCGCTTGCCGCTGGCGCGGTCGATGCGGACCATGCGGACGCCCGCGGGGGCGACGAAGGGCAGCTTCTCCATCCCCTCGAACGCGGGGACCGCGAATTCCTTGAAGATCGGCGCGGCGATCACGCCGCCCTGGGCATAGCCGCCAAGGTTGGTCGGGGTGTCGTAGCCGAGATAGAGCCCGGCGATCATCTGCGGGGTGCCGCCGACGAACCAGACGTCGGTGGGGCCCGAGGTCGTGCCGGTCTTGCCCATGATCGGGCGCCCCAGGTCGCGCAGCACGGTGGCGGTGCCGCGCTGGATCACGCCCTCGGCGATATGGACCATCTGGTAGGCGCTCATCGCCTCGACCACCTGGCGCGAGCGGACCACCGGGCGCGGCATCGGCTTGCCGTCCCATTCGGGCATGTTGCAGCGGTCGCACGGGCGCCAGTTGTCGGGCCAGATCACTTCGCCGCGGCGGTTCTGGACGAAGTCGATCAGCGAGGGATTCAAGCCCCGGCCCTGGTTGACCAGGATCGAATAGGCGTTGACCATCCGCATCACCGTGGTCTCGCCCGCGCCGAGCGCATAGCTGAGATAGGGCGGCAGTTTCTGCGAGCTGACGCCGATCCGCTGGATCGTGTCGACGACATGCTCCATGCCGACCTGGTTGGCGATCTGCACCGTCATCAGGTTGCGCGACTGCTCGAGGCCCCAGCGCATCGTGTGCGGCCCGGCGCCGCGGGCATTGCCGAAATTCTGGAAGCATTTCTTGCCGAGCTGCGCCCCCTGCCAGACGCAGAACGGCCCGTCGACGACGATCGAGGCGGGAGTCATCCCCTGCTCGAGCGCCGAGGCATAGACGATCGGCTTGATCGTCGAGCCGGGCTGGCGCTGCGCCTGGGTGGCGCGGTTGAACGACTGGATGCGCGAATCGAAGCCGCCCTGCATCGCGAGGATGCGCCCGGTGCGCGGGTCCTCGACCACCATCCCGCCCGAGATGCGCGGCACGCTGCGCAAGGCGAACTGGCCGTTCTGGGGGGCGACGGCGATGATGTCCCCGGGCTTGATCGCGTTGAACGCCTCGCCGCCCTGGCCCCGCACCGGCATCGTCGCGCCCCAGCGCGGCAGCGTCGAGGTGCGGCCGTCCTCGAAGCCGATCTGGAAGGCGTCGCCGGCGCGCGCAATGACGATCGCGGCGCGCCAGTCCTCGTAGTCGACGCCGATATTGGTGTTGAGCAGCGCCTGCTGCCACGCCGCGCCGCGGATCTCGGCGGTGCCGATCGGCCCGCTCCAGCCGCGGCCGCGCTCGTAGCGGATCAGGCCGTCGCGAAGGGCTTTCTGGGCATATTGCTGGAGCTTCGGGTCGAGCGAGGTGCGCACCCACAGCCCGCCCGAATAGACGCTGTAGGGCCCTGCGGCGTCGGTCTCGCCGAACTTGTCGATCAGCTGGCGGCGGACCTCCTCGACGAAATAGCCGCCGACGCGCTCGAACTTGGGGGTCTGGCGCGGGACCGCGCCGATCGGCTCGGCGATCGAGCGGTCGTGCTGCGCCTGGTCGATGAAGCCGTTGGCCATCATCTCGCCGAGCACCCAGTTGCGCCGGTCGAGCGCGCGCGCGGTGTTGCGGTCGGGATCATAGTTCGCCGGGCCCTTGGGCAGGATCGCCAGATAGGCCATCTGGGCGATGCTGAGGTCCTTCAAATCCTTGCCGAAATAGGCATGGCTCGCGGCATCGACTCCGCCGGCGTTGCGCCCGAGCTCGATCGAATTGAGGTAGAGCTCGAGGATCTGCTGCTTGGTCAGCGTGTCCTCGATCCGCCACGCCAGGATCGCCTCGCGCAGCTTGCGGACATAGCTGACTTCGTTGCCGACCAGCAGGTTCTTGGCGACCTGCTGCGTGATCGTCGACGCGCCGACCTGGCGGCGGTTGCTGGTCATGTTGCGCAGCATCGCGGCGATGATGCCGGGATAGTCGACGCCGTGATGCTCGAAGAAGGTCTTGTCCTCGGCCGAGATGAAGGCGTTGACCAGCATCGTCGGATATTCGGCGAAGCTCAGCTGGACACGGCGCTCGCGGGCATAGCTGTGGATCGGCGCGCCTTCGACCGAGCGGACATAGGTCGGCAGCGGCGGCTCATAGTTCCGGAGCGTCTCGACCGAGGGCAGGAAGCGCGCGACCAGCAGCCAGACGAGGAACCAGAAGATGCCGGCGAGCAGCGCCAGCGTCGCGAGGATGCGGAACCACCAGCGATGGCGCACGCGGCCATACCAGCCCTTGATGCCGCCGATTTCGCGCGTGAGGCGCAGCTTGATGCTGGTGAGATCGGTTTCGGCCATCGCGAGCGGGGTTTAGCAAGATTCGCCGGGGATGCCAGCCGGGACGCGTGAGTGGCTGGCGACGCCCTATCCCCCTCCATCCGTCACCCCGGCCTCGTGCCGGGGTCCACTCCTCCGCACGCGTTGGGCAAGAGGCTCTTGCTCAGCGGTCAGACGCACGGTGGACCCCGGCACAAGGCCGGGGTGACGGAGGATTTGGAGGAAACCTCACCCCAGCAGCGCCTCGGCCTGGTCGAGCACGTCCTTGAAGTTGGCGATGATCGCCTGGTACGGCGCGGGGGTGGTCATATCGAGACCGGCGCGCTTGAGGATCTCGACCGGATAGTCCGAGCCGCCCGCCTTGAGCACCGACAGATAATTGTCGCGCTCCTTGGCGCCGCCGTTCAGGATTGCCCGCGAGAAGAAGCCCGCGGCCGAGATGCAGGTAGCGTACTGATAGACGTAGAAGCTGTTGTAGAAATGCGGGATGTACGCCCATTCGTTGCCGTACGAATCCTCCATCTTCACGTTGGGGCCGTGGTAGCGCTTGAGCAGGTCGAAATAGACCGAGGTGAACTTCTCGCCCGACAGCCCCTCGCCCGCCTCGGCGAGATCGTGCGCCTTGAGCTCGAACTCGGCGAACATCGTCTGGCGGAAGAAGGTGCCGCGGATATTCTCCATCTGCTGGCCGAGGTAGAAGAGCTTTTCCTCCTTGGTCTTCGCATTCTTGAGCATGTACGCCGCGAGGAGATTCTCGTTCAGCGTCGAGGCGATTTCCGCCAGGAAGATCGGATAGTCCGACTTCTCGTAGACCTGGGTCGAATTGGCGAGCAGCGAGTGGAGCGCATGGCCCCATTCGTGGGCATAGGTGCTGAGCCCGTCATATTTCTCGCTGAGGTTGAGCAGCAGATAGGGATGCACGTCGTAGGCGCCGGGGTTCATGTAGGCGCCGGGGCGCTTGCCCTGCCGCGGCCAAGGATCCATCCACTTGGCCGCGGTCGCCTTGGCGATGCGGTCGACATAGTCCTTGCCGAGCGGCTTGACCGCTTCGAGCGTGGTGGTGCGCATCTGGTCGAGGGTGAAGCTGCGGTCGAGCTGCACCAGCGGCGGATAGATGTCCCAATAGCCGATGTCGGGGAGCTTGAGGATCTTGCGGCGCAGCTCGAAATAGCGATGGAGCTGGGGCAGGCCCTTGTTGGTCTCGGCGACCAGCGTCCGGTAGACGCTTTCGGGGATGTTGTTGCCCGACAGCGCGCTGGCGAGCGAGGTCGGGAATTTGCGCGCCTTGGCGTAGAAGATGTCGGACTTGACCTGGCCGTTATAGGTCGCGCCGAACGAGTTCTGGAACTTGCCGTGCGCGGTCCAGAAAGTGTCGAACACCAGCTTGCGGTCGGCGCGGTTGGGGGCGTCGCGGTTGAGGCCATAGCCCTGGCTGTCGAGGCGGACCTGCTTGCCGGTCGACAGCGTGATGGTCGGCCAGGGGATGTCCGACGAGCGCAGCTGGCCCGAGACCTCGTCCGGAGTCTGGAGCGCCGCCGCGGCGAGCGCGAGCACGCCCTCGCTCTCGGCCGACAGCGTGTGCTCGGCCTGGCGGATGGTGTTGGCGAGGAAGAAGTCGAACTTCGACTTGAGCGTGGCGTTGGCGGCGACGAAGCCGTTGATCTTGCCGGCGCCGAGCGTCAGCAGCTCGGGGCTCACCCAGGCGCTGGCGGCGCCGAACTGGGTGTAGAGGTCGATCGCCTGCGCCTGCCGCTCCTGCCACACCGAGACGCGGACGTCCTCGTCGGCCTTGAGGCTGGTATAGACATAGACCCGCGAGATGGTGCGCGAGAGATCGGACTGGAGCGCCAGCGCCTCGGCGAGCAGGTTCGCGCTCTCGCCGAGCCGGCCCTTGTACTTCTCGATTCCGGCAAGCGCGGCGATCGCGCCCTTGCGCGCTTCGTCCCACGCCGCGTCGCTCGGGTAGATCTCGCTGAGGTCCCAGGCGGCGGCGGCCTTGGCGGCGTCCTGCGCCCAGGCGGGCACGGCGGCGGCGAGGGTGACGAGCGCAGCGGCGGTCAGCGCTTCGCGGCGGGAGAGTTCGGTCATTACGGGCTTCCCTGAAGACGGCGCCGATGGACTTGGCGCGAGGTTGGATGGCGGCAATCTGTCGCGGAACCGCGGCCAAGGGAAGTGATTTGTTGCGCTAAGACACGCCTCCCGCGGACCTGATCATCTGCCGATCAAAGCCTGATCGCGGCGCGATACATCTGGGGTTCAGCGGCCCGGCCAACAGTGCGTCCCGCATCACGAAGGGAAGCAAATTTGGGGGACATGCGCAGGATCGAGCTGGGCGACGCGCACGAGCTGCGGCTCGGCGGGGTGCTGGTGCGCCCGTCGCTCAGGACGCTGCGCCGCACCGACGGGGCCGAGCAGGTGATCGAGCCGCGGGTGATGCAGGTGCTGGTCGCGCTCGCCGAAGCCGAGGGGGCGATCGTGACGCGCGACGCGCTGACCCGGCGCTGCTGGGAAGGCCGGATCGTCGGCGAGGATGCGATCAACCGCGTGATCTCGCGGCTGCGGCGCTCGGCCGAGGGGTTTTGCGGCGGCGCCTTCCGGATCGAGACAGTGACCAAGGTGGGCTATCGGCTGGTGGCGGGCGACGGCGAGCCCGTCGCGGCCCGGCCGCGGCTGCTTGGGCGGCGCGCGCTGATCGCGGGGGGCGGCGCGGCCGGGCTGGGGCTGGCGGCGGGCGCGGCGGCGTGGCTGCTCGACGCGCGGACCGAGCCGGTGCCGAAGGATGTCGCGCCGTTCGTCGACCAGGCGATGGCGGCGATGCGGCAGGGGTCGAACGGCGGCTATACCCAGGCGCTCAACCTGCTGCGCCATGTCGTCGACGTGCGGCCCGATTATGCCGATGGCTGGGGGCTGCTCGCCTGCGGCTATGCGGTCGCGGGGAAGTGGCGCGGGCCGCCGTCGGACAAGATATTCGAGGGGCTGGCGCGCGCTGCGGCGGCGCGCGCGGACCAGCTCGACCGCGGCAACCTGATGGCGCGCGCGGGACTGGCGCTGCTGCTGACCCGCGGCGGCAACCAGCTGCGGATCGAGCGCGCGCTGCGCGCGGCGGTGACCGCGCATCCCGACCAGGACATGCTGCTCGGCGCGCTGGCGGGGACGATGATGAGCGTCGGCCGCTGCCGCGAGGCGGCGCGGCTGCTCGACCAGGCGCTGCTCAGCGCGCCGCCGTCGCTGGGGACGCTTTATGCGCGGGTCCAGGCCTTGTGGGCGGCGGGGCGGCTGGGCGAGGCCGACCGCGCGATCGAGCAGGTCTATGCGCTGTATCCCGCCGACCTGACCGTGTGGTTCACGCGCTTCTACCTGCTGCTCCACACCGGCCGGGCCGAGCAGGCGCTGGCGCAGGGGCGCAATCTCGGCGGACGGCCGCAGGACGTGCCGGCGGAGAATATCGAGATGGTGATGATCGTGGCGCAGGCGGCGGCGACGCGGCGGCCCGCCGACATCGACGCGGCGATGCGCGTCAACGTCGCGGCGGCGCATCGCGGGGCCGGATTCGCCGAGAATGCGATGCAGTTCGCAGTTACGCTGGGGCGCGTCGACACGGCGTTCGAGCTGGCCGAGGCCTATTATTTCGCGCGCGGCTTCGCGACCGGGGAGGTGCGGTTTCCGCCGCTTGCCGGGGGCTATACCCCGCAGAATGCGCGGCGGACGCACTTGCTGTTCATGCCCTCGACCGCGGCGATGCGGCGCGATGCGCGGTTCGATCCCATCGTCGAGGCGCTGGGGCTGAAACGCTATTGGGCGGAGGCCGGGGTGAGGCCCGACTATCTGGGCTGATGCCGGGGCGCCGGTCCCATGTTCCCCTGCGAAAGCAGGGGCCCAGGGCCAAGCGGGACGGCCCTTGTGACCCTGGGCCCCTGCTTTCGCAGGGGAGCAAGAGGGACTTGGGATCAATCGGGAGATGATAGACGCGAGTATTTGCCAGAAATCGCCCTCGATCATTCAATATCATGCGCTATGATCTCAACAATAGATCGTGAAGAGGGGGATCGGATGAGCGTAAATCCCACGCGCGGCGGCGCGTCCGTATTGATGAGCGACCGGCAGGGGTTCGACCGGCGCTGGTACGCGCCCGAGCTGCAGGACGTCTATGTTCCGACGCGCAACGAGGACGTCGCGCCGTGCGTCGAAGCCGCGCTGACGGCCCATGGCCGCAACGTGAAGATCGTCTCGGGGCGCCATTGCTACGAGGACTTCGCCTATAATGGCGAGGCGCAGGCGATCATCGACATGTCGGCGCTCAACCAGGTGGGATATGATCCCATCCGCGGCTATTTCGTCGATGCCGGGTGCGAGAACTGGACCGTGTACCGCACGCTGCTCAACGCGTACGGCAAGACGCTGCCGGCCGGTTCCTGCTATTCGGTGGGGGCGGGCGGGCACATCACCGGCGGCGGCTATGGGCTGCTGTCGCGGCTGCACGGGCTGACCGTCGATCATCTGACCGGCGTCGAGATCGTCACCTGGGACGCGGACAGCGGGCAGGCGCAGCTCCGCTATGTCTCCGAGAACAGCGCCGACAGCGGCGAGCGCGACTTGTTCTGGGCGCTGCGCGGCGCCGGCTGCGGCAATTTTGGGGTGATCGCCCGCTATTATTTCGCCGACCTGCCCGACGCGCCCGACCATGCGACGCTGTCGGTGCTGGCGTGGAACTGGGCTGATGTGAGCGAAGACGATTTCGTCGCGCTGCTGGCCGAATATGCCGAGATGGTCGCGACCATGCCCGACACCGATTTCAGCCTGCTCAAGCTCAACCATGTCGCCGCGGGCCAGCTCGGCATGATCTACCAGAGCGTGTCGGCGCCCGGCACCGGGCTGGACGAGCACCGCAGCCGCGCCGCCGCGCAGGCCGGGGAGATCAGGCGCCGCCTCGGTGCGATCGCGCCGCTCAGCCCGTTGCTGCGCCCGCTCGGCGGCCATCCCGGGATGATGAGCACGATGCCGGCGAGCGACGACGTGTCTCACCTGACCTATCTGGAAGCGCTCCAGACGCTCAACGGCTCGGGCCCCAACCAGTTCGGGAAATACAAGTCGGCCTATATGAAGAAGGCCTTTCCCGAGCGCCAGGCGAGGGCGATCCACCAATGGCTCCACACCGTGCCGGCGGGCCTTACCGAGAGCGACATGGCGCAGAGCCTGCTCCAGGTCGACAGCTATGGCGGCGCGATCAACCGGGTGAGCCCGGAGGCGACCGCGATCCCGCAGCGAAGCTCGATCATGAAGCTGCAATACCAGACCTACTGGAACAACGCCTCGCCCCCGGGCGGCCCGCTTTCGCCCGAAGACGCGGCGCAGGCGCAGGAGCATCTCGACTGGATCAACTGCTTCTACGCCGCGGTCTATGCCGAGACCGGCGGCTTTCCCGACCCGGCGAAGGACGCGAGCGGGACGGTCGACGGCTGCTATTACAACTATCCCGATTCGGCGCTCGGCACGCATGCGCAGTGCGATGTCGACCGGGCGCTGTGGCTCTATTTCCTCGGCAATTTCCGCGACAACCCGCGCAACCTCGTGGCGGTCAAGGCGCGGTGGGATCCGGAGGACAGGTTCCACCACGCGCAGTCGCTGCCGGTGCGGTAGGGGGTAAGGGAAGGCGATTGCCGTAGCTTGCAAACGCCTTGGTGCGGACGGACACCTCTCCCGCGAAAGCGGGAGAGGGCTAAGAAGTGGTCGCCAAAAGGAAAGGGCCGGGTATTGCTCCCCGGCCCTTCCTGTTTCCAGCTGGTTGGCTGGGGGTCTGGATCCGGGCACCGGCAAAGCCGGCGCCTTCGTCGGACGGGTTCGACGGCGTTGCCGCCGACCCGCCGGCCGGACCTGAGGAGTCCTGAATTAGCTTGCGCTAATTCAGGCACCTCTAGGTCAGAAGTCCATGCCGCCCATGCCGCCCATGCCGCCGCCGCCGCCCATCGGCATGGCGGGCTTGTCCTCGGGAAGCTCGCTGACAGCGGCTTCCGTCGTGATCAGCAGGCCGGCGACCGAGGCCGCGTCCTGGAGGGCGGTGCGGACGACCTTGGTCGGGTCGATCACGCCGCTCTCGACGAGGTTCTCGTAGCTGTCGGTCTGCGCGTTGAAGCCGCGGGTCTCGTCATTCTCGCGCAGCAGGTTGCCCGCGACCACCGCACCGTCGACGCCCGCATTCTGGGCGATCTGGCGCAGCGGCGTCTCGAGCGCCTTGCGGATGATGTCGATGCCGCGGGTCTGGTCGTCGTTCGCGCCCTTCATGCCGGCAAGCGCCTTGGTGGCATAGAGGAGGGCCGTGCCGCCGCCGGGGACGATGCCCTCTTCGACCGCCGCGCGAGTCGCGTGCAACGCATCGTCGACGCGGTCCTTGCGCTCTTTCACTTCGACTTCGGTCGAGCCGCCGACCTTGATCACGGCGACGCCGCCGGCGAGCTTGGCAAGGCGCTCCTGGAGCTTCTCCTTGTCGTAGTCGCTGGTGGTCGACTCGATCTGCTGGCGGATCGCCTCGGTGCGGCCCTTGATCGCATCGGCATCACCGGCGCCATCGACGATGGTGGTGTTGTCCTTGTCGATCGAGACGCGCTTGGCGGTGCCGAGCATGCCGAGCGTGACGCTCTCGAGCTTGATGCCGAGATCCTCCGAGACGACTTCGCCCTTGGTGAGGATCGCGATGTCCTCGAGCATCGCCTTGCGGCGATCGCCGAAGCCGGGGGCCTTGACCGCCGCGACCTTGAGGCCGCCGCGCAGCTTGTTCACCACGAGCGTGGCAAGCGCCTCGCCCTCGATGTCCTCGGCGATGATCAGCAGCGGACGGCCCGACTGGACGACGGCTTCCAGAATCGGGAGCATCGCCTGCAGATTGCCGAGCTTCTTCTCGTGGATCAGGATGTACGGATCGGCGAGCTCGACCGTCATCTTGTCCGGATTGGTGATGAAGTAGGGCGAGAGATAGCCGCGGTCGAACTGCATGCCCTCGACGACGTCGAGCTCGAAATCGAGGCCCTTGGCTTCCTCGACGGTGATCACGCCTTCCTTGCCGACCTTCTCCATCGCCTCGGCGATCTTCTCGCCGACGACGGTGTCGCCATTGGCCGAGATGATGCCGACCTGGGCGATTTCCTTGGTGCCCGAGACGGGCTTCGAGCGCGCCTTGAGATCGGCGACGACGTCGATGACCGCGAGGTCGATGCCGCGCTTCAGGTCCATCGGGTTCATGCCGGCCGCGACCGACTTCATGCCCTCGCGGACGATCGCCTGGGCGAGCACGGTGGCGGTGGTGGTGCCGTCACCGGCGACGTCGTTGGTCTTCGAGGCGACTTCGCGCAGCATCTGCGCGCCCATGTTCTCGAACTTGTCCTTGAGCTCGATCTCCTTGGCGACGGTGACGCCGTCCTTGGTGATCCGCGGCGCGCCATACGCCTTGTCGATGACGACGTTGCGGCCCTTGGGGCCGAGCGTCACCTTGACCGCGTCGGCGAGGATGTCGACGCCGCGCAGGATGCGCTCGCGCGCGTCGCGGCTGAATTTCACGTCCTTGGCTGCCATGTTGGCTACCCTTTCAATTGTTCAAAAGTGACGAACATTGCCTACGCATCGAGCGCAGGCGACGTGTTGGAATTATCCAACGATCCCGAGAATGTCGGATTCCTTCATGATGAGGAGATCCTCACCATTGACCTTGACCTCGGTGCCCGACCATTTGCCGAACAGGATCTTGTCGCCGGCCTTGACGTCGAGCGGCAGGACCTTGCCGTCCTCGGTCTTGGTGCCGGTGCCCGCGGCGACGACTTCGCCTTCCTGCGGCTTTTCCTTGGCGGTCTCGGGGATGATGATGCCGCCGGCGGTCTTCTCTTCAGCCTCGACGCGGCGAACGAGAACGCGGTCGTGCAACGGACGAAAGTTCATTGCCGGATCCTTCCTAAATAGATGGTTGAACGGGTCTTAGCACTCAGTCCCCCCGAGTGCTAACGGCGTGCATATGTGGCGGCGGCACGCATTCGTCAACGGGCTTGGCGAAGAGAATCAGAAGTCCCGAGCCCTTCAGGCAAGTGGGCCTGAATCTTGGTGGCGCCTCAGTTTCAAATCGCTGATCCCGGTCGCCTGCCGAGCCGCCGTCCTATATGCCTGGCGCAAAGCATGGAGGCGGGAATGACAGTCGATACCCTCGTCCTGGACGCAATCGCGAATTTGCCGGACCGCACCGAGCGGGAATTGGCGGTCGCGATATACGGCCTTGGTGACGGGTACCAGCAGAGAGTGAACGGCTCGTGCCGGTACCTCGCTAAGGAAGGCTATATTAATAGGAACGGTCGCGGTGGGCTCCGCGATCCCTTCACCTATACGCTCACCGGGAAGCTATATGCCTGAGGGACTCCGCGGAGAAGCGCCCCGCTGACGCCATCGTGAGCCGAAATGATCGGTCGCATCGCTACCGGCGAAATCGAGAAGGAGCGACTATTCGCTCGCCTCGGCGGGCGTGGGGGCGCGGGTCCGCTACAAGGAGAAGGCCGAGCTGGGGCTCGAGCTCGCGCATCCGATCGACGATCCGTATCCGGGCTATCCCGGCGACTGGCGCTTCTCGCTCGCGTGGCGGCTGCCGCTCTGGCAAAGACGCAGTATTCACTCTTTCCCTAGATATGGCGAGAAAATACAATACAGGTCATGTATAGTTTCGTTACGTATGCGAATCAGGTAGATACTTACCTCCGTTATCGAGATATATCAGCCGCATTGCGTAAAGAAAAGATCGGGGTCGTCCTACTCATAGTTTGAAAGGGCACCGGACATGACCGTCATTTATAGCGGATTTGCATTCGAATCCGTCCAGTTCCCCGGGGCTTTCCTGCGAATGGATGGGACCGGCGTCACCGGCATGACTCCGTCCGGCAGCGGCAAGGTCAATTGCCAGGGCTTTGCCGGAAAGCTCGAACGCTTCCAGCTTATTCAGAACCCCGACGGCACCACCGCGATCAATTCGATTGCCTTCCCCAAGGTGTTCCTGCGCATGGACTGCAGCGGGGTCACGAAGCTCACCGTAACGGGCGGCGGCGTTGTCAATGCCCAGGGGGGCGTCGGCACCCTGGAGCGATTCCGGATCAACATTCAGCCGAATTTCCAGCTCACCATCGAATCGGCGCAATTCCCGGGCGTTTTCCTGCGGATGGACGGCAACGGCGTGAAAGGCAGCGCTCCCGGCTCGGGGAAGGTGAACTGCCAGTTCGGCGCGCAAAGCTGGGAGCAGTTCTTACTCCGGGCGCCCTGACGCGTCGGCAGCGGTCAAGGGGCGGCGGCGCGACCGCCGTCCCGCGCCTCGCCGGTTCCTGTATTGCACACCTAATACAGCCGTTTACTCGCCCCCGCGCTTCCGGTAGCAGGGCGGCTGTAATTTCGCTGTTTTGGGAGCGCTGCCGTGAACCTCGTCAAGGGCGCATGGAAGATACTGGTCGGGATCAAGGACGCCCTCGTCCTGGTGTTCATGCTGCTGTTCTTCGTCATGCTGTTCGCCGTCCTCTCGGCGCGGCCCAATGCGGCGGCGATCCGCGACGGCGCGCTGGTGGTGTCGCTCGACGGGGTGGTGGTCGAGCAGCCCGAGGAGCCCGATCCGTTCGCGGCGCTGAACGGCGGCGGCGACGTGGCCAAGCAGCTTCGCCTCCGCGACGTGGTCCGCGCGCTCGACGCGTCGATCAAGGACAGCCGGGTCAAGGCGGTGGTGCTCGACCTCGACAGCTTCATGGGCGGCTATCCGTCGGTGATCTCCGAAGTCGCCGCCGCGGTCGGCCGGGTGCGCGCGAGCGGCAAGCCGGTGCTGGCCTATGCGACGGGCTATACCGACAGCTCGTACCTGATCGCGGCGAACGCCAGCGAGGTCTGGGTGCACCCGCTGGGCGGCACCTTGTTCTCGGGGCCGGGCGGGTCGCGGATGTACTACAAGGGCCTGCTCGACAAGCTCGGGGTCAATGTCCACGTCTACAAGGTCGGCAAGTTCAAATCGGCGGTCGAGCCCTATACGCGCGCCGACATGTCGCCCGAGGCGCGCCAGGCCAACGAGACGCTGTACGGCGCGATCTTCAGCCAGTGGAAGGGCGAGGTCGCCAAGGCGCGGCCCAAGGCGAAGATTGCCGATTACCTGACCAAGCCCGACGAAGTCGTCGCGGCCTCCAAGGGCGACATCGCCGACGCCAACCTTGCGATGGGGCTGGTCGACCGCAAGGGCGACCGAGTCGCGTTCGGCAAGCGCGTCGCCGAGATCGCGGGCAAGCGCGACGGCAAGCCCGCGGGCAGCTTCAAGGGCATCCGCCTCGCCGACTGGATCGAAGCCAATCCGGCGCCGACCGGCGGCGACGAGATCGGCGTGATCACCATTGCCGGCGAGATCGTCGACGGCAAGTCGGGCCCCGGCCATGCCGCGGGCGACACGGTGAGCAAGCTGCTGCTCGACGGGCTGGCCAAGCACCGGCTCAAGGCATTGGTGGTGCGAGTCGATTCGCCGGGCGGGTCGGTGCTCGCCTCCGAGCAGATCCGCCAGGCGATCCTCGAGGCCAAGGAACAGGGACTGCCGGTGGTGGTCTCGATGGGCGGGCTCGCGGCGAGCGGCGGATACTGGGTGTCGACGCCTGCCGATGTGATCTTCGCCGAGCCCAACACGATCACCGGGTCGATCGGCATCTTCGGGATCCTGCCGACCTTCGAGAACAGCCTCAAAAAGGTCGGGCTGACCAGCGACGGAGTGAACACCACGCCGCTGACCGGGCAGCCCGACGTGATGGGGGGGACCAACCCGGTGCTCGACCGCGTGCTGCAATCCGCGATCGAGCAGGGCTATTCGCGCTTCGTCAACCTGGTCGCGGCGTCGCGCAAGCTGAGCGCGGCGCGAGTCGACGAGATCGGCCAGGGCCGGGTGTGGATCGGCGGGACCGCGCACCAGCTCGGGCTGGTCGACCGGTTCGGCGGGCTCGACGACGCGATCGCCGAGGCGGCGCGGCGCGCCAAGCTCGATCCGGCCAAGGTTCATCCGGTATTCTTCGAAAAGGCGCCGAGCGGCTGGATGAAGTTCTTCGCCGACATCGCGCGCGGCGACGACAAAGACGAGTGGAGCGACGAGGATGCGGGCCCCGACGCCTTTGCGCGGATCGCGGCTGAGCGGAACGCGCTGTTCGCGCAGGCGCTGGGCGATGCCCGGCGGATCGCGACCGGCGGATCGGTGCAGGCGCGCTGCCTCGAATGCGCCGGGGCCGGACCGGCAATGCCGTCGGCGAGCGACCGCAGCCTGTTCGCCCTGCTGCTCGCGCGGTTCATCGGATGATCGCGATCCGGGCGGCAACGCCGGAGGACGGCGCGGCGATCGCCGCGATCTACGCGCCGCACGTGCTGACCGGCACGGTCTCGTTCGAGATCGAGCCGCCCGACGCGCGGACGATGCGGACGCGGATGGCAGCGAGCGACGGGCTGTATCCGTGGCTGGTGGCGACGACGGGCGGCGAGCATGACGGCGGGGTGATCGGCTATGCCTATGCCACGCGCTTCCGCGACCGGCCGGCGTACAAATACGTCGTCGAGACTTCGATCTATGTCGCCGACACCGCGCAGCGCCAGGGGGCGGGGCGGCTGCTCTACGAGGCGCTGATCGACACGCTGCGCGCGCAGGGCTTCGTCCATGCGATCGGCGCGCTGGCGCTGCCCAACGATGCCTCGATCACGCTGCACGAGTCGGTCGGGTTCCGCCGCACCGGCGTGTACCGCGAGGTCGGGTTCAAGCACGGCCAGTGGATCGATGTCGGCATCTGGCAGTGCGAGCTCAACGAGCCTGCGGTGCCGCCGGTCGAGCCGCGGCTGTTCAGCGACGTCGGGGTAGTGCGGGCCTAGTCGATTCGCGTGTAGCGCGTCGTCCGGTTGTGCGCGGCGACGGTCGAGATGTTGCGGGCCTCGAAGGCGTCGCTGCCGATCCGCACCCAGCGCGTGGCGATGGTGATCTTCGCGCCGCTGGTGCCGACATAGTCCGAGGCGCCGAAATCGAGCCCGTCCGGGGCTTGCCTGGCGCTGCCCTTCATGACCCCGCCGCCCATGTCGGTATAAGTGAAGCCGATCGCGCCGCCGCTCCAGGCATAGACGGTGTCGCCCCAATAGACCTTCGTGCCCGCCCGCGCGACTTCGTGATGGTCGACCAGCTGGCCGCCGCCGGGCTTGAAGCAATGCGTGTCGACGTCGCCGGTGGGGAGCGTGCCGCGCCAGCAATGGCCGGCGAGGAAATCGAACGGCGCGAGGCCGAAGCGCGCGGCGAGATGGTCGATCGTCTGCTGGTTGCCCGCCTTGAAGAAGCCGAGCAGCGCGTCGCCCGCGGCGCCGGCGGGATAGCCCTTGTCGGTCAGCCGGACGCGGGTGCCGCCGGCCTCGGGCAGCAGCAGCAGAAAATGCGTGACCCCCATGAACGCCTCGGCATGCGGGAAGCCCGCGGGCGTCCTGATCGTGCGGAACACGAGCGACCGGCCGGGAACGCGCTCGACGAAGCGCTGCTGGATGTTGTTCGGGTCGCCGGGCTTGCCCTGGGGGTCGTAGGCGGTCTCGAGCACGTCGCCCGAGAGCCAGGCGGCGGGGACCGCCCAGCTTTTCCAGCCCTCGGCGGTGCTCACCGCCTGCCAGACTTCGGCAGGCGGGGCGGGGACCAAAGTCTCGACCGTGAGCGTGCGCGAGCCATCGGCTTCGGTGACGATCTGCTGCGCGTGCGCGGCGGGGGCGGCGAGGGCCAGGGCGATGGCGAGCAGGCGCATTATGGTTTCCCCCAAAGGCGACGGCCGATACTTAGTTGAACGTTCAATCAAGTGTCAAGCGCGGCAGAGCCTGGTTCGAGTGCGGGACCAGACTCTAGGCGCGCCGGTACGAGGGAAGACCCAGCTTCCAGTGGATCGCGGCGGCGCGGAGCGCGAAGCCCGAGCCGGCGGCGATCAGCCCGGCGGCGAAGGGCGGCAGCCCCGCCAGCGTGAGCCCGACCTGGAGCGCGGCGGCGAGCGCGGCGGCGGTGACGTAGAGCTCGGGGCGCATCAGGATCGAAGGCTCGCCCGCCATCATGTCGCGGATGATCCCGCCCGCGCAGGCTGTCACCACCCCCATCACCATCGCCGGGACCGGCGGCACGCCATAGCCGAGCGCCTTGGCCGCGCCGAACGCCGAATAGGCGGCGAGCCCCGCGGCATCGAGCCAGTCGAACGCGGCGTTGGTCCACCAGCGCTGGGGGGTGAACCACATCGCCACCGCGACGCCGAGGCAGAGCGCGGCGACGCGCGTGTCATGGACCCAGAAGACCGGCGCGCCGATCAGCAGGTCCCGGATCGTTCCCCCGCCGACTCCGGTGACCAGCGCGAAGAAGGCGAGCGTGACGAAGGTCTGCCGGCGCCGCGCCGCGGCGAGCGCGCCGGTCGCGGCGAAGACGGCGATCCCGAACAGGTCGAGCCAGGGAAGGATCGGGCCGATCTGGAAGGGAGGCGCCACGGGCATGCGGCATGCTGTTCCAGCTTGGGCGCGCGAGGTCAAATGGGGGTTGGTGGCTCTGCCAAGGGGGCTACCGCCGCTTCGCCACGGTCTGGCGGCCGTTCTGGAACAAGGTCGCGGCATCGACCTTGCCCGCGGCGTCGCGGCGGAAGACGATCTGGGCGTCGACTTCCTTGAAGAAGAAGTGATCGGGCTTCTCGGCGTGGAGCTCGAGCGGGTCCTGGCCGGTCGCCTGGACGATCAGCCTGGCGCCTTCCACCCGGACGACGAAGCCGAAATCGGGGCTGACGTCGTAGGTGCCGGGATAGGCCGCGAGCGCCGCCGGAGCCAGCGTGACTTCGGCGCGCTCGTTCGCCAGCGTCACCGCGCCGCCCCGCGCGAGCGTCATCAGCGACTCGCCGAGCTTGCCCGCGGCACCGCCGTTGAGATTGGCGAGCACGACGACGACGAGATGGCGCTCGGGGTCGTAGCCGAGCCAGGTGTTGAACCCCTCGATCCCGCCGCCGTGCGAGAAGGTCGTCGTGCCGTCCTTGCGCGCGACGCCGATGCCGAACGCATAGTCGTTCTTGACCGGGGTGGTGAGCGCCGCGAGCGACGCCGGCTTGAGCAGCTTGCCGCCGTACAGGCCGGTCTCCCATTTGAGCAGATCGTGGGTGGTCGAATAGAGCGCGCCGGCGCCTTGCGGGATGGTCATGTCGATATAGTCGGCATTGACCACGCCCTTCGCGCCGGGGCTGTAGCCCGCCGCGCGGTGCGGGATCACTGCGGCGTGGCTGTCATAGCCGGTGTCGGCCATGCCGAGCGGCTTGAACAGATTGTCGGCGACGAAGGCAGCATAGGGCTGGCCGCTTGCTTTTTCGACGATCGCGGTGAGCAGGGTATAGCCCGAGTTGGAATAGCTCCATTTCTCGCCCGGCTGGAAATCGAGCGGCTTGTCGCGGAAGCGCGCGATCAGCGCGTCGAGCGTCGCGGGGAGGGTCTTGAGCTTCTGGTAATCGGGGAAGGACGTGAAATTGGGGATGCCCGCGGTGTGGCTGAGCAAATGGCGGATCGTCACCTTGTCCCACGCTGCGGGCGCATCGGGGAACCAGGCCTTGATCGGGGCGTCGAGGCTGAGCTTGCCGCGCTCCTGCAGCAGCAGGATCGACACGGCAGTGAACTGCTTGGTCACCGAGCCGAGCCGGAAGCGCGTATCGCCGTCATTGGGGATCTGCCATTCGAGATTGGCCGAGCCATAGCCGCGGTCGAGCAGGACGACGCCGTCCTTGGCGACGAGGACTGCGCCCATGAACTCGCCACGGTCGGCATCGGTGCGGACGACGGTGTCCATCCGCGCGGCATCCTGCGCGGCGGCGGGCGCCGCGACGAGCGTGAGGGCAAGCAAGCTGAGTAATGCGCCGCGCATGACGGTCCTCCCCGATTAGTGTGTTAGTACAGTGACACACAAGGGGTGCGGCGTCAAACTGCCTCTGGCAAGCGGCGGCGCGCTACGCCATGTAGCGGCGATGCAACGCACCGAACCGCCCTTCATCGCCATCGCCATCTGCCTTGCCGCGCTCGCCGGGTTCGTCGACGCGCTCGCCTTCATGAGCCTCGGCGGCTTCTTCGCTTCGTTCATGAGCGGCAATTCGACGCGGCTCGGCGTCAGCCTGGCGACGGGCGCGAGCGCCGACCTGAAGACCGCGGGCGCGCTGATCCTGAGCTTCGTCAGCGGGGTGATCCTGGCGACGGTGATCGTCCGCGCGCGGCCCGCCGATTCGAAGCCCGCGGTGATGGCGGCGGTGACGTTGCTGCTGCTGGTCGCTTCGGCAGTGGGCAGCTTCGCGCCGGGGATGATCGCGCTGCTGCTGCTCGCGGTGGCGATGGGCGCCGAGAACGGCGTGTTCCACCGCGACGGCGAAGTGACGATCGGCGTGACCTATCTCACCGGATCGCTGGTGCGGATGGGGCAGAGGCTGGCGGGGGCGCTGATGGGCGATGCCGACCGCTGGGCGTGGGTGCCCTACCTGCTGCTGTGGGCGGGGTTCGTCGCAGGGGTGGTGCTGGGAGTCGGCGCGCATCTGCGCTGGGGCTGGACCGCCTTGTGGCTGGCGACCGCGGCCGCGGCGGCGCTGACGGTGGTGATCCGGCGGGTGTCGAAGGCGCCTGCCCTCACGGTGGCGAAGTAACCGATCCTTTTTCACGCGCTATTTTCGATCCCGATTGAAGCAAGGCCCGGACCCTGTACCAATAACCGCAGGGAGGGATGGTCATGTTCGATTGCCTTGTGCTCGCGGCGCTGATGCTCTTCTTCAGCTATTGGGGCATGCCGATCGGCGGCGGCGTCTATGCGGGAATCAGCAGCCTTGGGCGACTGCCTTGGGTCGGTGGCATCTTCCGTTTCGTGCTGGGCGGCCCGGCACCCCTGGCCTTTCCGGTCAAGCTGCTCGGCTGGGCGATCTCGTCGTCGGGGCTGCTGATCGCGCTGTGGCTGTTCCAGCGCCTGTTCGGCGCGCCCGCCGGACGCGCCGAACACTGGATCATGCTGGCGGTGGCGGTGGCGACGATCCTGCGCAATCTCGAGCGATCGGTGTTCTTCGACGTCTACCAGCATATCGATATTCGCTCGGTCGCGAAATTCTGGCGCTTTCCGCACGACCAGCTCGATATGCTCGACCGGATGCGGTCGAAGCTCGCGCTCGTGAACTATGTCGACATGAACGTGTGCAACTTCTTCTCGCTGCTCGTCGCCTACGGGATTGCGCTCTATGCGGCCGGCGCGCTCGGGCTCTTGCCGGTCGCCGGAGCGCCGCCCGGACTTGGCGAGGCGATGTGGCAGGCGCTGTCGCTCGCCAATGTCGGCCATGCCGGGCGCGAGCTCTTCACCGGCCCCGCCTGGCAAGTGGTGAGCGGCATCGCGAGCTTCATCACGATGCTCTATCTGGCGCTGTTCATTTCGCTCGGGGCGAACCTCATCGACGACCTGATGAAGGCGCATGACGACGAGATGGCGGTGATGAAGGCGGAGATCGATGCGATCGCGGCGAGCCCCACGCCTGCGTCGCCGCCCGAAACCGCCGGCCCCGCGCCTGCGCCGCCGCCGCCCGAAACGCCGCCCGCAATACCGGCTGCGACTCCGGGGGAACCGCCCGCCAAAGCCTAGGCGATCCTACCAGCCGAACGCCTTGCGGATCGCCGCGGCCTCGCCCGCCGGCAGGTGCGGGAGCATCACCCGGGTGGTGTAATGGCCCTGCATCACCGGGCCCTTCATATAGCCCCAGTCGATGATCTCGGCATCGCGGACGGTGACCTGCTGGCCGATCTTGAAGCGCTTGTCGTCGGGGACGTTGCTGAGACGCGCGACGGTGACGTCGCCCTTGTGCGAGATCACCTCAGCCCAGATATATTCGACGCCCGCCTCGGGGATCAGGTCGTACTTGATCATGAAGCCGCTCTCGTCCGGCCCGGGCGCGCGGACATGGCCGAAGAACACCGGCAGCGTCGCTCGGCCCTTGGCCTTGGCGGCGTTCATCTCGCCATCGGCGGCGGCGAAATTGAGGATCCGCTCCTTGCTCTGGGCGTGTGCGGCGGGCGCGAGAGCGAGCCCGAACGCGGCCGCTCCCAGCATCAAAAGTGTACGCATACTCACTTCCTCAGATGTGGATCGGCTTGCCCGTGACTGCCATCGCCGCTTCCTTGATCGCTTCGCTGTGCGTCGGGTGCGCGTGGCAGGTATAGGCGATGTCCTCGCTGGTCGCGCCGAACTCCATCGCCTGCGCGGCCTGGGCGATCATCGTCCCGCCGACCGCGGCGATGATCCAGACGCCGAGGACGCGGTCGGTCTTCGCATCGGCGATGATCTTCACGAAGCCGTCGCCCTCATGGTTGGTCTTGGCGCGGCTGTTGGCCATCATCGGGAACTTGCCGATCTTGACCTCGCCCTTCGCCTTCGCCTGCTCCTCGGTCAGGCCGACCCCGGCGATCTCGGGCATGGTGTAGACCACGCTCGGGATGACGTCGTGGTTCACGATGCCGGTGAGGCCGGCGATATTCTCGGCGACCGCGATGCCTTCGTCCTCGGCCTTGTGCGCGAGCATCGGGCCCGGGATGACGTCGCCGATCGCCCAGATGCCGGGGACGGTGGTGGCGAAACGGTGGTCGGTCTCGATCTGGCCGCGCTTGTTGGTCTCCAGCCCGGCCTTGTCGAGCGCGAGGCCGTCGGTGTTGGGGCGGCGGCCGATCGAGACGAGGACGGCGTCGGCCTCAAGCGTTTCCGCCGCGCCGCCTGCTGCCGGCTCAAGCGTCAGCGTGGCCTTGCCACCCTCGACGGCGACGCCGGTGACCTTGGTCGAGAGCCTGAATTCGAGGCCCTGCTTCTTGAAGATCTTGCCGGCTTCCTTGCGGACCTCGCCATCCATGCCGGGGAGGATCTGGTCGAGATATTCGACGACCGTCACCTTGGCGCCGAGCCGCTTCCACACCGAGCCCAATTCGAGCCCGATCACGCCGCCGCCGATCACCACCAGGTGGCCGGGGACCTTGGCAAGCTCGAGCGCGCCGGTGGAGTCGACGACGATCTGCTTGTCGTTGTCGACTTCGACTCCGGGGAGCGGGGTGACCGATGAGCCGGTGGCGATGACGATGTTCTTCGCGCGATAGGTCTGGCCGCCGACTTCGACCGTGTCGGTGCCGGTGAAGGCTGCGCGGCCCTTGAGCCACTCGACCTTGTTCTTCTTGAACAGGAAGGCGATGCCGCCGGTGAGTCCTTTCACCGCGTCCTTGCGCTGGCCGTGCATCGTGTCGAGGTCGAGCTCGACCGTCGCCTTGATGCCGAGCTTGGCGAAGGCGCCGTTCGCGGCAGCATCGTAATATTCGGAGGCGTGGAGCATCGCCTTGGACGGGATGCAGCCGACATTGAGGCAGGTGCCGCCCAGCGTCTCGCGGCTCTCGGCGCAGGCGGTCTTCAGCCCGAGCTGCGCGGCGCGGATCGCGGCGACATAGCCGCCGGGCCCGGAACCGATCACGAGGACGTCGAAGTCGTAGTCGTCTGCCATCTCAAGCTCCAATGTTCCCCTGCGAAAGCAGGGGCCCAGGGTAATCGAGGGCGCCGCTTGTGACCCTGGGCTCCTGCTTTCGCAGGAGCGCTGCAGGCCTCAGAACAGCGTCTCGTACAAATCCTTCCACTGCGGGTTATGTCGTTCGATCAGCTCGATCTTCCAGTCCCGCTTCCATTTCTTCATCTGCAGCTCGCGATAACGCGCCGCCTCGATATCGCCATGCCCTTCGAACCAGACGAGCAGCTTGCAGCCATGTTCCTTCGTGAAGCCTTCTATCAGCCCGTTGCGGTGCTGGTATGCCCTGGCGGCGAGGTCGCTCGTCGCGCCTACATAGAGCGTTCCGTTGCGCTTGCTCGCCATCAGATAGACATAGCCGGGCTTCGTATGACTTCTCCCATCTGTTCTCCTGCGAAAGCAGGAGCCTAGGGTCTCAAGGGCCGCGCTCGATCACCCTGGACCCCTGCTTTCGCAGGGGAACTAGAGATCGATCAGCAGCCGGGTCGGGTCCTCGATCGCGTTCTTGAGCGCGACGAGGAACGTCACTGCTTCCCGTCCATCGACCAGGCGGTGGTCGTAGCTGAGCGCGAGGTACATCATCGGGCGGATGACGATCTCGCCGTCGCGGACGACCGGGCGGTCCTCGATGCGGTGGAGGCCGAGCACCGCCGACTGGGGCGGGTTGATGATCGGAGTCGACATCAGGCTGCCGAACACGCCGCCGTTGGAGATGGTGAAGGTGCCGCCCTTCATCTCCTCCATCTTGAGCGTGCCGTCCTTGGCGCGCTTGCCGAAATCGCCGATCGTCTTTTCGATGCCCGCGACCGAGAGGTCCTGCGCGTCGCGGATGACGGGGACGACGAGGCCCTGCGGGGCGCTGACCGCGACCGAGATGTCGGCATAGTCGTGATAGACGATCTCGTCGCCGTCGATCGAGGCGTTGACGTTGGGGATGTCCTTCAAGGCCATCACCGCGGCCTTCACGAAGAAGCCCATGAAGCCGAGGCGGACGCCGTGCTTCTTCTCGAACAATTCCTTGTACTTCGTCCGCGCGGCGATGACGGCGGTCATGTCGACATCGTTGAAGGTGGTGAGGAGCGCGGCGGTGTTCTGCGCTTCCTTGAGGCGGTGCGCGATGGTCTGGCGGAGGCGCGTCATGCGGACGCGCTCCTCGCGGCGGGCGCCGGCGGGGGCGGGGGCCGGCGTGGGAGCAGGCGCCGGGGCAGGCGCGGGCGCCGGGGCGGGGGCAGGCGCGGCGGCCTTGCTGGTGGCGGCGGCGACCACGTCCTCCTTGGTGATGCGGCCGTCCCTGCCGGTGCCCTGCACGGTGCCGGGATCGACATGATGCTCGAGGATCGCGCGGCGCACCGACGGCGAGAGCGCGGCGGCTTCGTCGCTCGCCGGCGCCGGCGCCGGGGTTGCGGCAGCCGGAGCAGGCGCGGGCGAAGCGGCGGCGCCGTCCTCGATGCTGGCGATCACCGCGCCGACATTGACGGTGTCGCCGACTGCGACCAGCTGCCGGCCCATCACGCCCGCGACGGGACTCGGGACCTCGACCGAGACCTTGTCGGTCTCGAGGCTGGCAATCGCCTCGTCGGCGGCGACGGCCTCGCCGGGCTTCTTCAGCCATTCGCCGAGCGTGGCTTCGGTGATCGATTCGCCCAGCACGGGGACTTTGACTTCGGTCATATCAGGCCTTCCGGGTACGGCGGATTTCTTCGCGGACATTGTGGCCCAGCGCGTCGGCGACGAGCGCGGCCTGCTCCATCTGGTGGCGCTTCATCAGCCCGGTGGCGGGCGACGCGGCGGCGGCGCGGCCGGCATAGCGCGCGCGGTGGGGCTTCGACTTGGCGGCCTTGAGGCATTCCTCGATATAGGGCTCGACGAAGAACCAGTAACCGTTGTTCTTCGGCTCTTCCTGCGCCCAGACGACTTCCTCGAGCCCGGTCATCGCCTTGAGGCGCCGGGCGAGCGGCTCGCCCGGGAAGGGATAGAGCTGCTCGACGCGGACGATCGCGGTGTCCTTGTCGCCCGCGGCGTCGCGCGCCTCGATCAGGTCGTAGGCGACCTTGCCCGTGCAGAGGACGAGGCGGCGGACCTTGTCGTCGGCGGGCGCCGACGGATCGGACAGCAGCCGCATGAAATGGGTGTCGCCGGTGAAGTCCGCCGCGGTCGACACCGCCATCTTGTGCCGCAGCAGCGACTTGGGGGTCATGATCACCAGCGGCTTGCGGAAGCTGCGGTGCATCTGGCGGCGGAGCAGGTGGAAATAATTGGCCGGGGTGGTGCAGTTGGCGACCTGCATATTGTCCTGCGCGCAGAGCTGGAGGAAACGCTCGGGGCGCGCCGAGCTGTGCTCGGGGCCCTGGCCTTCGTAACCGTGGGGCAACAGCATCACGAGGCCGTTGGCGCGCAGCCACTTGGCCTCGCCCGCGGCGATGAACTGGTCGATCATGATCTGCGCGCCATTGGCGAAGTCGCCGAACTGGGCTTCCCACAGCACCAGCGTCTTGGGGTCGGCGCCGGCATAGCCGTACTCGAAGCCGAGCACGCCGTACTCGGACAGCGGCGAATCGAGCACTTCGAAGCGGCCGTGGCGGACCTCGCCGAGGGGAACGTATTTGTGCTCGTCGGTCTGGTCGACCCACACCGCGTGGCGCTGGCTGAAGGTGCCGCGGCCCGAATCCTGGCCCGACAGGCGGACGCCATAGCCTTCGGACAGCAGCGACCCGAAGGCGAGCGCCTCGCCGGTCGCCCAGTCGAAGCCCGAGCCGCTGGTGAACATCGCCTTCTTGGCATCGAGCACGCGCGCGAGCGTCTTGTGGATGGTGAGCCCCTCGGGGACCTCGGTCAGGGTGCGGCCGAGGCTGTCGAACAGCTTGGACTCGACTCCGGTCTCGAGGTTGCGGCGCGCGGTCTCGGCGTCGGCGGGGGCATGGAGCCCCGACCAGCGGCCGGCGAACCAGTCGGCCTTGTTGGGGAGATAGCTCGCCGCCCCGGTGAACTCGCCTTCGAGCAGCGCCGTGAAGTCGGCGATCCTGCCGTCGACGAAACCCTTGTCGATCACGCCCTGCTGGACGAGGCGCGCGCCATAGACCTGGCTGACCGGCGGATGCTGCTTGATGCGGGCGTACATCAGCGGCTGGGTGAAGCTCGGCTCGTCGCCTTCATTGTGGCCGAAGCGGCGATAGCACCACATGTCGATGACGACGTCGCGGTGGAATTTCTGGCGGAATTCGATCGCCATCTTGCACGCGAAGGTGACGGCCTCGGGATCGTCGCCGTTGACGTGGAAGATCGGCGCCATCACGCCCTTGGCGACGTCCGACGGATAGGGCGAGGAGCGCGCGAATTGCGGGCTGGTCGTGAAGCCGATCTGGTTGTTGATGATGAAGTGGATGCAGCCGCCGGTATTGTAGCCGCGGATGCCCGAGAAGCCGAGGCACTCCCAGACGATCCCCTGCCCTGCCATCGCCGCGTCGCCGTGGAGGAGGACGGGGAGGACCTGCTGGTGGTTCTCGAGGTCGTTGTGGAAGGTCTGCTGGGCGCGGACCTTGCCGAGCACGACCGGGTCGACCGCCTCGAGGTGCGAGGGATTGGCGACCAGCGACATATGGACGTTGATGCCGTCGAACTCGCGGTCGGTGCTGGTGCCGAGGTGATATTTCACGTCGCCCGAGCCGCCGACATCCTCCGGATTGGCCGAGCCGCCCGAGAATTCGTGGAAGATCACGCGGAACGGCTTGGCGAGGACGTTCGCCAGCACGTTGAGCCGGCCGCGGTGCGACATGCCGTAGACGATCTCGCGCACGCCGAGCTGGCCGCCGTACTTGATGATGCTCTCGAGCGCGGGGATCATCGCCTCGCCGCCGTCGAGCCCGAAACGCTTGGTCCCGACATATTTGCGGCCGAGGAAGATCTCCCACTGCTCGGCTTCGATCACCTTGGAGAGGATCGCCTTCTTGCCTTCGGGGCTGAACTGGATCGCCTTGTCCTTGCCCTCCATCCGCTCCTGGAGGAAACGGCGCTCGTCGACATCGGCGATGTGCATGTATTCGAGGCCGACCACGCCGCAATAATTGGCGCGGAGGATCTCGACGATCTCGCGGACAGTGGCCTGGCTGAGCCCGAGCGCGCCGGCGAGATAGATCGGGCGGTCGAGATCGGCGCCCGAAAAGCCGTGATATTCCGGCGTCAGGTCGGCGGGCAGGTCGTGGCGGACAAGGCCGAGCGGATCGAGATTGGCGGCGAGATGGCCGCGCACGCGATAGGTGCGGATCAGCAGCATCGCGCGGATCGAATCGCCGGCGGCGCGGGCGATCGCGTCGGTCGAGGGCGCGGGGGCAGCGGCTACCGGCGCGGCGGCAGCCTTGGCCGGTTTCGCGGCGGGCTCCATCTGGGTCGGGTCGAGCGCGGCGGTGAGCGCGTCGGTATCGGCGGGCGGCCAGGCGGGATTGGCCCAGCTCGGCCCCGAGACGTTGCTTTCCAGCCCCTCGAACCAGCCGCGCCAGCCGGGCTCGACTCCGGCGGGATCGGCCTTGAACTTGCGGTACAGCGTCTCGACGAAGCCCGGGCTCACGCCGCCGGCGATGTCGTCGAAATCCAGGCCTTCATAGCCCATGGCGTCTTCCTGTCCGTGTTAGCGCTCACACAGGTGTTAGATAGGAGCGCAAACGTTATTAATTAGCCCTTCAGCACAGCGGCCAGCGTGGTGCCGAGTTCCGAGGGACTCTCGGCCACGCGGATCCCCGCTGCCTCCATCGCCGCGATCTTGCTCTCGGCATCGCCCTTGCCGCCCGAGACGATCGCCCCGGCATGGCCCATGCGGCGCCCCGGCGGCGCGGTGCGCCCGGCGATGAACCCCGCCATCGGCTTGCTGCGGCCGCGCCTGGCTTCGTCGATCAGGAATTGTGCGGCCTGTTCCTCGGCGTCGCCGCCGATCTCGCCGATCATGATGATCGACTGGGTGGCGTCGTCGGCAAGGAACAGCTCGAGCACGTCGATGAAGTTGGTGCCGTTGACCGGATCGCCGCCGATCCCGACCGCAGTGGTCTGGCCGAGCCCGGCATTGGTGGTCTGGAACACCGCCTCGTAGGTGAGCGTGCCCGAGCGCGAGACGACGCCGACCGAGCCCTTGGAGAAGATGCTGCCGGGCATGATGCCGATCTTGCACTCGCCGGGGGTGAGCACGCCGGGGCAGTTCGGCCCGATCAGCCGCGACTTCGAGCCCGAGAGGGCGCGCTTGACGCGGACCATGTCGAGCACCGGGATGCCTTCGGTGATGGTGACGATCAGCGGCACCTGCGCGTCGATCGCCTCGAGGATCGAATCCGCGGCGAAGGGGGGCGGGACATAGATCACGCTGGCGGTGGCGCCGGTCCTGGCGACGGCTTCCTCGACGGTGTCGTACACCGGCAGGCCGAGATGGGTGGTGCCGCCCTTGCCCGGCGTGACGCCGCCGACCATCTGCGTGCCGTAGGCGAGCGCTGCCTGGGTGTGGAAGCTGCCGGTCTCGCCGGTCATGCCCTGGGTGATGACCTTGGTATTCCGGTCGACGAGGATGCTCATAAAATTCGAATCCAGTCTAGTGAACGACGGCGAGCTCGACGTGCGGGCCCATCGCGTCGGATTTGATCTGCACGGTCAGGATATCGAGCCGAGGCAGCGAATAGAGATAGCGCCGGCCCGGCTGATCGGTGCGGGGCGGCTTGCCCAATTGCGCAGTCAGCGCGGCCAGCAGCGCATCGGGGCGATAGTCTGCTGGAACCGCGCCGCGTGCGACGCACTGCGTCATTGGCTTCGACGTGAAGTAGAAGAGAGTCACATCCTGCCGCGCGTAGCTCCGGATCGCCATGTCCTTGCCGGGAACGTCCGCGGCACGTGCCGTCCATCCCGCAGCGGCGAGGCGCTCGGCCATCCTGTCCTGCGACAATCTGGATGTCGCGCACGCCGCCGCGCCCGCTGCGAGCGCCTCGACGCTGGCAGTCACGGCCGGGCCGGCGGCGTCCTGCGCGCCCGCCGGCGATGCCGTGCCCAGCGCGACCACCGGCGATGCCGCGCCCAGCGCGGCCACCGGCGATGCCGCGCCCAGCGCGGCGGCGGCGAACGCGAACAGGAGGGCGCGGGGCATCAAAAGCCTCCGATCGCGCTCGAGACGAGCACCACGCCGCTCAAGCCCCAGGCCTGGGCGACCGGATGGCTCGCGGGCATGTAATTCAATTCGAAGCTGCGGCCGCTCACCCACGGCTCCCAGAGATGCTTGATCAGCCCGCCGCCCAGATCCTGCACCCCGGTCGGCTCCTTGCCGATCCAGGCCTCTGCGGCGGCGATGTCGAGCGGCGCGGGCGCGTCGAAATCATAGACGCGGCAGCCATTGCCCCACATGCCGCCCTTCATCTCGGCTCGGCTGAGGATCAGGTAGACGGGGCGGCCCTGATGCGAGCGCTGGAAAGTGGCGCCGGTCATCGTCTCGTCGCTTTCGAGCGCCTTGCGGCCCTTGTCGAGCAGTGCGGCGACGCGCGGCGCGGCGGTTTCCTCGATCGCCTCCCAGCCGGCGCCGGGGGCGGCTGCCTTCATCTTGGCGAAGTCCTCGACGTGCTGGCACGGCCCCTCGAACGCTTCGAGCAGCACGCGGTCCGCGGGCGCTCCCTGCGTTCCGGCAAGCAGAAGGGCCGCAGCGGCGAGCATCAGGCCAGCGAGCCGTCGATCGCCTTGCACGCCACGAGCAGCTCCTTGACCGCATCGACCGAGACGGTGAGGTTGGCCTGCGCCTCGGCGGTCAGCTTGATCTCGACCACCTTCTCGGCGCCGCCCGCGCCGATGATCACCGGCACGCCGACGTAGAGATCGTCGATGCCGTACTGGCCGGTCAGATGCACCGCGGCGGGGAGTAGGCGCTTCTGGTCGTAGAGATAGGCCTCGGCCATCGCGATGCCGCTGGTGGCGGGGGCGTAATAGGCCGAGCCGGTCTTGAGCAGCGCGACGATCTCGCCGCCGCCGGCGCGGGTGCGCGCGACGATCGCGTCGATCCGCTCCTGCGTCGAGAAGCCCATCTCGATCAGGTCGGGGACGGGGATGCCCGAGACAGTCGAATATTCGATCACCGGCACCATCGTGTCGCCATGCCCGCCGAGCACGAAGCTGGTGACGTCCTTGACCGAGACCTGGAATTCCTCGGCGAGGAAGTGGCTGAAGCGCGACGAATCGAGCACGCCGGCCATGCCGACGACCTTCTGGTGCGGCAGCCCCGAGAATTCGCGCAGCGCCCAGACCATCGCGTCGAGCGGGTTGGTGATGCAGATCACGAAGGCTTCGGGGGCGTTGGCGGCGATGCCTTCGCCGACTGCCTTCATCACCTTGAGGTTGATGCCGAGCAAGTCGTCGCGGCTCATGCCGGGCTTGCGGGCGACTCCGGCGGTGACGATGATCACGTCGGCGCCGGCGATATCGGCATAGTCGTTCGATCCGGTGATCGTCGCGTCGAAGCCCTCGACCGGGCCGCACTGGCTGAGATCGAGCGCCTTGCCCTGCGGCACGCCCTCGACCACGTCGAACAGCACGATGTCGCCGAGGCCCTTG
The DNA here is from genome assembly GCA_040388355.1 of Pseudomonadota bacterium. Taxonomy (GTDB): domain Bacteria; phylum Pseudomonadota; class Alphaproteobacteria; order Sphingomonadales; family Sphingomonadaceae; genus Sphingomonas. The sequence goes on along the minus strand of JAZKCD010000059.1, from coordinate 5,212 downwards.
AGAGCGGCGAGGTGCGCGAGCGTGCCGCCGATATTGCCGGCGCCGATCAGCGCGATCTTCTTGCGAGCCATGGGAACTCCTTGCCGAGGGTCGCGGCGCGGGCGCGTCAGCGCGGGGCCGCCTGAAATTTGGGGGCGGCTTAGGCGCATCGATCCGGGGCCGCAACCTCAGAAAAGCGCAGATTTCCGATTATCTTTGCGACTAGTTCGCAGTTGCAATAACGGCGCGCAGAAGAAGATATTGGTTCACGCGGAGGCGCGGAGGCGCGGAGAAGGAGCGCGGCGAATCCGCGAAGCGGATGTCATTCCGGTCGAGCACGGAAAGGGACAGGAGTCTCGCTGACGCGAGACATCGCCGCTCGCGACACTTCTCTGCGCCTCCGCGTCTCCGCGCGAACCAATATCTCTCTTCTACTTCGCATCCCGCCGCCGGGCATATTCCTCGGCCAGTACCGCGAACGCCAGCTTGTGCTCGCCGGTGGGGGAGATCAGCCCCTTGCGGTTCCAGCCCTGCTGGAACACCGGGTGCTGGCGGCGCGGCGAGCGGAAGTCCTTGAGCAGCCACGGCGCCATCCCGCGCAGGAAGGGCACGCGGCGAGTCATCGCCAGCGTCTGGCGGTAATAGTCGGCCTGGAATTCCTCGCTGAACTTGTGCGGATCGGCGGCGGCGTCGTGATAGCCCGCCTGGGCGTCGGCGCCGAATTCGGAGAAGATCAGCGGCTTGCGCACCGGCGAGCGCCATTCGATCCTGGCAACGTCGGCGAGCGGATCCTGGCTGTACCAGCCATTATAGGTGTTGATCGCCATCACATCGAGATCGCCGACCAGCGGATCGTCGATCGTCTGGGTGAGGCCCTGGCGGCCGCTGAGCAGGGCGGCGGTGACGAGGCGGCTGTCGTCGAGGCTGCGGACATCGGCGATCAGGGTGCGCAGGAAGGCGTTGCGCGCATCGCCGACCGGGGTCTCGTTGGCGACGCTCCACAATATGATCGAGGCGCGGTTGCGGTCGCGCAGGATATTCTCGCGGAGCTGCTGGCGCGCCGATGCGAGCGTGTCGGGATTGGTCCAGTTGACTCGCCAATAGACCGGCACTTCGCTCCACACGAGCAGGCCCATCTCGTCGGCCATCCGCGTCATCACTTCGCTGTGGGGGTAGTGTGCGAGGCGGACGAAATTGCCGTGAAGGCCGTCGCGGATCTCGCCGAGCAGCGCGCGGGCGGCCGCCGGGGTGATCGCGCGGACCGGGTTGGTGCCCAATTCCTCCTCGTGCATCGAGATGCCGCGCAGGAAGATCGGCTTGCCGTTGAGGAGGATGTCTTCGCCGCGGACCTCGATCGTGCGGAAGCCGATGCGGTCGGTCAGCGTGTCGGCACCCGCTTCGACGCGGACGTCGTAGAGAATCGGGGTGTCGGGCGACCAGCGGCGGAGCTTCTTCGGGGCGGGCGCGCTGCCGGTCCAGACGCCGTCGGCGCCGGTGCGGCCGTCGATCGCGAAGCCGAGCGCGGGGATGGCGAGGCGCAGCGGCCCCTCGCGCTGTGGGCCGTCGAGCCGGACGGTGGCGGCGATGCGGCCGTCGCGGGTCAGGCGAACCCAGCTGTCGTCGATCCAGGTCTCGGGAACGGTGATCAGCCGCACCGAGCGGGTGATGCCGCCATAGGTCTCCCAGTCGGTGACCGGCGGGGGAACGTCGTCGTCGGTGCGCGCGGAGTCGACGCCGACGGTGACCTGGTTCTCGCCGGCGCGGAGCAGCGCGGTGACGTCGAAGGCGAAGGGCGTGAAGCCGCCGACATGGCGGCCGACCGGCTTGCCGTTGAGATAGACATTGGCGGTGTAGTCGGCGGCGCCGAAGCGGAGAAAGGCGCGCTTGCCGGGGCCTGGCGCGGCGGCGGTGAAGGTCCGCTGGTACCAGACCAGCCCCTGATAATAGCGCATCTCGGGGGCGTGGCCGATCCAGCCGCCGGGCAAGTGCGCGACCGGCGAGCGCTGCATGTCGAACTCGAACAGCGCCTTGGGGTTCTTCGCGGCGTAGTCGGCCTGGACGACATCGGACCAGCGCCGGCTGCTCTCGCCGGGCATCCCGCCATGGAAGCCCGACATGCCGTCGCGGTAGGGGTCGACCGACCAGTGCCACGCGCCGTCGAGGCTCTGCGCCGGGCGCATGTCGGCGGCGGCGAGGGTCTGCGCGGCGGCGCTGGGGGCGAAGAACAGAGCGGCCAGGCAAAGCAGGCGTGCGAGCAAAGGCATCCTCATCCTCGATCCTTTTCCAGTTCTCCTGCGAAAGCAGGAGCCCAGAGTCACGGGCAGTTCGCTTACCACCCTGGGCTCCTGCTTTCGCCAGGAGAACATGCTTTATCGCTCGCCATGGCCCTCGGCGAGATATTCCTCCGACCGCATTTCCATCAGCCGCGAGACGGTGCGCTGGAATTCGAACGCGCCGTCGCCGCTCTGGTAGAGCCGGTCGGGTGCGGCATCGGCGGCGGCGAGCAGCTTGACCTTGTGCTCGTACAGCGCGTCGATCAGCGTGACGAAGCGCGCCGCCTCGTTGCGGTTGTCGGGGCCGAGCCGCGGGATGCCGACAAGGATCACGGTGTGGAAGCGCCGCGCGATCGCGAGATAGTCCGCCGCGCCCTTCGCCGCGCCGCACAGCCTGCGGAACGAGAAGACCGCGACCCCCTTGAGGCAGCGCGGCACGTGGAGCGTGCGGCCGCCCTGCACTGCGATATCGGCCGAGGGGACGTGCGCGGCGTCCTCGGGGGGATAGTCGGTCAGGCGGAAAAAGGCGGCGGAAAGCTGGGCGGTCGCGTCGGGTCCGTTGGGGACGAGCCAGGTGTCCATCCGCCCGAGCCGGTCGAGCCGATAGTCGACCGGGCCGTTGAGCGCGAGCACGTCCATCCCCTCCTCGATCAGGCGAATGAAGGGGAGGAAGAGGTCGCGGTTGAGGCCGTCCTTGTAGAGGTCGGCCGGCGGGCGGTTCGAAGTGGCGACGATGGTCAGGCCGTGGCGCATCATCTCGGTGAACAGCCGCGACAGGATCATCGCGTCGGCGGGGTTGTTGACCACCATCTCGTCGAAGGCGAGCAGGCGGATATCGTCGGCGAGCGCATCGGCGACCGCGACGACCGGGTCCTGGGTGTCCTTCTTGCGCTCTTCGTTGAGCCGCTCGTGCACTTCGAGCATGAATTCGTGGAAATGGACGCGGCGCTTGCGGCGGATATCCACCGCGTCGCAGAACAGGTCCATCAGCATCGACTTGCCGCGCCCGACCCCGCCCCACAGATAGACGCCGCGCGGCGGTTCGGGCGCGCGGCCGAGCGCGCGCCACAGGATGCTGCCCTTTTTGGGCACCGCCTCGAGCTGCAGCGCGAGCGCGTCGAGGCGTTCGGCGGCCGCCGCCTGCTCGGGATCGGCGCGAAGCTCGCCGGCGGCGACCAGCGCGCGATAATGGTCGAGGACGTGGCTCACTTGCGCGACGGCTTCCGGATCGTGCCGGTGAAGCTGACGCGGCGGCTGCTCAGCCGCTTCGCT
>JAZKCD010000059.1:0-1656 GCA_040388355.1 Pseudomonadota bacterium | reverse complement strand
CGTGCCGGTGAAGCTGACGATGATCGATTCGCCCTGGACGATCAGCCCGCGCAGGAACAGCAGCCGCCCGGTCTCGCGCAGCAGCTCGACTCGCGCCTCGATCACCCCCGCTTCGAGCGGGGCCCCGGCGATGAACTGAGTGGTCAGGTCGAGCGTCGCGGCAGTGCCCGCGGTGAGCACCCCGAAGCTGCGCCCCGCGGCGAACATCGCCATGTCGATGAAGCCGAGCAGCGCCCCGCCATGGACATGGCCGCGCAGGTTCGAATGGATATGCGCAGGGGTGAAGCGCACCCGGGCGATGCCGTCCTCGAGCTTGACCGAGAGCGGGCCGAAGATCGAGTTGAAGCGCGTCGTGTCGCTGATCGTCCAGCGGCTCCAGCCGGGATGGTCGGGATCGTCGCCGAACGTGAAGGACGGGGCGGGCTCGCTCATGCCGGGCAATTCCTGGCGAGCTGGCCGCCGCGGATCAGCGCGCCATAATAGCCCGCCATGTCGGCGAAGCCCCCCGCCTCGTCTTCGCTCAGCCAGCGCCGTGCCGCATTCATCCACCCGCCCGCACAGGTCTCCATCGGGCGCTCGCCGTTCGCGCAATCGAGGAAGCTGGTGAAGGCGAGGTGCCAGGCAGTGAAGTCCGCGCGGGTCATCACCGGGCCGTGGCCGGGGACCAGGCTGGTGAAGTCGAGCGCGCCGATCCGGTCGAGCGCCGCTTCCCAGCCTTCGGGGCAGGCGGTGTCGAGGAAGGGGGCGGGGAGGGTGACGAGATCGCCTGCGATCACGCGCCGCGACGACACGTCGTAGATCCAGACATCGCCGGCGGTCGCGGCGTGCGGGGCGAGGCCGACCGCGAGCGTCCGGCCGGCGAGCTGCATCACCAGCGAATGCGCGATCACGGTATCGGGGCGGAGCCGAGTGCCCTCGGCGACGGTGGCGATGTCGCCGCGCACATCCTCGGCGAGGCCGGGCGGGAGCGTGCCCGATGCGATCGCGGCGCGGCCGTCCTCGGCGCCCTTGGCGAGGAATCCGGTCAGCGCCGCATCGATCGCATCGCTGGCATAGACGCGCGCGCCGGGAAAGGCGGCCTTGAGGCGGAGATTGCCGCTGACATGGTCGAGGTGCCAGTGGCTGTTGACGATTCCGACGATCGGCTTGTCCGCCGCGGCGGCGAGGATCGCGTCGGCATGCGCGGCGTGGCGGCCGGTATCGATGACGACGATCCCCTCGGGGCCCTCGATCAGCACTGAATTGCCGTCGGGCTGGCGGCCGGGCTGGACCCCGCCGGGGACGAGGACCGTGTGATCGTCGAGCCGCTGCGGCGCCTTTGGCTGGGCCTGGGCCGGGGCGGCGAGCATCAGCGCCGCGAACCACAGCGCCCGGCGCATCAGAGGAGCCGCTCGCCTTCCAGCTTCTTGACCTCGGCGATCGCCTTGGCCGGGTTGAGGCCCTTGGGGCAGACGTTCGCGCAGTTCATGATCGTGTGGCAGCGATAGAGCGTGAACGGGTCCTCGAGCGCATCGAGCCGCGCGTCATCGGTCTGGTCGCGGCTGTCGGCGAGCCAGCGATAGGCCTGGAGCAGGATCGCCGGCCCGAGGAACCGGTCCGAATTCCACCAATAGCTCGGGCACGAGGTCGAGCAGCAGGCGCACAGGATGCACTCGT
>JAZKCD010000058.1:0-18971 GCA_040388355.1 Pseudomonadota bacterium | reverse complement strand
GGGAGAGGGAGGAAAAGCTAGGTGCGCGGGGCCGGGGTTGGCGTTGGCTTGGGCGTCGACTTCGGCGCGGGCAGGGTGAAGGTCACCGCGGGCGGGCGGGTGCTCGCCGGGGGCGCGGCGGCGGGGTCCTTGCGGCGGACGCCGACGAGGCCGCCGGGGCCCGCGGGCTTGCCGTCGGCGCCGACCGGGGCGGCTTCGACCGGGGGCCGGGCGAGCGGCTGGGCGCGCATGCACTGGACCGGGCTCGGGCGGCGATACTGGTCGCAGTTCCACAGCGCCTTGGCGAAGCTCTGGTTCTGGTCGCGCAGATAGCTGAACGACATCGCCGCGACCTGCTCGGAGCTGAGCGGGAGCTTGGGCGCGGTCTTGCGGCCGTCGGCCCAGGCCATGAACTTGCAATAGGTACGCTCGCCGCAGGTGCGGATCGCCAGCGCGGGAAAGGCGTCGGGGCTCATCCCCTTGGGGAGCGTGAGCAGGAAGCTGTTGGTGTCGGCCGGAGTCGCCACCGGAATCGCGCTGGCCGGGATCGAGGCGGGATCGACCGTGGCGAGCGGGTCGGCCGAGGCGGCGAGCGGGTCGAGCGGCAGCGTCGGATCGCCGTGATGGACCGCGGAGAGCCGCGACATCAGCGGGATATTGGGCTCGAACCCGGCATAGCCGCGGGTGAAGGCGGGCGGGGTGCCCCACCAGCCGGCCCAGCGGAAGAAGAGATGGGTGTGGACCTCGGTGATCTTCTCGAGGCTCGCGCTCCAATAGGGCACCACCCAGTCGGTGTGATAGTGCGTCGCGTGGCCGACGGGGGAATAGACCGTCCCGTTCAGCGCCATCTGGGCGATGTAGCGCGCATTCTGCCATGCGCCCGCGCCGGGGGTGCGGCGCAGGATCGCGCCGTCGCAGGTGAAAGTGAACTGGCAGCCGGTCGAGCGCTCCGAGCCCTGGAAGACGACGCCGCAGATCGTCTTGGGGAAGGCGGGGTGCTTCATCCGGTTGATGATGACCTGCGCGACCGCGCGCTCGCCGACCGCATCGTCGCCGGCCTCGAAATAGACCGCGGCGGCGAGGCAATCGACTGCGCGGGCCTGGCTGTCGGCGGCGCCGAAGATGCGGAAAGGGCGCGCGGCTGGGTTGGGCAGGGTGGAGAACGGGATGCCGGTGTTGATCGCCCTGGCATCGGTGGGGGCGACGGCCTGGAGCTGGACGGGCTCGACCGGGGGCAGCTCGGTGCGGGGGACGACGCGCTGCGAGATCACCACGCGGGGCGGCTTGTGGACGAGGACGCGCGGCGTGGTCGCGACGATCAGCGCGGGGATCGCGACCGCGACCAGCGCGATCGCGGCGAGGATGAGCAGGATGACCGGCGGGGTACGGGTGCGCAATTTGAGGCCGAGCGCCCGAAGGGGGTTGGACGACACGATCTGCTCCATCGGACGGGGGGTCGCCGCCCATAACGCAGAAGTCAGCCGGTTGGAACCATTACGCCTGTGGTTCCATTTTCGATCGGCGCCTCATACCGCGTTCCCCTGCGAAAGCAGGGGTCCAGGGTTGTGAAGCGAATCGCCCCTGGCCCTGGACCCCTGCTTTCGCAGGGGAACAGCGAAGGATTGGTCGAAAGGGCTTACTCAGGCCAGAAGCCGGTCGCCTCGCACATGTCCCAGTGATCGGCCGATTGCAGGCGGCAGGCGGCGTTGGACGCGCCGGTGCACTGGCGAATCTCGCGCTGGTAGCGCTTGTAGCAGCTTTCGGGCTGGACCGGCGCGGCCGGGACCGATTGCGCCACGGCCGGAATCAGCTTCGCTTCGCCCGCAGGCGCCGCGACGGCGACCGTCCGGGCTTCCGCGCGCGCGGTCTCTAACCGTACATTGCTCCCGCCCCCGCCAAAGGCGAGCGGCCACCCGAGAAACACCGCCAGCATCACGCTGACGCAGATCATTGCGTTACGCACGAGAGTTCCCCCCGGAAAGCTCGACTATCCCCGACTCGGTATCTGTACCGTTAATTCGGGGTTCATGCGAGTCATTCAGCTCTCGGGAAGGAAGTCCGGGACGCTTAAATAACGCTCACCTGTATCATAATTGAACCCCAGCACCCTTGACCCGGGGGCAAGATCGGGAAGCTTCTGCGCGATCGCCGCCAGAGTCGCGCCCGAAGAGATGCCGACCAGCATGCCTTCCTCGCGCGCGGCGCGGCGCGCCATTTCCTTGGCGTCGCCGGCATCGACCTTGATCACGCCGTCGATCGCATCGGTGTGGAGGTTCCTGGGCACGAAGCCGGCGCCGATACCCTGGATCGGGTGCGGGCCGGGCTGGCCGCCCGAGATGACGGGCGAGAGCTCTGGCTCGACGGCATAGACCTTCACGTTCGGCCACGACTTCTTGAGCGTCTCGGCGACGCCGGTGATGTGGCCGCCGGTGCCGACTCCGGTGATGACGACGTCTACGGGTGAGTCGGCGAAGTCGCGGAGGATTTCCTGCGCCGTGGTGCGGGCATGGACGGCGATGTTCGCAGGATTCTCGAACTGCTGGGGCATCCACGCGCCGGGGGTGGAGGCGACGATCTCCATGCCGCGCTCGATCGCGCCCTTCATCCCCTTCTCGCGCGGGGTGAGGTCGAAGGTCGCGCCATAGGCGAGCATCAGGCGGCGGCGCTCGAGCGACATGCTCTCGGGCATGACGAGGATCAGCCTGTAGCCCTTGACCGCGGCGACCATCGCCAGGCCGACGCCGGTGTTGCCGCTGGTCGGCTCGACGATCGTGCCGCCGGGCTTCAAGTCGCCATTGGCCTCGGCCGCCTCGATCATGGCGAGGGCGATGCGGTCCTTGATCGATCCGCCGGGGTTCGAGCGCTCGGACTTGATCCACACCTCGGCATCCGGGAACAGCTTGCTCGCGCGGATATGCGGGGTGTTGCCGATGGTTTCGAGGATTGTGCTGGCTTTCATGGCAGGGCCTCCGGGGTGATTGCCGCCTTCAGAACCTCGGGAGGAGGGTCGAAGGTCCGCGCGTTGCGGATTGCAGGGAATAGATAGGTCCACATGATCGTCACGACAATCGCGCCGCCGCCGCCGACCAGCACCGCGCCGACCGGGCCGAGCATCGAGGCGAGGAAGCCCGATTCGGCCTCGCCGAGCTCGTTCGACGCCGAAATGGTCAGCTGCGACACCGCGCCGACCCGGCCGCGCATCGCGTCGGGCGTGTAGAGCTGGATCAGCGACTGGCGGATATAGACCGAGAACATGTCCGCGCCGCCGGCGATGGCCAGCGCGACGACGGCGACTTCGAAGGCACGGGCCGGCACGATCAGGTGCGCGATGCCGAAGACCACCGTCGCGGTGCCGTAGATCAGCACCGATACCAGCATCTTCGGGCCGACATTGGTCTTGAGCGGTCGGATCGAGAAGAACAGCGCGATCACCGAGGCGCCCACCGCCGGCGCGGCCGCGAGCAGGCTCAATCCCTGCGGGCCGACCTTGAAGATATCGTGCGCATAGATCGGCAGCAGCGCGCTGGTCCCGGCGAGGAACACCGCGAACAGATCGAGCGTGATCGTTCCGAGCACGAGCTTGTTGACCCAGACATAGGCCATGCCGTCGAGGATCTGGCGAACCGGATGCGCGCTCGATCGCGGCGGCTGGGCGACCTTTCCGATCAGCATCAGGCTGACCAGCGCGACACCGAACAGGCCGGTCGCCAGCCAATAGGCGCCCGACTGGGCATGGGCATAGGCGAAGCCGCCGATCGCCGGGCCGATGATCGTGCCGACCTGCCACGAGATCGAACTGAGCGCGATTGCGGTGGGCAGGACCTCGCGTGGGACGAGATTGGGGGTCAGCGCGCTGAACGCCGGTCCGGCAAAGGCGCGCGCGAGGCCGAGCAGGACGGCGATCGAGAACAGCACCGGCAGCGACATCCAGCCTTCGGACGTCGCCAGCGCGAGGACCAGCGCGCAGGCGAGCTGGAGCGTCACGGTGATGCGCGTGATCCAGCGCCGGTCGAAGCGATCGGCGACATAGCCGGTGATGGGGGTGGTGAAGAACAGCGGCAGGAACTGGAACAGCCCGATCAGGCCGAGCTGGGCGGCGGCGGCGGCGGGGCTCATGGTGAGGCGAGCGATCGTATAGGCCTGCCAGCCAATGACGATGATCATCGCGTTCTGGGCGATCGTCATGCTGAACCGCGCCGCCCAATAGGCGCGGAAATTGGCGATGCGGAAGGGGTGGATGGCCATCTGCGACTGCCTCTAGGCCGATCCGCGCGGGCATCGCAACGAGCGATTATCGAGGTCGGCCAAGTTGCGCTTTCGGCGGGCTTGCTGTGAACTGCCTGCACAGCCGCATGAACTGCGCAGGCCCGCGTGGCGGGGGGCGGGGCGATCTGCCAGCATGGCGGCGCAGGAGGCTGGGATGGCGAGGAGATGGTTGGGAGGCGCGGCGGCGCTGGCGCTGGCGGCCTGCTCGTCGGGCGGCGGCGGCTCGGGCGGCGGCGGCACGACCGGCGGGACCGCGCCGACGCCCACCCCGACGGTGGTCCCGACTCCCGTTCCCGTGCCGACCCCGACTCCGGTCGGACCGCCTTCCGCGGCCTGGACCGCGTTCATGACCGCGACCTTCGAGCAATTGTTTCAGCTCGATCCGGTCTATGCCGCCTATCAGGGGCGCCACGAGTTTGACGGGCGGCTCGACGACTGGAGCGAGGCGGGGATCCAGCGCACGGTCGACTTCTGGAACGCGACGATCGCGGCGGCGAATGCGCAGGCGGGGCTCAACAGCGACCAGGAGTTCGAGCGCGCCTATCTGGTCCAGCTGGCGCGCGGGCAGCTGTTCTTCCTCGTCGACGCCGACATGCCGCACCGCAATCCGCTCTTCTATATCGGCGGCGGGCTCGATCCGGACATGTACCTCACCCGCGAATATGCCGATTTGCCGACGCGGATGCGCGCGACGACCGCGATGCTGCGCGCGGTGCCCGCCGCGGCGGCGCAGATCCGCGCCAATCTGCGGATGCCGCTGCCGGCGAGCTATATCCAGCTCGGGATCGGATCGTTCGACGGGTTCGCGACCTATTATGCCAACGACGTGCCCGCGGCGTTCGCGAGCGTGAGCGACCCGGCGCTGCGCAGCGACCTCGCCGCTGCCGCCTCGGCCGCGTCGGCGGCGATGGCGGGGCTGGCGCAGTGGTTCCGCGACAATGCCGGCGGCGCGACTCAGAATTTCGCGCTGGGGGCCGATCGGTTCCTCAAGATGCTGAGCGATTCCGAAGGCGTCGTCACCACGGTCGCGGCGCTGCAGGCGGCGGGGCAGGCGGACCTGGCGCGCAACCAGCAGGCGCTGACCGCTGCCTGCGCGCAGTTCGCACCGGGGCAGACGGTGGGCAATTGCGTCGCGCGGATGAACCAGAACCAGCCGAGTGACGGGCTGGTGTCGGCGGCGACGCGGCAGATCACCGAGCTGCGCAATTTCGTGGTCGCCAACGATTTGATGACGATCCCGGGCAACGATCCGATCGGGGTGCGGGTGACGCCGCCCTACAATAGCGCCAACGGCGCCTATTTCGCGCCGAGCGGGGCGTTCGATGCGAACGTCTCGGCCTATTATTATATCAACCCCAACTCGGGGATGGGCGAGGCCAATCTGCTGTTCGTCACCGCGCACGAAGTGATGCCGGGGCATTTCCAGCAATTCCTCCACTCGAACCGGGCGCCTTCGCTGATCGGCAAGCTCTACGTGACGTACAGCTTCGCCGAGGGCTGGGCGCACTATACCGAGGAGATGCTGTGGGACGCGGGGCTGCGCGGGACGGCAGAGGCGCATGTCGGGCAGCTGTCGAACGCGCTGCTGCGCAACTGCCGCTTCCTCGCCGCGGTGGGGCTGCATGCGCAGGGGATGACGCTGGCGCAGGCGCAGGCGCTGTTCCAGCAGCAATGCTTCCAGGGCGCGGGGACGGCGGCGACGCAGGCGGCGCGGGGGACCTATGACCCGCTGTATCTGAGCTACACGCTCGGCAAGCTGATGATCGCCCGGCTGCGCGACGACTGGACCGCGGGGCGCGGGGGAAGGGCGGCGTGGAAGGCGTTCCACGACCGGTTCCAGGGCTATGGCGGCCCGCCGATCCCGCTGGTGCGGCAGGCGATGATGGGGGAGGGGGAGGCGCGGGCGGTGTTTTAGGGGCGTCGAAACTGATGATGGACACCTCTCCCGCTTTCGCGGGAGAGGGAGGGGCCCGCCGCGCAGCGGTGGGAGGGTGAGGGTCTTCTTCTTCCTCGCGGGCAGCGCAGGCCAAAGTGAAAAGAAGAAGACCCTCACCCAACCCTCTCCCGCGAAAGCGGGAGAGGGCTAAGAAGGCGGTTTGTCTAAGCCACCGTGCCTTCGAACAGCGCGCTGCGTGCGGTTGTCGTCGTCCCGAGGAACCCCAGCAAGTCCCCGATCAGCCGGTCCTGCTCGGCGGCGAACAGGCCGTGCGGGGCGCCGTCATATTCGATGAGCCGGGCGCCGGCGATGCCCGCCGCGGCGTTGCGGCCGATCGCAGCGGGGACGATGGCGTCGCCGGTGCCATGGATCACCAAAGTCGGCACGCGGAACGCCGCCAGGTCGGGACGGAAGTCGGTCTCGCCGAACGCGCGGATACAGGCGGTGGTGGGCTTGAGCCCGGCCTGCATCGCGATGCCCCACGCCCAGTTCAGGACTTCGTCGCTGACCGGGCTGGTCAGCATGCCGACCCCGAAGAACGCCTTGAAGAAGGAAGCGAAGAAGGCGGGTCGGTCCTTGCCGATCCCCTCGATCATCGCGTCGAACTGCTTCTGCTCCAGGCCATCGGGATTGTCGTCGGTCTGGAGCATGTAGGGCACCACCGAGCCGACCAGGGCGGCCGAGACCACGCCCTTGCCGCCATGGCGCGACATGTAGCGCGCGACTTCGCCGCCACCCATCGAGAAGCCGACCAGGCTGACATCCTCCTCGGCGCCCATGCACTCCATCACGTCGGCGAGATCGTCGGCGAAAGTGTCGTAATCATAGCCGGTGAAGGGCTGCTCGGAGCGGCCGAAGCCGCGGCGGTCGTACGAGATTGCGCGATAGCCAGACTCGGCCAGCGCGTTGGCGACGGGGTCCCAGCTGTCGGCCGAGAGCGGCCAGCCATGGATCAGGATCACCGGGCGGCCATCGCCCCATTCCTTGACGTACAGCTCGGTTTCGTCGCGGGTTTCGATATAGGGCATGGGTGCAGCTCCGATGGCGGGATGTGGCCCGAGAACGGGTGGCCGGGGCGAGCGTTCCTCGGCTCGCCGCAGGGGTGGCGCGGGGCTCCCCATGGTGCCAAGCATGCCGCATCGAAATAGGAGAGTGACGATGCGAGTCGGCTTGTTGGTGAGTGCGGCGTTCCTGGCGCTGGTGGCGTGTTCGAGCGGAGGCGGTGGCAACAATTCGACCGCCGCGGCGGAGGCCCCGGCGGCCACGGACTGGGGCAAGTTCCGCGACGCGACGATCGAGAAGTGGTTCACAATCGACCCGGCCTTCGCGGTCTATGAGGGGCGCCACGATTTCGACGGCAAGCTGCCCGACTGGAGCGCGGCGGGGCTGAAGGCGCGCGGCGACTTCCTGCGCGCGACGATCGAGCAGGCGGGGGCATTCACCGGGCTCGGCGCCGACGACGCGTTCGAGCGCGACTATCTGGTGCAGGTCGCCAAGGGGCAGCTGTTCTGGCTGGAGGATGCGGATTCGCCGCATCGCAACCCGACCTTCTATATCGGCGGCGGGCTCGACCCGAACGTCTATGTCTCGCGCGAATATGCCGCGCCCGAGGTGCGGATCAAGGCGATGACGGCGTTCCTGCGCGGGGTACCCGCGGCAGCGGCGCAGATCCGCGCCAACCTCAAGGCGCCGATGCCGGCGAGCTATATCAAGTTCGGCGAGGCCGGGTTCGACGGCTTTGCCGGCTATTACAGCGGCGACGCCGTCGCGGCGTTCGCGAGCGTCAAGGATGCCGGGCTGCAGAAGGACCTCAAGGAAGCGGGCGCCGCGGCGAGCAAGGCGATGCGCGACCTCCACACTTGGTTCAAGACGCTCGAGGCGACCCAGACCCAGGACTTCGCGCTGGGCGGCGAGCGCTTCTCGCGGATGCTGGCGGCGACCGAGGCAGTCGACATGCCGCTCGACCAGCTCGAGGCGGTGGGCCGCGCCGACCTGAAGCGCAACCAGGACGCGCTGACCGCCGAATGCGCCAAATACGCGCCGGGGGCGACGATCCCCGACTGCATGGCCAAGATGAATTCGGAGAAGCCCGCAGGCGGCCCGGTCAAGGCCGCGGCGGCGCAGATCCCCGAGCTGCGCGCGTTCGTGGTCAAGAACGACATCGTCACGATCCCGGGAACCGAGCAGGCGCTGGTCCGCGAGAGCCCGCCCTATAACCGGCAGAATTCGGCCTATATCGATCCCGCCGGGCCGTTCGAGAAGAATGTCGCGTCGATCTATTACATCTCGCCGCCCGACCCGAAATGGTCGCCCGAGATGCAGGCGGCGTACATCCCGGGCGAGGACGACCTGCTGTTCACCACGGTGCATGAAGTGATGCCGGGGCATTTCCTCCAGTTCCTCCATGCCAACCGGTCGAAGTCGATGTTCGGGCGGTTGTTCGTGGGGTACGCCTTCGCCGAGGGCTGGGCGCATTATTCGGAAGAGATGATGTGGGAGGCCGGGCTCCATGCCGGGGACTCGGCGACGCATATCGGCCAGCTTTCCAACGCGCTGCTGCGCAATTGCCGCTTCCTCTCGGCGATCGGGCTGCATGCGAAGGGCATGACCCAGGAACAGTCCGAGGCGATGTTCCGCGAGCAATGCTACCAGGACGCGGGCAATGCGCGGCAGCAGGCGGCGCGGGGGACGTACGACCCGGCCTATCTCAACTACACGCTCGGCAAGCTGATGATCCGCAAGCTCCGCGAGGACTGGACCGCGCAGCATGGCGGCCGGGCGGGGTGGAAGGCGTTCCACGACCAGTTCCTGAGCTATGGCGGGCCGGCACCGCCACGAAACGCGCTCTTTTGCGCGTTTCCAAACAACAAGGGTCCAGCCGTTGCGGAACCGTATCGCATCGCGGCGGTTAGCGCCCCTGTCGACTCAACGACGTGGGAGACTGGTGATGGGTAAGGGCATCCTGTTGTGGCTGTTGGGTATTCCGATCCCGATCATCATCCTGCTGCTGCTTTTCTGGCGCTGATCGAGATGGGCCGGGCGGGATTTCCCGCCCGGTAACCACCATTGATCTTGCTGCGATGCAGCATGATCCCTATCATGGGGGCATGAAGCTGACTCTCGAGCAAGAGCGCCCCGAGGCGCCCGCCAATCCGCCAGAGAACCCCACCGTGCTGTTCTTCGAAGCGATCGTGCGCCTTCGCTGCATCGAGGCGACCTACAACCGCACCCGCATGGTGCTGGCGCCGCACATCCTCTACACCCGCCACGGCGCGCTGCATCTCGACGCAATCATCGTCTCGCGCGAGAACATGCTGCCCAAGGAAGTAAAGCTCGGCACCTTCAAGGTCGACGGGCTGAGCGGGCTGCGCCTCACCGAGCGTGCGTTCGAGCCCAATCGGGACTTCGAGCCCGAGGCCGAGAAATATGTCGGCGAGACGCTGATGGCGGTCGAGCGGGCTGCCTGAGGCCTTTTCGCCTATCCAAATCTTTCCCCGGCGAAGGCCGGGGCCCAGTTGCGAGCCGATTAAGATGGCGGGATGCCGCCTGAAGTCCGCCGATACTGGGCCCCGGCCTTCGCCGGGGAAAAGCTCACATTCAAACCAGCGTGATCCGGGCTAGACGATCTCGTCGAGGATCAGGAAACGCGGCGCCTCCACCCGGCCCATGAAATCACCCATGATGCCCTGGATCACCGGTCCCGGCATGTCCTCGCCGGTGAAGCCGTCGAGATCGGGGATGTCGAAGACCTCGACATAGTCGCAATCGGGCTCGCCCTCGCCGAGCAGCAGGCCGCGGACGCGGTGATTGGCGAAATGGGCGACGCGGGCGATGCCGCGCATCGCCGGATAATCGGTGGTGCGGACCCACGCCTCGAACTCGGCGTGGCTGGTGCCGGGCTTGAGCCGGTATTGCAGCAGGACCTTGGCCATTTATCCCCTCCTCGATGTCAGTCGCGATCGGGCCGGTCGTCCTCGGCCGAGCGCTGGATCAGCCGGTTGAGCAGATCGGGCACGAAGCGTTCGGAGAATCCGGCGATGAAGCTCCATACCATCAGCCGGGCCCAGGCGGCGAGATCGAAGCTGAGCGAGGTCCAGCGGAAGGTGCCGCCCATCGTGCCGAAGGTCGGGAACAGGCTTCCCTGGATCAGCCCGCCGACGAACATCAGCGTCAGGACCAACGCGAACACCGACCCGAACAGCTGCGCCGCCAGCACGGTGCGCTTGCTGAGCACATCGCCTTCGGCCCGCGAGAAGAAGCTCACCGTCGCGCCGAGCGCGCCGAAGAACAGCGCCGATGAGAAGATCGCGATCCATACCCAGGTCACGTAGCTGACCAGGGTTCCCCCCCAGGGACTCAATTCGCTCGAACCCGAAGCACTCGGCGTGAGATGCGTCGCCTTCAGCACGAAGAAGAACAGGAACGGCGAGAACAAGACGGGAAGCAGCCAGCCATAACCGAGACGGCGAGCGAGCGCCGCCAGCAACGATGGACCCGTGCGCGGTTCCTCGGCCATTTGCTTTCCCCCTGCCTTCGTTCCCTTGCGTTACTTCCTACAGGAAGCCGCCTCGGAACGAAAGCAGGGGTGCCTCCGGATCGGGGCTCAGCGGCAGCGGATCTGCTGGTTCTGGTTGTTGGCGTTGCGCTCGATCGCCGAGCCGGCGACCGCGCCGAGCACCGCGCCGATCAGCGTGCCCGCGGTGCGCGAATGGCCGCCGTCGATGACGTTGCCGAGCGTCGCCCCGGCGATCCCGCCGACGATCAGGCCGGTGGTGCCGTCGTTGCGCTTGCAATAATAGCGCCCGTCGCGGCCGCGATAGACGCGATCGTCGCTGGACAGGACACGCTCCTGGTAGCGCGGGCTGTCGCGGTAATAGCGGGCGGCGTCGTAATCGCCTTCGTCGCGGTCGTCATTGTAGCGCGGGTCGTTATAGCCGCCGCGGGGATCGTCGTAGCCGCCGCGATTGTCGCGGGCGCGGGTCTGCTGGTAGCGGTCGAACGCCGCCTGGAAGATCGCGAGCTCGCTGGCGAAGCGCTGCTGCGCGGCGGCGAAGCGAGCGTCCTCGGCCGAGCCCTGCTGGCCGTAGCGGGCATCCGACGGCGCCGGCGGACGCTGCGCCAGCGCGGGGGTGGCGGCGACCAGGCAGCTCGCGGCGAGCGCGGCAATCGTAAGCTTTTTCATGGATTTCCTCTCTTGCGGATGAGTGGAGAGGATACGGCTGGGCGGGGAGATCGTTCCGGGATGTCCCCTTGACGGCGGCAGGCGCAGCGTCGAGCCTGTGGTCCTGCACCCGTACCGGAGAGTCACTTGCGCCTGGCGATCTCGATAGTGTTGGGCGCGCTGGCGGCCTGCTCGCCCGCGCCTGCCGAACAGGCCCGCAAGACCGCGCCGCAAGCGCCGCGCCCGCCGGTTTTCACGGTTCAGCCGGGCGCGTTCAAGCGCCCGATGGCGCTGGCGTTCCTGCCTGACGGGCGCATCCTGGTGGGGCAGGCCGACGGCAGGATGCTGGTGCGCAAGCCCGACGGGAGCGTACTGCCGGTTGCGGGCATGCCGGCGTCGGCGATGCTGCGCGATATTGCGGTGATGCCGGGCGCGCGGGGCGGGAGCATCGTCTATTTCGCTTATTCCGAGCCCAGGAAAGCGGGCGGCTGGCTCGCGGTGGGGCGCGCGACGATCGCTGCGGGCGGGGGCGCGCTCGACACCGTGCAGACGCTGTGGCGCGGGCAGGCGGAGCGGCTCGACGGATCGCTGGCGGGGGCAGTCGCGGTGAGCCCGGACCAGCGGACGCTCTACTTCTCCGCGGCACGCGAGCGCTGGGGGCTGGCCGGACCCAATGCCGACAAGCGGCCGCCCAGGGTGCGCGGCAAGAAGCGGCCGATCCTCTCGCTCGCCACCATCTTCCGGATCGCGCTGCCGGCGCCAGCGGCATCGGGGCTGCTGCCGCTCAGGGGCTTGCGCACCACGCCCGTGTCGGCCGGGCACCGCAACCCGCTGGGGCTCGGCATCGCCGCGGACGGGCGGCTGTGGGAAAGCGACATGGGGCCCAAGGGCGGCGACGAGCTCAACCTGATCCTGCCGGGCAGGGACTATGGCTGGCCGCATGCCTCCAACGGCGACAATTACGACGGCTCGGTGATCCCCGATCACCGGGCCGGGGACGGATACGAGCCGCCGAAGCTGTTCTGGAACCCGTCGGTCTCGCCGGCGGGGTTCCTGATCTACACCGGCGCGCTGTTCCCCGAGTGGCGCGGGTCGGCGTTCATGGGGGCGCTGTCGGGCGAGGCGCTGGTGCGGGTGGCGATCCGCGGCGCGACGGCGGCGAAGGCCGACCAATGGCCGATGCACGCGCGGATCCGCGACGTGGCGCAGGCCCCCGACGGCGCGATCTGGCTGATCGAGGACGAGGCGCGGGGATCGCTGGGCAGGCTGATCCGGGTGACGCCGGCGGGCCGCTGACTCGCGGCGGACTTCATCAATCCTAAACCGTCGCGCCGGTAACACTCCTCGCCCGCACATCGCGGGAAGGCGGATCAGACCAGGGCAATGGGGCGGGATAGTTCTTCGGGCAAAGGCGCCGCCGCGGCGAGCGCGGGCGACCGCCGCATGTCGCCCTTTGCCCGGGCGCGCTGGTCGGCCAATGCCGGGCGCGAGACGCTGGTCAAGGACGAGCATTCGCGGCTGCTGCGCAACTATGAGGAGATGGCGCTCGGCTGGTTCTGGGCGACCGACGCCGAGGGGCAGATCACTTATATCAGCGAGACCGTCGGCACGCTGCTGACCGGCGAGCCCGACGGGCTGCTCGGGCGCGACCTTGTCTCGCTGTTCAAGCCCTCCGAAGGCGAGATCGAGCGGCGGCGGACGCTGCCGTTCCAGCTGATCCGCCAGCTCGGGTTCGAGATGGCGCAGGCGCGGATCGATATCGGCGGCGAGGAGCGCTGCTGGGCGCTGTCGGGCCAGCCGCAGCTCGACCGGAACGGCGCCTTCTGCGGCTATCTGGGGCATGGCAGCGACGTCACGCAAGAGCAGCAATCGGCCGAGGAAAGCACCCGCCTCGCAATGTACGACCCGCTGACCGGGCTCCACAACCGCCGGCACATGACCAACCTGCTCGAGACCACGATCAAGGCGTTCCGCGGCCAGCGGCGGCCGTGCGCGATCCTGCTGATCGACTTGGACCGCTTCAAGCAGATCAACGACACGATGGGCCACCCGGTCGGCGACGCGCTGCTCAAGCAGGTCGCCGAGCGGCTGGTCAAGATCGTCGGCGATTCCGAGAAAATCGGGCGGATCGGCGGCGACGAATTCCAGGTCATCCTGCAGGACTCGCACGACCGCGGCGCGCTGGGCGACATGGCCAATGCGATCATCGAATCGATCTCGCACCCCTATTCGATCAACGGCAGCCGCTGCATCATCGGCGCGTCGGTGGGGATCGCGGTCAACCCGTTCGACGGGGTGACCAGCGAGGAGATCATCCGCAACGCCGACCTCGCGCTCTACGCCGCCAAGGGCAGCGGCCGCGGGCGCTTCCGCTTCTTCTCGACCGAGCTGCTCAAGGCCGCCGAGGAGCGCCGCGTGCTCGAGCACGACCTGATGGACGCGCTCGGCAATGGCGAGATCGCAGTGCATTACCAGCCGGTGGTCAATGCGGTGACCAACGAAGTCAGCGGGTTCGAGGCGCTGATGCGGTGGAACCACCCGCGGCGCGGGCGGATCTCGCCGGCGATCTTCATCCCGATCGCCGAGGACGCCAACCTGATCCCGCAGCTCGGCGAATGGACGCTGCGCCAGGCGTGCATGGACGCAGTCAAGTGGCCCGGGGGCTTGCGCGTCGCGGTCAACGTCTCGCCGATCCAGTTCGCCAGCGACAGCCTGCCCCAGATCGTGCTGAGCGCGCTCGCCAATTCGGGGCTGCCGCCGGAAAGGCTCGAGCTCGAGATCACCGAGAGCGTGTTCCTGGGCGACACCCACGAGACCGACAAGCGCTTCGCGGCGCTCAAGGCGCTCGGCGTCAGGCTCGCGCTCGACGATTTCGGGACGGGCTATTCCTCGCTCGGGTACCTCCGCACCGCGCCGTTCGACAAGATCAAGATCGACCAGAGCTTCGTGCGCGGCACCACCGAGGAAGGCGCGCGCAACCAGGCGATCATCGCCGCGATCGTCGCGCTTGCGACCGCACTGGGGATGGAGACCACCGCGGAGGGGATCGAGAGCTTCGACCAGCTCGAGACGATGCGTACATTGAAGGTCAGCCATATCCAGGGCTTCCTCTACAGCCGCGCAGTCTCGGCCGAGGACCTCGGCAATTATGTCGAGGACGGGCGCTGGGTGATCAAGCCGAGCGGCCCCGCCAAGCAGCGCCACAACCGCCACGCCACCTTCCGCAAGGTGGGGGTGATCCACGACAATCATTACTACGCCGTCGTCCTGCGCAATTTCTCGGCTTCGGGGGCGCTGATCGACGGGATCGTCGACGTGCCCGAGGGGACCCAGTTCGTCATCGACCTGGGCGAGGGCCAGCTGGTGGTCGGCACCGTCCGGCGCGCGCTGAACGCGCAGCAGGGGGTGGAGTTCGAGCAGGCGCTGATCGACGACGGCAATGGCGGGCTGTGCACGCGGCACCGGGTGTCGCCGCTGATCCTGGCGGCGGCGGGGCTGGCGAGCGATCCGGCGAACCCCAACAGCAACCTGGTCGCCAAGACCGTGGACGGGGTGCTGAGCCTGCCGGCATTCCACACGCTGACCGAGTGGAAGGCGGCGATCGAGGGGACGCGGGGGCTTTAGGTCAATTTTCCCCGGCGAAGGCCGGGGCCCAGGATCGACGCACCCCAGGCGGCATCCCGCCATCTAGGACAACCCGCAACTGGGCCCCGGCCTTCGCCGGGGAAAGAATGCGGATCAGCCGAATCCGATTCTACCTAGCGCCTCGCGTCGAGGAAGCCGCGGACCAGCTTCACCGTCGCGTCCGGATTTTCCTCCATGATCCAGTGGCCCGAGCCCGGCACGATGCCTTCGGTCACCTCGGTCGCCGCGGCGCGCATCACCACCGCCATCGTCGCGCCGAACGATTTCTCGCCACCCAGCGCGAGCACGGGCATGGCGAGCTTGCCCTTCGCTGCGAGGATCGCGCGGTTGTCCACGGCATCCTGGTCGAAGGCGGCGAACTGGGCGAAGCCCGAATGCATCGCGCCGGGCAGCGCGCAGAGCTGGGCATAATGCCGGCGCGAGGCTTCGGTGAAATGCGCGGCGCGTCGATCAGCACGAAGCGGCCGACTCGGTCGGGATGCAGCGCGGCGAAGGCGAAGCCGACCATGTTGCCGATATCGGGTCTCGCCATGGCCGTGGAGCAGCACCACTGCGGGGCCCGCGCCGCCGATGCGGGCATGGATCGTGGCGCCGTTGGTGGCGATCGCCTCGGTGTGGAAGGATGGCGGAGTCGGGGCGAGGACAGGCTTTGGTTACGGGGGTGGCGATTGTGGGTTTTGCACGTCGCCGGCGCGGCGCGAAGGTAACGAAGGTAACGGGGCGTCATCGCGAAACCTCGGTGAAGCGAGGGGTTTCCGGGGTTCGGATGTCCCATGGTTCCTGGCCGCGGCCTGGCTGGGCGGCGCGGGCAGCGGGGTCGATGGCGCGGATCGCGGCGATGAGCAGGCCGTCATTATAGCGGACGCGGCTGCCGACCTGGCGGCCGCGATAGAAGACCGGGGTCGCCTCGCCATGGAGCGCGCGGGCGATCGCGGTGTCGAGCGCGCGGGCGCGGCCTTCGGCGACGGCATGGTCCCAGGCAGCGGCGAAGCTGCTCCCTTCGCCGGCGCGCTTGCGCAGGGCGTAGGCGGACTTGGCGCTCATCCCCACGGCGCGGGCGGCGGCGCTGACGACGCCGATACGGGCGAGCTGCGCGATGAAGTCGCGCTGGCGAGCGGGAGTGAAGCCGTCGTGGCGGGGGGACGCCCCGGGGACGGGGGTGAAGGCGAGGATGTCTGCGGGTTGGGTCATCTGCGAGTGTGGAGCAGATGAAATCCTACATTGGAAGGGTTCGCGGCTTCGCGAGAAGAAGGAGAGGTGGTTCGCGCGGAGGCGCAGAGGGCGCGGAGAAGAATGTCGTTAGAGCGGCTCGACGGGCACGCCGATATGGGGTGCTGCCGCAGCCATCGCCCGATCGAACGTGACGAGACGGTGGCCGCCTTCGGCAGCGATCGCGAGGTGCAACGCGTCGCCCGAGCGGATGCCGAGCGTGCGCCGGCTGGCGATGTGGGCGGCGGCTTCGAAATGCTCGTCCAGGACGGCGAGGGTCAGGAGGCTTTCGGCGCGGAGCCGGCTCCAGGCCGCCAGCGCCGCGGCGCGCCTGTCGATCCGCGCGGCGAGCTTGCGGCGGCGGATGATGTCGATGCTCTCCCCGGCCTCGACGCGATCGACGATCTCGCTGAGGCGGGCCTTGGCGTCGGCAAGGTTGATGCGGGTTCCCATGGGGCGGGCTCGGGGGTTGGTGACCAGGTTGGTGCCTATATCGGCTACCGGTATCCGGGGAAAGAGCCGGATTTCGGGGGTTACTGCACTGTCACCATATCGTGTCGTTAGGCTCTTGTGGCCTATCAACATCTGATATCTAATCCGAGGGTGACCGTGGATGCCTTAATCCTGCATGCGTTAGAGCGAGGCGAATTTCTTGAAGGCCTTTCGCGCGCGCTGACGCGCTCCGGCGTGCAGCTTACCCACATTCCGCTCCAAGAATTCTTAAAGACAAAGCAATCCAGCGTTCCCCCTGCACTAGTCATTGTGATCGAGGACGGTGGGACTCCCACGCATGAAGAAATAGGTCCGGTACTGGGAAAAATTAAGCAAACATATCCCGCGGCCGGTGTGATTTTCGCTGTTGAGACTAGCTATATTCAGTTACCCGACAAATTGCCGCTGGAATATTATAATTTTTCTAACTGGAAGGGTAACTCGGATGATATTAGAATAGAGTCGCTGACGCGTTGGATTGCAGAACTTTCAGATAGCGATGATAGTGAAATTCTATTTAGAAACATCAAAGTACTAAAGTTGGCTGGTTTTATTGAGGCCGTTCTTAATTCTCGTGAGATAAATTATATTGGGGAACTAGTAACAAAGACCCCCCAAGATATGCGAAATATGGGGGAGCTGAGTCAGTCTCAGATTAGAGCAATTGAGGCATCTCTCAAATCTAATGGTCTGAGCTTTGGTATGGAATTGCCTAATTGGGCGCCATCCGAAGTAAATCTGGCGATAGAGAGAAGAGAAACCGCCCGCCGAATACTGGCGCTTAGACAAAGTCCTCTAGGCTCGAAATTTGTTCCGTCAGACGGAGTGCTTCGGATTGATCCTTCCGGAGATCAATCCGACGCGGAAATGGCGAATACGTCTATGGCTCGTCAGTTGCATGACGAAGTGCGGAAAAAGATTAGTAACTTGGAGTCTATTGCCGGGAATTTATCTAATCAGGTTGGATGGTCCGGCCTCAGTGAAGTAGTGAGTAATCTCAATATTCTGCTTTCTAGGCCGTCAAAATATGTTCCAGAGGTTCTAGGATCTTTATACGGTGCTGCGCTCGAATTAGGCTCCTATCTCGAAATGGACGAATCGGTTCGAAAGGGGGATTCTCTATTTGCTGAACCTTTAGACGCGACAATCTTGCGACCTCTTAAAGATGCCGTAAAGACGCTATCTCCTTGGTTAAGATTATTCCCCTCTATTCAAGAATTAGACCACGAGCTAGGGCAATTCTTTTCAAGTAAAGATCTAATAAATTCTTCTGAAATGGCAATATCGTTCGCCGATCGCCTCAATGTTCTGGCCCACCAAGATGTTATTGCGTTATATAGATTACTGGGAGCGAAAGAGAGAGGGGCCTTTTCCGGCAAGAAAGCGGGAAGTAGAGGCATTCTTTCTGTAAGGAATATGGTAATTGCGAGCGCTTCCCTATTTGCTACAATAATGATTGGCGCAGTGGAAAATGATATCGCAAGTAAATCTAAACTTATTCAAAATATAGGATCATTTTTTGCACACGCATCTGATCCAATATTGGAACTTATGGCGCATTTGCCTAAAGATATTCAATTAGCTATTGAAGCTTTAATTGACGAAACCAAGAATAATCCGGGGGTTATACCGGATAGGCAGTCAGAAATTATAGAAAGTAAACCGGTGAGAAAAAAACCTCGAGCAAATTAGCACGGTTTTATACGGCTCACCCCACGCTCACGAAACTATCCATCACCCGCTTGCGCCCGGCGGTCTCGAAGTCGATCTCGAGCTTGTTGCCTTCGATCTCGGCGATGACGCCGTAGCCGAACTTCTGGTGGAACACCCTCAGCCCCAGCGACAGGTCGCCGCGCGGCTTGGCGCCGAAGCTTACCGCCGAAGCCCGGCTTTCCAGCACTCTCGGGGCTTCACGGGTGAAGGTTCGCGAGGTGAAGGCGCCGCCGGGGGCCTTGGGGTCGTAGCCGGCGGCGCGTTGCCAGCCCGGGCCTCGGCCGGTGCCGCGCTGCACGTCCGCGAAGGGGTCGGCGCGTTCGGACCAGTTGGCTTGCCACAGCGACGCGCCGCCCGACATCGTCGATTCAGACGTGTGGTGCTCGGCCGGCAGCTCGCCGACGAAGCGGCTGGGGATGGAGCTGGTCCATTGGCCGTAGATGCGGCGGTTGGCGGCGTGGAGGATGATCGCGAGGCGGCGGGCACGAGTGATCGCGACATAGGCGAGGCGGCGCTCCTCCTCGAGGCTGGCGAGGCCGCCTTCGTCGAGCGCGCGCTGCGAGGGGAAGA
>JAZKCD010000057.1:0-17054 GCA_040388355.1 Pseudomonadota bacterium | reverse complement strand
TCGGCGCTGTCGATCAACCCGGCCTTCCGCCGCCGTCCGCCCGAGGGCGAGGCGCATCGCCGGCTGTCCAAGGCGCTCGAGGAGAAGTCGCCCTATCACAAGGCGAGCTATCCCGGGCTTCCCGGGCTGGTCGGCCGGCTGGTCCGCAGTACGATGGGCGGCCGCTGAGCGGCGTTATTCCTCGGTTCGGATAAGCACTGCTTCGCCGATCGCGAGGAACAGCAGGAACGGCGCCCAGGCGGCAAGGAACGGCGGGTAGGCGCCGAGATTTCCCATCGCCAGCGCGAAATTGTCCGCGACGAAATAGAGGAAGCCCAGCGCCATCCCGATCACGGCGCGGACGAACAGCTTGCCCGATCGCGCGATCCCGAACGCCGCGACAGCGCCCAGCAGCGGCATCAGGATCGACGACAGCGGTCCCGACAATTTGTGCCACAGCGAGCCTTCGAGCGCCTTGGTCGGCCGTCCGGCCTTGCTGAGCTCGCTGATCGCGTCGGCGAGCTGGAAGAAGGACAGGCCGTCGGCATCGACGTGCGACAGCGTGAACTGATCGGGCCGCACCCCTTCGCCGAACCGCGCGCCGGCGATCGGCGTGAACTTGCCACTGGCGACGTCGAAGCGCTTGGCATTGTCGAGCCGCCAGCCATTGCCGTCGCGGTGTCCGCGCGTGCCGGTGACGATCGAGACCAGCCGCTGGCTGCGGTCGCGCTCGTGGATGGTGACGCCGAACAGCGCCGCCGCTTCGCCCTTGCCGCGGATCTGCTCGACTTCGATCAGGTGGTTGCCGTCGGTCACCCAGACATTGGCGCGGTCGCCGGAATCGACCGGCGGAGTGTTGTATTCGACCTTCTGCCACTGATCGAGCGTCGAGGTGGCGCGCGCGACGATGCGCTCGTTGAAGGCGAACGAGATCAAGGCGACGCCCATGCCCGCGACGATCAGCGGCGCGAGCACCTGATGCGCCGACAGGCCGGAGGCCTTCATCGACACGACTTCGCTGTTCTGGTTGAGCTGCGAGAGCGTGACGATCGTGCCGAGCAGCACCGAGAAGGGCAGGAAGCGCGCGATGATCTCGGGGGTGCGCATGCTGATATAGCGCCAGATCTCGGGGCTGCCATTGCCCGCGACCGCGAGGATCTTGCCCGATTCGCTTAGCAGGTCGAGCGCCTGGAGCACGAGCACCAAGGCCGCCAGCACCGCGAAGGTGCGCACCAGGAACATCTTGACCATGTAGAGCGAGATGGTCCGCGACGGGAAGAAGGCTGCCCAGGTCATTGCGGCGTCTCGACTTTCTTCCTGCGGCCCGGGAGCAGGCGCATGATCGCCTTGATCAGCTTGGCGAAGGCCTTTTCGAGCGCGCCGATCGGCTGTCCGCCGGGGACGTGCGCGACCTGGTGGTACATCCAGAACACCAGCCCCGCGAACAGCGCGAAGGGCACCCATAACGCGATGATCGGGTCGATCTTGCCGAGGCTGCCGAGCGATTGCCCGTACTCGTTGACCTTGTGATAGGTCACCACCATCACCACCGACAGGAACACGCCGAGCGCCGAAGTCGAGCGCTTGGGCGGGATGCCGAGCGCGGCGGCGAGGAAGGGCAGCAGGAAGATCGACACGATTTCGGCCAGCCGGAAGTGGAAGGCGGCGCGGCTGGTCTCGCGCAGCTTGGGCTCGGCCTTGCGGTCGCTGCCGATCCGGGCGAGCTCGGGCAGCGTCAGCTCGAGGTTGCGCCCGCCGCGGGTGCGGAACTGCTCGTATTTGGGAAGCTGGATCGGCAGGTTGTGTGTGCTGAAGGTCAGCACGCGCGGCACCGGCGAATCCTTGCTCTTCTGGATCAGCGTGCCGTTGGTCAGCTGGAAGACGATCTCGTCGGGATTGTCGGTGCGCAGGAAGGTGCCGTGCTGCGCCGAGACCGAATACCAATTGTCCTTGTTGCTGGCGTAGTGGACGAAGATGCCGTTGAGGTCGCGCCCGCCATTCTGGCTGTCCTCGATGCGCAGCGTCATCTTGGGCCCGAAAGTGGTGAATTCGCCGACCTTGATCGAGGCGCCCAGCGCGCCGGTGCGCAGCTCGAAGCGCAGTCCTTCATAATTGTAGCGCGCATAGGGCTGGATGAAGCCGACGATCGCGAGATTGAGCCCCGCCAGCGCGAAGGCGTACATGAAGGGCACGCGCAGCAGCCGGCTGTAGCTCAGGCCCACCGCGCGCATCACGTCGAGCTCGGAGCTGGTGGCGAGGCGGCGGAAGGCGAGCAGGATGCCGAGCATCAGCCCGATCGGGATGCCCAGCCCGAGATATTCGGGGAGCAGGTTGGCGAGCATCCGCCACACCGCGCTGATCGGCCCGCCCTCGGTCGCGACGAACTCGAACAGCCGCAGCATCCGGTCGAGGATCAGCAGCATCGCCGCGATGATCAGCGTCGAGATCAGCGGCACCGCGATCAGCCGCGCCATGTAGCGATCGATCGAGTTCATGGAGCCGCGAGGGAAACCTTATGCTGTTTTCTGCCAGCGGCGACCAAGCCGTTCGCGTGTAAGCGCAAGGCTATAGAGAGGGTTCCCGACTCCGTCAGCACGAAAGTTGCGCGGGCTGGACGAGCGCCCCGGATACTGGCCTAATGCGGCGATGCGCTTCGTGGCGATCCTTGTTCTGGCCGGCCTTCTCGTGGGCGCCATTCCCGTGGCGCGGGCACAGACGGCTCCGGCTGAAGGCGTTCGGGCGCCCGATCCCCCGGCAATTCCCCCGGCGATGCTGCATCCCTACCAGCGTTTCCGGGATCTCGAGCGGATCCGGACGCGGCGGCTCGACCAGATCGACTTCACGCGCCCCGTCACCGACGAACAGCTCGTCGCAGCCTGGGGCGAGGCGGACGTCTATTTCGGCTCCGGGCTGAATTACCGGCTCTATGAGATGGCGAACGGGGAAGAGGTCACCCTGGTGTGGGGGCTTTGCATCGGCGCGGCCGGCGTCACCGCAACCGACGGCAGGCGGCGCCGGCTGACGCCCCGGCGTCGTCAGCGATGCAACTGACGGGCCGGCCTAGCCCGCCGCGGCCGCCACTGCGCGTGCCAGCGCCGCCATGGTGAAGGGCTTGCGCAGCACCTGGCGTCCGCCGAACGCATGCGCGTCGGCATCGCCGGCGTAACCGGTGACGAACAGCACCGCGACGCCTTCGATCCGGTGCGCCAGCGCGGCGATCATCTCGGGGCCGGTCTGGCCCGGCATCAGCACGTCGGAAACGATCAGGTCGAGCGCCTCGATGCGGTCGATGATCCCGGGCGCCTCGAGCGGATCGCCGCAGCCGACCGGGCGGTGGCCGAGTTCGGTGAGCGCCGCGAGGGTGGCGGCGAGGACGCGGCGGTCGTCCTCGACGACGAGGATGTCGAGCGCGCGGGCAGGGGGCGCATCTTCGAGCGGCGCCTCGCCGGCCTCGGCGGCGGTGGCCTCGCCGGTGTAGCGGGGGAGGTAGAGGGTGACGGTGGTGCCCTGGCCCGGCGCGGTGACGATGCCGATCTCGCCCTCCGACTGGCGGACGAAGCCGAAGATCTGGCTGAGTCCGAGCCCGGTACCCTTGCCGACCGGCTTGGTGGTGAAGAACGGCTCGAACACGCGGTCGAGCACTTCGGGTGTCATGCCGCTGCCGGTATCGCTGACCGCGATGGTCACATAGTCGCCCGGCGCGGACTCGCCGACCTCACTCGCCGCGAGCGTAATGCCCCCGGTGGCGATGCCCAGCGTCCCGCGGCCGTCCATCGCGTCCCGCGCGTTGACCGCGAGGTTGAGCAGCGCGTTCTCGAGCTGGTGGCGGTCGATCCATACCGCCCAGCCGATCCCGGCATCTTCGGTCTCGACGGTGACGGCGCCGCCCAGCGTGCGATCGAGCAGGTCGGCCATGCCGTGGATCACCGCCCCCGCCTCGACCGCGCCGGGGAGCAGCGCCTCGGCGCGCGAGAAGGTGAGCAGGCGGCGCGTGAGCGCGGCGGCGCGGTTGGCGCCCTCCATCGCATTCTCGATATGGCGCTGCGCGTCGGGGCCGCCGGTGTGGAGGTGGCGCTTGGCGAGTTCGAGCCCGCCGAGAACCACCGCGAGCATGTTGTTGAAGTCGTGCGCGATTCCCCCGGTGAGCTGGCCGACAGCCTCCATCTTCTGGACCTGGCGGAGCTGCGCCTCGGCGGACTCGCGAGTCGCCATCTCCTCGCGCAGCTGCACGGTCGCGGCGGCGACGGCGTCCTGGAGCTCGGCGGCGCGGACGCGTTCGGCATCGGCGTCGGCATCGGCTTCCTTGCGTCCGCCGATCGCCTGGAGCGTCAGCCAGCCGAGCAGCACCGCGCCCGCCACGACGAGCAGCCCGAAGATGCCGAGCACTCTGGTCGCCAGCCGCGATCCGGCGACGCGTTCGGCGGACTCGGCCTTGCGCTGGCGCAGCGTCTCGCGTTCGTCGCGGACGATGCTCTGGAGCCGCGCCTCAACCTCGGCGCGCGCGCTGCTGTCGCTGACCTGGTAGAAGCGGCCGAGCGCGTCGTGGTTGCGCTTGAACACCGAATAGAGCGCGGTGTCGCGCAGCTCGGCGCCGCGGGCGTCGAAGGCGCGGCGGAGGCGGACGATCTGGCGCTGCTGGCTGGGGTCGTTGCGAGTCAGCGCTTCGAGCCGGTTGAGATGCTCGGCGGCGCGGCTCCATTGCTCCGAATAGGCGCGGCCGATCGCCTTGTCGGCGCTGACGACGTAGCGGCCCAGCGCCGCCTCGGCCCCGGTGACTGCGCCCGAGAGCTGGCCGGCGAGGATGATCACCTCATAGGTCTCGGCCTGCTTGTCCAGCGCGGCGTCGCGCTCGCGGTCGGCAGTGCCCTGGAGGCTGAGGAGAAGCACCAGCACCGCGATCCCCGCCAGCGCCAGCGCGCCGAGCAGGATCGTCCGCCAGTCGGTACCCCGACCTTGGCCTTCTTCCGCTGCACTTGCCTCGCTCATGCGCGAACGATTAGGCGCACCGGCCCGAGGAAGCTAGCCGATCACGCCCACGGCGGTACCGGCGGCGCGGAACATCTCGAGGATCGTGCCGACCTGCTCGGTGCTGTGCTCGGCGCAGAGCGAGCAGCGCAGGAGGTAAGTGCCCGCGGGAGTAGCCGGGGGGCGCGCCATGTTGACGTAGAGCCCGCCCTCGAGCAGCGCCTGCCACATCATCACCGCCTGGGTCTGATCCTCGAGGATCACCGCGATGATCGCGGATTGCGGGGTCTCGGTGCCGAGCTTGAAGCCCATCTCGGTCAGGCCGTTGTGGAGCCGCTTGCTGTTCTCCCACAGATGCGCGCGCTTGTTGTGCGCGTACATCAGCTTGCGGATCGACGTCGCCGCGGTCGCGACCACCGAGGGGGGCAGCGAGGCCGTGAAAATATAGGGGCGGCAGGCGAGGCGGATCGCCTCGAACTTGGGGTGGTTCGACACGCAGAAGCCGCCGACGGTGCCGACCGACTTCGAGAAGGTGCCGACGACGAAATCGACGTCGCAGCCCTGATCCTCGTACACCCCGCGGCCGTTGGGGCCGAAGAAACCCATCGAATGCGCTTCGTCGCTGAGCACCATCGCGCCATGCTTCTTCGCGACGTCGACCATTTCCTTGAGCGGCGCGACGTCGCCGAGCATCGAATAGACGCCCTCCAGCACCACCAGCTTGCCCGGCTCGGGCGGCAGCCGGCCGAGGCGCTTGTCGAGATCCTCGACCGAGTTGTGGCGGAAGCGGACGATCTCGGCATTGCCCTGCTGGCAGCCGTCATAGATCGAGGCGTGGCTATCCGCATCGAGGATGACGTACTCGCCCTTGCCGGCGAGGGTCGAGATCATCCCGAGATTGGCCATATAGCCGGTCGAGAAGACGATCGCGCCGGTGGTGCCGTAGAATTCGCGCAGCGCCGCCTCGGCTTCCATATGGTCGCGGAAGGTGCCGTTGAGCATCCGGCTGCCGTTGGTGCCCGACCCGAACTTGTCGAGCGCATCCTTACCCGCCTGAATCACGTCGGGATCGAAGGTCATCCCCATGTAATTGTAGGTGCCGAGCAGGATGGTCTCCTTGCCCTTGATCACTGCGAGCGTGGGCGATTTGACCTCGTCCATCACGATCGCGAACGGATCGGTGACTCCGGTGTCGATCAGCGCCTGGCGCTCGGCGATCACGGCGTCGAACTTGGACATCAGGTCGCGCTCGGGCGCGATCGCCGGCGGGTTCTCGGGCAGCGCGTCGGAAGTCTGGAGGGCGTCGGTCACCGGTTCAGGCCTTCAATTTCTCGACCGCGTCGACCAGCTGGCCGATATTCTCGATCTCGGCCTGCATGTTCATCGTGATGATGATCTCGAACTCGTCCTCGATCGCTGCGACGAAATCCATGACCGTCAGGCTGTCCCATTCGAGATCGCCCGCGAAGGTGGTGGCATCGGTCAGCGCGACGCCCTTCTTGTTGAAGGGCTCGATCTGCGCGGTGACGATTTCGTAGATTTCTGCTCGGTCGCTCATGGGGCAGGGTTCCTAATGCTATCGGCTGCACCTGCCAAGCGAATGCGGCGGAAACGCGCCGCTGGCGGGGCGGAGACCGACGCGGGAGTCAATCGATATTCAGCCAAGTGGTTGGTCAACCGGTTGACCAGGTTGACCATTGCATCGTGCGCGCGCGTGCGCGCGAGGACCGGGGATCATAACCATCGGCGGCATGTCTCAAGCGAAATCCTACATTGCAAGCCGGTCGCACCGGCGCTTGGCAGCGAGGCGGGCGCGTGCGAAGCTCTTGCCATGGCGGACGAACCCCAACTCTCGCCCAATTTCATCCACGTCGTGCGGACGACGCAGCAGATTCACTTGCAGCTCAGCCAGATGGCCGACCAGAAGGCGTCGATGCTGATGGCGGCGACCTTCGTCATATTCACCATCACGATCAGCCAGGCGCATGGCGCGCTGCCGCCGCTGCCACTGGCGATCCTCGGCGGGTTTGCGTTCCTGTCGGCGGTGCTGGCGATGTCGGCGGTGATGCCGTCGATCGGCGGGGGCAAGGCGGTGGGCGATACGCCGCTCAACCTGCTGTTCTTCGGGTCTTTCACCGAGCTGAGCGAGGCCGACTATATCGCCCGGCTGCGTGCTGAGGTGGGGAGCGACCGCGCGGTGCTCGAAGTGATGGCGCGCGACATCTATCAGAATGGGCAGGTGCTCAAGCGCAAGAAATACCGGCTGCTGGGGTGGGCGTACCGGGTGTTCCTGGTCGGGCTGGTGCTGAGTTTTGGGGCGTTTGTTTGGAGCATGGTGCGTTTCGGATGATTTTGCGGAAACTGCTGCCGCTGGCGTTTGCGATGCTTGTCGGCGCCGCTGCACCCTTGCCGACGACCACCTTCTGCACTGCTGGCCCTTATGTCGTGCATTTCGCCGCGGGCACAGCTGTCTCGGAACCAATGGGCCCGGAGATCCTTGACAATATCCTCGGCAACGATGCGTATTGTGATGGCGCGCGCATTATCGTCGACGGCCATATCGCCAAGGGCGAAGCCGAAGCGCTCGCGATGGCGCGGGCGATGTTCGTGAGGGCATACCTCGTCGAGCACCGGGTAGCACCCAGGCGAGTATATGTTCGGGGTCTGGGAACGACTGAACCGGCGCCGGACAGTCGCATCAATTCGATAGGGTCGCGAGACGCTCGAGTGGAACTGAGGTTTGCTCCATCCGACGATTATTGATCAGAGCAGACCCTGCTGGCGATACCAGGCAGCCGTTGCCGCCAGCCCTTCCTCGGTACGTATCTGCGGCGTCCACAGGTTCGCGGGCGGGCGCTTCTCCGGGTCGATCACCCAGTCCTGGTGGCAGAAATAGGCGACGCGGTCCGGCGTGAGCTTGGCGCCCTTGCCGCGGACCAGCCGGTCGAGATGCGCGCCGGCCATCAGGACCGGGCGGGGCAACGCGAAGGCGGCGACGCGCTTGCCGGTGGCCGCCCCGATCGCCTGGGCGAACTCGCGGTGGCTCCAGCCGGTCTCGACGCCGTCGTCGGCATCGAGGGTGAGCTTGCAGCTGTCGCTGACCGCGAGCGCAAGCAGCAAGCGGCCGAGATCGCCGACCTCGATCAGCGAGATGCGGCCGGCGGGCGGCAGGATCGCGATGCCGCGTTTGGCGAGCTTGAACAGCTCGAGCATCTCCATGTCGCCGGGGCCGTAGATCGCGGGGGGACGGACGATGCTCCAGTCGAGCGGGGAGGCCTCGACCAGCCGGTCGCCCTCGGCCTTGGACCAGCCATAGTCCGACATGCCGGGCTCGCGCGCGGCGAGCGAGGAGACGTGGACGAAGCGCTGGACGCCTGCGCCGGCAGTGGCGGCGAGCATGTTGGCGGTGCCCTCGACATTGCCGAGCGCGAAGCCCGCGCGGTCGGGCGCGTTGACCACCCCGGCGACGTGGATCACCGCGTCGGCCCCCTTGGTGAGGCGGGCGAGCGCGGGCTTGTCCTGCAGGTCGCCGGGGATCCACTCGATGTGCTGGCGCTCCGCCTGCGCGCGGCGGGTGAGCGCGCGGACGGTGTGGCCGGCCTCGACCGCCAGCGCGATCAGGCGCGAGCCGACAAAGCCGGTGCCGCCGGTGATGGCAAGGACGCTCACAGCAACGCCATGTGGCTGCGGTGGACCAAAGCCGCGCGGGGGGCGTAGCCGAGGATTTCGGCCAATTCCTCGCTGCGCTTGCC
The DNA here is from genome assembly GCA_040388355.1 of Pseudomonadota bacterium. Lineage (GTDB taxonomy): Bacteria > Pseudomonadota > Alphaproteobacteria > Sphingomonadales > Sphingomonadaceae > Sphingomonas. The sequence goes on along the minus strand of JAZKCD010000057.1, from coordinate 8,358 downwards.
GACGATGCGGGCGGCGTCGTCGCTCTCATATTCGGCGAGGCCGCGGGCCAGCGGGCGGCCGTCGGGGCCGGCGATGACGATCAGGTCGCCGCGGGCGAAGCTGCCTTCGATCCGCGTCGCGCCGGCAGCAAGCAGGCTCTTGCCGCCCGCGAGCGCCCTGGCCGCGCCTGCGTCGACATGGATCGTGCCGCGCGCGGTGAGTCCGCCCGCCAGCCACGCCTTGCGCGCAGGGGCCGATCTCTCGGCGACGAACAGCGTGTGGCGCGCCGCGGTCGACAGCGGGCGATCGATCCGGCCCGAGGCGATGGCGAGATGCGCGCCTGCGGCATTGGCGATGCGCGCGGCGGCGATCTTCGAGACCATCCCGCCTGAGCCCATCCCCGAGGCCGATCCGCGGTCGGCCATCGCTTCGACTGCATCGTCGATCCGCTCGACGCGGGCGATGTGGACCGCGCCGGGGAGGGCGGGGTTGCGGTCGTAGAGGCCGTCGACGTCGCTGAGCAGCACCACGCCCTGCGCGCCAGCCGCCTGCGCGACGCGCGCTGCGAGGCGGTCGTTATCGCCGAAGCGAATCTCGGCGGTGGCGACGCTGTCATTCTCGTTGAGCACCGGGACGACCTTGAGGGTCAGCAGCCGGTCGAGCGTGGCGGCGGCGTTGAGATAGCGGCGGCGGTCCTCGAGATCGTCGAGCGTGACCAGCATCTGCGCGGCGGTGAGGCCCTCGGCACCGAGCGTCTCGGCCCAGACCTGGCTGAGCGCGATCTGGCCGGTCGCGGCGGCCGCCTGTGCATCCTCGAGGCTGGCGCGGCCGCCCTTGGGCAGCCCGAGCCGCCGCGCCCCGAGCGCGATCGCGCCCGACGAGACCACCGCGACCTGCTGGCCTTCGCGGACGCGGGCGGCGATGTCGGCAGCGATCCCGGCGAGCCATTCCTTCCGGACGCCGCCGTCCTCATCGACGAGCAGCGCCGAGCCGATCTTGACGATCAGGCGGGGGCAGGAGGAAGGCGGGAAGAGGGGCATCAGGGTGGCGCTTAGCGGGCGCGGAGCAGGACGCCAATCAGTCGCGAGCGAAAATCTCGTCGTGGGGGATGACGAAGCCAAGCGTTGGAACCGGGATACCGCGCTCGCCTGAAAACATCTGATCCTGCCAACCGCGCTCCGACAACCGTTCCATCGTTCGGCACAGTTCATTTACCGGATCAATGAACGCGATCGTTTTCACGCTTGGAAGGGCCTGATATTCGTCGAGCTTCGTACCCTGATCGAATGTCGTGGTGCTTGGCGAAAGCACTTCGATAATCGCGGTCGGATTGTCGAGTAGCTTGAACTGCGAGAGTTCGTCGCGCGGCGGCTGGTCGCAATAGATGGCGATGTCTGGATAGCGGATATCGATTCCGCTGATGCGCAAGGCCATATCGGAGCCGTAAGGGCGACAGCCCGTACCGCGCAATTTATTCCGCAGCCAGGTCAGGACGTTGAGCTGCACCCAGGCATGCGCCTCGGTGCCGCCGGTCATCATGTAGATCACGCCGTTGTCGAGTTCGAACTTCTTGTCGGTACCGAAGTCCATTTCGAGGAACTCGTCAGCCGTGATCGGTCGATAGGCGGGGTCTCGGCGCATGGGCGATCAATAGCATGCCGAGCCGAGAGGGCAAAGCTACACCGGCGACCATTCGATCGTGTCCTCGCCCTCGTCGTCCGCGCTCACTGCCTGGGCATCGGGGCCGATCGCCTCGAGCAGCTTGTCGAGCGCCCAGTCGAGCCCGGTGCCGGCCGCGCCCGAGATCGGGATGACCTCGGCGCCGCTGGCTTCTTCGAGTTCGGCCGAGAGCGCGGCGATCAGTTCGTCGTCGAGCATGTCGATCTTGTTGAGCGCGACCACCACCGGCTTGTCGACCAGCCCGGCGCCGTAATTTTCGAGCTCGGCCTGGACGATGCGGTAGCTCTCGGCGACGTCCTCGTCATTGGCGTCGACCAGATGGAGCAGCACCTTGCAGCGCTCGATATGGCCGAGGAAGCGGTCGCCGATCCCGGCGCCTTCGCTCGCGCCGGCGATCAGCCCGGGAATGTCGGCGATCACGAACTCGCGATATTTGTGGCTGACCACGCCGAGCTGGGGGCGGGTGGTGGTGAAGGCATAGGCGCCGACCTTGGCCTGCGCGTTGGTGACGGCGTTGATGAAGGTCGACTTGCCCGAATTGGGGAGGCCGACAAGGCCCGCATCGGCGAGCAGCTTGAGCCGCAGCCACACCCAGGCCTCCTCGCTCGGCCAGCCGATGCCGTGCTGGCGCGGAGCGCGGTTGGTCGAGGTCTTGTAGCTGGCGTTGCCGCGGCCGCCGTCGCCGCCGCGCAGGAACACCTCGCGCTGGCCCGCGCGGGTGAAGTCGAGCAGCACGTCCTCCTTGTCCTCGCTGAGCACCTGGGTGCCGACGGGCACCTTGATGATCAGGTCGTCGCCGCCCGCGCCGGTGCGGTCGCGGCCCGCGCCGCCCTTGCCGCGCGGCGCCCGGAAATGCTGAGTGTAGCGGAAGTCGATCAGCGTGTTGAGGCCGGGGACCGCCTCGAAGATGATGTCGCCGCCCTTGCCGCCGTCGCCGCCGTCGGGGCCGCCATATTCGACATATTTCTCGCGGCGGAAGCCGACGGCGCCGGGGCCGCCGGCGCCCGAGCGGACGAAGATCTTGGCTTGGTCGAGGAAATGCATGGCGGCGACTTAGGCGCGTATGCCTTCAAGCGCTACCCTTGGCCTTTGTCGTCGCCCGAATGGAGATGCGCCGCCATCATCGCGTTGGTCGCCAGCTCGCGGGCCTTTTCGCGGGGGAGCCCCAGCGCCTTGGCCATCGGCGCGCCGAGCAAAGCATCGCCGAGCGCCATGATCACGAGGTGGAGCGTCTCTTCCTGGAGCGACATGCCCTGGTGCGGATGATCGCGGCCGATCATGTCGACCAGCCGCTGGACCGCCTCGAGGATCGGATCGAGCACGTCGTTGTTGCCCGACAGGATCATCCAGCTCGCCAGCGCGCCGGCGCCGCCCTTGTCGAACGCGTCGAAGGTGAGGTCGACCACTTCGCGTGGATTATGGTCGTTCTCGCGCGCGCGGAGGACCGCGGCGCCGATTTGCGCCGTCACGGTCTCGGCCAGGCTCGCCACCAGCGCCTTCTGCAGTCCCGCCGCCGAGCCGAAATGATGGAGCAGATTGGCGTGGGTCCGGCCGATCTTGGCGGCGACGGCCTTGAGCGTGACCGCCTGGGGACCGCTTTCGAGCAGCAGCTCGCTCGCCGCGACCAGCGCCGCGTCGCGGGATTCCTCGGGTGAAAGACGTTTGCGCGGTGTTATTGACATCAATGTAAGTAAACTTTATGCCCCTAGGGAAACCGGCTTAGTGGAGGAAGTGGCGGCATGAAAGCAAAGACTCCCGCCGACCTGACGATCACCCCGCGCGACCGGCGCTTCGGGCGCGATCGCGCCCAAGCGCGGTGGTGGCTGGCGGGCGACCCGATCGGCACCGCCTTCCACAACGCGCTGTCGATCACCTTCCCCAAGGGCGAGGCCTTCTTCATCGAATCGGTCAAGGCGTTCCGCGATGGCGCGTCGCCGCGGCTGGCGGCGGAGATCAAGGCGTTCACCCAGCAGGAAGTGATGCACAGCCGCGAGCATGTGGCGTTCAACAAGCGCGTGACGGAGGCGGGGTACGAGCTCGAGCCGCTGGAGAAGGTGGTCGACGAGATCCTCGTCATCATCCGCAGCCGGCCGGCGATCGTTAACCTCGCCGCGACGATGGCGCTCGAGCATTACACTGCGATCCTCGCCTCGCTGATCCTCAAGGACCCGCGCTATTTCGCGGGAGTCGACCGCGAGCAGGCCGATATGTGGCGCTGGCACGCGATCGAGGAGCTCGAGCACAAGGGCGTCGCCTACGATACCTGGCTCCACGCCACCCAGGGGTGGAGCAAGTGGAAGCGCTGGCGGCTCAAGTCGATGATGATGCTGCTCGTCACGATCAATTTCTGGCGCAAGCGGGTGCAGGGCACGCTCGAGCTGCTGCGGCAGGACGGGATCGCCGGACCGGGCGCGGTGGCGCGGGTGTGGTGGTACCTGCTCGGCAAGCCCGGGCTGCTGCGGCGGATCAGCCCGGCCTGGGCGGCGTATTTCCTGCCGGGATTCCACCCCTGGAACCATGACGACCGCGCGCTGATCGGCAAGGCCGAGAGCGAGTATGGCGCGGCGGTGCTGGCTGCCTGAGCGGCGGCGCCGCGATATTCCGTACCGATTGTTCCAAAGTTCACGAAGTATCCGGCACGCCCCCCTTTGCTTTCCAACACGCGACATTCGAAAAACCGGGCGGGGGCACTGGCGGTTGGAAGCGTAACGAGCCATCGGTGAAGGACAGCAGGCGAATTCCTACATTTCAAGCGCCGGGGGCCGCCCGGAGCGGTCCGGACCGGATCAGCCGGACCGCGGCGATCAGCGCCCACAAGGCGAAGGGCAGGCTGACGCCGAAGGCCGCCAGCGCAACCGCGGGGGCACGCCCGGCGTCGAGGCCCTGTGCGAAGCCCGCGGCGTTCGCGCCGATGCTCGCCACCGCCGCGCCGACCGCGCCGCCCGCGCTGCGCACCGCGGCGATCGCGCCCGATCCGCGTGCCGTCTCGCCCGCGTCGAGCATCGCCATCACGCGCTGGCCGAGAAAGGCGTAGCAGACGCCGAAACCGCCCCCGAGCAGGGCGCCCGAGATCAGCACTGCCGGCAGCGACTCGCCGCCGAGCACCAGCGCCTGCATCGCCACGCCAAGCAGGATCGCGCTCGGCCCGATCACGATGCAGCGCCGCCGCCAGCGCTCGCCGGCCCCGCTCACCGCGAGCGCGACGATCGTCCAGGCGATCGCCTCGGAAGCGACGACATAGCCCGCGGCGAGCCCGCTCAGCCCCATCGTCGTGCGCAGCAGCGTCGGGCCGTAGAGCGCGAAGGCCACGCCGGCCGCGTTGGTCATGAAATAGACGATATAGGCCTCGCGGAGCGGTGAGCCCGTGGCGCGGATCTGCGCGGGGAGCAGGCCATTGCCGCCGTGCAGGTCGATGCGCACCGCCAGGACCAGCAGCGCGCCGCCGCCGCCGAGCAGCCCCGCCGCCGCCAGCGGCGCGACCATGCCGGCCGCCGAAATCGACGCGATCGCCAGCGTGAGCAGGACGAGCGGGACGACCGGCACCTGCCAGTGACGGTCGTCGCGCGCCCTGGCCGGAACCAGCCACAGGCTTGCGCCGACGAACAGCAGCGCCTGGCCGGCGAACAGCCAGAACACGCCGCGCCATATGCCCGCATCGGCGAACAGGCCGCCCAGCAGCGGCCCGACAAAGGTGGCGACGCCCCACACGCTGGTGGTGAGCGCGAACAGGCGCGGCAGATGATGCGGCGGGAACGCTGTCGCCATCGCGACATAGATGAGACCCAGCACCCAGCCGCCCGCGACGCCCTGCAGCACGCGCCCCGCGAGGAACCAGGCCATGTCCGGAGCCAGCGCGGTCAGCGCGCACCCCAGCGCCAGCACCAGCCCCGCCAGGCTCATCGCCGCGCGCAGGCCGACTCGCTCCGAAAGCCAGCCCGCCGACGCCCCCGCCACCACCGTGCCGGTGAGGAACGCCGAGGCGGTCCAGCCGAACCAGGCAAAGCCCCCCAGCGCCCAGCCGACGTTCGGCATGATCGTTGTCGTCACCAGCGAATCGGCCGCGCCCAGCCAGGCCCCGAGCAGGATCAGCGCGACCATCGGCGCACGGCCCTGGCCGAGCAGGTCGCGCCAGCCTGGTTCGGCGTCGGGAGGGATGGCGGTGGTCACGTGCGGTCTCCGTCTATCGCGGGGCCGGCCGCCACGCGCATGCGGCCGCGCCCCGCAGCAGCCGCGCTATTTGGGTCCGTACTCAATTGGATGATGCCCCCTATTCTTCCTCTCCTGGGAGAGAGGATACCGGAGCTTGGGACCCCGGCCTTCGCCGGAGTGCCTAGCGCAGGTTGGTGAGGGGGTTCGCGCTATCGATCGCTCCCGAAACCCCTCACCCAGCTCCGACCAAGGCCTTGCAAGAGCAAGACCCAAGTCTGCGCAACCAGTTCCGGGTAAACAGCGCCCCGCGCCGACCCGGAACTCCCTATGGGAGAGGGGGGCCATGCAGCGAATTAAGGCCTTACCCTAATTCACTCGCGTTCCGTTCCAGCCGCCCTTGTTGGGCGCCGCGTCGCAATAGCTCCAGCTGCCGGTGAAGCCGGTTGCGGTGAAGGTGAAGGAGAAGCGGCCGCGGTGGCTGCCGTCGGGGCATTGGCCGCCACTGGCGGTCTGCCGCCACGTGCCTTCCATCGTCGCGCCGTTGATCGCCGTCACGGCGAGGGTGCCGCCATATTGCTCATAGTTTCCGCCGCCGGGCGACAGCGTCATCATGCCCGAGCTCGAGTTGAACCGGCCGGTCATCCACGCGGAATAGGGGGTGGCCGCGGGCCGGCTCGGCGCGGGCGGGATCGTCGTGGGCAGCGGGTAGGTCCAGGCCGGCGGTGCCGCGGGGCGAGTCGACGGGCGCGTGGTCGTCGCCGGGCGGGCTGGAGCTGCAGCGCGGCCCCGCGGCGGCGGGTAGGTCCAGGCCGGCGGCGTGGCGGGGCGAGTCGAAGGGCGCGCCGCCGTCGCGGGGGGAGCCGGACGGCCGCCCGGTCGGGCCGCGCATCGATTGGCCACCATCCGTGCGCGCGCCGTCGCGATCCTGGGGTCGGGGACGACGGGCACGTTCTGGCGGGCCCGCGCCTCGTTGATATTCTGGAGAACCCAGGTGCGTTCGCCTCGGAGCTTCTGGAGCAGGGCAGGGTTGCGGCGCGATACGTTGAGCTCGGCGATCTGGCGGTTCAGCGCGGCATAGCGGTCACGATACTCGCTTTCCCTGCGGATGGCCGCGACGCGCTCGGCATTGTCCTCGGTTTCGAGCTGCGCGATCAAGGCGCGTTCGCGATCGCAGGAAGGCTTTTCGCGGCCTTGCGCATGGGCGGGGAGCGCGGCGGCGAGCGCGGCGAGGCTGAGCGCGGATAGGAGGATCGGGCGCATCGGCATTCCTTTCCTGTTCGTGCAGGCAGGCTATGGCCGATGCGCCCGTGGGGCAAGCCTCACGCCGCCATTCGGGTTCGCGGGTCGTTGTCGGCTAGCCCGTCCGAACAGAGATCGAGCTCGAACGTCGCGCAGGCGGAATCGGCGCCGCGGGCCTTCGAGTAGCGCGGCACGATCCGCCCGGTCGGGCGGAAGCCGAGCTTGCGCAGCACCCTGCCCGAGGCGGGGTTGTCGATGAAGTGGCCGGAGACCAGCCGCCGCAGCCTGAGCGACTCGCGCGCCATGCGAACGACGGCGTGGCCCGCCTCGGTCGCATAGCCGCGGCCCCAGGCGTCGGGGGTCAGCCAATAGCCGAGCTCGTGGTCGCCCGCCTCATCCTGCTGGAGGCCGATGCAGCCGACCAGGCGCACCGTTCCGCCGGCATGCTCGAACATGAACAAGGGCGGGCGCGGGGCCGTCTGCTGGCTCGCGAGGAAGTCGCGGGCGTCCTGCAGCGTGTAGGGGAAGGGCACCTGCGCCAGCTTGGCGCACACGGCCTCGTGCCCGATCGCGCGCGCCACGTCGGGCGCGTCCTCGATCCAGCCGGGCCGCAATGTCAGACGTTCGGTACGCACGAACATGACCACTCTCCTCGTTTGGGCGTGCCCCTAGCCCGTCACGATGACGGGCCGGCGACACGGCGGGGGAGGGAGCATGAAAAAAGGGAGCCGGGGTGATCCGACTCCCTTTTTGGATTTCTGTCGAAACCCCGGATCACCCTGGTGGGCAACCCGGCTGGTTACCCGATGTTATTCGGCTGCTTCCGCAATCATATCTACCGAACAGAATTTGCGGCCGAGCTTGCCTTCCTTGAACGACACGCGGCCGTCGGTAAGCGCGAAGAGGGTATGGTCCTTGCCCATGCCCACATTCACGCCCGGATAGACTCGGGTGCCGCGCTGACGGATCAGGATGTTGCCCGCGATGACGGCTTCGCCGCCGAACTTCTTGACGCCGAGGCGGCGGCCAGCGGAGTCGCGGCCGTTGCGCGAAGAGCCGCCTGCTTTCTTATGTGCCATGTCGAACTACTCCTGCTTACGCTTCGGCGGCCGGGGCATCAGCCTCGGCAGCAGGAGCGGCGGCCTTCTTCGCCTTGGGCGCGGCCTTCTTCTTCTCTTCCTGGGCACCGATGGCGGTGATCTTCAGGATCGTGTGCTGCTGGCGGTGGCCGTTCTTGCGGCGATAATTGTGCCGGCGCTTCTTCTTGAAGATGATGACCTTGTCGGCCTTCGCCTGGGCGATGATCTCGG
>JAZKCD010000056.1:0-19781 GCA_040388355.1 Pseudomonadota bacterium | reverse complement strand
GGATCAGGTCGGGGAACTTGATCGCGTCCTGGATGAAGAACACCGGGATGTTGTTGCCGACCAGATCCCAATTGCCCTGCTGGGTATAGAATTTGACCGCGAACCCGCGCACGTCGCGCGGCGTGTCGACCGATCCGGCGCCGCCCGCGACGGTCGAGAAGCGGGTGAATACCGGAGTGCGCTTGCCCTTCTCGCTGAACAGGTCGGCGCGGGTGATGGCGGAGAGGTCCTCATAGGCCTCGAAAAAGCCGTGCGCCGCCGAGCCGCGGGCATGGACGATCCGCTCGGGGATGCGCTCGTGATCGAAGTGGAAGATCTTCTCGCGGAGGACGAAATCCTCGAGCAGCACCGGCCCGCGCGCGCCGCTCTTGAGCTGGTTCTGGTTGTCCGAGACCGGGATGCCGAGATTGGTGGTCAGCACGGCGCCGTCGGTGCCGGCAGTCTGATGCGTCTCGCCGCCGTTGCCGGCCGGATTCTTCTTAATCGCCATGTTCGGAAATCCCCTGTGGTTGCGGGCTCAACAAGTCGCGCAGCGCAAAGGGTCCGGCGGATAAAATAGATCAGTGTGAAATAGTTAGACGATCACGCTGCGTCAGCCATGCCAAGGGCTGTCGCCCTTGCCGCGCCGGCGCGGGTCGGGTCCCTGCAGCCTCCACCCGTCAGCCCCCTGGCGGCTGAAGCCGATGACCTGCTCGTCGTTGACCTCATTCTGCGCGTAGCAGAAACGGACATTGTCGCTCTGGACGAGGAGCAGCCACAGCCGGGCGTCCTCGCCATAGGGCCAGCCCGGAATCGCGAAGAGATAGCCGCTCGCCTGCGCGTCCAGCTCGGCAAGCTGCGACAGCACCGACCGCGCAGCCTCCATCGCGGCAGCGTCGGCCTCGCCATCCCACGCCTCAAGCGAGACCGCCAGCCCCTCGCCGTCGAGCGCAATCTCGATCTCGGCTTCCCCCGGATAGAAGCGGATCGGCGCAACGTCGAACAGCGCCCGATAATGCAAGGAAGGTTGAAGGAGGCGGACGCTCAACGCGCGCGCGACCCCGCCAGCGCCGCCACGCCGGGCAATTCCTTGCCCTCCATCCACTCGAGGAACGCGCCCCCCGCGGTCGAGACGAAGCTGAAATCGTCCGCCACCCCCGCCTGGTTGAGCGCGGCAACGGTGTCCCCGCCCCCGGCCACCGACACCAGCGAGCCCTCGCGGGTCAGCGCCGCCGCAGTGCGTGCCAGCGCCACAGTCGCGGTGTCGAACGGCGGAGTCTCGAACGCGCCGAGCGGGCCGTTCCACACCAAAGTGCGGCACGTCTTGAGCACGTCGGCCAGCGCCTCGGTCGCCGCGGGGCCGATGTCGAGGATCATCTCGTCGGCTTCGACTTCGTGGACATTGACCGTGCGCACCGGCGGATTGGCGCGAAACTCCTTCGCCACCACCACGTCGTACGGCAGATGGACGATGCAGTTCGCCCGTTCGGCCGCGTCGAGGATTTCCTCGGCGGTGCCGGTCAGATCATGCTCGCACAGGCTCTTGCCGACATCGACGCCGCGCGCCGCGAGGAAAGTGTTGGCCATCCCCCCGCCGATGATCAGGTGATCGACCTTCTCGACCAGATGCCTGAGCACGTCGAGCTTGGACGAAACCTTTGCCCCGCCGACCACTGCCGCCACCGGATGCTCGGGATTGCCCAAAGCCTTGTCGAGCGCGTCGAGCTCGGCCTCCATCTGCCGCCCGGCGAACGCCGGCAGCGCATGCGCCAGCCCCTCGGTCGAGGCATGCGCGCGGTGCGCTGCCGAGAAGGCGTCGTTGACATAGAGATCGCCCAGCGCCGCCAGCCGCGCGACGGTCTCGGGCGCGTTCTTCTCTTCGCCCGGATCGAAGCGCATATTCTCGAGGATGCCGATATCGCCGGGCCGCATCATGCCCACCGCGTCGCCTGCATCCTGGTCGTCGATGAAGCGCACCTGCCGCCCGAGCACTTCGGAGAAGGGCCGGGTCACCAGCGACAGGCTCATCGTCGGATTGCGCATCCCCTTGGGCCGCGCGAAATGCGCGAGCACGACGACGATCGCGCCGCGGTCCGCCAGCTCGGCGACGGTCTGCACCGCCGCGCGCAGCCGCGTGTCGTCGGTCACCGCGCCGTCTGCCATCGGGACGTTGAGATCCTCGCGGACCAGCACGCGCTTGCCGGCGATGTCGCCCATGTCGTCGAGTGTCGCGAAGCGTTCGATCATGTCTCGATCCTGATTTCGTCGCCGACCGCGATCCGGCCCTCCTCGATCACGCGTGCGCACGCCCCGCCCCGCCAATCGGGCCGGAGCGCTTCCTGCAGCCCCATGGCGATCTCGTCCATCCGGACGCACGGATCGCACTCGACCGTGATTTCCAGCACCGCGTCCGCGCCGATGCGGATGCGCGCGCCCGCAATCTGCGGCAAGTCGAGTCCGTCGACCAGCAGGTTGGCGCGACGGGTGGACCAGGGGAGATCGATGCCGATCGCCGCCGTCGCCGCCGTCCAGTCGCTCGCTTCCATCAGCGAGACCTGCCGCCGGTTCCGGCCGTCGGGCTTGCGCACGCCGCGGACATCGCCCTCGACGCCGCGATCGACGCTGAGCATGACCGCGTCGATCGTCTCGATCGGCCCTCGCCGCACCGCGTGCCGGGCAATTCCGGCGAGGCGGCCGCTCACCCCAGCTTCGCCATCGCCGAAGCGGTGTCGACCATCCGGTTCGAGAAGCCCCATTCGTTATCGTACCAGCTGACCACGCGGACCAGCTTGCCCTCCATCACCGTCGTCTCGAGGCTGTCCACCGTCGAGCTTGCCGGGGTGTGCATCAAGTCGATCGAAACCAGCGGCTCATCGGTATAAGCGAGCACGCCCTTGAGCGGACCGCTCTCCGACGCCGCCTTGAGGACCGCGTTGACTTCTTCCTTCGTCGTGTCGCGGCTCGGGGTGAAGGTCAGGTCGATCAGCGAGACGTCGGGCACCGGCACGCGCATCGCCGAACCGTCGAGCTTGCCTTTCAGCTCGGGCAGCACCTCGGCGACCGCACGCGCCGCGCCGGTAGTGGTGGGGATGATCGACATCGCGGCGGCGCGGGCGCGGCGAAGGTCGGGGTGGATCTGGTCGAGGATCTTCTGGTCGTTGGTATAGGCGTGCACCGTGGTCATGAAGCCGCGCTCGATACCGATCGCGTCGTTCAGAACCTTGGCGACGGGCGCGAGGCAGTTGGTGGTGCAGCTCGCATTCGAGACGATGACGTGGCCCGCCTCGAGCTTCTCGTGGTTGACGCCATAGACCACGGTCAGGTCGACATTCTTGCCCGGCGCCGAGATCAGCACCTTCTTGGCCCCCGCATCGATATGCTTCTGGCAGCTCTCGCGGTCGGTGAAGAAGCCGGTGCATTCGAGCACCAGCTCGACGCCATTCTCCCGGTGCGGCAGGTTGGCCGGATCGCGCTCGGCGGTCACCCTGATGCGCTTGCCGTCGACGACGAGATCGTTGCCCTCGGCCGACACCGTCCCCGGATATTTGCCGTGGACGCTGTCGCGCGAGAACAGCCAGGCGTTGGACTTGGCGTCGGCGAGGTCGTTGATCGTCACCAGCTCGAGCCCGCAATCGGGCTTTTCGAGGATCGCGCGCGCCACCAGCCGGCCGATGCGTCCGAACCCGTTGATCGCAACCTTCGTCATGTCTGTCAGTCCTTCAGTCGTTCGATGATCTGCGGCGTGATCGCCGCGGCGGTGAGCCCGAAATGCTCGTAGAGTCTGGGCGCGGGGCCCGAGGCGCCGAACCGGTCGAGCCCGAAGCGCAAGCCCTCGCCGGTGTAGCGCTCCCAGCCGAGCGTCGTCCCCGCCTCGATCGAGACGCGCAGCACGTCCCCGGGCAGCAGATCGGCACGATAGTCGGGCGATTGCGCGTCGAAACGCGACCAGCAGGGCATCGACACAAGATCGGCACCCACGCCCTCGGCTTCAAGCTGCTCGCGGATCGCGCCGGCGATCTCGACTTCGGAGCCGGTCGCGATCAGCACCACCTTGCGCGGCGCCTCGGCGGCGAACAGGCGGTAGCCGCCCCGCGCGGAGCGGTTCTCGCCCGCCTCGGTCCGCAGCTGCGCGAGGTTCTGCCGCGACAGCGCGAGCAGTGATGGGCCGTCCGCTTTCTCCAGCGCCAGCGCCCAGCACTCGGCGGTCTCGACCGCGTCGCACGGGCGGTACACGTCGAGATTGGGGATCAGGCGCAGGCTGGTGAGATGCTCGACGGGCTGGTGGGTCGGCCCGTCCTCGCCCAGCCCGATCGAATCGTGCGTCATCACATAGATCACCCGCGCGCGCTGGAGCGCCGACAGGCGGATCGCCGGGCGGGCATAGTCGGAGAAGACCAGGAAGGTGCCGCCATAGGGGATCACCCCGCCGTGCAGCGCCAGCCCGTTCATCGCCGCGCCCATCCCGAACTCGCGGATGCCGTAGTTGAGGTAGCGGCCGCCATAATTGTCGCGGTCGAGCGTCGCGAGGCCCTTGGTGAAGGTGTTGTTCGACCCCGTCAGGTCGGCCGATCCGCCGATCGTGTCGGGGATTGCCGCGTTGATCGCTTCCAGCGCGAGCTCGGAAGCCTTGCGCGTCGCGACCTTTTGCGGAGCGGCGATCAGGCTGGCGATATGCGCGTCGAGCGCAGCGGTCGCGGAGGTGCCGCCGGCATTGCGCCGCTCGAACGCCGCGCGATCCGAATGGCCTGCAAGCCGCTCTTTCCACACGGAATGCGCTTCGGCCCCGCGCGAGCCCGCGGCCAGCCACGTCTCGGCGATCTCGGCCGGGATCTCGAACGGCGGCGCGGTCCAGCCGAGCGTCGCGCGCGCCGCGGCGACTTCGTCCCCCCCCAGCGCCGCGCCATGGGTCTTCGACGTCCCCTGCTTGTTCGGCGCGCCCTTGCCGATGATCGTCCGGCAGCGAACCAGCGACGGCCGCGCGTCGGCGATCGCTTCATCGAACGCCCGCGCGATATCAGCCGCGTCATGCCCGTCGCATTCGACCACCTGCCAGCCCGTCGCGGCATAGCGCGCCGGGATATCCTCGCAGCTCGAGAGCGACACCGCGCCGTCGATCGTGATCCTATTGTCGTCCCACAACACGATCAGCCGCCCGAGCCCGAGATGCCCGGCGATCCCGATCGCCTCATGGTTGATGCCTTCCATCAGGCACCCGTCGCCCGCGACCACCCAGGTGCGGTGATCGACCAGCACGTCGCCGAACACCGCATTGAGGTGGCGCTCGGCGATCGCCATGCCCACCGCCATCGCCAGGCCCTGCCCCAGCGGACCGGTGGTGCACTCGACCCCGGCCAGCTCGAAATTCTCGGGGTGGCCGGCGCAAGGGGACCCGACCTGGCGGAAGGTGCGGATGTCCTCGATCGTCGGCCGCGCATAGCCCGTCAGGTGCAGCGCCGCGTAGAGCAGCATCGAGCCATGCCCGGCCGAGAGCACGAACCGGTCGCGGTCGGGCCATTTCGGGTCGGCGGCGTCGTATTTCAGGTAATCCTGGAACAGCACCGTCGCGACATCGGCCATGCCCATCGGCATGCCGGGATGCCCTGAATTGGCGGCCTCGACCGCGTCCATCGCGAGCACGCGGATGGCGTTGGCGCATTCGGTGAAGGATGCCGTCACATGAATTCCCCGGGTGGCGTGGGCACGCCTTTGGAAGCCAAGCGCCGCCGCGTCAACCGGCTCCGCCGCACCACTCGGCGATTGCCGCTTGCCGCGCACGACGGCGGTGCGTAATCGAACCCTCATGGCGGAGACTCCCCCGGACCGCATCGAGAAAGCGCTCGCCCGCATCGAAGCCGCGGCCACCGCCCGCGCGTACAATATCGAGCGCCTCGCCCATCGCCACACTGCGCTGCGCGAGAAGATCGAAGACGCCGTCGCCTCGCTCGACGCGCTGATCGCGCGCGAGAAGGCGGATGCCGACTGATGGCCGAAGTCACGCTCAGGCTTGCCGGCCGCAGCTACACCATCGCCTGCCGCGACGGCGAGGAGCCGCACCTCCAGCGCCTCGAAGGCCTGATGGCGCGCCACGCCGACACCGCCAACCGCGCCTCGGGCGGCCTTAGCGGCGAACGCACCCTGCTCTATCTCGCGCTGATCCTCGCCGACCTGCTCGACGAGGCCGAGCGCAATCCGTCCTCGGGCGTGTCGCCGGTCCTGCTCGACAACATTGCCGATCGCCTCGAAGCCGTCGCCGCGGCGCTGGAAGAAGACGCCGCCGGCTGACCGCGGCAGCAGCCGGCGGGTTTCAGCACTATTTTACCATTCGAGCATAGACCTGCCCTGCGGCTCGCGGCTGCGCCCGGGGGAAACTGTTGATCGACGAATCGGCCTTCCTGATCGCCATCGGCTTCGCGGCCGCCGCGCTCGCCATCACCACGGCGGCGATCTGGCTCGCCGCGAAGACCGACCATTATCTGCTGCTGTGGAGCGCCGGGCTCGCCTTCTGCGTGCCGAGCGTCGCCCTGCTCGGGGCCTATATGGATCCCTACACGCCGGCGATGAACTATGTCGCCTATGTCATCCTGCTCACCGGCGTCATCCTGATCCAGGCGGGCGCGACTCAGTTCCGCACCGGCCGCGTCGCGCTTTCCTTCTCGATCCCCGCCTGGCTGGCCGCCGTCACCATCGTCGGTGCCGGCTTCGCCTCGGGCCTCAACGCGCTGGGCGTGATCGCGCTCAATATCGCGTGCGGCGTGCTGTGCGGGTGCATCGGCTTCGAATTCTGGCGCGCGCGCCGCGAGGCGCCGGCCGCGCTCGCCGGGATCGCCGGGCTGTATGCGGTGCTCGGCGTCAGCTTCCTGCTCTGCACGATCCCGACGATCCAGGCCGGCGTCTATGTGCTGCACCAGCGCCAGGAAAACTGGGCCGAGGACTTCAATTCGGTCTGCATCATCGTCGCGCTTGCCGGGATCGGCGCGCTGATGCTGATGGTCGCGCAGAACCGCGCGACTCAGCTTCAGCGCCGCCGGGCGCTGAGCGATCCGCTGACCGGGCTGCTCAATCGCGGCGCCGCGTTCGAGCTGGCCGGCCCGCACACTCTCCCCGCGGCCTGCGCGGCGATCATGTTCGATCTCGACAATTTCAAGCGGGTCAACGACCGTTTCGGCCATGCGACCGGTGACGAGGTGCTCGTGCGTTTCGCGCGCATCCTGCACGAGCATGTCCGTGCGGAGGATATCGCCGCGCGGCTTGGCGGCGAGGAATTCTGCGTGCTGCTGCGCGAACCCCAGATCGACGGCGCCCGCGACCTCGCCGAGCGGATACGTGCCGAACTCGCCGCCACTCCGCCGCTCTCGGCGGAGCACGGCGCGCCGACGGTGAGCGCGGGAATTGCCGTCAATCATGCCCAGCCCTCGACCTTCGAGGCGCTGCTGCGCGACGCCGATCGCGCGCTCTACGAGGCCAAGACCGCGGGCCGGAACCGCGTGCACGGCCCCCCGCCACGGCTGGTCGCCTGAGGGCCCTTGAGGAAGACGCCCGGAGCGCCTAGATAGGGGACGGCGGGCACTGCCCGGTACGAGCCTTAGCGATTATCCCTGAGGCGATTCATCATCCATGGGGGCTGTCCCTGTGCAGATCCTGGTCTGTCGCACATGGTCCCCACCTGACGTACTTGGCGTCAGAGGATATTCTGGCAAACGGCCATGGCGGTCCCGCCACCCCGCCTCATGATCCCGGACAAGCTTGCCCTCCGCGCGCGCCTCCGCGCCGAACGCGACCGGTTCGCCGCCGAGTCCTCAAGCGCGATCCTCGCCCCGCCGGGCTTCGCTGCACGGCTGCGCGAAGGCATGACCGTCGCCACTTATGTTCCGATCGGCAGCGAGGCCGATCCCGCCCAGCTCGCCGCCGCCGCCGCCGCGGCCGGTTGCAGGCTCGCGCTCCCCTATGTGGTCGACCGCGCCGCGCCGATCCGATTCCTCGCCTGGCAGTTCGGCGAACCGCTGGTCGACGGCCCCTTCGGCCTCCGCCAGCCCGACGCGAGCCGCGCCGAAGTCGCGCCCGACGTCATCCTCACGCCGCTGCTCGGCTTCGATGCGCGCCTCAACCGCCTCGGCCAGGGCGCCGCGCATTACGACCGCGCCTTTGCGCGCTATGGCGAGGCGTGGCGAGTCGGCGTGGCCTGGTCGGTCCAGCAGGTTCCGGTGATCCCCAACGACATCTGGGACGTCCCCCTCCACGCCGTCATCACCGAGGAGGGCATGCTGTGCCACGCCGAGAAATGAAGCCCGCGATCAAGCCCAGCTGGCGCAAGCCAGCCGGTGCGCTCGCCATCGTCCTGCTCGTCATCGTCTGGGTGGTGATGGTCGCGAGCTTCTCGGCCGAGATCGGCTCGCTGCCGATCCTCGTCCAGCTGCTGATCTATGTCGCGCTCGGCGTCGCCTGGATCGTGCCGCTCAAGCCGCTGCTGCGCTGGATGGAGACGGGGAAGTGGCGCTGACCGGCCCCGAAGCCCCGCCCCCGCCGCGCGATCGCCGCTGGGAAGCAGTCGCGGCCGCCGGGACCTTCGCGTTCGGCGGCGGCCTCGTCTCGCTGTTCCTGCTCGGCATGACCGCCTTGCTGATGGGCCCGTCGTTCGACTGGTCGACGGTCTCGGGTTTCGTCACGATCTGCGCGGTCGCGATCGTCGCCGGCGCGCCGATCCTCGTGATCGACCGCCGCCGTCATGCGCGGGCGGGCAAAGGGCAGGACTGAAAGCTGCGCGATGGCGCGAGTGACGGGGCTCGAACCCGCGACCTCCGGCGTGACAGGCCGGCGCTCTAACCAACTGAGCTACACCCGCTTGTACCAGCGAGGAGGCGGGCACTAGCCGCGCCCCCACCCCCTGTCAACTGGCCCCTGTCAACCGGATTGGTCGCCATGTCCCGACCGGCGGAAACGGCCCGCCGAACCGTCGCGCGTCAGCGTGCCGTGCTCGAACAGGAAGCCCGCGATATCGGGCTTGCCCGCGGCGTTCATCACCGTCTGGATGATGATCAGCAGCGGCACCGCGAGCAGCGCGCCGGTGGTGCCCCAGACCCATCCCCAGAAGCTCAGCGAAATGAGGATCATGATCGGGCTGATCGTCAGCCGATGCCCGACGATCAGCGGCGTCACGAAGTTCGCCTCGATCAGGTGCGCGCCGATCATGATCACCGCGGGCAGCAGCGCCCAGCCGATATCGGCGAACGACATCAGCCCGCCCACCGCGAGCAGCAAAGCCGCCAGCACCGGCCCGAAATAGGGGATATAGTTGAGCAGCGCGACGATGCCGCCCCACATCAGCGGCGTCTTCATCCCCATCGACGCCAGCGCCCCCGCGACGATCAGCCCCAAGGTCAAATTGATCATCGTGATCGTGCCCAGATAGGCCGAGGTGTCGTCGACCACGTCCTGGATCACGCGCGCGGTCGCCATCGCCCCGCCGAAGCTCGACCGGCTGGTGATCGCGCCGCGCCTGAGCCGGGTCCAGCCCGACAGGAAGAAATAGATCACCAGGATGCCGAAGAACATCTCGATCAGCGCCGACGGCGCCGAGGTGGTGAACAGGTCGAGCAGCGAGCGCGGCGGCGCCGCGGCGATCGTCTCGGGCTGGCGGATCGGGCCCGAGGCGAAGTTCATCAGCGTCTTGTCGACGAACTGCTCGAGGTTCGAATAGAAGCGGATCAGCGGCTCTAGATTATGCTGGATCTTGGGGATCGCGGTCGGCAGCTCGCGGATCCACTGCCACGCCGGCACCACGATCGACGCCAGCGCGACATTCGCGGCGACGAGGAACATCAGCACGCAGGTCAGCGCGGCGAGCGGTGCCGGAATGCGGTGGCGCTCGAGCCATTCGAGCAGCGGCACCAGCGCGATCGCAATCACCACCGCGGCGGTCAGCGGCAGGAAGAACACCGATCCCGCCTGCAGCGCGAAGGGCAGCGCCAGCACCAGCCCGATCCCCGCGATCAGCGTCAGCG
This sequence comes from Pseudomonadota bacterium, assembly GCA_040388355.1. Lineage (GTDB taxonomy): Bacteria > Pseudomonadota > Alphaproteobacteria > Sphingomonadales > Sphingomonadaceae > Sphingomonas. The sequence goes on along the minus strand of JAZKCD010000056.1, from coordinate 9,804 downwards.
CCGCCATCAGCCGGTCGCGGCGCTGCTCGTGCTCGCTCGGTTCGGGCGCGGGCGCCGGCTGGGGCGCAGCGACGGGCGCGGCGGGGACAGCCCCACCCAACGGCGCCGCGCCGCCCGTCATGCCGATTGGTTCGTCCATTGCCCGTCCTCGCTGCATGGACCCTAGGGTCCGCGCAGCGATCCCGCAACAATTCCCCATTCTGTGCAGAGGGTTTCATCGTCGCAGCTCCGATGGCACGGTGAAGATAAATCAACTTGCCTTGAGGCAATCATAAAAGTCTCTTCAATATATTTCTAAATATTCAAGTAACTTTCCGGTAGTCTCGATTTAATGTGTCGCGACCGCTCTGCTTACGGACAATATTTTACTGACCGCGCGCCTTCACAGAAGCATTAGTAATTGGGTGCGAAACGACCTACACTAAGAAAAAATAGGGGGAATCGCCGTGGTCGCCAAGGGAGTCGACTTCTATATTTACTCGGATTCGGATACGGACCGCACCGAGATAAACGGGCCCAAATTTACGGCCGGACCCTATGGCCGCGAAGTCAATTTCCGCCGCAGCAACCTTCAGATATCGTCCGCCAGGATCCCCGGCGCAGGGAGCTATACCGGCACGCTCAAATGCACGGTGCGGCGCCGCAATGCCGTGCTGATGCACCAGTTCCAGGACATCAACTCGCTGTACGGCTCGATGCGCGACCGCGGCACGATGAGCAACATCTTCAAAACCCCGCCGCGGCTCGGCGACCCGACCATCTGCTGGGGCTATTACCACGCCGGCGACGGCCTCCTGTCGCCGCTCACCAACCAGAGCCAGTTCCATGTCTATGTGACGCGCAACCAGAACCGCTGGATGACCGATCTCGCCGCGCGCGACCCGCGCATCGCGCGCGGGCCCTTCGCCCGCTTCGCATTGCCCGGTGCGCACGACGCCGGCATGTACGATATGGGGGCCGTCAACGGCATCCTCGCGGATCCCAAGCTCGCCCTCGTGATGATAGGCGTCGTCGCCCTCATGCCGATCATCGGGGCCATCATCGTCGGCCTCGCCCGCCCACTCATCCCGGTCGCGATCGCCAATCTCGCGATGACGCAGAAGGACGATATCACCACGATGCTCGAAATCGGCACGCGCTATTTCGATTTCCGCCCGGGTCACATGCATCCCAAGGTCAGGCACTACGCGCCCGGCGCGCTCTTTCACCAGCATGGCGCGATCCCCGGCATTTCCTATGCCGGCTTCCTCAGGATGGTGTTGACCTGGCTCGATGCCAATCCCGGCGAGATCGTGGTGGTCGACCTCAACACCCAGGGATTCGCGGACGCCTCGATGAAACCGACGCGCGAACAGCTGGACCGGCATCTCAAGGGCTCGATCGGCGCCGCCAACCTGTCCCGGCCGATAGCAATCGGCGACACGCAGAGCCTATCGCTCGCTTATGAGGAACTGGTCAGGACCAACACGCGGCTCATCTTCATCGACCGGATGGACGGCCAGACCAACGCCCATGACAGCTGGCTCGGCATTGCCTATGCCACGCTCGAGCCCGAGCCCGTCATCAACGCCTTCAAGGCGATGGGGGGACCCATGCCTCCCGGCAAGGACTTTACCGTGATGCAGATGCAGGCGACGTCGACCGCCATGGGCGCCGGCGTCATCGTGCCCGCGATCCGGAGGGCCACCTGGGCCTCCTCGGTCCTGATGGCGACGAAGGCGGTGATGGACGCCGGAACCATTCCCTGGCTGCGCGAGAATGCCGCCAAGACGGTGCCGCCGGATCACCTGCTTGTGCTGCTCAACGACTTCATCGACAATTGCACGGTCGAGACCGCGGCCATGCTGACCCGGCAGCGGGCGCGGGACTGAGCACGGGGACCGGGCTTCCGCTTCGCCCGCCCACGCGCTAGCCTGCCGCTATGGGAGAGAAACTGCTCGTCATCGACGAAGGCACCACCTCGACGCGCGCGATGCTGTTCGCGCCCGACGGCACCGTCCTCGGCTCGCAATCCGCCGAGCTGAAGCAGAGCTACCCCGCTCCCGGCCTGGTCGAGCACGACGCCGCCGAGATCTGGACCAAGTCGCTCGCCTGCGCGAAGGCGATGGTCGAGAAGGCGGGCGGGCCGGACAGGATCGCGGCGATCGGCATCACCAACCAGCGCGAGACGCTCGTCTTCTGGGACAAGACCACCGGCGAGCCGCTCGCCCCCGCGATCGTCTGGCAGGACCGCCGCAGCGCCGACCTCTGCCGCAAGCTCAAGGACGCCGGCGAGGAGCCCGGAGTCCAGGCGCGCACCGGGCTGCTGCTCGATCCCTATTTCACCGGCACCAAGATCGCCTGGGCGATGGCCAACTGGCCGCAACTCAAAGCCGCCGGCGCCAATCTCGCGCTCGGCACGATCGAGAGCTGGCTGGTGTGGAAGCTGACCGGGGGCCTGCACATCACCGACGCCACCAATGCCTCGCGCACGCTGCTGATGGGCCTCGGCAGCGGCGCGTGGAGCGACGGGCTGATCGACTTGTTCGACGCCCCGCGCGACGCGCTCCCCGAGATTGTCGACTGCGCGGGGCAGTTCGGCGCCACCACGCTGTTCGGCGGCAGCATCCCGATCTGCGGCATGGCCGGCGACCAGCAGGCCGCGACGATCGGCCAGTCGTGCCTCGCCACGGGCGAGACCAAGGGCACCTACGGCACCGGCGCCTTCGTCCTCACCAACGCCGGCACCACCCCGCCCAGTTCGAAGAACCGCCTCCTCGCCACCGTCCTCTGGCAGCTGAACGGCCGCCGCACCTATGCGCTCGAAGGCTCGGTGTTCGTCGCGGGCAGCCTCGTCCAGTGGCTCAGGGACTCGGTGAAGTTGATCGAGCGCGCCGACGAGACCGAGGGCCTCGCCCGCTCGGTCGAGGACAATGGCGGCGCCTATCTCGTCCCCGCGCTCTCCGGCCTCGGCGCCCCGTGGTGGGAACCCGAGGCGCGCGCCGCGATCACCGGCCTCAGCTTCTCGACCGGCCGCGCGCACATCGTCCGCGCCGCGCTCGAGGCGATGGCGCACCAGAGCCATGACCTCAAGACCGCTTTCGCCGCCGACGGCACCGACTGGGCGACGCTGCGAGTCGACGGCGGCATGGTCACCAATAACTGGATCGCGCAGGACCTCGCCGACATCCTCGGCGTCCCCGTCGAACGCCCCGCCTTCGCCGAAACCACCGCGCTCGGTGCGGCGATGCTCGCGGGGGTCGGCTGCGGGTTGTTCAAGGACCTCGCGGCCGCCTCGGCGATGCGGAGCTCGATCGAGACCTTCGAGCCGAAGCTCGATGCGAAGGCACGCGACGCCCGCCTCTCCGGATGGAAACGTGCCGTGGAAGGAGTCATCGCGCGGTGAGAAGCGCCCTCGCCCTGGCGATGCTCGCCGCGCTCGCCGGCTGCGCGACCACCCCGCGCTACCCGCCGCCCGCGCAGGTCTATCGCAACCCGTCCGCCTTCATGGGCAAGACCGTCCGCCTGTGCGGCTATGCCCAGCAAATCTCCAATTTCAGCGAGAAGCCCGATGGCGGCACCGGCTTCTCGCTCGACGGCGAGGCGCGCAGGCTGGGCGATTATTGGAAAGCCGGCATCAACCGCGTCTGCCTGCGCGGCACGGTCGGCTATGTCGGCTGCGCGGACGGCGAGGAAATCTGCAGCGGCTGGATGTACAACTTCATCCTCTATGTGGACGATGTGCGGCCGTGGTGAGGGGTCAGTCGAGTAGCGAAACGGGCTCGCGCGCATGCCGACATCGGTCTCACTTTGCGGCCCTACCTCGGGCCAATTCCCTCAACTCGTCGAAATAGGCCTCGTCCGCTTCGCCAGCGAGCGGCGATTCCGCGCCCTCCAGCAGCAATCGCCGCAAGTGCTCGCGATCCCGCTCTTTCCGGATCGATTCAGGAACATCGTCGTTGTCGATTGAAGAATCAGACGTATTCACGCGTGCCTCCCGGCGTCGAGTACGTGCCGTTTGATTTTCCCCGGCGAAGGCCGGGGCCCAGTATCGGCGAAGTCGAGATGGTATCCCGCCTTCTATATGGCTCGCAACTGGGCCCCGGCCTTCGCCGGTGAAAGGTGGGTCAATCCAGCTTCCTCAGTGTAACGCCGCCACACCGCCCCATCAAACCCCCGCCTCATAATGTTCACCCGCCGCTCAGCGCGCGATGCACGTCCACCCGTCCGCCCGCCTCCGCATCGGCAGGTCGGAGAAGAAATAGCGCTTGAATTCGTCCTCGCCATACGCCCCCGGCCAGATGCCGCGGACATAGGTGAAGCGCGCCGGGCCTGCCCCGCGCAGCGCGAAGACCTGGGCATCGATCCGGTAGCACAGGTCGCCCGACAGCCGGGTCCTGCTGAACTCGAGCCCCGACCAATGCTCGCGCACCCCGCCGCGACCTGAATCGACCCAGCGCATCGACAGCCCGCACAGCGCCAGCGCCGCCGCGCCGAGCAGCAACAGGGGCCCTCGCCGCCCCTTGCCGTCGAACCACAGCAGCAAAAGCACACCGATCAGCCCCGACGCGACCGTCAGCGCGACCGGGGCATGCACTCCGTCGAACGGCGTCTTCAGGCTCTCCAGCGCATAGCGGTACCAGCCGATTGCCCCCAGCACCGCGAGCGCCACCAGCCGGATCGCCCAGCGCAGCACGCGGCGGACCGCCCCGACCGGCTCTGGCGCAAACGCCTCGTCCTCGTCGTCGGCCTGCGCACGCGCCTCGAGCAGCGCCTCGATCTCCGCGCGCTCGTCGGCCGAGCAGGCGTTGAGCGCGCGATAGTCGTAGCTGCCGTCATGCACGCTCTCGACGAAGCGCCTGAACGCTTCCGATCGCTCCATTGCCCACCCTCGAATCAGACCCTCAGGCCGCTTCCTCGGCGAACATAGCCTTCAAATCTTGCCTTTGGATTGCCCGTGCTCGCATTCAAGCGATTTGCGCGGCGCAATCGGCGACCGTCCGGGCGAGCCCGTTGAAATGGCACGGCGCGGCGATCAGGCGAAGCGCCGCCGTCGCGATGCGCTTGGTCGGGGGAAGGTCGCTCGCGCGAACCACGAAGAACTCCCACTGCGCCGGGTCGCAGTGATCTGCCCCGTCATCGCCGATCGGGTGATGCGCGAAAACATAGATTTGCGCATGACGCCCCGGCTCCTCGATCCACAGCGCGCCCTCCCATCGCCCCTTTCGAGCAGCGATGTCGAACGACGTCTTGCTTGGCGCGGCGGACGCGCTTGCCCAGGTCTGCCGGACCGCCGATTGCTTGACTTCGAGCCGGACGCCGTCGGCGCGGTCGAAGTCCCAGCTCGAATAATCGGCGCTGCACCAACGCCACACTGGTTCGAGTGCGGCGGCGACGATGGCTTCCGACACCAATCCGCGCAGCACGTTGGTGATCAGCGCACCCCCGAACGCGGCCCGCGCCGCTCGATCCCGGATGTCGGCCGAGGTTGGCGCGGCGCTCAGGCCGTTTCCTCAGCAAACATCGCCTTCAAATCCTTTTTGAGGATTTTCCCGTTGGCATTGCGCGGCAAGGTCTCGGGGACGAACCGCACCGAGACCGGCACCTTGAACCCCGCCAGCCGTTCGCGGACCCAGTCCTGCAGCTCGGCCTCGGTCGCGCTGGTTCCCGGCGCGAGGTGGACCACCGCCACCGGCTCCTCGCCCAGCGAGCGATGGGGCACGCCGATCAGCGCGCAATCGGTCACCGCCGGATGCGCGTACATCACGTCCTCGACTTCGCTCGAATAGATGTTCTCGCCGCCGCGGATGATGATGTCCTTGGCCCGGTCGACGATGTAGAGGAACCCCTCCTCGTCGATCCGCGCGAGATCGCCGGTGCGCACCCAGCCGTCGACAAAGGTCTCGGCGGTCGCCTCGGGCTTGTTCCAGTATCCCTTCACCACCATCGGCCCCTTGGCCCATAGCTCGCCGACTTCGCCGCGCGGCAGCTCGCGAGTCGCCTCGACGTCCATGATCTTGATCTCGGCCACCGCCACCGGCGGCCCCGCGCTGGTCGGCCGGGTCAGGTAATCCTCGCCCGAATGGGTGGTCACGGTCGCGGTGGTCTCGGTCATCCCCCAGCCGTTGCCCGGCAGCGCGCCGAACTCCTCGAAGATCCGCTTGACCAGCTCGGGCGCCGAGGGCGCGCCGCCGTACGAGATGCTCTCGAGGCTCGACAAATCGTAGTTCGCGCGGTCGGGATGCTCGAGCAGCTGCCACGCGATCGTCGGCACCCCGCCGGTCATGTTGATCCGCTCGCGCTGGATCAGCTCCATCGCCAGGATCGGGTCCCAGCGCCGCATGAACACGATCGTCCCGCCCGCCGCGATCAGCGTCATCATCGCCGCGCTCGACGCGGTGACGTGGAACAGCGGGATCACCAGCAGCGTCTTCTTGTGATCGGGCACCAAGGGCGGGATCTCGCCCCGCCGCAGCATCGCCCGCGACGACGAAAAGCCGCTCGACAGGATGTTGGTCACGAAATTGCGGTGCGTCCCCAGCGCGCCCTTTGGGCTGCCGGTGGTGCCGCTGGTGTAGAAGATCGTCGCCTCGTCGTCGGCCGCGACCTCGGCCTCGGGCAGCTCGATATCCGCAAGGGCCGCCCAGTCGCGCGGGGTGCCGATCAGCACCTCGAGCCGGCTCGCGGGCGGCTCGATCTCGCTTTTGGCCCGCGCCACCACCACGCGCACCAGGTCGGGCAGCTTGTCGTAGCACGCCTTCAGACGCTCGTGCCGCTCGCCGTCGACGAACAGAATCTTCACTCCCGAATCCTTGAGGCCATATTCGAGCTCGCCCCCGGTCCACCACGCGTTGAGCGGCACGATGATCGCGCCGATGCTGACGGTGGCGAAGAAGATCACCGGCCATTCGGGCAGGTTGCGCATCGCCAGCGCGACGCGGTCGCCCTTCGCCACGCCCATCTCGCTGAGCTTGTGCGCGAGGTGGCTCACCGCCCGGTAATGCGCCTCGTAGGTGACCCGCTCGTCCTCGTAGATCGTGAACTCGCGCGCGCCATACGCCCGCACCAGCTGGGTCAGCGCGCGCAGGCTGCCCGGGGCATTCTTCCACACCCGGGTCTGCACCCCGCGGATTTCCGCTACGTCCGTCTCGAATTTCGCGCCGGGCGCGGTCAGCTCGGCCTCGATCTCGGGCATGGGCCGCACCGGCCAGTTCGGGTCCAGCGGCACGATCGGTTCGGTCGACACCCGGCATCTCTCCAGTTTGTAGAATGTCGGGTTTGGGCCCGAACGCATGATTCCTCTTCGAACTAGTGTTGATTCAAGGCGCGCTCAAGGCAATAGGATAAGCGAGAGCCAAAGCGGCACGGTTTACGAGATTCGAATTTGGGGTATGGACGCGTCATGAAACTCGCCAAGCCGGAATCGCAGGGCTTCGACAGCGCCCGGCTCGCGCGGATCGACGCCTTCCTGAAGGAACGCTACCTCGATTCGGGCAAGCTTCCCCACGCCCAATTGCTGGTCGCGCGGAACGGCGAGCCCGTCCATTTCTCGAGCCAGGGCCCGGCGCGCGAAAGCGGCGCCGCGCTCGACGAGACCGCGCTGTTCCGCATCGCCTCGATGACCAAGCCGGTCACCAGCCTCGCCTTCATGATGCTGGTCGAGGAGAGCAAGTGCAGCCTCGACACCCCGGTCCACCACGTCATTCCCGAGCTGAAGGGCGTCGGGGTCTATAATGGCGGCGGCGGCGGGGTGCCGTTCCAGACCAAGCCCACCGCCGAGCCGATGCGGATGGTCGACCTGCTCCGCCACACTTCCGGACTCACCTACAGCTTCCAGAACCGCTCCAACATCGACGCCGCCCACCGCGAAGGCAAGATCGAGAACTGGTGGGATGGGCTCACCCTCGACGAACTCGCCGCCGCGCTCGGCAAGCTGCCGCTCGAATTCTCGCCTGGCGAGGCGTGGAATTATTCGGTGTCGACCGACGTCCTCGGTCTCGTCGTCCAGCGGCTTTCGGGCCAGACGCTCGACCGCTTCTTCGCCGAGCGTATCTTCGCACCCCTCGGGATGGACGACACCTCGTTCGTCGTCCCCGCGGACAAGCTCGACCGCCTGACCGATTGCTGGACGCTCGCCCCGGGCAAGGGCCGCATCCTGTTCGACCGCGGCGCCGAGAGCCTGTGGGCGCGCCAGCCGACCCAGATCTCGGGCGGCGGCGGCCTCGTTTCGAGCGCGGCCGATTACCATCGCCTCAACACGATGTTCCTGAACGGCGGCGCCCTCGACGGCGTCCGCCTGGTCAGCCGCAAGACCGTCGAGCTGATGACGATGAACCACCTCCCCGGCGCATCGGACCTCGCCACCATGTCGCAGTCGCTGTTCAGCGAGACCACCAACGCCGGGGTCGGCTTCGGGCTCGGCTTCGCAGTCACCACCGACGTCGCGCGGACGATGATCCCGGGCTCGGTGGGCGAATATTATTGGGGCGGGATGTTCTCGACTGCCTTCTTCATCGACCCGGTCGAGCGGATCTCGATGGTCTTCATGACGCAATTTTCTCCGTCCACCCTCTACCCGATCCGGCGCGAATTGAAGACGCTGATCTATTCGGCGCTGGCATGAGCTTCGGGATGCTCTTTTTCACGCGAAGGCGCGAAGGCGCGAAGAAGGAGTGGTTCACGCGGAGGCGCGGAGGCGCGGAGAAGAAGGGCGGCCGCGACAGCGGCATCCAATATCTCCACCCCGCAGCATTTCCTGCCGCTGACGCGGCGCAATCCATCTCAGCGAATCCAGACACCTCCGCGCCCCCGCGCCTCCGCGCGAACATCTCTCTTCTTCTCTTTGCGCCTTCGCGCCTTCGCGTGAACCGATAATCCCAGGAGCCCCGAAAAATGACTTCCCCCATCACCACCACCCGCCAGGGCGATGTCCTGATCATCACTTCGGACAATCCGCCGGTGAACGCGCTCGGCGCGGCGGTGCGGCAGGGTCTGCAGGCCGGGATCGACGAGGCGAAGGCCGACGACAGCATCACCGCCGTGATCATCACCTGCGCCGGCAAGACCTTCTTCGCCGGCGCCGACATCACCGAATTCGGCAAGCCGATGCAGGAGCCCGGCCTCCCCACGCTGGTCGACGCGATCGAAGCGCTCGACAAGCCGGTGATCGCCGCGATCCACGGCACGGCATTGGGCGGCGGCTGCGAAGTCGCGCTCGCCTGCCATTACCGCATCGCCGTCCCTTCGGCGAAGCTCGGCCTGCCCGAAGTCAAGCTCGGCCTGCTCCCCGGCGCGGGCGGCACCCAGCGGCTGCCGCGTGTCGCCGGCGTCGAGGTTGCGCTCGAGATGACCGCCAAGGGCGATCCGATCTCGGCGAAGCAGGCCCAGCAGGCCGGCCTGGTCGACCGCCTGGCGGGCGAGGACAGCCTGCTCGCCGACGCAGTCGCCTTCGCCGGCGAAGTCGCCGAGGCCCGCCCGCTCCCGCGCGCCAGCGAGAAGGTGACCAAGGCCGACCCCGCGGTGTTCGACGCGTTCCGCAAGACCAACGCCAAGCGCTTCCGCGGCTTCGAGGCGCCCGCGACGATCGTCGACCTGATCGAGCGCACGATCAGCATGAACTATGCCGAGGGCGTCCAGCTCGAGCGGGCCGGCTTCATGAAGCTGATCATGGGCGTCCAGTCCGCCGCCCAGCGGCACATCTTCTTCGCCGAGCGCAAGGCGGGCAAGATCGACGGCATCGCCGATGACATCCAGCTGCGCCCGATCAATCACGTCGGCGTGATCGGCGCGGGCACGATGGGCGGCGGCATCTCGATGAACTTCCTG
>JAZKCD010000055.1:0-8326 GCA_040388355.1 Pseudomonadota bacterium | reverse complement strand
CCTGCTGAAGAAGCAGACCCAAGTCTGCGCAACCCTCTCCCTATGGGAGAGGGGGGCATCGAGCCTCAATGCCCCTCGAACGCCACCAGCGCCGACACCGCAACCCCATCCCCGCGCAGCGCATCCGCCCCGCCAAGCTCGGGCAAGTCGACCACGAACGCCGCCTGGCCGACCACTGCCCCCGCCTTGCGGAGCAGCCGCACCGCGGCGCGGGCGGTGCCGCCGGTGGCGATCAGATCGTCGACCAGCAGCACGCGCGCGCCGGGCGTGCAGGCGTCGGCATGGATCGCGATCCGGTCGGTGCCGTATTCGAGGGCATAGTCCTCGCCGATCGTCGCCCCGGGCAGCTTGCCGTCCTTGCGGATCAGCAGCATCCCCGTGCCCAGCTTCAGCGCCAGCGCCGCGCCGAACAGGAAGCCGCGCGCCTCGATTCCAGCGACGAGGTCGACTTCGCCTTCCACCGCATCGGCCATCCGCTCGACCGTGAGCCGCAGCCCCTCGGCGTCGAGCAGCAAGGTGGTGATGTCGCGGAACATGATGCCCGGCTTCGGAAAGTCGGGGATCGTGCGGATGCGCCGCCGGATGTCGTCATTGGCAGCAGCGATGTCGAGCATGCTCAGTGCTTAACGCCGCGCCACACCGTCTGGTACGCGCCGAACGCGAGGAAGGTGGTGAGCAGCAGGAACAGCACCACTGCGAGCCCCGTCTCCTTGCGCGACTGCGCCGTCGGCTCGGCCGCCCATTCGAGGAACGCCGAGACGTCCTCGGCCATCTTCGGGACGGTCGCGCGGGTGCCGTCGAGATAGGTTACCTGCCCTTCGGTCAGCGGCTTGGGCATCGCGATGTTGAGGGTCGGGAAATACGGGTTGTAGAACATCAACTCGGGGGTCTTGGCGGCCGGGAACTGCTTGAGCAGCTCCTCGGGCTGCTTGTCCTCGTAGCCGGTCAGGATCGAATAGATATACGACGCGCCGCCGTGCCGCGCCTTGGCGATCAGCGTCAGGTCGGGCGGGGTGCCGTTGCCGGCATAATAGACCAGCGGGAAGCGGTCCGACGGCAGGTTGGTGCGCTCGCCATGGTCACCCGACTTGGGGTCGAAGGTCGGCTGCTTGACCGCCCAGTCCTTGGCGATCTTCTTCACTTCGGCTTCGTTGTAGCCGATCCCCTCGAGCTCGCGGAACGCGGCCAGGCCGAGCGAATGGCACGTCGCGCAGACTTCCTTGTAGACCTGGAAGCCGCGCTGGAGCTGGGCGTTGTCGAACTTGCCGAACGGCCCGTCCGACGTGAGGTGCAGCGCCTTGGGGTGATGATGGAACTCGCTCGTCTCGACCGACGGCGGCGCCGGCTCGCGGATCTCGCCGACGACGGTCCAGAGCAGCGCCCAGAGCAGGACGCCGACGAACGCGGCACCGATGAAGAACTTGATCGAGCGCATGAACAGCGGAAGCATGTCTTCAAATCCCCCTTACGCGCTCAATGCCGTTTCGCTGATCCGCGAGCCGCTCTTGCCGCCGAGCACCGCTTCGGTGATCGAGCCGGGCAGCGGCAGCGGCCGCTCGAGCCGCGAGATGATCGGCACGATGATCAGGAAATGCGCGAAATAATAGGCCGCGGCGATCTGGCTCAGGATCACGTAGAGCGGCGTCGCCGGCGAACCGCCGCAATAGCCGAGCACCAGCACGTCGATCACCAGCACCCAGAAGGCGATGCGGTACATCGGGCGGTAATTGCCCGAGCGGACCGGCGAGCGGTCGAGCCAGGGCAGGAAGAACAGCAGCAGGATCGATCCGAACATCGCCAGCACGCCCCACAGCTTCGCCGGCAGGATGAGGTCCGACGTGAAGGCGCGGAGAATCGCGTAGAACGGCCAGAAATACCATTCGGGCACGATGTGCGCCGGCGTCGAGAGCGGGTTCGCCGGGATGTAGTTGTCCGGGTGCCCCAGATAATCGGGGGCGAAGAACAAGAGGATCGTGAAGGCGATCATGAACACGCCGAGCCCGAAGCCGTCCTTGGCGGTGTAATAGGGGTGGAACGGGACGGTGTCCTGCTCGCCCTTCACTTCGACGCCGGTCGGGTTCGACGAGCCCGGGATGTGCAGCGCCCAGATGTGCAGGATCACCGCGCCGACGATCACGAACGGCAGCAGGTAATGCAGCGAGAAGAAGCGGTTGAGCGTCGCGTCGTCGGGAGCATAGCCGCCGAGCAGCCAATGCTGGATCGGCTCGCCGACCACGGGAATCGCCGAGAAGAAGCCGGTGATCACCTGCGCGCCCCAGAAGCTCATCTGCCCCCAGGGGAGCACATAGCCCATGAACGCAGTCGCCATGGTCAAGAGGAAGATGACCACGCCGAGCAGCCACACCATCTCGCGCGGCGCCTTGTACGACCCGTAATAGAGGCCGCGGAACATGTGGATGTAGAGCACCACGAAGAACATCGCCGCGCCGTTGGCGTGCGCGAAACGGAGGAACCAGCCGCCGTTGACGTCGCGCATGATGCCGCCGTTGACCGAGTTGAACGCGTCCGCCGCGCTCGAATGGAAATGCATCGCCAGCACGATGCCGGTGACGATCTGGATGACCAGCGCCACCCCGGCGAGCACGCCGAAATTCCACCAGTAATTGAGGTTGCGCGGCACCGGATAGCCCGCGCCGATCGCGTTGTAGACGAAGCGGGGAAGCGGAAGCCGGTCGTCGACCCACTTCATCACCGGGTTCTTCGGCTCGTAATTGCGTGCCCAGGGAAAGCTCATCGCGTTATCCTCAACCCACCGTCACGACGGTGTCGGAGCTGAATACATAATCGGGGACCGCCAGGTTCTTCGGCGCCGGACCCTGCCGGATGCGGCCCGCGGTATCGTAGGCCGAGCCGTGGCACGGGCAGAAATAGCCGCCGAACGGCCCGCGATTCTCGCCTTCGCCGGCGCCCAGCGGGACGCAGCCGAGATGGGTGCACACCCCGAGGGTGATCAGCCAGTTGGCCTTGCCCTCCTTGGTGCGCTGCGCCAGCGTCTGCGGATCGCGCAGATCGGAGACGGGCACTGCGTTGGCGGCGTCCTGCTCGGCCTGGGTCAGGTTGCGGACGAACAGGGGCTGCTTGCGGAACGAGGTCTTGATCGCCTGGCCCGGCTCGATCGCCGAGACGTCGACTTCGGTGGTCGACTGGGCGAGCACGTCGGCCGACGGGTTCATCGAATTGACCAGCGGCAGCACCGTCACGGCGGCGCCGACCCCCGCGAACGAGACCGCGGCGATCTTCAGATAGTCGCGTCGACGCGGATTCTCGATCAGCACTCCGCCGGGAGCAACCGTCTGATCGGGAGGAACACCATCTTCAAGCGTTGCCATGCTTCAGCCCTTGCACTTCGAACTTTTGGGCGCGGACGCGCGATAACCGGACGAAGGCGCTTGCACGCCTTCCAGCCGCCCGGTGCCCCCGGTGGCTCGGGGCGCTGATAGACGCGGGAATGCAGCTTTGCCAACAGGCATTTTGACCCACAGGTTACGCGCAGGGCCGCCGCCGCTATGGGAGGGCATATGCGCATCGCCCTGTACCAGCCCGACATTGCCGGAAACGTGGGCGCGATCCTGCGCACCGCGGCGTGTTTCGGCGCCGGAGTCGACTTGATCGAGCCGATGGGATTCCCGTGGAGCGACCGCAAGCTGGCGCGCTCGGGAATGGACTATGCGGCACGGGTGCAAGTGGCGCGCCACGCCGATTGGGATGCTTTCCTGGCGGCAAGCAGCGGACGGATCGTGCTGTTCACCACCCGCGCGGCGGTGCGGCTCGACGCGGCTTCGTTCCTGCCCGGCGACGTGCTGCTGTTCGGATCGGAAGGCGCCGGCGTCCCCGACCCCGTCCACGACCGCGCCGACCTGCGCGTGGTGATTCCGATGATGCCGGGAATGCGGTCCTTGAATGTGTCGGTCTCGGCGGGCATCGCGCTCGCCGAAGCCCTGCGGCAGACCGGCGGCTTGCCGGCCTGAAATCCTCCCCGGCACGGGGAGGGGGACCATCCGAAGGATGGTGGAGGGGGCTATCCTCCTCGCGAGTCCGGTGTGGAGAGCCCCCTCCACCACCGCTTCGCGGCGGTTCCCCTCCCCGTGCCGGGGAGGATTTGAAAGCCTCGGGCTCAGCAGCTAGGACCCACCCATGCCTCCCCTCGACCCCCAGCAAGCCGCCGCCCGAACCTGGTTCGAGTCCCTCCGCGACTCGATCTGCGCCGAATTCGAATCGATCGAGCGCGAGGCGGGGTCGGACGCGTCCTTCGCATACACCCCCTGGGACCGCACCGATCCCAGCGGCGAGCCCGGCGGCGGCGGGGTGCGCGGCGTGATGAAGGGCCGCGTGTTCGAAAAGGTCGGGGTCAATGTCTCGACCGTCGGCGGCGCCTTCGAAGGCGACTTCGCCAAGACCATCCACGGCGCCGCCGAGGACCCGAGCTTCTTCGCCACCGGCATCAGCCTGGTCGCGCACATGACCAACCCGCACGTCCCCGCGGTGCACATGAACACGCGCTTCCTGGTGACGACGAAGCGCTGGTTCGGCGGCGGCGCCGATCTCAACCCGCCCTTGCCGATCGCCGAGGACACCGACGATTTCCACGCCACGCTCAAGGCCGCGTGCGACACGCACGACCCCGCGCATTATCCGCGCTTCAAGGCGTGGGCCGACGACTATTTCTACATCCCCCACCGCAAGGTCCATCGCGGCGTCGGCGGGATCTTCTACGACCATCTCGAAAGCGACTGGGACGCGGACTTCGCCTTCACCCAGGACGTCGGCCGCGCCTTTCTCGACGCCTATCCGCGCATCGTCCGCCGCCGGATGGCCGAGCCTTTCACCGACGCCGATGTCGCCCGGCAGCTCGCCTGGCGCGGGCGCTATGCCGAGTTCAACCTGATCTACGACCGCGGCACGCTGTTCGGGCTCAAGACCGGCGGCAATGTCGATGCGATCCTGATGAGCCTGCCCCCGGTCGCCGCATGGGATTGACTCCGGTCCCCGACACCCAGATCGCGACGATCGTCACCTCGCTGGAGATGCGCGAGCGCCCGCGGCCGCGCCCCACGCCGCCCTCGCCGCTCAGCCTCGTCCCCTGGCCCGCCCCCGCCAGCGAGCGCTACCGCACGCTGTTCCGCCGCGTCGGCGAGCCCTGGCTGTGGTTCTCGCGGCTGATGATGGCCGACAAGGACCTTCGCGCGATCCTCGACAGCCCCGCGGTCGAGATCTACGCCGCGACCGACCGCTCGGGAATCGAGCTCGGCATGCTCGAACTCGATTTCCGCGTTCCCGGCACCTGCGAGCTGTCCTTTTTCGGGCTGGTCCCCGAAGTCACCGGCCAGGGCAATGGCGGCTGGCTGATGCACCACGCGCTGACGCTCGCCTGGCGAATCGCGATCGGGCGGGTGTGGGTGCACACCTGCACGCTCGATCACCCCTCCGCGCTCGGCTTCTACCGGCGGCACGGCTTCGTGCCGTACAAGCGCATCGTCGAGACCTTCGACGACCCGCGGGTCCTGGGCGTGCTCCCCCGTGAGGCCGCGCCTCAGATCCCCTGCCTGGCGGCGCACAGTTCGCGATAGGCCGCTGCCTGGAGGAGCGCCTGCGCCAGCGAGCCGGCTGCGATGACGGCCGCCCCCAGGGCGCTGAACACCAGATGAGCGAGCCCGTTGGTGGCGCCGCCCAGGAGCGCGCCGACGGTGCTGACCAGGCTTTCCGCGCAAAGCTGCATCAGAATCGCGCACAGCAGCACGAAGAACAGCGTCCAGCCCCGGCGATGGCTGCGCTGGACCGCGACGATCAGCGCGCCGATCGGCCCGCGATGGGGCTCGGCCACCAGGATCGGCTGAGTCAGCATCGTGCGCCCCACCAGGTAGAGCCCGGGGACGATGAACAGGCCGAGGCCGGCTCCGACCAGGAGCCCCGCGCCCAGATAGGCAAGCATCAGCCCCGGCAGCATCCGCAGCGCGCGCAGGATCGCGGTCGCCAGCGACGGGCGCGCCGGATCGAGCACCAGGATCAGGACCACGCCCAAGCTGTAGACCTTCCACACCGTAAGCGGCACCAGCCACCATGCCTGGCCGCGGAAGGTGACAAGCATCTGCTGGGCGAGCGCGCTCAGATCGCCGGGGCGCACCTCGACGGGCACCTGGGACGGCTGCACGAACAGCAGGACCGCGAACACCGGCACGAAGAAATAGAAGCTCGCGACTCGTATCCACAGGTCGCGGTCGTGCCGCCACAATGCGACGGCATCCACGAACACACGGGCGATGTTCATGGTGCGGCGGCGCGATCCCGCTCGGCAGCGATAAGAGCCAGATAGAGCTTGGCGGTGAACACCGGCACGAGCACGGTGAAGGCGGTCCCCACCACCGCGACCATCACCGAAGTCAGCACGCTCGACAGGCTGAGCCCGCCATCGGGCCCGGCGATGAGCTTGAAGATCGACCCGAACACCGTCTGCGTCGCGAGCATCCCGACGATGGTGACGAGGAAATAGAGCAGGATCACTCCGACGACGCGGAGCGCGATGCCGCGAGTCAGCGCCCAGCTGCGCCACACCGCGCCGAACCAGCGATTCTCCGCGACGACCAGCGGATAGACCAGGATCAGCCGCGCCAGCACCCACACCGCGCCGATGATCGCCGCGACGACATAGATCATCAGCGGCCAGGCGACGACGAGCGGGATCGAAAGCGTCCCCGGCTCGCCCCCGCCCGCCCGGAGCGTGAGCGCCACCGGCAGCGACAGCAAGGCCAGCGCCGCGCCGATCGCGATCCACACGGTGAGCGCCGGCACCAGCCGCCGCGCGGCGATCCTGCCGGGCTCGGCGTCGCGCTCGAGCGCCATCGCGATCAGCGTCAGCGCCCCCCAGTTCACCAGCGCCGCCAGCGCGAAGACGATGATCCACAGCACATAGATCAGCCCTTCGACCGGCGCGGAGAGCACCGGTCCGAGGCTGCCCATGATCGACAGCGGCACGAAGAAGGCGAACAGCGCGATCGGCAGGATGGCAGGCAGATTGTCTGTCAGGAATTCGGCCGCCCGATCCCAGACGGTCCCCATTTTCACCATGGTCCGTTTTTTCCCTCCGGCGGTCCCCGATCCTTGTCTAGCGGCGCGCCGGGGTGTTGCCAATGCTTGCGCAAAGCAGCGTGTGCGCGCAATCGCCGTTGCATGGCAATGGCTTCGGACAAGATCGAATGGCGGGTCGCGCCGGCGCGGGTCGGCTATGGCGAGGCGCTGGCCGAGATGGAGGCACGCGCCGATTCGGTCCGCCGCGGAGAGGCAAGCGAGCTGGTCTGGCTGCTCGAGCATCCGCCCGTCTACACCGCGGGCACCAGCGCCGACCCCGCCGAACTGCTCGACGCGCGCTTCCCCGTCCACCGCACCGGGCGCGGCGGGCGCTACACCTATCACGGGCCCGGGCAGCGAATCGGCTATGTCGTGCTCGACCTGCGCCCGCGGCGCCAGGACGTGCGCAACTATGTCCACGCGCTCGAGGGCTGGGTGATCGCGGCGCTGGGCCAGGTCGGGATCGAAGCGTTCCGCGCGCCCGGCCGGATCGGCATCTGGACGCTCGACCGGGGCCACGAGGCCAAGATCGGCGCGATCGGGGTCAGGATCCGCCAATGGGTGACGCTCCACGGCTTCGCAGTGAACCTCGATCCCGATCTCGGGCATTTCGGCGGGATCGTGCCGTGCGGCATCCCCGAATTTCCGGTGACCAGCGCCGCCGCGCTCGGGCTCGCCGTCACCCCGGAACAGCTTGACGCTGCCTTATTCGCCACATTTTTGCCATTTTTGGACAGTTTGGGCGAAATCGGCCTTGAGGGTTCGGCCGTTACCGTCTAATGTCCACCTTGGTTTGGGTATTAAGGTCATTCGGCCGCCCGGACTCATTATCTAGGGAGCTTTAAATGCGTGCAATTCTTTCGAAGGTCGCTGCGGTTTCGATGATCGCCGGCGCCGGCCTGCTCGTCACGGCCTGCAACACCGAGACGTCGACCACCGTCAACAACACCACCACGACCGAAGTCGTCCCCACCGAGAACGCGGGCGCGATCGAGGACATGACCGGTGGCGTCGATGCCGCGAACGGCACCGAGACCGTCACGACCAACACGACCGAGACGACCAACGTCACCGTCGGCAACGCGATGTAATCATCGCGTCCAACGCGATGATGAAAGAGGCCGCCCGGGCAACCGGGCGGCCTTTTTCGTGGGCGATGGCATCGATTGCGAGTGTGGCCTCTTCTTATTTCTTAGCCCTCTCCCGCCTTCGCGGGAGAGGGTTGGGTGAGGGTCTTCTTCTT
>JAZKCD010000054.1:0-5578 GCA_040388355.1 Pseudomonadota bacterium | reverse complement strand
CCATCGCGAGGCCCAGCGCCTCGTCGAGCTCGTCGTCCTTGCTGGTCAGGAAGATCACCGGGATCGCGCTCTTCTCGCGCAGGCGGCGCAGCAGCTCGAGCCCGTCCATCTTGGGCATCTTGATGTCGAGCACCGCGAGATCGGGCGGATTCTCGACCAGCGCCTTGAGCGCGCTCTCGCCGTCCGAATAGACGCGGGTCAGGAAACCCTCGGTCTGGAGCGCGATCGACACCGAAGTGAGGATGTTGCGGTCGTCGTCGACCAGCGCGATCGTCGCGGTCATCGGGCGATTCTCGGGTTTGGGAAATGCATCGCAACAGGGGTTAGACCAAAGCGAGCTCCCGCTCAACTCGATGACATCGGTTACCGTCGATGTGACAACGTTGCCCTGATTGACTCCCACATGCCGGGATGCTTGCGGCTGGCGGAATACGGATCGCGCCCGGCCCAACGTCCGGGAGCAAAAGGAGATTATCGGTGAACGAGCGCACGCCGCGTCACGGCCTCGATGCCCAGGGCATCGGGACCGCCGCTACCCTTTACTGGAACCTGATCACCGCGCCTCTGGTCGAGCATGCCGTGCGCCGCAGCGAGGGCAGGCTCGCCAAGGACGGGCCGCTGGTGGTGACGACGGGCAAGCACACCGGGCGCTCGGCGAAGGACAAGTTCATCGTCAGGGACGCCGAGACCGAGGGCAATGTCTGGTGGGGCGACACCAACCGCGGGATGAGCCCGGAGCATTTCGCTGCGCTCAAGGCCGATTTCCTCGCCGAAATCGCCCAGCGCGACGAATTGTTCGTCCAGGACCTGTTCGGCGGCTCGCAGCCCGAGCACCGCGTCAATGTCCGCGTGATCAACGAGCTGGCGTGGCACAACCTGTTCATCCGCACCCTGCTGGTGCGCCCCGAGGCCGAGGCGCTGCCCGGCTTCGTCCCCGAATACACGATCATCGACCTGCCGAGCTTCCGCGCCGACCCCGCGCGCCACGGCTGCCGCAGCGAGACCGTCATCGCGGTCAACTTCACCGAGAAGCTGATCCTGATCGGCGGCACCGCCTATGCCGGCGAGATGAAGAAGAGCGTGTTCGGGCTGCTCAACTACCTCCTTCCGCAGGACGGCATCATGCCGATGCACTGCTCGGCCAATATCGGCCCGAACGGCGACACCGCGGTGTTCTTCGGCCTGTCGGGCACCGGCAAGACCACGCTCTCCGCCGACGCGTCGCGAACCCTGATCGGCGACGACGAGCATGGCTGGTCGGACACCGCGGTCTTCAATTTCGAGGGCGGCTGCTACGCCAAGATGATCAACCTCTCGGCCGAGGCCGAGCCCGAGATCTTCGCCACGTCGAAGCGTTTCGGCACCGTGCTCGAGAATGTCGTGATGGACCCCGAGACCCGCGCGCTCGACTTCAACGACAACAGCCTCGCCGAGAACAGCCGCGGCTCGTACCCGATCGACTTCATCCCCAACACCTCCGAGCACAATATGGGGCCGGTGCCGAAGACGATCATCTTCCTCACCGCCGACGCCTATGGCGTGCTCCCGCCGATCTCGCGGCTGACCCCCGAGCAGGCGATGTATCATTTCCTCTCGGGCTATACCGCGCGCGTCGCGGGCACCGAGATCGGCGTGACCGAGCCCAGCGCCACCTTCTCGACCTGCTTCGGCGCGCCGTTCATGCCGCGCCACCCCTCGGTCTACGGCAACCTCCTCAAGTCGCGCATCGCCAAGGGCGGGGTGACGTGCTGGCTGGTCAACACCGGCTGGACCGGCGGCAAGTACGGCGTGGGCAGGCGGATGCCGATCAAGGCGACTCGCGCGCTGCTCAACGCCGCGCTCGACGGCAGCCTCACCGAAGCCCAATTCCGCCAGGACCCCAATTTCGGCTTCATGGTGCCGACCAGCGCGCCCGGCGTCGACTCCGCGATCCTCGATCCGCGACAAACCTGGGCGGACAAGGAGGCGTACGACACGACCGCGGCGAATCTGGTCGACGCGTTCGTCGAGAACTTCTCGCAGTTCGCCGAGCATGTCGACGAGGGGGTGCGGCAAGCGGCGCCCCGCACCCGAGAACCCGCCTAGCCCGATCGCCGGTCGGGCGGCTAAGAAAGCCCGATCGAATGACCGACCACGAACCCCGCCTCTTCGCCACCGACGCCGAGATCGTCCATCTCGGCGAAGGCCTGCTCGCGTGCAGCCTTGCCCGCGAGGAATGGACCCATGAGGCGCACCTCGCCGCCTGCCTCTATCTGCTCGCCGAGCGGCCCGATGTGGATGTCGACGCCGAGATCGCCGGGCTGATCTCGCGCTTCAACGAAAGCGTCGGCGGAGTGAACGACGATAGGGGCGGCTATCACGACACGATCACGCGGGCCTATGTCGCGGGGGTGCGGGCGTTCCTGGCGGAGACCCCCGAGACCGGCCTGCGCGAGCGAGTCAACGCGCTGCTGCTGTCCCCGGCGGGAAAGCGCGAATGGCCGCTGCGCTTCTACAGCCACGCGCTGCTGTTCTCGGTCCCGGCGCGGCGGGGGTTCGTCGCGCCGGACCTGGAGCCCTTGCCTTAGGAAGGCTCCTGTTCCCCTGCGAAAGCAGGGGGCCAGGTACAAACAGGACATCGCTTGTGACCCTGGGCTCCTGCTTTCGCAGGAGAACAAGGATAGATCGAAGCTCGGGGTGGGAACCCAAATGAACTTAACCCACGTAACTGGCTATTTCGCCCCCGCGCCCCTATATGCGCGTCACTGCCCGGCAAATCCTTCGTAGGCGCCGGCGGCTGAGAGATACTTCGCGCTCCCGCTTACAACTCCCCGGGAGCCGGCCTATCCGAATCGCCCTTACTCGCTGTCTGGCCGCCTGATGGCCAAGGAAGAACTCATGACGCTCGACGGGATGGTCGAGGAAGTGCTGCCCGACGGCCGCTTCCGCGTCTGCCTCGAGAATGATCATCGCGTGATCGTCTACACCGCGGGCAAGATGCGCCGCTACCGCATCCGCACCCTCGCGGGCGATCGCGTCCAGGTCGAGATGTCGCCCTACGACCTCGAAAAGGGCCGCCTCGTCTATCGCGAGCGCGTCGCCAGCACCGGCTTCGGCCAGCGCAAGGGCAACCGGCGATGAGCGAGGAACCCGCACCCGCGGCCGAGCCCGCCGCCACCCCCGGCAAGCCCGAATACAAGCGCTTCCGCAAGCGCTTCGACACGGTCCGCCTCTCGCCCGAGGCCGCCGCGCGGCAGGGCAAGGCGGCGACGCTCGCCTTCGAGAAGTTCCGCGAAAGCGCTGCGGTGGTCGCGTTCCTCAACACCCATGACGACGCGCTCGGCGGGCGTCCGATCGACCTCGCGGTCGAGAGCGCCGAGGGTCTCAAGGCAGTCGAAGCGGCGCTGGCCGCGCGCTAGCATCAACCCAAGCGTCAGCCGGCGCGGTGCTGCGACCTCGCCCAGGATCCTCCGTCACCCCGGACTTGCTCGGCGCTTATGCGCTTGCGGCAGGGCCTTGCCTGTTCTCCTGCGAAAGCAGGAGCCCAGGGTCGCAAGGGACAGACCTGCCTGGCCCTGGGCCCCTGCTTTCGCAGGGGAACAGAGCTTGCCCGGCGCCGCGGGATGAGCACCGAACAAGGCCGGGGTGACGAAAGGGCAGGAGGCGGCGGCGGCGGCCTGCCTTACCCCTTCCGTGCGGCGATATGCGCGTCGATCACGCGGCCGAGCACCGTCATCGGCACGTTGCCGCCCAGCACCACGGCGTCGTTGAACGCCTTGAAGTCGTAGCGCTCGCCCAGCGCCGCCTTGGCCTTGTCGCGCAGCCGGTTGATCTCGCTGTGCCCGACCTTGTAGCCGCACGCCTGGCCCGGCCAAGAGCAATAGCGGTCGACTTCGCTGCTGACTTCGTCGATCCCCGATCCGTTGGTCGTCGCGAACCATTCGATCGCCTGCGCGCGCGTCCAGCGCTTGGCGTGGAGCCCGGTGTCGACCACCAGCCGGCACGCGCGGAAGGCGAGCCCCTGGAGATAGCCGAGCCGCTCGACCGGGTTGGCGTCGTAGACGCCGAGCTCGTCGGCGAGCTGCTGGGCATAGAGCGCCCAGCCCTCCGAATAGGCGTTGAACTGGAGCATGCTCCGGATCAGCGGCATCTTGAAGGTATATTCGCCTTGCCAGACATGCCCCGGGATCGACTCGTGATAGGCAAGGTCGGGCAGGCTGAAACGAGAATGGAGGCTGGTCGTGCCGAGGTTGATCCAGAACTTGCCCGGCACGGTGCCGTCGATCGATCCCGGCCCGCCGTAGGCGCCCGGCGCGCCCGGCTCTTCCGAGGGCGACATCCGCTTCACTTCGACATTGCCCTTGACCAGCGTGTTGAATGCCTGCGGCATGCGGCTGCGGATATCGGCGATGCGGCTGTTGAGCAGCGCCATGATCTCGGCGCGCCCGGCATCATTGTCGGGGAAGGTGAAGCGCGGGTCCTTGCCGAGCGCGGTCATCCGCTCGCCGACGGTACCGCTGGTATAGCCTTCCTTCTTCAGGATCACGTCCATCCGCGACTGGAGCTCGGCGAGCTGCTCCTTGCCCATCGCATGGACTTCGTCGGGCGACATCGTCGTGGTCGTGCCCGCACGCAGCGCCCAGGCATAATAGGCCTCGCCGTCGGGGAATTTCCACACGCCTGCGTCGCTCGTCGCCTTGGCGCGGTGCTTCTCGAGCTCGGCGATCTGGCGGTCCAGCGCGGGGGCGACCGCCTGGGTGCAGACCTCGAACGCGCGCTCGCCGAAATCGCCCTTCATCCCCGCGGTGCGGTTGGCGACCGAGGTGACCAGCTCCCAGCCCGACAAGTCGCCGCTGCGCGCCAGCTTGAGCTGCTTGAGGCACTTGTCGAGCAGGAAATCGGGGGCGATCACCCCCTTCGCCGCGGCGACCCGCAGCCGCTGGGTCTCGCCGTCGAGCTGTCCGGCATAGGCGGCGAGCCGGTCGATATAGGCCTCGCCATCGGCGCGGTTCTCGATCTTGTGATCGGTGGTCAGCAGCCGCGGGGTATCGAGGAACGCGCCGACATTCTGCGCGACGACATAGGGCGAGTTGCGCCACCCGCCGACCGCGACGTCGCCATAGCCGAACTTGTAGCCTTCGAGCCCGGTCTCGAACGCCGTG
The DNA here is from genome assembly GCA_040388355.1 of Pseudomonadota bacterium. Classification (GTDB taxonomy): domain Bacteria; phylum Pseudomonadota; class Alphaproteobacteria; order Sphingomonadales; family Sphingomonadaceae; genus Sphingomonas. Next base: position 437 of record JAZKCD010000054.1, on the reverse strand, counting down.
CGGACGACGTCGAGGCTGACTTGAGTCGCATGGCTCGCCGGGCCGGCGCTTTCGAGCGTCTTGAGCCGGGTCACCGCCGCGGCGAGGTGTCCGAAATAGGCCTGCTGGCCCTTGGGCGAGCGATCGGTCAGCCGGTATTTCAGCCGCGCGCGCTTGTCCTTGTCGATGCCGAGCGAAGTCGCGCCCTCGGGCCCGTCCTTGAGCAATTGCTCGGCGATCGCGCTCAGCATCGTGTCGGCCTGCGCGTCGACGCCCGGGGCGGCGAAGGCGCGCGCGGGAAGCGCGCCGAGCGCAAGCGTGGCGCCGGCGCCGGCCAGCAATTCGCGGCGATTGGATCGCATTACTTCACTCCGATGAAATTTGGGCACGTCGATATTCACTCTCTAGCCCCTCCCCTTCAGGCGTGCCGGGTCGGCCATGCCCCCGGCATGGCCTGA
>JAZKCD010000053.1:3358-30102 GCA_040388355.1 Pseudomonadota bacterium | reverse complement strand
CCCTGGGCCCCTGCTTTCGCAGGGGAACAAGGAGGGCCTTGGCGCAAGGGTATAAGCACCACGGCATAGGGAGGGGAGGGCGCCCTGCAGCTTCCTACATCTGCCCACGGATCTTGATGCCGGGGCGCAGCCCGATGAAGGGCATCATCTCGGCGCCCTCGGGCGTGAGGCTCACTTCCAGCGCGCCATTCTCCTGCAGCACTGCGTTGAGCAGGGTCTTGCGCCGCTGCGCCGCGGGGGCGACGCGGATGCGCGATACGGTGCCGACCTTCTCGGCGGTGAGGATCAGCGAGGGGAGCTGAGTGGCGGCACCCGCGCCGCGCGCCTGGCAGCTGCCGGGATCGCTGATGATCGTGCCCTTCATCATCTGGCCCGACCCGCCGAACTCGGCGCGCTCGATCTCGACCTGCGCGGTCATCTCGCAGGTGAAGGGGAGGTTGGGCTGGACCGCCTGGAGCAGGGTGGCGGTCGCCGAGCCGCTGACCTTGTCGAACACCCGGCTGCTCCACCCGGCGATCGCGCGGCCGCCGAGATCGGTGTCGGGGCCGGTCGCCTTCCAGTCCGCGGCGAAGCCGAGCGACGTGATCGAGCGGAGCGGCGACCAGTTCCAGCGCACGGTGCTCCCGCCCGCGACGCCGACTTCGCCGTTCCAGATCGTCCCCGCTACGCCGGTGCGCCACGGCCGGTTCTTGAACACCGCGCTCGCCGGCACCGTCGCGACCATCGCGAGCGCATAGGAGGCTATGCCCAGCAGGGCGAAACCGATAAGACGCCGCCGAGCCCCGTTCCGCGCATCCGGAGTCGCCAGTGCACCGTCGCGACCTGCTGAAGTTCCTGCAATCAGGCCTGGTCGCAACAGCGGCATCGGTCGTCATTCCCTCGTCTGCATTCGCCGCGCCCGACGACAAGGGCGAGAAGAAGGACAAGCGCCCGATCGCCCTGCTCGTTCCCCTGAGCGGAGAGCGCGCGCGGCTGGGGCTTAGCATGCGGCAGGCGGCGTTGCTCGCCGAAAACAGCGCGCTGGTGCTGAGCTTCGACACCGGCGGCACCGCGGCGGGCGCGGCGGCGGCGGCGGTGCTGGCGCTCAAGAAGGCGCCGGCGCTGATCCTCGGTCCGCTGCTCGCCGACGAAGTGCCCGCGGTGACCTCGACAGTCGCGGGGCGCGTGCCGATCATCGCGTTCAGCAACGATTCGGTGCTCAAGGCGCCGGGCACCTACATCTTCGGCATCACCGCCGCGCAGGTGACCAGCGCGGTGCTGCGCTACGCCCGCGGTCGCGGGGTGCGCACGGTGGCGGTGATCGACGACGGCAGCCCCTGGTCGGTCGCGGCGATGCTCGAGGCGAGCCATATGGGGACCGAGCTTGGCCTCAGGATCCGTGCGCTCGAGGTCCGCACGGGCGCGCCCGTTCCCGACGCCGGCGAGGCGCCCGACGCAGTGCTGATCCCCGGCAGCGGCCCGGCGGTGCTGGCGGCGGCGCGCAACCTCAAGGATACCGGGGTCCAGCTGCTCGGCACCTTCCAGGCGCTCGACCACAGCCCCGACGCGCTCGCCGTGCTCGACGGTGCGTGGCTGGCCAGCCCCGATCCGGTGGCGTTCGGCACCTTCGCGGGCGAGTTCGCCGCGCGCAACGGCACTCAGCCGGGGACGATCGCGGGCTTGGCCTATGATGCCGCCGGCATCGCCAATTCGCTTCGCGCCGCGGGCAAGCTGAACCCCGAGGGCCTGCTCGGCAGCGAAGGCTTTCACGGCGTCACCGGCCCGGTCCGCTTCCGCACCGACGGCAGCGTCGCGCGCGACTTCGCGATCGTCGTGGCGCGGCCCGGCGGATACGAGCCGGTGGCGGTGAGCTCGGGATCATGACCCGGCGCCCGGGGGACTCCGGGTTCACGCTGATCGAGCTGCTGATCTCGCTGGGGCTGTTCGCGCTGATCGCAGTGGCCGGGCTGGCGCTGGTGCAGGGCATCCTCAATGTCCAGGGGCGGACCGAGAAGCGCCTCGACCGGCTCGCCGAGCTCCAGCGGACGATGTTCGTCGTCACCAGCGACCTCGACCAGATCGCGCATGGCCGCGTCTCCGGCGATGCCGGGGAGGGGCTGACCTTCACCCGCTCGGCCGCGGGGATCGGCGGGCCGCCGGTGGAAGTCCATTACCGCGTCCTCGGCGGGATGCTCAGCCGGCAGGCGGGGGCGATGCCGCAGCAGCTGCTGACCGGGGTGTCGGGCGCCGAGTGGCGCTTCTTCGATGGGAGCTGGACCGCCAAATGGCCGCGCAACGACGAGGAGGCTGATCGCTGGCCGCGCGCGGTCGAGATACGGCTGCAAGTGGCGACGCCCGGCGGGGGCCCGACCGGCACGCTGCGCCGCGTCGTCACGTTGCCCGCGCAGGCCGAGGAGCCGCCGGTCGCCGCGATCCCCCGGGTGTGGAACGCGATGTGAGCCGCCGTCCCGCGCCCGGCGAGACGGGGATGATCCTGGTCAACGTGCTGATGATGGTGGCGATCGCCAGCGGGGTGTTGCTGCTGCTGATCAACCGCGAGGAGCTGGCGCTCGACCGGGGCTTGCGCACACGCGAGGCGGCGCGGGCGATGGCGGCGATCCGCGGCGGCGAGCTTTCGGCGATCGTCGCGCTGCGCCGCGATGCCGAGGCTGGGGCGGCGCAGGACTATCCCGGCGAGCCCTGGGGCAGCCTGTCCGAGAGCGGCGCGCCGATCGAAGGCGGCAGCTTCGACCTCGCCATCGCGGACGCCGAGGGGCGCTTCAACATCAATTCGGTGCGGTCGGGCGAGGCGGGATCGCTGATCCTGTTCAAGCAGGTCGCCGATGCGGTGGGGCTGCGCGACGACGAGATGGACATCGTCATCCAGATGATCCGCCTTGCCGGGCCGGTGACCGACCTCCGGCCGGTCGCGGCGCTCGGCTACGATCCGGCGATCGTCGCGCGGCTCGAGCGGCTGGTCACGGCGCTGCCCGGCACGACGACGGTCAACCTCAATGCGGCGGACGAGGCGATGCTGGCGCTGCTGTTCCGCGATCCGCTGGTCGCGGCGCGGCTGGTCGCGATCCGCAAGCGGCGGGGGGTCCTGACCCCGGCGGACCTTGCCGACCAGCGAGTCTCGATCCCGTGGGGGACTTCGTTCCGCTCGAACACCTTCTGGGTCCGCACCCGCGCGACGATCGGCGGCACCACGCAGCAGGCGGCGACGCTGATCAAGCGGCGATGGACGCAGGACGGCAAGGCGGAGGCCGTGCCGGTCGAACGCTGGCGGAACGCGGCGGTGCCGCCCGATGCGCCGGCTTTCGTGGAGAAGCCGCAGAGCTAGCCTCGCTTGTATCTTTTCCCCGGCGAAGGCCGGGGCCCAGTATCGGCGGACTCCATAGGGCATCCCGCCATCCGAATCGGCTTGCAACTGGGCCCCGGCCTTCGCCGGGGAAAAGCTCAGATTCAGATGAGGTCGAGCAATGTCTCAGCCTTCGTCCCTTCGTCGAAGGTCGACAGGGTCACGCCGATCAGCCGGATGCCCTCGCGCAAGGGGAACAGCGTCCGCACCAGCGCCAGAGAGACCTCGTGGAGCGTCGTCCGATCGTTCACCGGTATCCCCAAGGTGCGGCTGCGGGTGACGATGCGGAAATCGGCGTAGCGGGCCTTGACCGTGACGGTGCGTCCGCGACCGCCGGTCTTGTCGCACCACGCCCAGACCTGGTCCGCCTGGCCGAGCATCGCCGCTTCCACGGCTTCGGGAGTCGCAAGATCGACTTCGACCGTCGTCTCCGATCCCGACGATCTGCGCGGCTGGTCGGGGTTGACCGCGCGGTGGTCCTCGCCGCGGGCGATCGCGTGGTACCAGGCGCCGGCCTTGCCGAAATGCGCGGTCAGCCATGCCAGTTCGCGCTCGCGGAGATCGGCGCCGGTGTGGATGCCGAGCCGGTGCATCTTCTCGGTGGTGCGCGGGCCGACGCCGTGGAAGCGCGACACCGGCAGCCCGGCGACGAAGCCCGGCCCGGCGGCGGGGGTGATGACGAACTGGCCGTCGGGCTTGTTCTGGTCCGAGGCGAGCTTGGCGAGGAACTTGTTGTACGAGATGCCCGCCGAGGCAGTGAGGCCGGTATCCGCGCGGATGCGGGCGCGGATCTCGGCGGCGGTCTCGGTGGCGGAGGGCAGGGCCTTCAGGTTTTCGGTGACGTCGAGATAGGCCTCGTCGAGCGAGAGCGGCTCGACCAAAGGGGTGTAGTCGCGGAAGATCGCCCGGATCTGCGCCGAGACCGCGCGGTAGACGTCGAAGCGGTGGGGGACGAACACGAGTTCCGGACAGCGCCTGAGCGCCGTGACCGAGGCCATCGCCGAGCGCACCCCGAACCTGCGCGCCTCGTAGCTTGCGGCGGCGACCACGCCGCGCCCGCTCGGGCTGCCCACCGCGACCGGGCGCCCGCGCAAGGCGGGATCGTCGCGCTGCTCCACCGACGCGAAGAAGGCGTCCATGTCGACATGGATGATCTTGCGGGTCATCGTGGCGGGAACAATAGCGGAACGCCGGTTGGCCGCAAGGATGCCGACGTCCTGCTCCCCTGCGAAAGCAGGGGCCCAGAGTCACAAGGGTTGGACTGCTTGGCTCTGGACCCCTGCTTTCGCAGGGGAACAAGAAAGCTCAGTCGCCCGGCGGCCCGAGATAGTCGGCGCCGTAGACGGCGGCGCGGAAATCGTGGTGGAGGGTGCCGTCGAACGGGAAGACCTGGACGAAGAACACCGCGACGAGGTCGTTCGCGGGATCGACCCAGAAGACGGTCGAAGCCGCGCCGTCCCAGAAGAACTCGCCCACCGCGCCGCGATTCTCCTTGGCGTCCTTGGGCTGGCCGACGCGGACCGCGAAATCGAGGCCGAAGCCGACATTGCCCTTGCCCGGCAGCCACAGCCGCTCGGTGACGCGCGGGTCGAGCTGGTCGGTCGACATCAGCCGCACGGTCGAGGGCTTGAGGATGCGCACCCCGTCGAGGCTGCCCTTGCCGAGCAGCATCCGCGCGAAGCGGAGATAATCGTCGATCGTCGCGACGATGCCGGCGCCGCCCATCGTCATCTTCTTGCCCGAGAAGCTCATCGCCCGCGCCTGCTCGTCGGGGATTCGGGCGAGCTTGCCGTCGGCGCCCCTGGCGTAGTTGGCGGCGAAGCGCGGCAGCTGGCTGGCGGGCTGGGCCCAGGCGCTGTCCTTCATGCCCAGCGGCACGAAGATCGTCTTCGCGACATAGTCCGAGAATTTCATGCCCGAGAATATCTCGACCAGCCGCGCCTGGACGTCGACTCCCGAGCTGTACGACCATTGGGTGCCGGGCTCGAAGATCAGCGGGATGCCGCCGATCAGGCGCGCCGCCTGCTCGAGGTCGTTGTCGAGGCTGAGCGGGCTCGCCGCGCGGAACAGCGCGTCGGGGACGCTGTCGGTGAAGCCGTAGGGGACGCCGGCGGTGTGCCGCATCAGGTCGCGGATCAGCACCGGGCGCGAGGCGGGCTTGTAGAGCGCCACGCCGGCGGCGTCCTTGCCGGCATAGTAGCGGGCAGTGGCGAATTCGGGGATATAGCGCGCGACGGGGTCGTCGAGGCCGAACTTGCCCTGCTCCCACAGCGTCATCAGCGCCACGCCGGTGACCGGCTTGGTCATCGAGAAGATCTGCATCAGCGTGTCGCGCGCCATCGGCCGCTGCGCCTCACGGTCGGCAAAGCCTGCCTCGCCGAAATAGCGCTCGCGGCCGCTCTGCCAGACCACTGCCTCGACTCCGGCGGCGCGGCCGCCACCGACCATCTCGGCGAGCGCCTTGTCGATCCGGGCCTTGTCGATGCGAACCGGCGGCGCCGTCTGGGCGGATGCTGGCAACGCTGTCATCGGCAGCAGCAGGGCGATGGCGAAGGTCAGGCTGGTGATGCGCATGATTATCTCTCCCGGACGGACAGCCTAGCGTGCGTCAGGGCGCGCGCCAATCGCCCGATTTGCCGCCGGTCTTCGAGAGCAGCCGGACGCCGGTGATCGTCATGGCTTTGTCGAGCGCCTTGGCCATGTCGTAGATCGTCAGCAGCGCGACGGTGACCGCAGTGAGCGCCTCCATCTCCACGCCGGTCTTGGCGTCGGTCGCGGCGGTGGCGGTGGCGGTGACGCCGGTTTCGTCGGGGACGAGGTCGATCGCGACCCGGGTGAGGGGCAGGGGATGGCAGAGCGGGATCAGCTCGGCGGTCTTCTTGGCGGCCATGATCCCGGCGATGCGCGCGGCGGCGAGGACGTCGCCTTTCTGGACGTTGCCCTCGCGGATCGCAGTGGCGGCCTGGGCGGACATGGCGATGCGGCCGGTGGCGACGGCCTCGCGCGCGGTGGCCGCCTTGCCGCCGACATCGACCATGTGCGCGGCGCCGGTTTCGTCGAGATGAGTGAGGTTGGTCATCCGCCGAGCAGCGCGCGCGTCGCGGCTTCGATGTCGGGCTGGCGCATCAGCGCCTCGCCGACGAGGAAGCAGCTTATGCCGTTGTCGGCGAGGCGGCGGATGTCGGCGTGCCCGGTGATGCCGCTTTCGGCGACGAAGGTGCAGCCTGGCGGCGCGTCCTTCAGCACTTCGAGCGTGCGATCAAAGTCGACCACGAAGTCCTTGAGATTGCGGTTGTTCACGCCGATAAGCCGCGACTTGAGGCGATAGGCGCGTTCAAGCTCCTGCGCGTCATGGACCTCGACCAGCACGTCCATGCCATGGCCGATCGCGGCGAGTTCGATCTCGGCCATCTGGCCGTCGTCGAGCGCCGCGACGATGATCAGGATCGCATCGGCGCCCATCATCCGCGCTTCGTCGACTTGCCAGGGGTCGATCATGAAATCCTTGCGCAGCACCGGCAGGTCGCAGGCCTCGCGGGCGCGGATCAGCGTTTTGGCGCTGCCCTGGAAATATTTCTCGTCGGTCAGGACCGAGAGGCAGGCGGCGCCGCCGGCCTCATAGGCGCGGGCATGGGCGGGCGGGTCGAAATCCTCGCGGATCAAGCCCTTGGAGGGCGACGCCTTCTTGATCTCGGCGATCAGGCCATAGCCGCCCGCGGCGATCCGGGCGTCGAGCGCCGCCTTGAAGCCGCGCGGTTCGCCATGCTCGCCGGCTTCGGCGCCGTAGAGCCGGTCGGCTTCGCCCGCCGTGAAGTCGTCGCCCCAGTCGAGGCGCGCCTCGGCGAGGAAGATCGCCTTCCGGGCGGCGACTTCCTCGCGCTTGGTGGCGAGGATCTGGTCGAGGATCGTGCTCATGAATAGGCGATCCAGCAGTCGAGCAGCGCGTTGGCAAGGCCGTTGTCGAGGAACTCCGCGGCTTCCTCGGCGCCCTCGGCCAGACTGTCGGCGCGGCCCGCGACCATCAGCGCGGCGGCGGCGTTGAGCAGCACCGCGTCGCGATAGGCGCCCTTTTCGCCCTGGAGCAGGCGGCGCAGCGCGACTGCGTTGACCGCGGGGTCGCCGCCGCGGATCGCGGTCAGCGGATGGCGGGGGAGGCCGGCATCCTCGGGAAGGATGCGCACGGGCAGCGCGGCGCGGCCGACATTGACGACGATGCTGGCGCCTTCGGTGGAAAGCTCGTCGAGGCCCTCCTCGCCCGAGATCACCGCGGCAACCTCGGTGCCGAGCTGGCGGAGCGCTTCGGCATAGACCGGCGCGTAATCGGGGCGGGCGATGCCGATCAGCTGGCGGGTGACGTGCGCCGGGTTGGCGAGCGGGCCCATCAGGTTGAAGATGGTGCGGCGGGCGATGCGGCGGCGGATCGGGGTGATGCGGGCCATCGCCGGATGGTGGTTGGCGGCGAACAGGAAGGCGATGCCGAGATCGGCGAGCGTCGCCTCGGCATTGGCGGCGGCGCGGGTCAAGTCGAGGCCGAGCGCTTCGAGCGTGTCGGCGGCGCCGGCCTTGGACGAGGCGGCGCGGTTGCCGTGCTTGGCGACGGGGACGCCGGCTGCTGCGACGACGAGGCTGACCGCGGTCGAGACGTTGAGCGTGTGGTGGCCGTCGCCGCCGGTGCCGCAGACGTCGATCGCGCCGGGGGGTGCAGTGACCGGAATCAGCCGCTGCCGCATCGCGCGCGCGGCCTCGGCGATCTCGATGCTGGTCTCGCCGCGGATGCTGAGCGCGATGAGGAAGGCCTCGATCGCTTCCTCGGTCGGGGTGCCGTCGAGGATGTCGGCGAAGGCCTGCGCGGCGGACTCGCGCGACAGCGGGGACGAGGGGTCGGGGAGGAGGGTGAAGACGGTCACCGCGCTCCTATCCGGTCGGCGCGCGTGCGAGTCGAGCAATTCCTGCTGGCGGTCGGCCAAGCTGCGCTGTGCCGGGAGTGCTGGGCTGGTCATGACCGGGGCATGCCAGGACGGGAAACCCTACATTGTAAGGGAGGTATCGCGATCCTTCCCATGTTCCCCTGCGAAAGCAGGGGCCCAGGGCCACGAGGACTGAACTGCTTGGCCCTGGGCTCCTGCTTTCGCAGGAGAACAGGGAAGGGGCCCTACTTTGCCGGCTGCGGCGCCGGGGCTGGCTCGGTGCTGTTGTCGGCAGCGGGCGGCGGTGCCGTCACCGGGCCGGCGTCGGGGCCCCAATCGTCATCGTCGTGGAAGTCGGGGCCGGGATGGGGGCGGCCATGGCCGTGGTGCGGGGGCGGGGGGATCTCGCCGACGACGAGCTTGCCGTCCTTGTTCGCGTCGAGCCGGTCGAAAGCTTCGCCCGCCTTCTGGACCCATTCGGTGCGCGTCACCTCGCCGTTATCGTCGAGATCGGCATTGCCGATCGGGCCGAGGCCGTGGCCCATGCTGGCAAAGGCGATCCCGCCTGCGGCGAGCGTGGCGACGATGCCGCCGAGCGCGGCGGCGCCCAATTTGAGTTTCTGGTTCATTTGTCCGTCTCCGTTTTCCGCTCGCATTCGAGCACGGAAGGCGAAATCGCACCGCCACGTCGCGCGCAGATTACCGGAATCGGCGAAATTGTCGCAATTTGTCCCTATTCGCTGACCAGGTCCTGGCGGCGGAACAGTGCGATCGCGGCGCCGAAGCCGGCGGCGATCCAGGCGAGCAGCGTAGCGAGCCCGATCAGCGCGGCGCGGTCGCTGGCGGGCGATGGCCCGCTTTCGAGCCAGTGGCGCAGCGCCTCGGCGGCATAGGTCGGCATCGGCAGGGTGCGCACCGCCTCGCCGAAATAGGCGCCTGCGGCGGCGGCGCCCAGCGACAGCAGGAAGGGAACGAGGATCGCCCCCATCGCCGATCGCGTGGTGACTGCGACCAAGGCGACCAGCCCGCCCAGCGCCATCAGCTCGGCGAAGGAGACGAGGAAGGCGAGGAGGAGGATCGTGGCCGCGCCGGGCGGGGTCTCGACGATCGCCGGGTTGAGGCCCTGGACGAAGGGCATGGCGAGCATGACCAGCAGGTCGCCGGCGACGGCCAGCACGAGGCTGAGCGCGGCGAACAGCGCGAAGGCGGCGAACTTGGCGGCGAGCAGCCGTTCGCGCGGGGCGCGCGGGACGAGGTGGCGCCAGCCCGAATAGCGATACTCGACCGCGAAGATCGCCGCCGCGCCGACCGCGTAGAAGAGCTGGGCGATCGGGTTGCCGGCGACGCTCAAGGTGCGGACCACCGAGCGGAACAGGCGGATCTCGCTGACCAGCGCGTCCGGCGGCGGCTTCACCAGCCCGCCGCCGAGCAGGAAGGCGAGCAGGGTCATGAACAGGGGCAGGAACAGGAAGCCCCAGAACAAGGCCGCGCGCTGCCGCCGCAGCTTGAGGATCTCGGCGGCGATCATTCGGGGCCCCGAGTCTCGGCGAGGAAGATTTCCTCGAGATCGGGGCGCAGCCAGCGCGCCTCGTGGATTTCGACGCCGTCGGCGACCAGAGCGGCGATAAGCGCGGGCGCCTCGCTGCGGCCGATATGCGCGGCGACGCCTTCGCCGTGCGGTGCGCCCTGCTTGCCCAGCCGCGCGAGCACGCGATCGGCGGGCGCGGCGTCGAGCCACAGCCGCTCGCTGCGGACGAGGTCGCTGACCTTGCCCTCGGCGGCGAGCCGGCCGCGGCTGAGGATCGCGACGCGGTCGCAGATGCGCTCGACTTCGTCGAGCAAGTGGCTCGACAGCAGCACGGTGACCCCGCGCTGGTCGGCGAGGTGGCGCAGCAGCGTGCGCATCTCGCGGATGCCCTCCGGATCGAGGCCGTTGGTCGGCTCGTCGAGGATCACGATCTCGGGGTCGGCGAGCAAGGCCGCGGCGATGCCGAGCCGCTGCTTCATGCCGAGCGAGAAGCCGCCGATCGGGCGGTCGGCGGCGCCGTCGAGCCCGACGAGATGGAGCAGGGGCAGCGGATCGGCGGCGACTTGCGAGGTGCGCGCGAGGACGACCAGCAGCTCGCGGGCGCTGAGAAAGGGATAGAAGAGCGGCGACTCGATCAGTGCGCCGAGGCGGCGGCGCGCGGCGGGGCTTGCTTCCTCGCCGAGCAGGCGGACTTTGCCCCGGTCGGGGCGGACGAGGCCGGCGATGATCCGCAGCAGCGTGCTCTTGCCCGCGCCGTTGGGGCCGAGCAGTCCGAACACCCCGCCTTGCGGGACCGTGAGGGTGAGATTGTCGAGCGCGAGCACGCCGCCGCCGCTGGTGGCGAAACGCTTGGTGATGCCGGCGAGTTCGATCGCGCTCAAGCCAGCGCCTTCGCCTCGATCCCGGCGAGCCGCAGGAAATTCGCCAGCATCGCATGGCCGTGCTCGGTGGCGATGCTCTCGGGGTGGAACTGGACGCCGTGGATCGGCAGCGTCGCGTGGCGGAAGCCCATGACGTTGCCGTCGTCCGCAGTGGCGTTGACCACCAGGTCGGGCGGAATGTCGGCGACCACCAGCGAGTGATAGCGCGTCGCAGTGAAGGGCGAGGGCAGCCCGGCGAACAGCCCGGTGCCGTCGTGCGAGACCGGGCAGGTCTTGCCGTGCATCAGCCCGCCGCGCACCACTTGGCCGCCGAAATGCTGGCCGATCGCCTGGTGGCCGAGGCAGACGCCGAGGAGAGGCTTGCCGAGATCGGCGCAGGCGGCGACGAGATCGAGGCTGATCCCGGCCTCGTTGGGGGTGCAGGGGCCGGGCGAGATCAGGAAGGCCTGGGCGTTGCTCGCGATCGCCTCGCGCGCAGTGAGCGCGTCGTTGCGGACGACCTGGACCTCGGCGCCGAGCTCCATCAGGTAATGGACCAGGTTCCAGGTGAAGCTGTCGTAATTGTCGATGACGAGGATCATGGGGTGGGCTTTAGCGGCGCGAGGGGTTGCGGGGAAGACCGCCCTATTTTCCGTCACCCCGGACTTGTTCGGTGCTTATACCCTTGGGGCAGGTACTTCCCTGTTCCCCTGCGAAAGCAGGGGTCCAGAGCCAGGCAGTTCAGCCCTTGTGACTCTGGGCCCCTGCTTTCGCAGGGGAACAGAAACACGCGTCCCTGCTCGATGGGGATACGCACCGACTTGTTCCGGGGTCCACTGATCCGCACTCGTAGGTCTAGAGGCTCTTGTTCAGCGCTCAGACGCGCAGTGGACCCCGGCACAAGGCCGGGGTGACGGGGGGAGTGGGGAGAGGGCGGAAAGCTAGGGCCGGTCCGCCAGCAATCGCGCCAGATCGGCCTTCCAGAACTTCGCCCAGGTGTGGGTGCCGTGGCCCTTGGTGTCGACGCTCGCCGGGATCAGGATGAAGCGCGCGCGGGGCATGCGCCTGACCTCGCGCTCGGCGATGCCGAGCTCGGGCGGGTTGATGAAATCGTCGGCGGAGTTGATCCACAGGACGGGCACGGTGATCTTCTCGAGCCCGGCCGAGGGGTCGTAGCTGCGCGAGGCGTCGTAGAAATAGAGCGCGTTGTTGGCGTCGACTCCGGCGCCGCGCGAGGCGAAGGCGGTGTCGAGCGCGGCCTCGGCGGCGGCGCGGGTCGGGAATTGCGCCTGGAGCGCCATCGGATTGCCCCCGGCGATCACCGAGAGATCGGCGGCGGTGCGCAGGCCTTGGGCGGGCTGGGCGGTGTAGTTGCCCTGGTTCCAGGCCGGATCGGCGCGGATCGCGTCGATCGCCATCTTGCGCCACATCCGGTTGCGCCCGGCGATCTCGACCGGCTGGCACGCGAAGGGCGCGAGGCGCAGCGCGAAGCCGGGATGCTCGGTGCCCCACACGAAGGCGTGCATGCACCCCATCGAAGTGCCGAGGATCAGCTGGAGATGATTGACCCCGAGCCGGTCGACGAGCAGGCGGCGCTGGGCCTCGACCATGTCGCTGTAATCGTAATGCGGGAAGGCCATGCGCAGCCCGTCGCTGGGGCGCGACGAGGCGCCGTGGCCGATATTGTCGGGGAGGATGACGAACATTTTCGTGATGTCGAGCGGCTGGCCGGGGCCGTAGAGCTCGTCGGCGAACTGGGGGACGAGGAACTGCTTGCCGGTGCCGCCGGTGCCGTGGAGCACCATCACCGCATTGTCGATCTCGCCATTGGCGCCGCGGTGCGGGGTGCCGAGCGTGGTGTAGTGGATGCGCAGCTCGGGGATGGTCTCGCCCGATTTGAAGCGGAAATCGCGGATGACGAAGTCGCTCTCGCTGGTGGGCCAGGTCGTGGCGGCGGCGGGCGCGGCGGCGAAGAGCAGGGCGAGGATGGCGAAAACACGGATCACAGGTCGAACCCCTTATCTTCCCCTCTCCCATAGGGAGGGGATACGGAGACTTGGCAGCTTGCTGCCCAGTCGTCGTTGGTGAGGGGTTGCGCGCTCCCGATGGCGCAAAACCCCTCACCCAGCTCCGACCAGGGCCGGCTGAAGAAGCCGACCCAAGTCTGCGCAACCCTCTCCCTGTGGGAGAGGGGAAGGAAACTACTTCCTCTGGAGCGCAACCACAATCGGGCCGATGTCGGGGCCGCCGTCCTTGCGGCCCGCCACGGGGTCCCACAGCCGCGAGACCGCGCCGTCGAGATAGAGCGCGTCGGGCGCGCCGAGCCGGTCGCGGAACAGCCGGGCGAAGCGGCCGAACGAGACCGGCTCCTGGCTGATCGCGAACCAGGCGCTGCCGTCGCCCGACACGCCGACGCCGTTGCGGATCTGGAGCGAGGTGCCGTTGTCGGCGATCTGGGGGTGGAGCTTGCCCGCGATCATCAGCATCGGGCCCGACTGGGTGGCGAAGCGGACATGCTCGGGCTTGCCCGAGGCGAAGCTCTGGGTGGTGGCGACGTGCCAGCCGCGCGCGTCGCCGTAGAAGACGCCGTTGGGGCGCATGTGGAAATTGCCCGGCCCCTCGCGGGTGTTGAGCGCGACCTGCTGCGCGCCGTCCTCGACATAATAGCCGATCGGCACGCCCTTCTCGTCGAACATCCCGGCGTTCATCGCGAAGGCGAGCTGAGGGAAGCGATCGCCGAGGCGGGTCTTGAGCGTGTCGAAGTTGCGCATTGGCTTGCCGTCGGCGCCGCGGTCGACGAGCAGCAGGTCGTGCTTGTCCGGCTGGGCGCGGCAGACGGTGAAGCGCGCGGTTTCGAAAGTGACTTCGCTGCACGCGGTGTCGATGCCGTCGCGGCTGGTGCGCGGGCCGCACGCGGTCAGCAGCAGGGCCAGGAGGAGGAGCAGGCGAGTCATCCTACCCGACTTAAGTGCTGCGACGACGCAGACAAGCCGCATTGCGGCCATGTTGGAACGGCAACGATATCGGTCCCAGGGGCGTTGCAACCGGAAATGACGGAGATTTTATGCTCGCCAGACTGATATTCGCCGCCCCCTTGCTGCTGATCGCCACCCCGGCGTTCGCGCAGAGCGCGGGCACGGGCGACGCGCCGCCCAAGCGCGTGCGCAGCGTGATCCTGTTCGGCGAGGAGAAATGCCCCAGGACCGCCGATCCCGACGAGATCGTGGTCTGCGCGAATGGCGGCGAATCGCCCTATCGCATCCCCAAGGAATTCCGCGACCAGCCCAAGGAAGGCGCGACCGCGCAGGCCTGGACGCGGCGGATGGAGACGGTCGAGGAAGTCAACCGCGCCGGGCTGCCCAACAGCTGCTCGCCGATCGGCACCGGCGGCCAGACCGGCTGCACGCGGCAGATGATCCAGCAATGGTATCAGGACCGGCTTGATCGCAGAGCCAGGGCGACGCGGAGGCAGTGAGCTCCCTCTCCCACAGGGAGAGTGGAGATAGATTATTGCCCGAACCGCGCCTCGGCTGCCTGCGCCACGGCCTCGCGGGCGGCGGCGAACAAGGCGCCGGCCTTGGCCTCGCATTCGCGCTGCTCATAGTCCGGGTTGCTGTCGGCGACGATGCCGGCGCCGGCCTGGACGTGCATGACGCCGTCCTTCACCAAGGCGGTGCGCAGGACGATGCAGCTGTCCATCGACCCGTCGGGCGAGAAATAGCCGACTCCGCCGGCATAGGCGCCACGGGTCTCGGGTTCGAGTTCGGCGATGATCTCGCACGCACGGACCTTGGGCGCGCCGCTGACCGTGCCCGCCGGGAAGCCCGCGAACAGCGCGTCGATCGCGCCCTCGCCCGGCCGCAGCGTGCCGACCACGTTCGAGACGATGTGCATGACGTGGCTGTAGAATTCGACGGTGTAGCTGTCGGTGACGCGGACGCTGCCGGCCTGGGCGACGCGGCCGACATCGTTGCGGCCGAGGTCGAGCAGCATGAGGTGCTCGGCGCATTCCTTGGGATCGGCGAGCAGCGAGGCGCGGTTGGCTTCGTCCTCGGCGGCGGTCTTACCGCGCGGGCGGGTGCCGGCGATCGGGCGGATCGTGACTTCGCCGTCGCGCGCGCGGACGAGGATCTCGGGGGAGGAGCCGGTCAGCGAGAAATCGGGCAGGTCGAGATGGTAGAGGAAAGGCGAGGGATTCACTCGGCGCAGCGCGCGGTAGAGCTCGAACGGCGGCAGCGCGAAGGGGGTGGTGAAGCGCTGGGCGAGCACGACCTGGAAGATGTCGCCCGCGGCGATGTAGTCCTTGGCCGCGGCGACCATCTCGGCATAGCGGCCCGGCGGCAGCACCGGCTCGAGCGCGACTTCGGCAGGCTCGGCGCGGACCGGGGCCGGGAGCGGGGTGCTCGCGAGGCGCGCGGCGGTGGCGTCGATCCGCTCGGCAGCGGCATCGACATCGCCGCCCGGCCATACGGGGGCGACGAGGAACAAGGTGTCGGCCAGCCGGTCGAAGATCAGGATCACGGTCGGGCGCACGAACATCATGTCGGGCACGCCGAGCGGATTGGCGGGCGGGCGCGGCAGCTTCTCGACGAGGCCGACGGTCTCGTAGCTGAAATAGCCGACCAGGCAGGCGAGCGCGCGGGGCAGCGCCGCGGGCACGTCCATCCGGCAGCTTGCGACCAGCGCGCGGAACGCCGCCAGCGTCGGCTCGGGGCAGGGGGCGAAGGCGGTGCGGTCGGTCAGCCAGTGCGGGTTGACCGCGGCGTCGTTGCCGGTGGCGCGGAACACGAGGTCGGGGGCGAGCCCGATCAGGCTGTGGCGCCCGCGCACCGATCCACCCTCGACCGATTCGAGCAGGAAGTCGCCGCGCCCGGGCTCGACCAGCTTGAGCGCGGCGGCGACGGGGGTCTCGGTGTCGGCGAGCTGGCGCCGCCACAGCAGGGCCGGCCGGCCGGCGTCGAGCGCCGAGCGCGCGGCTTCGACGCCCTCGATCATCGAAGGCCTAGCGCGCGCCCTGGCGAGTCAGCTCGGCGCGCACCGCTTCGATCGCGGCGGGATAGCGCGTGACCTTCACGTTGCGCTTGATGCCTTCGATGAACTGCTCGGCCGCTTCCTGGCGGAGCTGGGCCCCGTAGAATTTCTGCGCATCGGCCATCAGCGCGGGATTGCTCTTGGCATCATGTTCCTCGATCGCATCGAGGAACACGACATAATAGCCGGCGCGGCCCGGCGCCTCGGTCAGCTTGGCGCGCTTCGGCGACATCTGGAACGCCAGCAGGTGCTGCGGCGCGCGATCCTTGGCGAGGTCCGAGCGCTTCATGTCGAACGGCTTGGACGGCAGCAAGGTGCGGATGCCGGTGGCGGCGAGCGCCTGCGGGAGCGGGGTGCCCTTGTTGACCAGGTTGACGACATCGGCCGCGGCCTTGCGCGCCTTTTGCAGGGTGATGTCCTGCAGATAGTCGCGGTTGACCTCCTTGTGGATCGACGCGAGCGGCTTGGGCGTGGCGGGGATCGCCTTCTCGACGCCGACCACCGCGAAGCTGCCGTCGGGGCCGGCGGCGACCACCAGCGGCTCCTGGTCGGTGGGATCGGCGGCGAAGCCTGCCTGGACGATCGGCGCGAGCGCGGCATCGGGCTTGGAGTCCGCGACGGCCGGATCGGTGCCGTTGGGGGCGAGCGCGGCGGTGCGCAGCGGCGTCAGCTTCGACTGCGCCATCGCCTCGTCGAAGGTTGCGCCGTTGCCGATATTGTCCTCAAGCGACTGGCGCAGCCCGGCGAGCGCGGCGGCGATCTTGCGCTGGCTGATCTCGTCGGCGAGCTCGGCATGCGCCTCGGCGAGCGTCTTGGCGGGGATTTTCTGGACCGTATCGATGTGGAGCACGACCCAGCCGAGCGGCCCGCGGACCGGCCCGACGGTCGCGCCCTGCGCGGCGGCGAAGGCGGCCTCGGCGACTGCGGGCGAAGTGTCCTTGGCCAGCGCGGCCTTTTCGACATTCTCGAACGCACGCGGCTCGAGCCCGCGGCCCTTGGCGACGTCGGTGATCGACTTGCCGCCCTTGACCTCCGCGGCGGCGGCGGTGGCGGCTGCCTGGTCGAGCATCACGAGCTGGCGGACGGTGCGCTTCTCGGTCGCGGCGAAGCGCGCGCCGGCCTTGGCATAGGCCTCGGCGATCTCGGCCTCGGTCGCGGCGGACTGCGCCTTGAACTGGGCGGGCGTGACCAGCGCATAGCGCAGGATCCGGCGCGGCGGGATCATGTAGCGCGCCTTGTTGCGCTCGTAATAGGCGGCGAGCGTCTTCTCGTCGGGATCGGCGCCGGGATCCATGTCGTTCCAGCGGATCAGCGCGACGGTGCCGGTGCGGCGCTCGAGCTCGAGCGAGGCATAGGGGGCGAGGACGCCGGTCGGCAGCTGCGAGATCGGCGCGGGGCCGACGATCAGCCAGCGGATGTAGCGGTCGCGCATGATCCGGGTGCGATAGGCCGCGGCGGAAGTGCGGTTCTCGGCGAGATAATTGTCGAACTTCGCCTGGCTGAACTTGCCGTCGATGCCGTGGAAATTGGGATTGTTGACGATGTCGCCCTCGACCAGCGTGCCGTCGGCCTGCATCCCCGAGGCGCGGGCGAATTCCTCGAGCGAGGCGACGTCGACGAGCTGGTCCATGATCAGCTCGAGCCCGCGGCCCTGGAGGAACTGGTCCATCGTCACGTCCTGGCGCTCGGCGCGGCGCTGCCGGATGAAGCGGTCGATCTCGTCGGTCAGCTCGGTATCGAGGATTTCGCGGCTGCCGACCTTGGCAACGACCTTGCCCCGGCTTCCCCCCGCCGAGCTGAGCCCGGTCACGTCGCCCGCGGCAAAGGCGAGCGCAATGACTCCCAGCACCATGAACACGACGATCAAGCCGACGCGCGACTTGGTGAAATTGCGGAACATGTTGAGCATGGGGAGCCGTTCGTTTCGAGAGGTGTTGCGGGGTCTTTAGGGCGGGTCCCGCCAGCCTTCAAGCTTGTGCGGCGCGATGGGGCCGCTATCGGCTTTGGCTTGTCGAGGAGGAGACGCGAATGCGCCGCAAGCTGGTCGCCGGAAACTGGAAGATGTTCGGGCTGCGCGCCGACCTGCCCGAGGTGGCGGCGATCGCCGAAGCGGCGCGGGCGAACCCGGGGGTCGATGTCGCGCTGTGCGTGCCGTTCACGCTGATCGCGGCGGCGGCGGAGGTGGCGGGCGGCATGCCGGTCGGCGCGCAGGACGTTCACGAGGCCGAGAAGGGCGCGCATACCGGCTGCATCTCGGCGGCGATGCTGGTCGAGGCGGGGGCGGCGGTGGTGATCGTCGGTCATTCGGAGCGGCGCGGCGACCAGCACGAGACCAGCCACGACGCCTGGGCCAAGGCGGCGGCGGCGCGCCGCGGCGGGCTGAACGTCATCCTGTGCTGCGGCGAGACCGAGGCCGAGCGCGACGCCGGGCGCGCCGAACGGATCGTCCAGTCCCAGATCGAGAAGTCGCTGCCCGAGGGCGCCTCGGGCGACTGGCTGACGCTCGCCTATGAGCCGCGCTGGGCGATCGGGACCGGCAAGACCCCGACGCTCGACGATATCGCCGCGATCCACGCGATCGCGCGGGCCAAGCTGCGGCAGATGGTCGGCGAGGCGGCCGACGGCATCCGCATTCTCTATGGCGGATCGGTGACCGGCGCCAATGCCGCGGCGATCCTGGGCACCGACAATGTCGACGGCGCGCTGGTCGGCGGGGCGAGCCTGACCGCCGAGAAGTTCGTGCCGATCATTGCGGCGGCGGCTTCATTGCGCTGAGCGTTGCGAAGGCAGCGACTCCCGAGATGACCGCGGTGGCCGCGCCGACCAGCGCGGCGAAGTGGAACGCCGCGATCAGCGCGCTGCCCGCCGAGGCGATCACCGCGCCGGCGATGGCGGTGGCGATCAGCCCGCCGGTGCGCGCGATCGCGCTGTTGAAGCCCGAGGCGGTGCCGGCATGGCGATCGTCGACCGAGGCGAGCACCGCGGTGGTGAGCGGGGCGGCGACGCACGACATGCCGAGCGCGATCACGGTGACGCCGGGGAAGACGCTGGTCCAATAGTCCGCCTCGGCGCCGACGAGGAACAGCAGCGCGAACCCCGCCGCGACGACCATCGGGCCGAAGCTGAGCGGCAGGCGCGGGCCGAGCTTGGTGGTCAGCCGGCCCATCAGCCGCGAGGCGATGCCAATGCCGAGCGGCAGCGGGAGGAGCGCGAGGCCGGCCTGAAGCGCGGTATAATGCCCCGCTTCGATCAGGACATAGGGAAGCAGCAGCAGCACGCCGCCGAGCGCGCCGTAGAGGAAGAAGGTCAGCACGGTCAGCCCCGCGAACGCGCGCGACCCGAACAGCGCGAAGGGCATCATCGCCTTGTCGCCACGGGTGTGCTCGATCCACAGGAACAGGCCGGTCAGCGCGAGCCCGGCGGCGATGCCGATGACGACCGCCGCGTCGATCGCGCGGTGGCTCGACCAGAGCGTCAGCGCCCAGGTGAGCGCGCCGAGCGCGAGGGTGGCGGCGAGCGCGCCGGGCCAGTCGAGCGGGAGCTCGCCCTTGACGCTTTCGGCGACGAAACGCCACGCGATCGCCATCGCCAGCAGCGCGACGGGCAGATTGACGAAGAAGATCGCGCGCCAGCCGACCGCGTCGACCAGCCAGCCGCCGAGCGGCGGCCCGACCGCGCCGGCGATCGCTCCCGCCGCCGCCCAGGTGCCGATCGCCTTGCCGCGCGCCTCGCCGGAGAAGGCGTTGCCGAGAGTCGCCAGGCTGTTGGGCAGCAGGATCGCCGCGCCGACACCCTGCACCGCGCGCGCGGCGAGGAGCATGGTGAGGTCTGCAGCGAGCGCGCAGGCGACCGAGGCGAGCGCGAACAAGGCGATCCCCGCGATCAGCAGCCTGCGCCGCCCGAAATGATCGCCCGCCGCACCCCCGATCAGCAGCAGCGCCGAGAGCGGGAGCAGATAGGCGTTGATCGTCCATTGCAGCTCGGCGGGGGTCGCGTGGAGGTCCGCGCCGATCGCGGGGAGCGCGACGTTGGTGACCGATCCGTCGATAAAGGCGAGGCTCGAGGCGAGGATGCACGCGACGAGAGTCAGCGTCGGATGCTTCGCGTCGGCGTGGCTCATGCGCCCTTGTGCATCACCTGCGCCATGATCGCCAGCGGGCGGCCGTCGGGATCGTCGAAGAAAGCCATCCACTCCTCGGTGCCGTCTTCGTGGTGGTGGATGCAATGGGGCGCGGCGACGAAGGCGGCGCCGCGTTCGCTGAGGGTGGCGTGCGCAGCATGGATGTCGGGGACGCGGAAATAGAGGATCGAATCGGCGACTGTGCCTTCGCCTTCGGAGAGGAACAGCCGCGTGCCGCCGCAATCGAAGAAGGCGAGGTTGCCGAACGAATAGAGGTGCGGAAGCCCGAGAATGTCGCGGTAGAAGGCCGTGGCGGCGGCGATGTCGCTCACATGGCGCGAGACCTGGCCGATCGGGCCGAGCGTCAGGGGTTCGGTCATGCCGGGTTCCTTTCCGTGGAGGGGGCTGTCGCGGCTGATCCCCGCCCAGTGGCGGATCTCGGCGCGGCGCGTGAAGCCGAGCTTCGCCATGGCGTTGGCGAGGTGGAACTTGACCGCGTCTGGGCTGTGGCCGAGGCGGCGGGCGATGTCGGGGTTGGTCATGCCGTGGCGGACGCCATCGACCACGCGCCATTCGGCGGGCGTGAGGATGTCGGGATGGGGCGGGCGGCCGCGCTTTCTCTCGCTGGACATTGAGGGATAATAACGCGTGCTGCGGGCAATTACCCTCCCCGCCAACTCCCCCCGTTCCCCTGCGAAAGCAGGGGCCCAGGGCCGAGCAGGTCTGTCCCTTGTGGCCCTGGGCTCCTGCTTTCGCAGGAGAACAGGAAGGGGCTTGGCGGCGCGGGAAATTACCCTCCCCGGTAGCGCAGATGCTCCTCGACGCTCCATTCGGCGACGCGGATCGCGGCGACGGCGAGCCAGCCGGGGTTGCGGCGGGCGAGGTCGCGGGCGATCGCGCCGCGAATCGCCTCGGTCTCGGCGTGGATCGCGGCGAGCTCGGCGCCCATCGCGTCGATCAGCTGGAGGCGCAGCGCCGCGCTTATCTCGGTGAAGGTCAGCTTGCGGCCGTTGGGGGCGAGGCGGCGGATGACGTGATGCTCGGTGTAGAGGACGCTGGGGTCGGGCGAGCGGAAGCGGCCGGTGACGATGCGCTGGGCGAGGCCGGGCTCGCGGCCGTCGATCCAGCAGGACGGCATCAGCCCCTTGGCCTCGATCGCGAGCGGGCCGCCGCGATGCTCGCACGAGGCGACGAAGCGCGGGCGGCCGAGGCTGCCGGCGCCGGCCTCGCGGGCGGCGAAGCGCGGCTCGAGGGTCGAGTCGGGGAGCGCGGCGATCAGGGCTTCGCGCAAGGCGGGCGGCACGCTTTTGGCGGGCTTGGCGTCGTCGATCTCGGCCCAGAAATCCTCGCGCTTGGCATCGTCGGCGACGAAGGCGTCGCGCAGCCAGAGATGGTCGCGCTCGAGCACATAGGCGCGCGGGGCGGCGAGCGAGCGGGCATAGCCCTGGAGCACCGCTTCGGCGGTGGCCTCGGGCCCCGGCTGGGGAATCGCGAGCGCGATGCTGGCGCAGAGCCGGACGAGGTCGAGCGGCCAGGGGAGGCGCGCCGCTTCGTCGAAATCGTTGACGCCCCATACCAGCCGCGCGCCGGCATCGCACCACAGCCCGAAATTGCCGGCATGGGCATCACCGACCGCGGGCGCGGCGGGCGCGTCGATCAGTTCGGGGCAGAGCACGGGCGCCGCCTCGGCCCAGCGCCAGCAGGTCGCGCGCAGGAACAGGAACGGGTGCTCGCGCATCCGCTCGTGCTTGCGCTTGAGCTCCTTCTTGACCAGCGCGTCGCCGAACGCGGCGCGCATCCCGGCTTCATAGGCGGCGATCGACTCCGCCAGCCCGATCAGCCCGGATGGCCCGCGGGTCAACGCGCGTAGCGGTCCTTGAGCACCTTCCACGTCGCGCGCAGGCTCACCGCGTCGCCGCCCTTGGGACGGCCGGGCTTGGGCGATCCCTGCCAGCAGAAGATGTCGAAATGCGCCCATTGCGCGCCGCTCGGCACGAATTCCTTGAGGAACAAGGCCGCGGTCAGCGCGCCGCCCCACGGGGCCTCGGCGGCGTTGACCATGTCGGCGACGTCGGACTTCAGCATGTCCTTGTACGGATCGTAGAGCGGCAGGCGCCACATCGGATCGGCCTCGGTCTCCGCGGCGGCGAGCAGCTCGGACGCGAGCGTGTCGTCGTTGGCGAACAGCGCGGTGATGTCCGGGCCGAGCGCGACACGCGCTGCGCCGGTCAGCGTCGCGAAGTCGAACACCAGCTCGGGATTGTTCTCGCTTGCCTTGGTCAGCGCGTCGCCGAGGATGAGGCGGCCCTCGGCGTCGGTGTTGCTGTTCTCGACGGTGGTGCCCTTGCGCGAGATCATCACGTCGCCGGGGCGCGCCGCCTCGCCGTTGATCGAATTCTCGACCGCGGGGACGAGCATGTGGAGGCGGACGGGGAGCCGCGCCTGCATGATCAGCTCGGACAGCGCCAGCGCGTGCGCCGCGCCGCCCATGTCCTTCTTCATCAGCCGCATGCCCGATGCCGGCTTGATGTCGAGCCCGCCTGAATCGAAGCACACGCCCTTGCCGACGATCGCGATGCGCGGGTGATCGGGATTGCCCCATTCGATCTCGATCAGCCGCGGCTCGCGGCCCTTGCCCGCGGCCTTGCCGACCGCGTGGAGCATGCCATAGCCCTTCTCGATCTCGGCGCCCTTGATCACCGTGAGGGTGCCGCCATGGGCCTTGGCGATGTCCGCCGCGGCGGCCTCGAGATCCGCGGGGCCCATGTCGTTGGCGCCGGTATTGACCCAGTCGCGGACCTTGAAGGTCGCGGCGGCGAGGCGGACGGCCTCGTCCATCTTCGCGGGATCGCCGGTCAGCAGGAGGCGCGGGCCCTGGGGCTTGTCGTCCTTCTTGTAGCGGTCGAACTTGTACTGCGCGGTCAGCCAGCCATAGATGGCGGCGCCGGGCTCGCGGCCGTCGACGCGGTAGCTGCCCTCGGGCAGGGTCTCGGCAAGCTTGGCGAGGCACCAGGGGGTGAGGCGGTCGGCATTGGCGACGACGGTGGCGACCGACCAGTCCTCGGGGGCGTCGCCGGGCAGGATCGCGCTGGCATAGGCCGAGCCGCTCAGCTTCTGCGACTGCGCGGCGGCGCGGTGGCGCGGCGGCTGGGCGGCGAGCCAGGCGTCGTAGCCCTTGGCGTCGACGAGATGGATGGTGCGCGCGGTCTGGCCGCGATCGGGCTGAATCAGCGTGGAAAGGTCAGGCATGGGGGTGATCTAGGCCTGCGGGCAGCGGATCGCTAGTGCGCGCGGAATTTTCCGGGGCCTTGTTCCCCTGCGAAAGCAGGGGCCCAGGGTCACACGCGATGAACTGCTTGGCTCTGGGCTCCTGCGTTCGCAGGAGAGCAGAACAGCGCTCCCTTCAGCGCTTGGACCCACACAACGCCATCGCGCGGTCGATCATCGCCACCAGCCGGTTGCGCGAATCGGCGAGGGGGCCGGGCTCGACGCCCTGGTCGAGCGTCTCGAAGTTGAGATAGGCGAGGCCGTGGAGCACGGCATAGTTGGACAGCGAGCGATCGGTCACCACCACGCGCTCGAACACGACGTTGAAGTCGGCGGCGGCGAGGGTGTCGCCGCAGAAGCTGTCCCCCGGCTTGCCGCCGGTGCGCCAGGTGGCGAAGGCGACGGTGTCGTCGTCGTCGAACGGGAAGGCGCGGCTCTGCGAGGGGTGGGGCGCGTAGACTTGGTCGCAGAAGCGGATCGAGATCACGCCGTTGCCCGGCGGATCGGACTTGTTGCAGGCCGATTCGGCGGTGTTGAAGCCTTTGGTGTTCGAATGGAGCGCGATGATCGGCCAGGCGCCGCGGGCGAGCGGGGCGAGGACGCGCTTGGCGTAGCCGGGCAGGGCGCTGTCGAAATTTCGGTTGGGATCGACCGGGCGGCCGCGCTCGACGGCATAGTTCATCCGCTGGCCGTCATGATCGGGGGCGACTCCTGAATCGACTGCGACGATCGTGCCGCCATGGTTGCGCAACTCGACCAAAGCGGCCTCGAAGCCGGCGTTCTCGTTGTCGTGGGGCACGAACCAGAGCGGACCATTGGGGCGCCGCGGATCGGCGATCCGCCACAGCCGCCACGCGGTGCGCTCGTTCCGGAACTCGATTCGCTCGACGGTCAGCCCGCGCCATTCGGCGGGATCGCGGTGGCGGGCGAAGTCGTCGTCCTCGATCGTCAGTGGATCGACGCGGGCGATCGTCGTGATTGCCTCCGGATCGGCAGCGCCCGACAGCGCAAGCCAGGCTGCGGCCGCCAGCATGAGCTTGTGGATCATCGGGGCAGCATAGACGCCGGGCAAAGGCGAATTCAACCACGGCCGAACTGTCCCAAGCGCGAACACTTTTGCACGATTATTAGGGATACCCCTCGCTTGATCGCAGCAAAGGGATTCGTTCAATGCGGACGCGCTAGTCGATGATCCGATTGACGGAAAGATCGCGACTTGTGATGGTGTGCTGGCGACGCGTAGCTTGTTGTGATTGGATGGCGTGGAATGACCAAGGGCTCTGATATCGAGCGGGCGAAGGCCCTGGCGGCCGAAGCGATCGCGCTGTGCGACGAGCTTGGCTTCGATCTGCCCGCGGCGCATCTCCAGATGGGCCTCGACATGCTGCCCCAGTCGAGCGCGAACGTGGTGCGCGAAGAGCGCGCGCCCTGGGGCCTTCCGGCTAAAAGAGACCGTTCAACCGAAAACTGAACGAGCCGGTACGCGTCACGATGATGTGATCGACCACTGCAATCCCGATCTCGTTGCCGGCGCGGACCAGCTGCCGGGTCATCTCGCAATCGGCTTCGCTGGCGACTGCCTCGCCCGAGGGATGGTTGTGCGCGATGATGATCGACGCGGCGCCGACGTCGAGCCCGCGGCGGAGGATCTCGCGGATCTGGAACGGCGCCTCGTCGATCGTGCCGGGGAAGAGCTGCTCGTGGACGAGATGGTTGCGCGCGCCGAGGAAGAGGACGCGCAGCTCCTCGTTGCGGGCATGGCCGCAGCGGCTGCGCAGGTACGCGACCACCGCGGGCTCGTTGCCGATCAGCGGCCGCTCCTCGATGTCGCTGCGCAGGACATGGCCGACGACGCGGTGGACGCAGTCGAGCAGCTCGGCGAGCCGCGGATCGCCGGTCGAGGCGGTGAGCGCCTGGCGATCGGTGGTCAGGATCGATCCGAGCGAGCCGTAGCGGTCTAGGAGACTGGCGGCGGCGGAATTGTCGGCGGTGCCACCGAAGGCAAGGAGCTCGTCCAGGAGGGCTCGGCACCGCGGATCACCGTGCGCCGCCAGTGGAATGCGGTCCCGGCCATGAGGATGAAGATCTGGAAGATTGGCCAGCTCGTCGTCATTACCATGTAGACGAAAGCGATTTCGTGCGAACTGGCCATTCTCGCCACGTGGGCCAAAACGATCAGTGCCTGCAGGCTGGTAACCACTACGGGCCAGGCTCGGTTCGCGCGCCTTGAGACCGCCAATAACCCGAGGAGCAGGAGCGCATCGATCACCAGCGTGTGATACGCCACGCCGTGATAGCGCTGCGGGAACGGCGCGCTGGTGGCTAGAGACGCCAGCCATGCGATCAAAAAGATCGCGGCAACGGCCCGCTCCGGCCCGCCCCCACGCCACCAGGCGAAGAGGCAGGCGGCCGAGAGCAGGCCAAGAAAAATGTAGAAGGGTGTCATGAGGCGTACCCATCACTACACCTTTTCCTCCGTCAAGTGCCGAAGCGCCTCAGGCCACCGCGCGAAGCGGCTCGGGAACGCTCGTCACGGCAGTTGGCGACGGGCATTGGCCCTCGCAGCCCCAGCCGAGCTCCGGCAGCTTGGTATGGCCGATGATCTTCGCGAACTTGCGGTGGGCTTCGCGGAGCGCGGTGTCGGCCTCGACCGAGTGCGAAATGCCGCGGACCAGCGCGGTCATCGCCGCGTCGACTGCCGCATTCGAGAATTCGGGGAGCTTGCGCGCTTCGAGCGCCACGACGAGGCTCTTGGCGGCCTGCACCGCGGCGGCACTCTGGATGCGCTCGGCGGGCATGAAGGTTTCGGACAGCGCGTTGGCGGCGGCGATGAGTTTATCGGACATATGAGTCTCCCTTCCGCGAAGCTCGGGGCTTCGCGGTGGCTGCGTTTCGAGGGGTTCAGATTTTAGTTGCTTGCCGGGTAGTAGGTCAGGACGGACAGCTGGATCGCATTGCCCACCCCGACGAGCACCAGGACGATGAAGCTGACGATAAGCGCCAGCTTGAGCGTTCCCTGCAGGCGCTTCGGACCGGTGAGGTCATCGAACAGGCTCCCGAGCCAATATTGCGTCAGCCGGGCCATCCCGAGCGCCTTGAGGTTGGTCTCGCCATATTCGGCGTGATCTTCCCTCACGACATTCGCTTGTGAAACCGGCGTCCCGGCGATTGCCGATGACGCCACCAGAATGGCCGTATCCTGCTGATCGGCAAGGTCCCGCGGTTGAGGCATCAACTCTTGGGGATACGCCTGCTCCCACCGGTCCCACTCGGCGACGAGCGCAGCGGCCTCGTGGCGCGTGCTCACTTCGAGCCTGCGCATCGCCTGGCGGAGGTGATCGTCGACAGTGTGGTGCGAGATATGGAGCTGCTTGGCGATGACCTTGGACGGGCCGGTGCCGACCAGCCGCACGCACGCAAGCTGGGCGTCGGTCAGGACGTCCGACGGCCTCGGGCCGCGCATGCTGCGATGACTTGCCTCACCCATCCAGAATCAACTCCGGCACGGCGAACCACCGTGCTTGCCCTTACGTATACCATGCAGAAAAGGCATGACGCTACCCGCAGTTCCACGGGTGTCGCGTCAGGCCGGCACGGTGGGACGTGCCGGCATCCAGCTTCTTAAGCCCCTCCCCTGAAGGGGAGGGGTTGGGGGTGGGGCCTGTCGTCTCACCGAGCCTGTCGCCCAGAG
>JAZKCD010000053.1:0-3348 GCA_040388355.1 Pseudomonadota bacterium | reverse complement strand
AAGGGGAGGGGCTAAGAAGGGCGACGTCGATGCGTCTTAGTACGAACCTAAGTCAGGTGATCCAGCTGCTGATCACGTCGAAGGTCCAGCTGCCGTCGACCAGCCGCATCCGATAGGTTCCGCCCGACCAGCCGGTCGACCATCGGACATAGCCGCGATCGTGCGCGCGGTTGTAGACGATCCGCGGCAGCTCGATCGTGCGGAAATCGGGGGTGAAAAGCTGGAGCTGCGCGATGTCCTTGTCGCCATAGACGATCATCAGCCGGTCGGGGCGCAGGCAGGCATAGTCGCGCGCGTCGCCCTTGATCAGGATCGGACGGTCGCGACTCTCGGCGGCCTTGCCCCAGGCACCGGTGATCACGCCTGGCGGGCGGTCGATCGGCTCGATCAGCCCGGCGCTTTTGACGCTGAACAGCTTCTCGAGCAGCGCCGTCAGCGCGAGCCGGTCGGCGGACGGCGCGGCAGCGCACTGCGCGGCCGGAGTCGTGCCGACGACGAACGGGGTGCCGCCATCGGTTCGCGCCTGGTCGAGCAGCAGGTGGTGCGCGGCGATGTCGGTGATGCCGTCGCTATCGCTGTCGCGAGTCAGCTCGGCGAGCGGGATGTGGAGGTAGAGATTGGGCACCCGCCGCGTGGTGCGCAACCCGACCGGGGGATAGGTGATGCTCGACGTGTCGAGCTCGGCGATCTCGACCTCGAGATCGAGCGCGTCGCCGGCGATCAGCGGCAGCTTCGACGCGGAGAAGACGACATAGGGGAAATGATCGGCGAGGCCGGTGTAATAGCCCCGCCAGCTCTTGCCGGCATCGTCGGACAGGTGGACCCAATAGCCGCCGCGCGAGATCTCGCCGGTGGGGTCGTAATTCTGCGAGATGCTGACTGCGACCGCGCGATTGCCGCTGCGCTCGAAGCGAATCGGGTCGAAGCCCTCGGGGAGCGGCGCCATCGCGGCGGGCCAGGCGGCCGGGGGCGGGCGGGCACCGCGATACTGGGCGGGGAGGGGGTGCTCGAACGGCGAGGGCGTCGAGGCGACCCGCTCGCGGCGATAGCTGCGCGGCGTCTCGACATAGTCGTAGCGGGCATGGACCTGCCTGAACGCGTCGGCGATCGCGGCGCGATTCGTGGCGAAGCCGGGCAAGGCGAGCGCAGTGAGCGCGGCCTCGTTGCGGGCGTTCTCGGCGACTTCGCTCGCCTCGGGCGTCAGCGACGCGTTCGACGCGACGATATGCCCGGCGGTCTCGCAGATATCGTGCAGGCTGGCCTCGGTGAAGACCTTGCAGTGCAGGTCGGCCAAGGGTCCCGAGTCCGAGTTCGACGATGTGCCGGCGAAGATCACCTCGGCGAGCGGGTAGGGGTCGTCGCTGGGATGATGGAGCCAATGATCGAGCACCGCCCAGTCCATCTTGAGCTGCCAGTCATATTTGCACCGGCTGCCCTGGTCGGGCTGGTCCTTCCAGCTGCACGCGAACGCGGACCTGACAAGCGGCACGGCGGGGGCCGCGGCAAAGAGCGCTTCGGCCTGGGCGGTGCGGCCCGCGACTGCATAGGCGGCAGCGAGATTGAGCTGCATCGCGTCGCTGGCGCGATCCTCCTTGATCCGCAGCGGCAGGCCGTCGACCGTGGCGGTGAAATTCGCCGGCGCAGGATCGAGGATCAGCGCCCTTGTCGCGGCGGGGAGCCCTTCGAACAGCGCAACCGCGCGATCGGTGAGCCCGGCGTCGAACAGCAGCCCCAGATAGCGCTGGTAGAGGAGCGCCGAGAGCACGGGCCGGTCGGGCGCGGCGATGTGTGCGAGCGCGGCGTCGCTGGTGAGCCAGGCGTAGAGCGGCAGCGCGAGCCGCGCGTCGAGCGAGCCGTAGTTGGCGAGGCGGATCAGCCCGGGCATCGCGCGGGCGGGGTCGGCGGCGGCGAAGCGCAGGAAATTGTCGCCGCAGGTCGCGTTCTCGGTGATGCGCCAGGCGTCGGCGGCGCGATCGGTCGAGCCGGCCATCAAGGCGTCGAAATCGGCCGCCGGGCAGTCGCTGGCGCCGCCCATGTCGCCCGAGTCGCCGAGATCGTCGAGGCCTCCCGCGGCGATGCCGAGCACCAGCGGCGCCCGGCCCGAGGCACCGAGCAAGGCAAGCAGCCGCCGCCGCGCGTCGGCGACGATCGGGGGCTTGGGGGAGCGATACCGGTGGTAACCGATCAGGATCGTCAGCTGGACCAGCTCGCGGGCATTGGCCGGGGAGAGGCCGTATTTGGGGGCGAGCGCCTGCGCGGCCTGATCGGGCCCGGCGGTCTTGAGCGCGGCGCGCAGATCGGCTTCCCATCCGACCACCAGCGGATCGGGATAGGAGCGATAGGCCGGTGAACCGCCGGCAAAGTCCTTGATCTCCGCCGGCGTCACTCCGGGCTCGGGCGTGGCGGCGCCCAGCAGGAGCGGCACCAGCAATGCCAAGCCCAGTCGACTGCCCACCGATCGCTCTCCTCGATGTGATAGTGTCACATTGCTGGATTTGCCCGAGCTTGGCAATGGCTTAGCGGGGCTCGGTACCTGTTCCCCTGCGAAAGCAGGGGTCCAGGGTCACGAGCGATGAACCTGCTTGGCTCTGGGCCCCTGCTTTCGCAGGGGAACAAGTCGGCTGACGCAAGCTTTTCCCCGGCGCGGGCCGGGGCCCAGTATCGGCGGACTCCAGGCGGCACCCCGCCCTCCGAATCGGCTCGCAGCTGGGCCCCGGCCTCGCCGGGGAAAGATTCGAGCAGGGTCGAAGCTGATTTCAGCCGGCCGGCACCCCGAACAGGTCGTGCTCGTCGGCATCCTCGACCACGACCGGAACAATATCGCCCTGCTTCAAATGCCCGGCGTCGCGGAGATGGACCTCGCCATCGATCTCCGGCGCGTCGGCCTGCGAACGGCCGGTGGCGCCGTCTTCGTCGATCAGGTCGATGATCACGTCGAGCGTGCGGCCGATCTTGCTCTGGAGCTTCGCGGCGGAGATCGCGGCGGTCTTCTCCATGACCCGGGCGTAGCGCTCTTCCTTGAGCTCCTCGGGCACCGGATCGGGCAGCGCATTGGCCGCGGCGCCCTCGACCGGCTCGAAGCGGAACGCGCCGACGCGGTCGAGTTGGGCCTCGTCGAGCCATTCGAGAAGATACTCGAAATCGGCCTCGGTCTCGCCCGGGAAGCCGACCACGAAGGTCGAGCGGATGGTGATGTCGGGGGCGATCGTGCGCCAGTTGCGCAACCGCTCGAGCACCTTCGCCTCGTTGGCGGGGCGGCGCATCCGGCGCAGCACGTTGGGCGCGGCGTGCTGGAAGGGAATGTCGAGATAGGGGAGCACCAGCCCCTCGGCCATCAGCGGGATGACC
>JAZKCD010000052.1:0-34271 GCA_040388355.1 Pseudomonadota bacterium | reverse complement strand
AGCCCTCGGCCTCGCCCAGCGCGATCGCCTTGCCGTTGCCGATGAACGGGAAGGTCCCCGCCTTGACTTCGTAGCCCGCTTCCTTCGCCTTGGCCTCGGTCAGCCCCACCGACGCGATCTGCGGGTGGCAATAGGTGCAGCCGGGGATGTTGAGCGGGTTCATCGCGTGCGGGTGGCCGCCGGCGATCGCCTCGGCGGCGATCACGCCCTCGTGGCTCGCCTTGTGCGCCAGCCAGGGTGGTGCCGTCACGTCGCCGATCGCGTAGAGCCCCTCGACATTGGTCCGGCACGCGCCGTCGGTGACGATATGCCCGCGCTCGGTCTTCACGCCCAGCGCCTCGAGCCCGATATCCTCGGTGTTGGGCAGGATGCCGATCGCGACGATGACGTGGCTATACTCGCCTTCGGTCACCTTGCCGTCCTTGCCCTTGATCGCCGCCTTGACCCCGCCCGCGCCGACCTCGAGCTTCTCGACTCCCGCGCCGGTCAGGATCGTCATTCCCTGCTTCTTCAATGACTTCTCCAGGAACGCCGAGACATCGGCATCCTCGACCGGCACCACCCGGTCGAGCATCTCGACCACGGTCACTTCGGACCCCATGTCGTTGTAGAAGCTGGCGAACTCGATCCCGATCGCGCCCGATCCGATCACCAGCAGCTTGCCCGGCATCTCGGGCGGCGTCATTGCGTGGCGATAGGTCCAGATCCGCTTGCCGTCGGTCTTGGCAAACGGCAGGTCGCGGGCGCGGGCGCCGGTCGCGACGATGATGTTCTTCGCCTCCAGATCGGTGGTCTTGCCATCCGCGCCGGTGACCGTCAGCTTGCCTTTGCCGGTGAGCTTGCCCAGCCCCATATGCACCGCGATCTTGTTCTTCTTCATCAGGTGGGTGACGCCCTGGTTGAGCTGCTTGGCCACCCCGCGCGAGCGCTTGACCACGGCTTCGAGATCGGCGCTGATCCCTTCCGCCGCGAGGCCGTAATCCTTGGCGTGCTGCATATAGTGGAAGATCTCGGCCGAGCGCAGCAGCGCCTTGGTCGGGATGCACCCCCAGTTGAGGCAGATGCCGCCGAGCAGCTCGCGCTCGACGATCGCGGTCTTCAAGCCGAGCTGGCTCGCCCGGATCGCCGCGACATAGCCGCCGGGGCCCGAACCGAGCACGATCACATCATAGGTTTCAGCCATTATTCGCCATCCCGATCAACTTCAGAAACCATCCCGCCAGTCCCCACAGCACGCCCCAGACCGCGCCGATCACGAACACCGCGCCAAGCCGGTGCGCCACTTCGAGCGGCCCGCGCTTCACCAGATTGCGCCACTGGGTGACGATCGTCCCCAGCAGCACGATCGACCCGCCGACGATCAGCGGGCGCATCAGCACCAGCGGGCCGAACGCCCGGTCCACCCAGTCGCCTTCGAACGGCAGGAACACCGCCGTGGTGACCAGCGCCCCGCCGGGCAGGACCAGGATCATCAGCACCACGTCGCGCACGCTCACCTTGAGCCTGCCGCCGAATGCGAGCGCCAGCGGCGGCACGCAGACCACGAACGCGGCGATCAGGCCCTGGAGCAGGGCGACGGCAAGCGGCGGATAGCCGGTCATGCACGCGCACCCTCCATCGCCGGGACGGGGCGCGAATTGCGCTCGGCATCGATCGCGACGAACGTGAAGCTCGCCTGCGTCACCTTGTGCATCGCATCCTCATGGCGGTGGCGGCGCCACGCCTCGACCGCGATCGTCATCGACGTGCGGCCGACCCTGGTCAGCGCGGCATAGACCGATACTTCGTCGCCCACCGACACCGGCAAGTGGAAATGCATCCCCTCGACGGCGATCGTCACCGCGCGCCCGCGCGAGTGGCGCGACGCGATCGAGCCTGCCGCGAGGTCCATCTGGCTCATCAGCCAGCCGCCGAAAATGTCGCCATAGGGATTGGCGTCGGCCGGCATGGCGATGACGCGCACCGTCGGCGCGCCCTCGGGCGGCGTCGAATCGTCGAGCCACTCACTCATCCGCGGCGACCCGCACCCCGGCGATGGTCTGGCGGTCGGCGTCCGCGGCGCGGCGGATCGGCCCCAGCCCCATCGCCACCACCGCGACCATCGCGGCATAGGCGACCAGCCAGATGTCGTGCTTCGCCAGCGGGTAGGACCAGGCGGCGAACGACGCGATCAGCATCGCCGCGAACACCCCCGCGACGATGTGGAGGATCTCGATCACGCTGCGGACCCCGGGCCGGTGCGCGAACGCGGCCGAAAGCGCGAGTCCGAGCAGCAGGGCGGTCAGCGGCCAGCCGAAATTGGCGAGGGTGATGTAGCTGGGGTGCAACTGCACGAAGCCGAGCGGAATCGCCAGCAGCAGCCCCAGCCCGGCGACCACGGCATAGCTCCACGCCGCGGCACGCGTCGCTGCCCGCCGGCGGATCCAGCCGAGCGGCACCGCGCCGACGACCGCGCCGGCCGCGCCGACCAGGATCAGCTTGAACGCCAGCGTGACGATCCCAAGGAGGTCGAACTCGCCGGTGCCGTTGACGAGCATGTCGTCCCATCCGCGGACCCCCCGTACCCACAGCGCCAGCGACACGGCGGTCGCCAGCCCCGCGGCCAGGGCGTCTGACAGGAAGGCGGAACGCCGCACTTCCGCCTCAGGCCACCATGCCGAGCGGAGCCTCGACCAGTTCCTTGAACAGCTTCATCAGCTCGGCCCCGTCGGCCCCGTCGATCGCGCGATGGTCGAAGCTGCCCGTCGCCGACATCACCGTCGCCACGCCCAGCGCGTCATCTACGATATAGGGCCGCTTCTCGCCCGCGCCGATCGCCATGATCATCCCCTGCGGCGGATTGATCACCGCCTCGAACATCTTAATTCCAAACATCCCCATGTTGGAAAGCGAGGCCGTACCGCCTTGATATTCCTCGGGTTTCAGCTTGCCCTCGCGGGCGCGGCCGGCCAGGTCCTTCATCTTGGTCGAGATCGCCGAGACGCTGATCCCGGCCGCGTCGCGGATGATCGGGGTGATCAGGCCGGTGTCGGTCGACACCGCGACCGACACGTCGGCGCGGCTGTACTTGATCAGCTTGTCGCCGGTGTAGGTGACGTTGCACTTGGGCGTCTGGATCAACGCGACGCCGAGCGCCTTGATCAGCAGGTCGTTGACCGAGAGCTTCACGCCGCGCGTCTCGAGCGACTTGTTGAGATCGGCGCGCAGCTTGAGCAGCGCGTCGAGGCGGATGTCGACCGTCAGGTAGATGTGCGGAACGGTCTGCTTCGATTCGGTCAGCCGCCGCGCGATCGTCTTGCGGATGTTGGAGAGCTTCTCCGCCTCGTGCGGGATCGACTCGTCGTACCAGACCGGCTTGTGCTCGGCCGGCGCGGCGGCGGGCGCGGGCGCTGCGGCAGCGGCAGCGGCAGGCCGGGGGGCAGCGGCGGGCGCCGCACCTGGCTTCGCGCCATCGAGATCGGCCTTGACGATGCGGCCGTTCGGGCCCGAGCCGGAGACGCTCGCGAGATCGAGCCCCTTCTCGGCAGCGAGCCGCTTGGCGAGCGGGCTGGCCTTGATGCGGTCACCCGGCACCGGCGCGGCGCCGTTCGCCTTGGGCGCGGGCGCCGCGGCGGGAGCCGGAGCCTCAGCCTTGGGCGCCTCGGCCTTGGGCGCTTCCGCCTTCGGAGCCGGCGCAGGAGTCGAGGCTTCCTCACCCTCGCCCTGCAGCACCATGATCACCGTGCCGACCTTCACATTGTCGGTGCCCTCGGCGACGAGGATCTTGCCGACCACGCCTTCGTCGACCGCCTCGAACTCCATCGTCGCCTTGTCGGTCTCGATCTCGGCCATCAGGTCGCCGGACTTGACCGTGTCGCCTTCCTTGATCAGCCATTTGGCGAGAGTGCCTTCCTCCATCGTCGGGGAAAGCGCGGGCATCTTGATTTCGATCGACATGGAATTTCCCGTCGTTGAGTCCTGGCTAGGCTTGACCTTCCTTTGCCGCCGTCCCGGCCCGGGTCAAGACGACTTGCACCGAAAGCAATCGCACGGCACCTAACGCATGAGAGGCGGGAAGCATCCATGCGCACCTATCTGGTGGTGATCGACGAGAGCCCCGAGGCCGAGATCGCGTTGCGTTTCGCGGCGCGCCGCGCGGTCAAGACCGGCGGAAATGTCGAGATTCTGGCGCTCGTGCCCCAGCCCGAATTCGTCCAGTGGGGCGGCGTGATGGCGGCGATCGAAGAGGAAGCCCGCGAACGCGCCGAGGCGCTGGTGACGCGCGCGGCGGGCACGCTCTTCACCGAATCGGGAATCACGCCGTCGATCACCGTCCGCCAGGGCGAGGGCCCCAAGGTCGTCCGCGAGATGATCGCCGCCAATCCCGCGATCGCCGCCCTGGTGCTCGGCGCGGCGGCGAGCGGCGCCCCGGGCGCGCTGATCGCGCATTTCGCGGGGCCCGACGCGGGGGCGCTCAGCATCCCGGTGATGATCGTCCCCGGCTCGCTCGACAAGGACGCGATCGACCGGCTGAGCTAGCCCTTCACTCTCACCAAATCCTCCGTCACCCCGGCCTTGTGCCGGGGTCCACTCATCATCACCCGCTGGACAAGAGGCTCGAGCGCAGCCGGTGCCGCCCGGTGGACCCCGGCACAAGGCCGGGGTGACGGATTGCGTGGGGCGAGGTTGGGGGTTGAGACGACGCGGCTTTAAGACCACGGTATCCCGCATGCGCATCCTTCCCCTGCTCGCCCTCGCCCTCCTCGCCACGCCTGCCGCCGCGCAGGACAAGCCCGACCCGGCGCGGCTGCGCGCCACGGTCGAGAAGCTGGTGGGCTTCGGCACCCGCCACACCCTTTCCTCCCCCGACGACCCGGTCCGCGGCATCGGCGCGGCGCGGCGCTGGGCGGCGGGCGAGCTCGCGAAGCTCGGCGACGCCTGCGGCTGCATCGAAGTCGCCAACATCGCGCGGACCTTCACCGGCGCGCGCGCACCCAACGGAGTCGAGATCGTCGACGTGCTCGGCTTCCAGGCGGGCGCCGACCCCAAGCGCGTGATCATCATCGGCGCGCATATCGACAGCCGCGTCACCGACGTGATGGACATCACTTCGGACGCGCCCGGCGCCAACGACGACGGCTCGGGCGTCGCTTTGGTGCTCGAGGCCGCGCGGATCCTGTCGAAGGAGCGGTTCCAGGCGACGATCGTCTATGTCCTGTTCTCGGGCGAGGAGCAGGGGCTGTACGGCGGCACCCTGCTCGCCGAGACCGCCAAGGAGCGCGGCTGGACCGTCACCGCGATGCTCAACAACGACATCGTCGGCAACACGATGGGCCAGAACGGCGTCCGCGTCGCCGATCGGGTGCGGGTCTTCTCCGAGGGCGTCCGCGCTTCGGAGGAAGTGCCCGGCCAGCTCGCCCGCCGCGCCGATGGCGGCGAGGATGACGGTCCGTCGCGCGCGCTCGCCAAGGCAGTCGACGGGATCGCGAAGACCATTCCCGGCGGGCTCGACGTGTTCATGGTGCGGCGTCCCGACCGGTTCGGGCGCGGCGGCGATCACGAACCTTTCCTCAAGCTCGGCTATCCCGCGGTTCGCTTCTCGGTCGGGGCCGAGAACTGGACCCAGCAGCACCAGACTCTGCGCACCGAGAACGGCATCGTTTACGGCGATACCATCGACAAGATGGACTTCCCCTATCTGGCCCGCGTGACTGCGATCAACGTCGCGACGATCCGGCGGCTGGCCAAGGCGCCCGCCGCGCCGGCGAAGGTGACGCTCAAGGGCGACTTGTCGTTCGACACGACGGTCAAGTGGCAGGCGGTGCCGGGCGCGGCCAAGTACCGCATCCACTGGCGCCGCGGCGATGCGTTGGACTGGACCAGCCATCTCGACGTGGCGGGGACCGAGGCGGTGCTCAGGAACGTGCCCGTCGACGATCACTTCATCGGCGTCTCGGCGCTGGCCGCCGACGGATCGGAGAGCCTGGTGACCTTCGGCGGGCGCGAGCGCTGAGCTAGCAGCCGCACCCGGTGCGGCGGAGCCGCTTGGTCGAACGGCGCGCCGGTGCCGCACGGTAAATCCGCTTGGTGCGCGGCCGCGAGACAGTGGTCGTCTCGTACGAGGCCGAGGATTCCTCGATGACTTCCTCTTCGATCGTCGTCGTGGTGGTCGTCACGACCGGCGCATACTGGATCACCACCGTAGTCGTGGTCGCACCGCCGCCATAATAGCCGCCGCCGGCATAGCTGCTGCCCGAATAGCCCTGGCTGCCATAGCCATAGCCCTGCGGCGGGCACTGGTTCGGGCAGCGTACATGCACCGCCGGCGGTCCCATCTCCACCGGCGGCGCATACCCCCCCCGGGGCTCGGGATAGCGAATGTCGTCGCCATAGCCCTGATCGCCATAACCCTGGTCGTCTTCGTAATAGCCGCCATTGGGATCGACCGTCTGGATCGGCCCGCGCTGGCCATAGCCCGCCCCAGCGCTCGCCGCGGCAGACGCCGCGGCATAGCCCCCGCCGGCATCGGCCGAAGCATCGGCCCAGGCGACTCCGCTCACCGAGTCGCGGACCCGGCCGTACGAATCGACCATCACCGCGTCGTCGTAATAGCGCACCCAGGAATAGCCGTTGGGCGGCGTGCCGAGCCCGAACGAATAGTAATCGGGAATCTGGAAGGTGGACGACATCCAGTAGCGGTCGAGCTGGTGCCCGCGCGACGGACGGCGATACGCGCCCCAGCCGCCCGGCGCCTGCATGCCGCCATGCCAGCGGCCATTGATGTTGCCGCCCCAGCGCTGGCCGCCCCGCTGACCATTCATCCGCGGCGGGGTGCGGTAGGGCGGGTTGGGCGACACCCGCGCCGTGGGCGGGTTGAAGTGCGGCGGATTGGCCGAAACCACGCCGCGCATCGAGCCCGGCGCCGGAATGCCCGGCTGGTTGTAGGAGACCTGCGCAACGGCCGGCGCCGCGGCGACGAGCGCGGATGCCAGGAAAGCCGTCTTCAACACGCTACGCATTCGGTTCACTCCTTCGCCACAGAGCCCCCGCTCCTATGGTTGACGAAAGATTACCGTTTCCGAAGGTGTCCCGCCATCGAACTAGATGCTTAACCGATGTCCCACTACGGGTCAGGAAAAGCCCGGCGTTAACCCACCAGCCGGGGCGCCAGGATCGCGGCCAGCGCCTCGCACCCGGCGGCGTCCCCGGCGTCGAAGCGCGCGGGGTTCGGGCTGTCGAGATCGAGCACGCCGATCAGCACGCCCTGGCTGACGATCGGCACCACCAGCTCGGAGCGGCTCGCCGAATCGCAGGCGATGTGCCCGGCGAACGCCTCGACATCCTCGACCAGTTGCGTCTCGCGGGTCGCAGCCGCAGTCCCGCACACGCCGCTCCCGAACGGAATGCGGATGCACGCCACCTTGCCCTGGAACGGCCCCAGCACCAGCTCGCCGCCGACATTGCGGTAGAAGCCCGCCCAGTTGAGATCGGGCAGATACTCCCACAGCAGCGCGGCGGCATTGGCCATGTTGGCGACGGGATCGGGCTCGCTCGCGGTGATCGAATCGAGCGCGGCGGAAAGCTCGCGGTAGAGCTCGGCCTTGTCGCCG
Source organism: Pseudomonadota bacterium (assembly GCA_040388355.1). Classification (GTDB taxonomy): domain Bacteria; phylum Pseudomonadota; class Alphaproteobacteria; order Sphingomonadales; family Sphingomonadaceae; genus Sphingomonas. The sequence goes on along the minus strand of JAZKCD010000052.1, from coordinate 26,682 downwards.
GCGGTGATGTCGAAGCTGTACATGTCCCCAGTATAGGAACTCCCTCCCCTTCGCGGGAGAGGTGTCTATAGGCAGGCTTTAGCCAACGGGAATCTCCATGCCATCCGGACTAGTTGCCCTGCTCGACGACGTCGCAGCGATCACCAAGCTCGCCGCCGCCTCGCTCGATGATGTCGGCGCCGCCGCGGGCAAGGCGGGGAGCAAGGCGATCGGCGTCGTGGTGGACGACACCGCAGTCACGCCGCGCTACGTCGTGGGCCTGTCGCCGCAGCGCGAGCTGCCGATCATCGCCAGGATCGCGATCGGATCGCTGCGCAACAAGCTGCTGATCCTGCTGCCCGCAGCCCTGGTCCTGAGCGCGTTCGCGCCCTGGGCGATCACCCCGCTGCTGATGCTCGGCGGCGCCTATCTGTGCTTCGAGGGTGCGGAGAAGGTGATCGAGGTTATCGGCGGCGGCGGCCACGGCGAAGTCGAGCATGTTGCGCTGGAGGGGCCGGAGCTCGAGAAGTCGATGGTCAGCGGCGCGATCCGCACCGACCTGATCCTCTCGGCCGAGATCATGGCGATCGCGCTGGCGGACGTCGCCGAATCGCCGATCCTCACCCAGGCAGTGGTGCTCGCGATCGTCGGCATCGCCATCACGATCGGCGTCTACGGCGTGGTCGCCCTGATCGTGAAGATGGACGATGTCGGCCTCCACCTCGCCAGGCGCCGGCCCGCGGCGGTCCGCGCGATCGGCCGCGGCCTCGTCGCCGGCATGCCCTGGCTGATGCAGGCGCTGTCGATCATCGGCACCGCGGCGATGATCTGGGTCGGCGGCGGCATCCTGATCCATGGCCTCGAGGTGCTCGGCCTCGCCGCGCCGGCGCATCTGCTGCACGACGCCGCCGAGGCGGTCGGGCATGCCGCAGGCGGCATCGCCGCGTGGCTGGTGACGGCGCTCGGCTCGGGGCTGTTCGGCTTCGTGCTCGGCGGCGCCATCGCGCTGGTGCTGCACAAGGTGAAGCGCTGAGCCTCAGTCGAGCCGGACCTTTCCGCGCCCGGCCTTGATCTCACCCCTGCCCTTCTTGGCATCGACTCGCCGCGCCTTGGCGGCCTTGCTGACCCGGGTCTTCACCCGCCGCGCCTGGCGGACATGCGCCTTCTCGATCAGCGCGGCGATGCGCTCGCGGGCATCGGCGCGGTTGGCCTCCTGCGTGCGGAACTTGCGCGCCGTGATCACCAGCTCGCCGCCTGAGGTCATCTTCGACCCCGCCAGGACCTTCAGCTGCTGATACGCCCAGGGCTCGAGCCCGAGCCGGAACACGTCGACCCGAAGCTGAACCGCGGTCGCGACCTTGTTGACGTTCTGCCCGCCCGGCCCGGAGGCGGCGAGGAACTTCTCCTCGACGATCGCACTCTCGAGGTCAGCCATCGCCGAAGCCGTTGTTATGGAAGCGCACCGGCAGCGGGGCATGGCCGTGGACGTCGGGCTTGCCGTCGCGCGGCACCGTCAGCTCGACGGCGTGGAGCATCATCGCCGGCCCGCCCGCGCCATAGACCGGATCGCCCATGATCGGGATGCCGAGCCCGTCGGCGGCGTGGACGCGAATCTGGTGGGTGCGCCCGGTCTCGGGGAAGAACGCCACCAGCGCGCGGCCGTTCTTGCGGGCCAGCACCTTCCATCGGGTGAGCGCGGCCTTGCCCGCCGGATCGCCGCGCATCCGCCAGCCCTCCTCGGCGGTCGAGGTCTTGATCAGCGGCAAGTCGATCACGCCGCTATCTGCCTCGGGCTCGCGCTCGAGCACCGCGACATAGCGCTTGGTCACCATTCCGGCCTCGAACGCCTGCTGGAAGCGGACATGCGCCTTGGGATTGCGCGCGAGCAGCAGGCAGCCGCTGGTGTCACGGTCGAGGCGGTGGACCGGCAGCGGCAGCCGCTTGAACCCGAAGGTCAGCTCGCCGAGCATGTCCTCGAGGCTGCGGGCACGGTCGCGCGGGCGGTCGACCGGCAGGCCCGCTGGCTTGTCGATCACGATCGCCTCGCCGTCGATGAAGAGAACGCGGTCCTTGAGCATGGGGCGCCCTATACACAGGACGCTCCCTCAAGCGAACTGTCAGCGGTAGCGGATCTCGCAGACCGACATCCGGCCCTGGATCGTGGTGCTCCACTGGCCGGTCCATTCGCCGCCGGTCTCGGCCGCCTTGTTGCGGCACTTGCCCTCGGCGTCGCTCTGGCTCCAGATCGGCCCGACCTCGACTTGCTCGGTACCGCCACGCCGGCCGCCGCGCGGGGCCCGGTCGTCGCGGCGATCGCCGCCGCCGAAGCGGAACTCGCAGACCGACAGGCGCCCATCGCGGCGCTGCCAGCCGCCGGTCCAGTCGCCGTCGATGCGATAGCCGAGCGCGGGGCATTTCGCTTCGGCATCACGCTGGCTGGTGATCGGGCCGGCCTCGACGTTGAACGCATCCTGCGCGCCATATTCGGGTCTCGGCGCCGGCGGCAGCGACACCGGCGGAAGCTGCGCGGGCGGCGGCAGATTGACGGGCCGTCCGCCGGCGGTGCCGCCGGTGTGCTGGGTCGCGACGATCGGATAGAGGTCCTCGAACGGCGCGCCGCCCCAGCTGATCCGGATGATCCGGCGGCCAAGATCGAACTCGACGCGGGTGTTGCGGCTCGAATCGAGCAGCCGCACTGCGTTCTGGTCGCGGCTCTGCTCGCGGAAATGATAGGTCGCGCGGCCGTTCGCGCCATATTCGGTCCAGGCGCTGTCGCCGCCGGACTGCTCGAAATAGCCGTCGGCATGGCTCACCCGGCGCAGCGTGAGGCCGCTGGTGACGGTATCGCGATAGTCGCCGTAGCGCGGCGGCGGGGCGGGAGTCGGCGCGGGCCTGATCGGAATCGCCGCGGGTGGCGCGGTGCTCCCCGGATAGCGCGCGCTGAGGATCGGATAGAGGTCCGATCGCGGCGCGCCGCCTTGCGAGATGGTGACCATCATCCGGTGGAGGTCGAGCTGGAGCTGCTTGTCGCTGCCGATCTCGGTCAGATAGACCGACCAGTCGTCGCGCCCGGTTTCGCGGAAGCGGAAAGTAATGCGGCCCTGCGTATTGAGCTCGGCCCAGGTCCCATCAGGCTGGCGCCGATACTGGCCGTCCGCGAAGGCGACCCAATTGACGGTGCGCCCGGTGGCGCCCTCCCGGCCATTGTCGGACTGCGCCTGGGCGGGCATCGCCACCGCGAAGGTGCCGAGCGTGAGCATCGCAGCCGCAGCCGCCAGTCGAACCAATTTCATGGGATCCCCTCTATCTGCGTCGCTTTGCAGCTTAGCGGAGATGGCGCGCTTCGCCAGAAGCATTCGCGACTGCCATGGGACAGCCGCGAATGCCCGCGGATCAGGCGGCGAGCTTCGCCGCGACTTCGGCGATGCGGCGGCCCTGGTAGCGCGCGCCGTCGAGCTCGGATGCGCTCGGCCGGCGGCTGCCATTGCCGTCGGCGATCGTCGTCGCGCCATAAGGCGACCCGCCCTTGACTTCGTCGACGCCGCCCTGGCCCTGGAAGCCATAGTCGAGCCCGACGATGGTCAGCCCGAAGTGCAGCAAATTGGTGATGATCGAGAAGAGCGTGGTCTCCTGCCCGCCATGCTGGGTCGCGGTCGACGTGAAGGCGCCGCCGACCTTGCCGTTGAGCGCGCCGGTCATCCACAGCCCACCGGCGCGGTCCCAGAAGCTCGCCATCTGGCTCGGCATCCGCCCGAAGCGGGTCGGCGCGCCGACGATGATGCCGTCGTAATTGGCCAGCTCGGCGGGGTCCGCGAGCAGCGCGTGGCTGTGATCGGCGACGAAGCCGGATGCCGCCGCGACTTCGGCCGGCGCGGTCTCGGGGACGCGGCGGACATCGACTTCGGCGCCCGCACCGCGCGCGCCTTCGGCAACGGCGTCGGCCATCGTCGCGAGGTGGCCGTAGGAGGAATAATAGAGGACGAGGATCCGGGGCATTGGGGCAATCCTTCTTCGCTCCCCTCCCGCATCGCGGGAGGGGCTGGGGGAGGGCGTGTAGGAAAAGGGGGAGAGCGGTTCGCGGGGGGCTGACAGGCCCTCCCCCAACCCCTCCCGAAAGCGGGAGGGGAGTATTCGGTCAGTCGGCGTCGACCAGGACGATCTCGGCTTCGTCGAGCGCCTTGATGGTGACCGTCCGGCCGCCGCGCAGCGCCGCGCCGTCGCGGGCGTCGACGCGCTCGCCGTCGACTTCGATCGCGCCGGTGGCGGGGACGAGATAGGCGTGGCGCCCGCCGCCGACTGCATAGTCGATGCTCTCGCCCGCCTTGAGCGTCGCACCCAGCACCCGCGCATCGGCGCGGATCGGCAGCGCGTCGCCATCTTCGGCAAAGCCCGAAGCCAGCGTCACGAAGCGGCCGCTGCGGTCGCCCTTGGGGAAGGGCTTGGCGCCCCAGCTCGGCTGGCCGCCGCTGGCGCGCGGCAGGATCCAGATCTGGAAGAGCGTCGTCGTCTCGGGCTCGAGATTATATTCGGCGTGGCGCACCCCGGTCCCGGCGCTCATCACCTGGACGTCGCCGGCGCCGGTGCGGCCCTTGTTGCCCATCGAATCCTGATGGGTGATGGCACCCTTGCGGACATAGGTGATGATTTCCATGTCCCGGTGCGGATGCGGCGGGAAGCCCGAATTGGGGCCGATCTCGTCGTCGTTCCACACCCGGATCGCGCCCCAGCCCATCCGCTCGGGATCGTGATAGTCGGCGAACGAGAAATGGTGCCGCGCGTTGAGCCAGCCATGGTCGGCATGGCCGAGGGTCTCGAACGGGCGCCTGTCGATTTTGTTTTTGGTGTCGATCATCGGAGCAACTCCTTGGTTGCCCCCTAGATAGGCGCTGCGATCATCGCGTAAATGGAAACGTTGGAAACTGATCGTTTCGATGTTAGGCAGCAGCGGATGAAACGGTTCGCCTCAATCCTGGTCGCAGGCCTCTCGCTGCTGGTCCTGATGCTGAAAATGTATCTGGGCCGGGTGGGCATCCTTATGGGTTCGAAGCAGGAACGCCTCGTCCTCCAGGAGGGCGATCTGGCGGTCCCCTATGACGGCAAGACGCGCCCGCACCAGTCGGCGCCGTTCCCCGTCATCGTCTGCAGCTATTGGGAGGGATTCCGAGTGAGCAAGGTGCTGGTCACGGAGGCGCCGCTGCGCTGCCCCCTTGTTCACGGTCTCGCATGAAGCTCCCCGACTTCGAGGCCTGGGCGATCTTCGCCTCGGTGGTCGAGCACCGCTCGTTCAGCGGCGCCGCGACTGCGCTCGGCGTGTCCAAGGCGACGGTCTCCAAGGCGATCAGCCGATTGGAGGTGCGCCTCGGCACCACGCTGTTCCACCGCACCTCGCGCCGCCTCACCCTCACCGACAGCGGCCAGAAGCTTGCCGAGCGCGCCCAGCGCATCCTGACCGAGGGCCAGTGCGCCGAAGAGGAGGCGCTCGACGCCGCCAGCGCGCCCGCGGGGCTGGTGCGAGTCGCCGCGCCGCTGACCTTCGGCATCCGCCATTTGTCGCCGATCCTCGCCGAGTTCCTCACCGACAATCCCGGCATCCGCCTCGACCTGCGCCTGTCCGACGCCTTTATCGACATCGTCGGCGAGGGCATCGACATCGCGCTGCGCATCGCCGAGCTGCCCGACAGCTCGCTGCGCGCCCGCCGCCTCGGGCCGGTGACCGGACATATCGTCGGCGCACCCGCCTATTTCGACAGGCACGGCCGCCCGCGCCATCCGGCCGACCTCGCAAGCCATGCCTGCTTCACCTACACCAACACCGCCAATCCCGATGTCTGGCGCTTCCGCAAGGCGGGGGGCGAGGAAGCCTCGGTCCGCGTCGACGGGCCGATGCGCACCGACAGCGGCGACGCGATGCTCCATGCCTTGCGCGCCGGGCTGGGCGTCGCGGTGCTCCCCGGCTTCATCGTCGACGAGGACCTGGCGGCAGGCCGGCTCGAGGCGGTGCTGGCCGACTGGTCGATCGGATCGGCGGCGCTGCACCTGATCACTCCGCCCGGCACGCTTCGCCCCGCGCGGGTCGAGGCGCTGATCGAATTCCTGACCGACCGGCTGCGGCGCAGCTGCGGCGAGGTCCGCTGAGCGCTACGCAACCATACGGAAGCGCGGCCTCCGCAGTGACACGATAGGGAGAATCACCACCTGCCGATTCCCCGCGACTCGTGGTCTAAGGCCGGTTAGCGAAGAATTAACCTTTTGCCTTCAGACCCGCTTAGGTTAATGAATCGCTCAGGACGCACCTGCCAAGAGGGTAGTGCGACCGGTGGGCAAGGGGAACTGGCGATGCGCGTGTTGCTGATCGAAGACGAGCCGAGCACGGCCAAGGCAATCGAGTTGATGCTCACGACCGAGGGCTTCAACGTCTACACCACCGATCTTGGCGAAGAAGGCCTCGATCTCGGCAAGCTGTACGATTACGACATCATTTGCCTGGACCTCAACCTGCCCGACATGCACGGCTATGATGTCCTCAAGAAGCTCCGCGTCGCCCGGGTGCAGACCCCGGTGCTGATCCTGTCGGGCATCAACGAGATGGATAGCAAGGTCCGCAGCTTCGGCTTTGGCGCTGACGATTACGTCACCAAGCCGTTCCACCGCGAGGAACTTGTCGCCCGCATCCACGCCGTCGTCCGCCGCTCGAAGGGCCATTCGCAGTCGGTCATCCGCACCGGCAAGCTCGCGGTCAATCTCGACGCCAAGACCGTCGAGGTCGATGGCGCCCGCGTCCATCTGACCGGCAAGGAATATGCGATGCTGGAGCTGCTTTCGCTCCGCAAGGGCACCACGCTCACCAAGGAAATGTTCCTCAACCACCTCTATGGCGGGATGGACGAGCCCGAGCTCAAGATCATCGACGTCTTCATCTGCAAACTGCGCAAGAAGCTCAGCATGGCGACCGAGGGCGAGAATTACATCGAGACCGTCTGGGGCCGCGGCTATGTGCTGCGCGAGCCCGAAGAGGGCAAGGAAGCGATCGCCGAGGTCGCCTGAGAAACGCATAATTCAAGACACACAGCGGGGGCTGTTGAAAGGCCGCGGTTCGGAAACGAGCCGCGGCCTTTTGCTGTTCAGGCGCCGCAGGCCGCGGCCCGCCCGAGCAGGAAATCGCGCTCGCGCCCGTTGCGAGTCATCGCCGCGGCGCGCTCGAATTCCGCCCTCGCCTCCACCGTGCGCCCGGCGCGGTACAGGAAATCGCCGCGCGCGGCGGGGAGCGGCGCGTAGTTGCGCAGCGTGCCCGCAGCGTCGAGCGCGTCGAGCAGCGCCAGTCCGGCCTCGGGCCCGAACGCCATGCTGTGCGCGATCGCGCGGTTCAGATCGACCACGGGCGTCGGCACCACTGTCCGCAGTTCATCGTAGAGCGCCGCGATGCGCCGCCAGTCGGTATCCGCCGCGCGGCGCGCCCGCGCGTGGCAGGCCGCGAGCGCCGCCTGGAGCGCATAGGGTCCGCGCCCCCCGCCCAGCGCCTCGGCACGGTCGAGCGCGGCGAGCCCGCGGCCGATCAGCAACCGGTCCCACCGCGCGCGATTCTGCGTGGGTAGCGGCACGAACGCACCGTCGGGCCCCGTACGCGCGGCGAGGCGCGAGGCCTGGATCTCCATCAATGCCAGCAGGCCGAAGACCTCGGGCTCGTCGGGCATGAGGCCGGCGAGGATGCGGCCGAGCCGCTGGGCCTCGGCGCAGAGGCCCGGGCGGACCAGATCCTCGCCCGCGGTGGCGGCATAGCCTTCGTTGAAGATCAGATAGAGGATCTCGAGCACCGAGGAGAGCCGCGCCCCGCGCTCGGGCCCGCGCGGCACTTCGAAGGCGAGGCCGGCCGTGCCGATCGCCTTCTTGGCGCGGACGATGCGCTGGGCGATCGTCACCTCGTTCGACAGGAAGGCGCGGGCGATCTCGTCGGTGGTCAACCCGCAGATCAGGCGCAGCGTCAGCGCCGCCCGTGCTTCGGTGGACAGCAGCGGGTGGCACGCCGTGAAGATCAGCCCGAGGAGCTCGTCGCCGATATCGTCGTCGAGCGCCGCCTCGATGTCCGCGACGGCCCTGCCCTGGTCGTCTTCGGGATCGTGGCCGAGCTCGGCGTGCTTGCGGTCGATCATCCGGCTGCGGCGGAAGCCGTCGATCGCCCGCCGCTTCGCCGCGGTCATCAGCCAGGCGCCGGGCCGTTGCGGGACCCCGGTCACCGGCCATTCGGCGAGCGCGCTCACCAGCGCGTCCTGCGCCAGCTCCTCGGCCAGCCCGACGTCGCGGACCAGCCGGGCGAGACCCGCGATGAGCCTCGCCTGCTCGATCCGGAACACCGTCTCGATCGACCGATGGATGTCGTTCGCCGCCACGCCCCCGGATTAGGACATGGCGGCGAAAAGATCGACTGCGTCAGCGCTGCTCGGTCCGCGCGCGCAGCTCGGCTTCCTTGTCGGCGAGCTCGGGGGTCAGCGCGTCGCCGAAATCGGCGGCCTCGAACACGCGGCGGATCTCGATCTCGCTCGGGCCGGACATCGGATTGGGGCAGCGCTTCACCCATTCGACTGCCTCGTCCATGTCCTTGACTTCCCACAGCCAGAAGCCGGCGACCAGCTCGCGGGTCTCGGCAAAGGGGCCGTCGATGACGGTGCGCCCGGTGCCTTCGAACGCGACTCGCTTGCCGCGCGACGAGGGATGCAGACCCTCGCCGGCGAGCATGATCCCGGCGTCGACCAGCTCCTCGTTGAACTTGCCCATCGCCCCGAGCAGCTCGGTCGAGGGCATCACGCCCGCTTCGCTTTCGTCGGTCGCCTTGACCATCACCATCACACGCATCGTCGTTCTCCTTGAAGCGAAGACCGAACCGGCCTCCTGCTCATACGACGAACGAGCTTTTGCCGGATCGACATTCGTCGCGAAAAAAATTCTATCGTCGATTTCCATCCTGGCGGCGGCTGCGCGCATGCCGTTCCGCCGCCTCCAGCAGCGCGCGCAGATCCTCGCGGCCGATATCGAATGCCTCCCCTGCCTCGTCGAGCGCCGCGTCGATATCCTCGTGCCGCAGCACGCCGCCGGGCACCGCCGCCCGCGCGCGGTGCGGATAGCTGTGGCCCGCGAAACGGTGAAACAGGATCGCCACGCCCACCAGCACCAGCGCGTTGAAGCCGACGGGAAAGAGCGCGAAGCCGAAGGTCTGCGCCGCGCTGCCATGGGCATCGACCACCGGCAGCAGCGACGCGCCGCCGCCCGGCGGGTGCAGGCAGCGCAGCACCGACATCGCCAGCACGCCGAGCGCTACCGCGGTGCCCGCCGCGAGCGCGCCATGGCCGAACAGCTGCACCGCCACCGCACCCGACAGCGCCGACGCCATGTTGCCGCCAATCACTTGCCAAGGCTGGCCGAGCGGGCTCGACGGGACCGCGAACAGCAGCACCGCCGACGACCCCATCGACGCGACCAGCACCAGCGCGCCCTCGCGCGACTCGGTGAGCCGGGTGCAGATCAGCGCAGTGAGCAGGATGCCGACGAACGCGCCCAGCACCGCCCCCAGCCGGTCGCGCCAATGCGCCCCCGCGAGCAAGGGCGTGAACAGCCGGTCGAGACGGTTCATGCGTGTCTCAATCCAAATCGACTTCGGCGCGCCAGGCGCCCTCGTTCAGTTCGCGGAAGACCAGCAGATAGGGCGACGCTCCGTCGAGCGCGCTGCCCATTCGCTCGCGCCACGCGGCTTCCATCGCCATGCGCGCGCCCTGCACCTCCCACAGGCCGAGCCCGTCGCCATGACCGGCAAAGGCCAGCGGCATCCCCCGCAGCGCGGGCCAGTTGAACGGATTGAAGCATTCTACGCCCGGTGTCCGGCGCAGCAGTTCGTCGCGCAAATCCGGACCGACGCCTTCGATCTCGATGTCGTGCAGCTGGAAATGCGGGTCGTCCAGGAAAGCGAGCAACCGCCCCTCCGCGATGCACCGGGCGCAGACCTGCATCTCGTCGCGCACGGCATAGACCACGCCCTGATATATCCACGTGCCCTCGCGGCGGCAGATCTCGCAGGGGCCGCCTTCGCGCTTCAGCACGCCATCATCATAGGCGCGCGGATAGAAGCGGAACGCCGGCTTGTCAGGCTCGCCCATCAATCCTTTTTCTTCTGCCAGACGCGCTCGCCGCCGACCCAGGTCTCGAGCACCTGGGTGCGGCGCAGCTCGGTCGGGGAGGCGAGCAGCGGATCGCGGTCGAGGATCAGGAAGTCGGCGCGCATCCCCGGCCCGAGCCGGCCGAACTTACCCTCGGCAAAGCCCGCATAGGCCGCGCCGATGGTGAACGCCGCCCAGGCCTGCTCGCGCGTGATCGCCTCTTCAGGCCGCCAGCCGCCGAACGGCTGCAGGTCGGCATCCTGGCGGGTGAACGCCGCCGCCCAGCCCGCGAACGGATCGGGGCTCTCGACCGGGAAGTCCGAACCGAACGCCAGCTTCGCGCCGTTGCTGAGCATCGACCGCCAGGCATAGGCGCCGCCGAGCCGGTCGGGCCCCAGCCGCGCCTCGGCCATGTGCATGTCGCTGGTCTGGTGGACCGGCTGCATCGAGGCGATGATCCCGAACTTGCCGAAGCGCGGCAGGTCCTTGGGATCGACGATCTGGGCGTGCTCGATCCGCCAGCGCCGGTCGTCCTTGAAATTGTCCGAGAGGACCTCGATCGCGTCGAGTGCCTGCTGGTTGGCGCGGTCGCCGATCGCGTGGACCGCGATCTGGAAGCCGTCCATCGACCCGCGGCTCATCAGGTTGAGCAGCTGGTCGTCCGACAGGAAGCCCAGCCCGCGCTGCCCCTTGGCGTCGGTATAGTCCGCCTTGAGCCACGCCCCGCGGCTGCCCAGCGCGCCGTCGGCATAGAGCTTGATCCCGCCCATCCGCAGGCGGTCGCCATAGAGCCACGGCGTCGGCCCCTGCCCACCCACAGCCAGCGCGGTATCGACGCCCGAGCCGTAGCTCATGATCCGGATCCTGAGCAGCCCGAGATCGCCCATCCGGCGATAGGTCAGCCAGTCGTCGACGCTCGTCCCCATGTCCGCGGTCGCGGTGATGCCGAGGCTGAACAGATGCTCCTGCGCCGCCAGGAACGCGCCGTTGCGGTCGCGCGGAGTCGGCTGGGGGATGACCTTCTCGATCAGCGCCTTGGCGGCGTCGACGAACACGCCCGTGGGCTTGCCGCTGGCGTCGCGCTCGATCCGCCCGCCGGGCGGGTCCTTGGTCGCCGCAGTCACTCCGGCGAGCTGCATCGCCCGGCTGTTCGCCCAGCCGGCATGGCCGTCGACGCGCTCGAGCCACACCGGCCGGTCGCCGACGACGGCGTCGAGATCGGCCGCGGTCGGGAAGCGGCCGAGCTTCCAGCGCTCCTGGTTCCAGCCGCCGCCGAGGATCCATTTGGCGGGATTGGTGCCCGAATAGGTGGCGATCTTCCCCTGCGCCTCCTCGAGCGTGTTGGTCGCCGACAAGTCGAGGCTGAGCCGCTGGAAGCCGAGCCCCATCACATGGCCGTGCGCGTCGATCATGCCGGGGATCATCACCTGACCCTTCATGTCGATCCGCCACTCGAGCTTCCTCGGCGGCTTCTCGCCGCGCTTGACCAGCTGGACGATCACTCCGTCGCGGCCGAGCACCATGCCGGTGAAATGGACGACCTCGCCCTTCTCGTTCAGCGTCATGCCGTCGACATTGTCGATCAGCCCGTCGGCATGCGCCGCGGGGGCGAGGAACAGCGCGAGGGCCGCGAGGACCCGGGTCAGCAGCTTCACGTGCGCAATCTCCTCACCAGCGCGCTGGTATCCTGGCGGCCGCCGCCCATCGCGACGACATCGGCGTAATATTGGTCGATCATCGCGGTCACCGGCAGCGGCGCGCCGTTCAGCCGCGCCTCGTCGAGCGTCAGCGCGAGATCCTTGCGCATCCAGTCGATCGCGAAGCCGAAGTCGAACCGGTCCTCGCTCATCGACTTCCAGCGATTCTCCATCTGCCAGCTCTGCGCCGCCCCGCCCGAGATCGCCTCGAACACCTTGTCGAGATCGAGCCCCGCGGCTTGGGCGAAGCGCAGCGCCTCGGACAGGCCCTGCAGCACCCCGGCGATCGCGACCTGGTTGACCATCTTGGTCGTCTGCCCCGCGCCCGGCCCGCCGACATGGACGACTCGCTTGGCATAGGGCTGCATCACCGCCGCCGCCGCCGCCATCGCTTCGGCCGAGCCGCCGCACATGATCGAGAGCTGGCCGTTCTCGGCGCCCGCCTGCCCGCCCGAGACCGGCGCGTCGACGCACAGGAACCCGCGCGCCGCCGCCTCCGCATCGAGCCGCCGCGCGATCTCGGCGGAGACCGTGGTGTGATCGATAAACAGCGCCCCCGCGCGCATCGCCGCGAAGGCGCCGTCAGGGCCGAGCGTCACCGCCTCGAGATCGGCGTCGCGCCCGACGCAGCTCAGCACCGCGTCCTGCCCCTCGGCCGCTTCGGCGGGAGTCGCCGCGGCGCGGCCGCCATGCGCGGCGACCCAGGCATCGGCCTTGCCGCGCGTTCGGTTGTAGACGGTGAGGTCATGCCCGGCAGCAGCCAGATGCCGCGCGATGGGGCCGCCCATCACGCCGAGCCCGATGAATGCGATTTTCGCCATAGGCGACGGGCAATAAGGACAGTTTGCCCGGCGCGCCAGACCGCGATCAGCAGCGCAGCGGCGGATCGGCGCTCACGAACTCGGGCGACCCGCCGGTGAAATAGCCGCACGTGCCCGCGCTGCCATCGGCATAGCTCACGCGCAGCGAAGAATCTCCGGCGGGCTCGCCATAGAAGAATCCCAGGCCCAGCCGCCGCATCTCGACCGTCCCGCCGCCGCTGACCAGCGCGGCGCTCTTCACGCGCGTAGAGGATTCCATCACCAGCACGCCGCCGGCGAAGAACACATGCCCCAGTCCATAGCAGGCCAGTCCGGACAGGACGGCGGTGAGCGCGAGCGGCAATCGGACCCCCGGCCGCGTGATGGCGCCCAGCAGGCACACCACGGCAATGACGAAGGTCAGGCCACTGAAAGCCACCAATGCCATTGCACCCTCCTCCCAGGCTTCCGCAGCGTACGGCCTGTTTCCCCGCCACGCCAGATGGTCTAGGCGAGGCTCCATGGCTACCAAATCCGCACCCGCCCCGCAGCAGCTTCCCGTAACCCTCGACGATGTCCGGGCGGCGCGGATTCGCATCGGCGACGCGGTGGTGCGTACCCCGACGCTGTTCAGCCGCACACTGTCCGAGCTGACCGGCGCGACGGTGTATCTCAAGTTCGAGAATCTCCAGTTCACCGCGGCCTATAAGGAGCGCGGGGCGCTCAACACGCTGCTCCAGCTGCCGGCGGACACCACCGGGGTCATCGCCGCCTCGGCGGGCAATCACGCGCAGGGCCTCGCCTATCACGCGACCCGGCTCGGCATCCCCAGCACGATCGTGATGCCCAAGAATACGCCAACGGTGAAGGTCACCCAGACCGAGGGGCACGGCGCGACGGTGATCCTCGAAGGCGAGACCTTCGACGCCGCCTATGCCCATGCCCGCATGCTCGAGGCCGAGCGCGGGCTGACCTTCGTCCATCCGTTCGACGATGTCCGGATCATCGCCGGCCAGGGCACCGTCGCGCTCGAGATGCTCGAGGACGTGCCCGCGATCGACATGCTGGTCGTGCCGCTCGGCGGCGGCGGGCTGATCTCGGGGATGGCGACCGTCGCCAAGGCCTGGGGCAGGCCGATCGACGTGATCGGAGTCGAGGCCGAGCTCTATCCGTCGATGTACAACCGCATCAAGCATACCGACATGCCCTGCGCGGGCGACACGCTGGCCGAGGGCATCGCAGTCAAGGAGCCCGGCGCGATCACCACCCGGATCGTCGAGGCGCTGGTCGACGATATCGTGCTGGTCAGCGAGCGCCGGCTCGAGGAGGCGGTCAGCCTGCTGCTCCAGATCGAGAAGACCGTGGTCGAGGGCGCCGGCGCCGCCGGGCTCGCGGCGCTGATGGCCGAGCCCGAGCGCTTCAAGGGCCGCACCGTCGGCACCGTGCTGTGCGGCGGCAATATCGACACGCGGCTGCTCGCCAACGTGCTGCTGCGCGACCTTGCGCGCTCGGGCCGCCTCGCGCGGCTGCGCATCCAGCTCCAGGACCGCCCCGGCGCGCTCTACAATGTCGCGCGGATCTTCCACGAGCAGGGCGTCAACATCATCGAGGTCTATCACCAGCGCGTCTTCACCACGCTGCCGGCCAAGGGCCTGATCACCGAGATCGAATGCGAAACCCGCGACCGCGCGCATCTCGACCGGCTGATGACCGCGCTCCGGCGCGCGCAGTATGAAGTGAGCCAGGCGGAACTGGCCTGAGCCTTCTTAAGCCCTCTCCCGCTTTCGCGGGAGAGGTGTCCGTTGTCACCGGCATCGCGCCCAACCGAATCACCCGCGCGGCGAACCGAGTCGCCGCCGGATTCACACGCTTCGTCCCCCCGGCTATACTCGCCCCGAAACGATCGCCCGCCGGACTCCGCGGATCGTTTCACCCTCGGCGCACTGTTAACTCTCTTTCATGGTAAAGCGCCTTTTCATCCTCTTTTTCCCGCTTCATAGTCCCATTCGAAGGCCGGTTGAGAACGGTCGGAGCAAGGGGCGAAAAGGCGGTGACTGCACTATCCCGTTTTCCGCGGTTCTTCGTGACGAGCCCTTCGCCATGCCCCTATCTGCCGGGCAAGCTCGAGCGGAAGATCTTCACCGAATTGAACGGGCCGCATGCGGGTGAGCTGAACGACGCGCTCGGCCGGATCGGCTTCCGCCGCAGCCAGTCGGTCGCGTACCGCCCGAGCTGCGCGGGGTGCACCGCCTGCGTCTCGGTCCGCGTCGTCGCCGGCCAGTTCAAGCCCAACGCCAGCCAGCGCAAATTGCTCAAGCGCCATGGCGACCTCGAAGTCACGGCGTGCAAGCCCTGGGCGACCGAGGAGCAGTACGAGCTGCTCCACCGCTATCTCGGCGCGCGCCATCCGGGCGGCGGGATGACTGCGATGGACGAAGGCGATTATGCCGACATGGTCGAGCAGAGCCCGGTCAACAGCCACGTCATCGAATATCGCGAGCCGACCCGCAACGGCCATCGCGGCCGCCTCGTCGGCGCGTGCATCACCGACCAGCAGGCCGACGGGCTGTCGATGATCTACAGCTTCTTCGCCGCCGACGACGAAAGCCGCCCGGGCCTCGGCAACTTCATCATCATGGACCACATCCTGCGCGCCCGCGCCGCCCAGCTGCCGTACGTCTATCTCGGCTATTGGGTGAAGGGCAGCGAGCGGATGGAGTACAAGACCCGCTACCGCCCGCTCGAAGTGCTCGGCCCCAATGGCTGGGCGCCGTTCGATCCCGACGCGACCGTGGCGATGCCGGTTCCCGTGCGGGTGCGCGAGCTGGTCTAGGGGGCGACGCCGCCTTCCGACGGTCGAATTCAAACTTCTTTGTTCCCCTGCGAAAGCAGGGGTCCAGAATCACAACGGCTGACCTGCTTGGCTCTGGACCCCTGCTTTCGCAGGGGAACAAGGAGCGGATTGAGGAAGAGGCTTCTACTCCTCCCCGCCGACCCGGTCGACGTGCAGGTCGACGTCGAGCTTCTCCTCGCCATGCCCCACCCGCGTCCCTGCGATCGAAGCCGCGCCGGTCGCGTCGAGCCCGACCGCGACGCGGACATAGCTTTCGTCGGGCGACAGCCCGGTCGCGGGATCGAAGCCGATCCAGCCGATCCCGCCGACAAACGCCTCGGCCCAGGCGTGCGGCGCCGAATGCGCCTCGCCATCGCTGCGATAGCCCGAGACATAGCGCGCCGGCGCCATGAGGGTGCGCGCCGCGGAAACGAACATCTGCGCGACGTCGCGCGACGTCACCTCCTCGCCCGCGAACGCCTCGGCGGCGCCGATCCCGGCATCGGGCCGGTCGGGCGCGGTCGGGAAGCGGGCGTGGAGCGCGGCGTTTAGCCGGTGCATCTGCTTGAGCAAATCGCCGCCGGCCTGCGCCTCGGCGAACTCGGCCAGCGCCACGCTCGACCGCGTCCGCGCCGTCGAGCGCAGATACAGCAAGGGCGGCAGCGGCTCGTGCGACGCGCGCACCACCCCGCTCGCCTCGAGCGTCAGCACTTCGCCGGTCACGGTCACGTCGAGCGCTTCGATCGGCCCCTCGGCGTAGAGCATCGTCACGGCGTTGCCGAAGCCGTCGAACGCGCTTCGCATCCGCGCGTCGCAATCGACTCCGATGTGCCAGCCGACCACGGTCTGGTCCTGCGTGTCGCACGGAGTCAGCCGCAGCATCTGGACGATCCGCGCCTGGGGCTGGCTGAACCGGTAGTGGGTGCGGTGGTCGATCGCGATGCGCATCAGACGAACCTGAACTGGCGGGCGATGGCGTTGTTGAGCATCTCGTTCTCGGCGATGAACGCTTCGAGATACTGGTGCAGCCCGCTGACGATCACGTCCGAGGTGCGGGTCTTCTGCATCCGCGACATCCGCGCACGCGCCATCCGGTCGGCCTCGCCCTGGAGCCCGGTGCGCTTGGCGAGCTGGCTGAGCAGGTTGACGACTTCCTCGACGCACGCCGCCAGCGACGGCGGCAGCTCGAACCGGCTGATCAGCAAGTCGATCACGTTGCGCGGCTTGAGCCCGTCGCTGTAGAGCCAGCGATACGCGGTCACCGCCGACACCGTCTGGAGGATCGTCGTCCACTGGTCCCGATCGACCGGCCCGCCGACCGCTTCGCCCTTGGGCAGCAGGATGTGGTATTTCACATCGAGCAGCCGCGCGGTGTTGTCCGCGCGCTCGACCGCGGCGCCGAGCTGGATCAGCAAGGTCGCCTCGTTGCGCAGCATCCGGTGGATCGCGCCTTCGAACCCGCGCATCTCGGCCTTGACCGCCTCGACCAGGTTGAGCGTCTGGGTCGCCCCGCCGGTCGCCGAGCGGTTGCTGAACAGCAGCCAGGCGCGGTTGATCGCGGTCCACGCCTCGCGAGTCAGCGCGGTGCGCACCGCGCGGGCGTTGTTGCGGGCGATGTCGAGGCAGCGGACGATCGAATTGGGGTGGCTGGTGTCGAGCGTCAGGAAACGCGCGACCTGGCTCTGGGTCGGGCTGTGCCCGGTCTTGGCGAAGCTCTCCTCGGTATAGCTCACCGCCAGCGCGCTCTGCCACGCCGCCTCGCCCGCGGGCCGCGCCGACAGCGCATCGAGCCGGATCGTCGCCTCGACCAGCCGCGCGGTAAAATCCGCGCGCTCGAGATAGCGGCCGAGCCAGTAGAGCGCGGCGGCAGTGCGCGAGAGCATCATGTCGGCTGGCCCTGCGACTGCGACTGCGACTGCTTCTGCCCCGGCGCGTCGGGCAGCAGCACAAAGCTGTCCTTGGTCCCGCCGCCCTGGCTCGAATTGACCACCAGCGAACCCTCGCGCAACGCCACCCGGGTCAGCCCGCCCGGCACCACCCGCACCCCGTCGCTGCCGGTCAGCACGAACGGCCGGAAATCGACATGCCGCGGCGCGAGGCCGGCCTCGGTCATCGTCGGCACCGTCGACAGCGCCAGCGTCGGCTGGGCGATGTAGCGGTGCGGCTCGGCGGTCAGCGCGGCGCGGAACTCCTCGATCTGGGCCCTGGTCGCAGTCGGCCCGACCAGCATCCCGTACCCGCCCGATCCGTCGACCAGCTTCACCACCAGCTCGGCGAGGTTATCGAGCACGTACTTCAGCGCCTGCGGCTCGCGGCAGCGGAAGGTCTCGACATTGGGCAGCCTGGCCTCGCCCCCCGAATAGAAGCGGACGATCTCGGGCATGTAGCTGTAGATCGCCTTGTCGTCGGCGATGCCGTTGCCCGGCGCGTTGAGGATCGCGACATTGCCCGCGCGGTAAGCCGCGATCAGCCCGGGAACCCCCAGCATCGAATCGGGCCGGAAGGCGAGCGGATCGAGATAGTCGTCGTCGATGCGCCGGTAGATCACGTCGACCCGCACCCGCCCCGCGATCGTCTGCATATAGACCACGTCGTCGTCGACCACGAGATCGGCCGCTTCGACCAGCTCGACACCCATCGAGTCCGCGAGGAAGCTGTGCTCGTAATAGGCCGAATTGAAGTGCCCCGGCGTCAGCACCACGCATACCGGCTTGGTCTTGCCGCCCTGCGGCGCGACCGACGTCATCGTCTGGAGCAGCATGTCGGGATAGCTATCCACCGGCGCCACCCGAAAATCGCGGAACAGCTCGGGGCACAGCCGGATCATCGCCTCGCGATTTTCCAGCATGTACGACACGCCGGAGGGCGTCCGGGCATTGTCCTCGAGCACGTAGAACTCGTCGGCGCCGGTGCGGACCAGGTCGATCCCGCAGATATGCGCCCACACCCCGTGCGGCGGGCGAATCCCCGCGACCTCGGGGCGGAACTGCTCGTTCATCAGCACCAGCTCGGGCGGGATGATCCCCTCGGCGAGGATGCGCCGCTCGCCGTAAATGTCCTCGAGGAACGCGTTGATCGCCTGCACGCGCTGCTCGAGCCCCTCGCTCAGCCGCGTCCATTCGTCGTGGAGGAAGACGCGCGGGACGATGTCGAACGGGATGATCCGCTCGGCCGCCTCGCTCTCGCCATAGACCGCGAAGGTGATGCCGAGCTGGCGGAAGGTCGCCTCGGCGGATTGCTGGCGGCGGTTGAGCTCCGCCGTCGGGGTATCGGCGACCCATTGCGACAGCGACGCGAATTCGGCGCGCGGGTCCGTCGGCCCGCCATGCCCCCAGATCTCGTCGAACGCCCCGTTTGCCGCCATTCGCCCTCAAAAGTCCGCAAGTGCCTATTGTTCCATGCTGCAACGCTTTGTTGCGTTGCACAAGGGGCGCTTGTTTGTCGGCTTACGCCGAAGACGGCACCGGCCCGGCCCCCGCCCGGCCACCCACCGGCAGTGTATTCTATGGGTGGCCGGGCGGGGGAGCGGGCCGGTGCCGATCCGGCGTAGCTGAAAAACCTCAACTCACGTATTTGACCGAACAGCCATAGGGCCGCGTCTCGGCGACCGAGACCGGCTTGCCCGCGCGCATCTCCGCCAGCGCCGCCAGCACATGGTTGCGCGCAGTCGCAATGTCCGCGGTGTCGGCGGTCGGCTTGTCGTCGATCCCGCCGCGATAGACGAGCTTGCCCGCGCCATCGACGATGTACAAATGCGGCGTCGTCCGCGCGCCATAGGCCTTGCCGACCATCCCGAGCGGATCGAGCAGATAGGCGGTGGGCTTCGCCTTTGCGCCGGCGACGAACGCCTGCGCCTGCGCGCCGGTCATATGGCCCTGCTGGCCCTCGGCGCCCGAATTGATCGTCAGCCACACCACGCCCTGCGCGGCGGCCGCCGCCTGGGTCTTCTGCATGTTGCCGCTGTAATGCTTCTTGACGAAGGGGCAGCCCGGGTTGTTCCACTCGAGCACCACCGCCTTGCCCTTGAACTGCGAGAGCCAGACCACGTTGCCATGCGCGTCGCGCGCGCTGAAATTGGTGGCGGGGGCGCCGATCGCCGGGTCGGCGGGTGCGGGCAATGCCACGGCGCCTGCCGCAGCGATCGAAGCCGTGGCGGCGGCCAGGCCGGTCAACATCCACATGTTCATGCCAAGTCTCCTTGCCTTGTCAGCCCCCCGATTTTCCGGCGGCGAGATCGCCCATCAGCCCCTGCGTCAGGATCTGGGGCAGGATCAGCGGCTCCGCCTGGCCGGGCTTATACCACAGATAGAGCGGAACGCCTGCCCGGTTGTGCCGCTCGATGAAACGGCCGAGCGCCGGGTTGCCGTCGGTCCAGTCGCCGACCAGCACCGCGACCTTGCCCCCGGCAAACGCCTTCGCCACTGCCTCGGTCTCGATCACCGCCTTCTCGTTGACCTTGCAGGTGAGGCACCAGTCGGCGGTGAAATAGGCGAAGACCGGGCGGCCCTCGGCGGTCAGCGCGGCGAGCCGGGCTTCGCTGAAGGGTTCGGCGCCGGCCAGGATCGTCCGCCCGGCCGCCGCGGGTGCCGGCCGGATCAGCGCGATGCTGCCGAGCGCGAGCAGGATCAGCGGCAGCGGCGCGAGCCAGGCGCGCTTGCCCTTCGCCTGCCGCGCCCCCGCCCACCACAGCCCGAGCCCGAGCAGCAGCGCCGCCGCGAGGCCGATCGTCATTCCGTCGACGCCTGCCTGCCGCCCCAGCACCCAGGCCAGCGCGATCGCCGTCAGAAACATCGGCACCGAAAGCACGTGCCGCAGCGTCGCCATCCACGGCCCCGGCCGCGGCAGCCGCCGGCGCAGCGCGGGCACGAAGCCGAGCAGCAGGAAAGGCAAGGCGATCCCGAGCCCCAGCCCGCCGAACACCGCGAGCGCGGCCGGCCAGGGCAGGATCAGCGCCGCGCCGAGCGCCGCGCCCATGAACGGGCCGGTGCAGGGGGTGGCGATGAACGCCGCCAGCGCGCCGGTCATGAACGAGCCCCCCGCCCCGCTCGCGCCCGCGCGGTTGACGAAGCCCGGCGCAGAAAGCTCGAACAGCCCGGCAAGGTTGAACGAGATGCCCGTCACCAGCAGCAGCAGCAGCAGGATGACGCGCGGATCCTGCAGCTGGAACGCCCAGCCGACAGTCGCCCCGCCCGCACGCAACGCCAGCAATGCCCCGCCGAGCGCAAGGCAGACGAGGATGACGCCCGCGGCATAGGCCAGCGCATCGGCGCGCGGGCTGCCGTCGGCGTCATTGGACTTGGCGAGGCTCAGCGCCTTGAGGCTGAGGATCGGGAAAACGCACGGCATGATGTTGAGCAGCACGCCGCCCAATACCGCGCCGGCAAAGGCGACCAGCGCAGTGAGCCAGAGCGGTCCGGTGGCGGGCGGCTGGGTCGCGGCGGCCGCGGCGACCGTGCCGGGCACCGCGCGCAGCGTGAAACCGCGATCCTTGCCGACCGCGAGCACGCCCTCGATCGGCCCGGCGCGATCGACTGCCTTGGCCTTGGTCTCGATCACCAGCCGGTCGCCGTCGCGCGCGGTCGACTGCGGCGCGGCGTAATCGATCACGCCGTCGGTGATCGGGTAGAAATAGACGTCCTGCGCCGCTGCCCCCGCCGGCCAGGGCACCGACAGGCGAAGGCCTCCGCCCTGTATCTGATAAGTCGCGTCGCTCCCCAGCGGCCGCGGGATGCCCGCGCGCCACTGGTCGAACTGCGCGCGCCGCTCGGGCGCGACCGCGCCGTCGCCCACCGTCAGCGCCGCCGAAAGCGTCGCTTCCTCGGGCACGCACACCGCATCGGTGCAGACGAGATAGTTGAGCTTCACCCTCACCGGCAGCGCCGTTCCGGGAGCGAGCCCGGCCGGCAGCCTGAGCGTGACGAGCCGCGTGTACGGCCCCTCATAGATATAGTTCATCAGCCCGACGACGAGCAGCCGCTGGGGCACCGGAAAGCGGAACTCGCCCGCGGTCACGCCGCCAGGCAGCGACCATTCGGCCTTGGTCGGGATGCCCGCATCGCCCGGATTCTGCCAATAGGCATGCCAGCCCGGCTTGGGCCGCCCGACCAGGGCGAGCGTGACTTCGCTCCCCGGCGCAGGCGTGGCGCTCTCGGCGACCAGCTCGAGCGGGACGTGCGGACCGTCCTCGATCGGCTGCGCCAGCGCGGGCGCGATCCCGAGCAGCAGCAGCGCCATCAAGACGAAACGTAAAGCCCGCATCACCCGTCCTTGCCCTCGTTCAGCCGATCCCCGATAGCAGGGCATCCATGGGTTTGACCACGCCGGAGGTGGCATGAAGTTCGCGCACTCGATCGCAGCCGCACTCGCGCTGCTCGCCGCCAGCCCCGCCGCCGCGCAGGAAGCGCCGCCGGCCCCCAGGCTCGTCGTCGTGATCTCGGTCGACCAGTTCTCGGCCGATCTCTTCGCCGAATATCGCGGCCAGTTCACCGGCGGCCTCGCGCGGCTGGCGAGCGGCGCGGTGTTCCCCTCGGGCTATCAGAGCCACGCCGCGACCGAGACCTGCCCCGGCCATTCGACGATCCTCACCGGATCGCGTCCCGCGCGCACCGGCATCATCGCCAACGACTGGACCGATTTCGCCGCGCCGCGCACCGACAAGACCGTCTATTGCGCCGAGGATTCGAGCGTCCCCGGCAGCAACTCGCGCGACTATACCGTCTCGGACAAGCACCTGAAGGTCCCCACGCTCGGCGAGTGGATGAAGCTCGCCAACCCCGCCAGCCGGGTCGTCTCGGTCGCGGGCAAGGACCGCGCCGCGGTGATGATGGGCGGGCACAAGGTCGACGAGCTCTGGTACTGGTGGGACAAGGCCAAGGCCTTCCAGTCCTATGCCGGCCGGGCGATGCCGGCGATGGTGACGCGGATCAACGAGGCGGTCACCGCGCGTCTCGCCCAGCCGCAGGAGCCGCTCGACCTTCCCGATTTCTGCAAGGCCCGCGACCGCGCCATCCCGGTCGGCTCCACCACGGTCGGCTCGGGCCGCTTCGCCCGCGCCGCCGGCGAGGTCGGCAAGTTCAAGGCCTCGCCCGAATTCGACGACGCGATCGTCACGCTCGCCGCCGCGCTCGCCACCGACATGAAGCTCGGGCAAGGCGCGGCGACCGACCTGCTGATCGTCGGCGCCTCGGCCACCGATTATGTCGGCCATGGCAAGGGCACCGAGGGCAGCGAGATGTGCATCCAGCTGCTCGCGCTCGACCAGACGCTGGGCAAGCTGTTCGCGGTGCTCGACCGGACCGGCGTCGATTACGCGGTGGTGCTGACCGCCGATCATGGCGGCCACGACATCCCCGAGCGCAACCGCGAGCATGGCACGCCCGAGGCGGCGCGAGTCGACTCGGCGCTCAACGCGACTGCGATCGGCAAGGCAGTGCAGGCGAAGCTCGGGCTGGCCGCGCAGCCGCTGACCGGGGGCTCGTTCGGCGACGTCTATATCGATCCCGCGCTCAGCAAGGCCCAGCACGACGCGGTCCAGGCCGAGGCGATCCGGCTCTATTCGGCGCACCCGCAGGTCGCGGGGGTCTATCCCCGCGCCCAGATCGCCGCGACGCCGAGCCCGAAGGGCCCGCCCGAGACCTGGACGATGCTCGAGCGCGCCCGCGCCTCGTACGAGCCGTCGCGCTCGGGCGATTTCGTCGTCGCGCTCAAGCCGCGGATCACCCCGATCGCCAATCCCGGCGGCGGCGCGATCGCGACGCATGGCAGCTTCTGGGATTACGACCGGCGCGTGCCGATCCTGTTCTGGCGCAAGGGGATGACCGGCTTCGAGCACCCGCTGTCGATCGAGACCGCCGACATCGCCCCGACCCTCGCCGCGCTGATCCATGTGCCGGTGCCGGTCGAGATCGACGGGCGCTGCATCGATCTGGATGCCGGGCCGGCTACGACGTGCAAGTGATTCCTCAGGAGTAGGTCGCCCTTTCTTTCGCTGGGCGTTCTCTTTTCACGTCGCCCGTTGTCGCTGCCGTTGACAAAACTCCCTCGCAGACGAGATGGTCAGATACACACCTGTCCTTTGCACAAATTGGCAAAGGCGATCTGACGATGGGACGATCAGCGCCAGGCTTTGGCCGGGAGACTAAGGATGCACCTCGCCTCTCGTTTTTTTGCCCTCTCGATTCTTATTTCAGTATGGACCGCCCCACTTCTTGGACAAACGACAAATCTTGACGAGGAACCTACGACAAACAGCATTTGGGCTGATCCGGATCAAGTCTGTCGGACCTTCATCCCTTGGATGGAACCGACAGAGATACGCGTGTTTCATGCGAAGCGGTCCTACGCTTCCGACGTCCTGTCGGACTTCACGCGCTATGCTGTCGAACCTGGCGATCGGGAACCGCTGACGATAGGAGATACAATACTCTGCGAAAAGAAACTGTATCCTCCGAACGACCTGTTTTATGTAATGTCTGGGGACAAATCCACTTACAGTGGTTTGAGATTTTATATTGATCCAGATCACCTTCGGGAAGCCGAATTAAAAAAGCGAACTGACCCAGATTTCTATTTTCATTTGACCCTCACATCTTGGATCGCATTGCGAGGCGCGGATACCATGCAATTCATGGAAGGGTCCTACCGCGCAGGTTTCAAAGTTGGTGAGGCTGGCGTTAGTCACTCGAGAATGGTTGATTTTGTAAATAAATATCTTGAGCCGTATCCGGAAACTCAACTTACCAAAGGTCAGCATCGTCGGATCATGGATGGATGGGCTGCCGGCTACAAAAAACTTCATGGCTACCAATATTCCGAGCCGTGGTATGAGGTATTCTGGTCTTCGACTGCTGGCATTCTTACCGTCATCGCGCTAGTGGCGAGCGGCTTGGCTCCGATTTTCGGACTCTACCGACTTGCTCGCAAGCGAAAGTGGTTAAGTCGGCGATCCAAAGGAACGGAGACCGAAGGTTAGCGCCGTACTTCAAACGCGCGCATCCCCTGGAGCCGGTTGTTGGCGACCTGGAGCGCCTGCTTGCTGAGGTCCGCCACGAACGCCGGGTTGCCGCCGGCGCCGGGCGCCATGCTCGCGTCGTTGTCCTCGACGCGCAGCCCCGCCGACGAATAGGTCCGGCCCTCGGCGGCGACGACGATCAGGCCGGAATCATTCTCCTTGTGTGCGCCCTGGACGAAGATGTTGCGCGCGATGAGGCCGGTTCCGCCTTCGGACAGGTCGATCATATAGTTGGTGTCCTTGCCCGCGCTGTCGTCGAAGCTCGAATCGAGGATCTCGACATGCGGCGTGCGCAGCTTGACGTAATGCCCGCCGGTGCCGCGCTCGAAGCGGCTGCGGGTGATCGTCACCGACCCCTTGTTGATCAGATACACCGCGTGGCTGCAATTGACTGCCTCGTCGCACTGGCCGAGCCCCGAGAAGGTCGAGCGGTCGATGCTGATCTTCTGCCCGTCGGGGCTGCCGCCGAGAATGCCCTCCTGGCTGTCGAGGAACATCGCGTTGGTCACGGTCAGGTCGCCGGTCTCGATGCGGATTCCGGCCCCGTTGCCGTCGTTGACGCTGTAGCCGCGGAAGACGAGGCCATCGACCGTCGACCCGCGTCCGCGCAGGACGAGCGCCGCCTTGTCCTCGCACACCTCGGTCTCGAATATCGCGCGGCCGGGCTCGACGGCCTTGAAGGTGATCACGCCTTCGGTCTGCACCGCGCATTCGCGGTAGGTGCCCGGCGCGATCAGGATGGTGGCGCGGCGGTCGCCGACGGCGCGGACGGCGGCGTCGAGGGTTTCGTAGCCCTGGCCGGTCTCGGCGATGGTGAACGGCGCGGCCGGCGCGGCGGCGGTGAGCGCTAGGGCGAGCAGGGGCGTGAGGCGGCGCATGGCGGGCATATTGCCAGCCTGGCCCCAACAGAGCGTTAATCCCCCCCTCTTCTCCCCTCCCGCTTGCGGGAGGGGCTGGGGGAGGGCCTGTCGTTGGACAGGACGTCGCTTGCGGCTAGCCCCTCCCCTAACCCCTCCCGCAAGCGGGAGGGGGATTTTCAGAGCGTCCGGATGATCCCCGAAAAGTCCGTCGTCCCATCCCCCTCGTCGACAAACCGCTGGTACAATTCAGCCGCCCGCGCGCCCATCGGCGTGTTGGCGCCCGCGCCCTCGGCCGCTTCCATCGCCAGCTTCAAATCCTTGAGCATCAGCGCCGCGGCGAACCCGCCCTGGTAGTCGCGGTCGGCGGGCGTCTCGGGCCCGACCCCCGGCACCGGGCAATAGCTCGTCATCGACCAGCTCTGCCCCGACGAGACCGAGGCGATGTCGTAGAATTTCTGCAGGTCGAGCCCGAGCTTCTCCGCGAGCATGAACGCCTCGCAGGTCGCGATCATCTCGGCGCCGAGCAGCATGTTGTTGCACACCTTCGCCGCCTGCCCCGCGCCGCTGGTGCCGGCATGGATCACCGCCTTGCCCATTTCGGCGAGGAACGGCTCGGCCCTGGCGAAGCCCTGCTCGGTGCCGCCGACCATGAAGGTGAGCGTGCCGGCATTGGCCGCGGCGATCCCGCCCGAGACCGGCGCGTCGACCGCGACCAGCCCGCGCGCCTGCGCCGCCTCGGCGACACGCTTCGCGGTCGCGACGTCGATCGTCGAGCAGTCGATCAGCACTGCGATCGAGTCGGCATGGTCGAAGATGTCGCCGGTATAGACCGCTTCGACGTGCTTGCCCGCGGGCAGCATGGTGACGATCGCCTCGGCGCCCTTGACCGCGTCCGCGGCACTGGCGGAAGGCAGGCACCCTGCCAGCCGCGCGCGCTCGAGCGCCTCGGCCGACAAGTCGAACGCCCGCACGTCGTGCCCCGCCTTGGCGAGGTTCGCGGCCATCCCGCCGCCCATGTTGCCCAGGCCGATGAATGCGACGCGTGCCATGCTATTTCCCCGTCCAGTTGCCCGGCCGCTTCTCGACGAACGCGGCCATGCCTTCCTTCTGGTCCTCGGTGCCGAACAGCGCGTGGAACAGCCGCCGCTCGAACGCGACGCCCTGCCCCAGCGTCGTCTCATACGCCGCGTCGACCATCTCCTTGTTCGCCAGGATCGCGAGCGGCGCCATGCCCGCGATCAGCGCGGCGGTCTTGACCGCCTCCTCGACCAGATCGGCCGCGGGCAGGATGCGGCTCACCAGCCCCGCGCGCTCGGCCTCGGCGGCGTCCATCATCCGGCCGGTCAGGCACATCTCCATCG
>JAZKCD010000051.1:0-15812 GCA_040388355.1 Pseudomonadota bacterium | reverse complement strand
CCTCGGTGTAGAGCTTGAAGTGATGGATCAGCGCTTCCATCGACTGCTTCATCTCGGCGCGCTTCGGCGGCACGACCTTGCGGTCGTCGCTGGCGATCGGCCCCTGCGGCATCTCGCTCAGGCACTGCCGCATGATGCGGGCGGACTGATAGACTTCCTCGACGCGGACCATGAAGCGGTCGTAGCAGTCGCCGCGGGTGCCGACGGGGATCTCGAAATCCATGCGGTCATAGACTTCATAGGGCTGCGACTTGCGCAGGTCCCACGGGATGCCCGCGCCACGGATCATCGGGCCGGAAAAGCCCCATTTGATCGCGTCGTCACGGCTGACCACGGCGATGTCGACGTTGCGCTGCTTGAAGATGCGGTTCTCCGCGACGAGGCTGATCGCATCGCCGAACAGCCTCGGCAGGCGAGTGTCGAGCCAGTCGCCGATGTCGGTCAGCAGCTTGAGCGGCGCATCCTGGTGGACGCCGCCGAAGCGGAAATAGTTGGAGTGCATCCTGGCGCCCGAGACGCGCTCGAAGAAGTTGAGGCAATCCTCGCGCAGCTCGAACATCCACAGGTTCGGCGTCATCGCGCCGACGTCCATGACGTGCGACCCGAGGTTGAGCATGTGGTTCGAGATGCGAGTCAGCTCGGCGAAGAACACCCGCAGATATTGCGCGCGGATCGGCACTTCGAGGTCGAGCAGCTTCTCGGTCGCGAGCACGAAGCTGTGCTCCATGCAGAGCGGCGAGCAGTAATCGAGGCGATCGAAATAGGGCAGCGCCTGCTGGTAGGTCTTGTACTCGATCAATTTCTCGGTGCCGCGGTGGAGCAGGCCGATATGCGGGTCGAGCCGCTCGACGATCTCGCCGTCGAGCTCCATCACGAGGCGCAGCACGCCGTGCGCCGCGGGGTGCTGCGGGCCGAAATTGATCGTGTAGTTGGCGATCTCGGTATCGCCCGGCTCGGGCTTGCCGGAATCCAGCTTGCCTTCCAGCTCATCGAGATACTCAGCCACGGGCGCCTCCCGCGCGAACCAGTTTTTCCCCGGCGAAGGCCGGGGCCCGGTTTCGACGAAGTTGAGGCTGCATCCCGCCATCTAGAATGGCTCGCGACTGGGCCCCGGCCTTCGCCGGGGAAAAAGAAGGAAGAAAGGTCATTGGTTCTGCCCCTTGCCCGGGGGCACGTCGGACTTCTTCGGCTTGGCGCCGGCCTTGGGGCCGGGCTTGCCGGCGCCGGTGTCGGCGGTCGAGTCCGAGGTCTTGGGCTTGGTCACACGCGCCTTGGCCGTCTTCGCGGCGACGGCATCGGCCTTGACGATCTCGTCGGCCTTGAGCGGGGTCGGCGCGCCCTTGGCCTCGGGAACCGCCGCCTTCTCGTCGCCGGGGAGGATATATTCCGCGCCTTCCCACGGGCTCATGAAGTCGAAATTGCGGAAGTCCTGCGCGAGCTTGACCGGCTCATAGACCACGCGCTTGGCCTCCTCGGAGTAGCGCAGCTCGACATAGCCGGTCAGCGGGAAGTCGCGGCGCTGCGGATGGCCCTGGAAGCCGTAGTCGGTGAGGATGCGGCGCAGGTCGGTGTTGCCCTCGAACAGCACGCCGTACATGTCGTACACCTCGCGCTCGAGCCAGCCCGCGACCGGCCAGATGCCGGTGACCGAGGGTACCGCCTGCACTTCGTCGGTGATCACGCGGACGCGGATGCGGTGGTTCCGGGTGAGCGAGAGCAAGTGATAGACCACGTCGAACCGCTCGGGCCGCTCGGGATAATCCACCCCGGCGATCTCCATCAGCTGCTGGTACTGGAGCATCGGATGGTCGCGCAGCGCGATCATCGTCTCGACCAGGCTGGCGCGCTGGACGGTCAGCGAGACTTCGCCGACCAGGTCCTGCGCCTCGACCAGCTTGCCGCCGAGCGCGGCGGTCGCCGCGGCGATCACGCCGTCATTGGCGGCATATTTCGGAGCGGGCGCCCTCACCGTTCGATCGTCCCCGAACGGCGGATCTTCCGCTGGAGCTGCATGATCCCGTAGAGCAGCGCCTCGGCGGTCGGCGGGCAGCCGGGGACGTAGATGTCGACCGGCACGATCCGGTCGCAGCCGCGGACGACGCTGTAGCTGTAATGGTAATAGCCGCCGCCGTTGGCGCACGAGCCCATCGAGATGACGTATTTGGGCTCCGACATCTGGTCGTAGACCTTGCGCAGCGCCGGGGCCATCTTGTTGCACAGCGTGCCCGCGACGATCATCACGTCGCTCTGGCGCGGGGAGGCGCGCGGGGCGGCGCCGAAGCGCTCCATGTCGTAGCGCGGCATGTTGACGTGGATCATCTCGACCGCGCAGCAGGCGAGCCCGAAGGTCATCCACCAGAGGGACCCGGTGCGCGCCCACTGGAACAGCTCCTCGGTCGAGGTGACGAGGAAGCCCTTGTCGCCGAGCTCGGCATTGATGTCGTTGAGGAACGCCACGTTAGGGAGCGTGCCCGCCCCCGGCAAAGCAGCGCTTTGACGGGCTGCCAGGGACTCTGGGGGGCTAAGCTCTACTCCCACTCCAACGCTCCCTTTTTCCAGGCATAGACCAGGCCGAGCGCGAGCTCGACGATGAAGATCATCATCGAGATCCACGCGGTCCACCCTGCATGGACGCCCAGCTTGAACACCGTCACCGCCCAGGGATAGAGGAACGCGGCTTCGAGATCGAAGATGATGAAGAGGATCGCGACAAGGTAGAAGCGCACGTCGAACTGGCTGCGCGAATCCTCGAACGCCGGGAAGCCGCACTCATATTCGGTGAGCTTCTCGGGGTACGGCTTGTGCGCCCCCGTCAGCCGCGAGACGAGCATCGGCAGCACGACGAACGCCGTCGAAAGGCCGAACGCCACGCCGAGGAACAGCAGGATCGGCAGATATTCTGAAAGTTCGACCAATTGCCTTCTCGCGGATGCGGAATCTGAGGGTGGCTTTAGGACCGCCGCCCTCGTGACGCAACGCTTTGGGCAGTGAGAATGACTCGCAATTAGAGGCTATTGGAAGGTGCCGTCGGGCTCGCGGAACGACATGCTGTGGATCGGCGTCGGTCGCGCCGGCTTGCCGTCCTTCAGCCGCCCGCCGGGGCCGTAGCGTTCCCACTGGCCGTCGGCGACGAAGAACATGGTCTGGTGCTCGATCAGGGTCCCCAACGTGGCCTCTCCCGCCGACGCCGGGAAGGTGAAGATCTCCCGTGGGTGGCCCATGCCGGTGCCGTCGGTATCGATATAGAATTTGACGATCCGCCGGGGGAAGGTGCCGTTCTGGATTCCGACGAGCCGTTCGGCGTTCGGCCCGCGCTCGATCCTCAGCCCATCGATTCCGTCGAGCATCACCGGGGAATCGAGGTGCGGCGGGGCGGCCGACCCGTCCTTGACGTCCACTATCCAGATTCCCGTGGCATAGTCAGCGACGATGAGGTGCTCGCCATCGGGCGCCACCGCGAGCCCCTGCGGACTGGGGAAGCGGCCGGGCGCCACCAGCGTCTCGAGCCTGACGCACCCGGGCCGGCAGCGATGGATCGCGCCGGTAGCGCTGTTGCTGGAATAGACGGTGCCGTCCTCGGCGATGGCGAGGTCGCCCTCGGTGCCCTGGCGGCCCGCGGGGACCGGGATCCGGTGGACGACGCGCAGCCGGTCGAGGTCCAGCGCGATCAGCCCGGTCAGCCGCTTGCCGGGGACCGCGGTCTGCGCGACCGATCCGGTGGCGATCCACAGCAGCCGCCGCTTGGCATCGACTGCCATCCCGAACAGTCCGCCGCGCGGCGACCCGATCGGGACCTCGCGCCACCGCCCCTTTTCGCGATAGGCGAGCCGGCCCTCGACCACGGTGCCAATGAACAGCCGCGCGGTGGCGAAATCATAGGCGATCCCTTCGACCAGCCGGTAGCGCGCGGGCACCCAGGCATAATGCTCGGGCCGGCTGCCGAACGGGATCGGGACGGCATTCTCGTGGAAATGGTGGCGGAGCAGCTCGACCGGCCCGTTGGGCCCTTGCCGCCAGCGATAGGGCGGCGCGGTGATCGTCGCCGGATCGAGCATCGGGGCGATCCGGTCGAACTCCGCGTCGCTGAAGCCGGCGCCCATCTCGGTCAGCGCCATCGCCGCGTGGGTCAGCGCGATGCGGTCGCCCTTTTCGAACGCGGCGGCGATCTCGCGGCGCGCTTCGATGCTGGTGCTAGGGATCTGCTGGGCCGATGCCGGCTGCGACAGCAGGCCCAGGAGAAGCAGGAGCAAGCGTTTCACGCGGCACACCTCCAGAGAATCGGCCAAAGCCTGGCGCATGGCGACGTGGGTAGCAAATCCACCATTTACTAAGTCCTATCCGCTACGGAGCATCCGATGTCCTGGCGCACTTCCTTGCCCGTTCCGGTTAGCGCCGCCACGGTTTTCGGCCTGACTGCGCTGATTCTGGCATGGATTACCGGGGGCCTCTCGCCGAGCCTGATCAATCCCGACGAAGGCGGCCATTATGTCAACGCGCTGTTCCTCGGCGACTGGATCCGCGCGGGCTTCCCCGCACCGATGGCGTTCGCGCAGGACTATTACGCGCACTTCCCCCGGCTGACGATCGGGCACTGGCCGCCGGGCTGGTACATGCTCGAATCGCCGCTGTTCGCGCTGTTCCGCCCCTCGCCGGCCGGCGCGCTGGTGCTGGCGGCGTTCGTTGCCGGGCTGCCCGCGGGGGCAATCGTCTGGGCGTTCCAGCGGCTCGGGCGGCAAAGGCTCGGGCTGGTGCTCGGCTTCGCCTATGTGCTGCTGCCGCTGG
Organism: Pseudomonadota bacterium; assembly: GCA_040388355.1. Classification (GTDB taxonomy): domain Bacteria; phylum Pseudomonadota; class Alphaproteobacteria; order Sphingomonadales; family Sphingomonadaceae; genus Sphingomonas. Next base: position 11,030 of record JAZKCD010000051.1, on the reverse strand, counting down.
TCGTCGATGGCGGGCGCTACATCCTTCTCGACCAGCCGGTCGCGCTGGTCGTCGCGCTCGCGGCGATCGCCTGGGCGAGGGCTTCGGACAGGCCCGGCTGGGGGCGCTTCCTGTGGTTCGCCGCGCTCGCGGCGGCGTGCCCGCTGGTCAAGGGCAACGGCGCGTTGATCGCGCTGGTCCCGGCGATCGACATCGCGCTGACCGGCCGCTGGAAGCTGCTCCGCCAGCCGGCGCTGTGGGTCGCGGCGCTGGTCACCCTCGCGATCGTCGCGCCGTGGTACTGGCTGTCGTTCAGCATCGCGGCGGGGGGGTTCAACTATGCGCCGGGCCTCGACTATGCCGGCTTCGCCGTCACCGCGAACGCGCTGGCGATCTGGGGCAATATCGGCGCCGCGGGGATCGTGCTCGCGCTGATCGGCGCCGCCTCGGCATTCCGCGCCGTCCCGCGCGACGAGGCTCGCATCGCCCGGCTGTCGCTGGCGGTGGTGCTCGCGACCCTCGCCTTCCAGTCGACTGTCCCCGCCGCGCTCGAGCCGCGCTACGTCACGCCGCTGCTGCCATGGCTGGTGGTGCTCGCCGGGCTCGGGCTCGTCGCGCTCGCCCGCGAGGGCGGACTGATCCGCGCCGCCGGGGGCGTGCTCGCCTGGCTCGCGCTGGTCCCCGCGGTCTGGACGCTGTGGACGCTGCCGCCCAAGCCCGATATCGGCGCCCCCGCGCTCGCCCGCCAGATGGTCCGCGAAGGCGGGCTGTGGCTGGTCGACGGCCGCGCCGGCGGCGAGGGCGCGCTGATCGCCGAGGCCGCCTGGTCGGACAGCGGCGCCAGACGCCTCTGGGTCAGCCGCGCCTCGCAATGGCTGTCGGCCAGCGATTTCATGGGCCGCGACTACCGGCTGCTGGCGGCGAACCCCGGCGAGGCGCGCCAGGTGCTCGACAAGCTCGGCGTGCGGGGCGTGGTCTCGGTGTTCGAAGGCAACCGCTATGCCTATCCGCACAGCGCGGTGCTGCACGTCGGCGCGCATCAGGGCTTCACCACCGGCCGCGTCGATTTCCCCTCAGGGGGCGGCTCGGTCTTCACCGCCCGCCGCGACTTGCCGGTCACGCCCAACATCGCACTGATCGAGCAGAACAGCGGCTCGGCCAACGTCGCGAAGATGAACGCGGCGCTGCGTTGAGGCCGATCTGGTTGGACTGACTCCAGCTTTCCCCGGCGAAGGCCGGGGCCCAGTTGCGAGCCAGCGCGGAAGGCGGGATGCCGCCTCGGCTTCGTTGATACTGGGCCCCGGCCTTCACCGGGGAAAGGCTATGAGATGCGCCGGACGTCCCTGCTAGCGCAGCGCGCCGGCCACCAGCTTGTGCAGCTTCGAGTGCAGCACGTCGTTCGCAGCGAGGAACTCGTTGCGCTCCATCGGCCGGTCGCCGCCGCGGAAATCGGTGACGAAGCCGCCGGCCTCCTTGACCAGGATCAGCCCCGCCGCGACGTCCCAGGGCTGAAGGTTCGATTCCCAATAGGCGTCGAACCGTCCCGCCGCGACCCAGGCAAGGTCGAGCGACGCCGCGCCGAACCGCCTTATCCCGGCAACCTCGGGCGCGACCGCACCGAAGATCCGGCTCCACTGCGCGAAATCACCATGCCCGAGGAACGGGATGCCGGTCGCGATCAGCGCATCGGCGAGGTCGCGCCGCGCGGAGACGCGCAGCCGCTGGCTCTGCACCCAGGCGCCGCGCCCGGTCTCGGCCCAGAAGCTTTCGTCGGTGAGCGGCTGGTAAACGAGGCCGCTGGTGATCACCGGCTTGCCCTGCGGCCCGTGGGGGTCCTCGACTGCGATCGACATCGCGAAGTGCGGGATGCCGTGGAGGAAGTTCGAGGTGCCGTCGAGCGGATCGATGATCCAGCGCGGCTTGTCCGGGTCGCCTTCGATCACGCCGCCTTCCTCGAGCAGGAAGCCCCAATCGGGCCGCGCGCGGCGCAGCTCCTCGACCAGGGTATCCTCGCAGCGCTTGTCTGCCATCGTGACGAAGTCGGCGGGCCCCTTGCGGCTCACCTGGAGCTGCTGGACCTCGTTGAAGTCACGCCGCAGCCGCGGCGCGGCCTTGCGCGCGGCACGGTCCATGACGGTGAGAAGGCCTGAGTGGGAAACCAAGAATTCTGCTCCAAAATCAAACCCTCTCCCGCTTTCGCGGGAGAGGCAGCGAGACTTGGTTCGCGTTCTTCACGCGGACCTGGTCGCAGCGGTGAGGGTCTTCTTCTTTTGCGGCGGTGAAAAGAAGAAGACCCTCACCCAACCCTCTCCCGCAAAGGCGGGAGAGGGCTAGAAGAAAGAAGATCAGTCCGCCCGCTTGACGTAGGTCTGCTCGTACACGTCGACCACGATCCGCGTCCCCGCGCCGATATGCGGCGGGACCATCACGCGGACGCCATTCTCGAGCATCGCCGGCTTGTACGACGACGAGGCGGTCTGCCCCTTCACCACTGCGTCGGCCTCGACGATCAGCGCCTCGATCGTGTCGGGCAGCTGCACCGAGATCGGGCGCTCGTCCCAGAGCTCGAGCACCACGTCCATCCCGTCCTGCAGGAACGCCGCGGCATCGCCGAGCAGGTCGCGCGGCAGCGTGATCTGCTCATAGCTCTCCTTGTCCATGAAGGTCAGCACGTCGCCCTCGGCGAACAGGAACTGGAAGTCCTTGGTGTCGAGCCGCACGCGCTCGATCGTCTCGGCCGAGCGGAAGCGGACATTGTTCTTGCGGCCGTCGATGAGGTTCTTCATCTCGACCTGCATGTACGCACCGCCCTTGCCGGGCTGGGTGTGCTGAATCTTGACGGCCTTCCAGATGCCGCCTTCATATTCGATGATGTTGCCGGGACGGATGTCCACGCCGCTGATCTTCATGACTGTCTCGCTGATGAAAGAGCAGCGCTCCTAGCGCGGTCGCTCGATTATGCCAAGAAGTCCTCGACAGCGCGCCTGCTTGCCGATCCATTTGGTGCTTGTCTCCCGCTCAAAGGGCTCTCTTGTTCCCCTGCGAAAGCAGGGGCCCAGGGTCGCAAGCGATGAACTGCCTGGCTCTGGGCTCCTGCTTTCGCAGGAGAACAAGGGCGAGGAGACGCGCCCTCGTTCGACGAGAATTCAGGCGGCCAGGACCAGCGGCACGATGAAGGATTGGGCAACAGATTCGCGGGCCGCCTCGCCGAGATTATGCTCCGAGCGCATCTCGCGCAGCATCAGCTCGCAGTCACGGGCATATTCGATGACTTCGGCGACCGTATTGCCTTATCTGGGGACTTCGGAGCATGCCTTCGATAAAGCAGGGTTTCGGTACGCTGTCAGCGCAAGCCCGCAAGCAGCGGATAGGGATTGACCGGCAGCCCCTTCCACCAGCCGTCGCCCGGCAGCATCCGCGACACGCCGAAATGGAGATGGAAATTGCCCGTGCCGGCGTTCCCCGTGTCGCCGACATAGCCGAGCAGCTCGCCCGCCTGGACGATCTGGCCCTCATGGATTCCTGGGGCATAGGCCTGGAGATGCGCGTAATAATATTGCCAGAGCTTGTCGGGCGAGCGCTCGTACAGCGTGATCCCGCCGCCGCCATTGCTGTAGAACAGCTTCTCGATCGTCCCCGCCGCCGCCGCGAGCACCGGGGTGCCGCCCGGTGCCATGATGTCGGCGCCCTGGTGGGTGCGGGCGCCATTGGCGCGCGACTGGCCCCAGGTGTCGGCGATCCGCTTCCGCTCGACGCCCTGCACCGGCACCGTCAGCAGCGCGTGCTCCTCCAGCGTGACCGGCGCGCCTTCGGGCTGGGTCACGGGCGGGGCGGGCTGCTGCGCGGGCTCGGCGACCGTCGTCACGTTGGCCGCGGCAGTCGTCGCCGGCGCGGCAGGCGGCGTCGCGTCGGGGGGCACGATGTGCACCATCGATCCCGCCAGCACGACCAGTGCGCCGAGCACCCCGCATCCGGCCCAGGCGAAGCGGTTCATCGCGTCATTCCCGGAACTCGGCCGGGGTCCCCGGCTTCACCATCAGCGCCAGCCGCGCGACGTCCCAGTTGGTCAGCCGGATGCAGCCATGGCTTTCGCTGCGCCCGATCGTCTGCGGCTCGGGCGTGCCGTGGATGCCGTAATGCGGCTTGTTGAGATCCAGCCACACCACCCCGACCGGGCCGTTTGGGCCGGCGGGGAGCTGCACCTTGGCCTTGCTGTCCTTGACGTCCCAGAACAGCTCCGGATTATAGTGGAACTTCGGATTATAGTCCGCGCCCTGGATTTTCCAGGTGCCGATCGGCAGCGGATCGTGGCTGCTGCCCATGGTGGCGCTGAACAGGGCGACCAGCCTGCCCTCGCCATCGAGCACCCGCAACGTCCGGTCGGACCTGTCGACCACGACTCGCTTGCCCTGCGGCTGGTTGGCGTCGACGTTGAGCATGGTCAGCGTCGCGCGCCATTCGGGGTCGAGATCGGCGGCGTAGGCGCGCGAAGCCGGCAGCGCGTTGGGGAAGGTCAGCACCGTCCCCGGCCGCAGCAGGGCATTGGGGTCGTTGAGCGCCTTCAGCACCTCGGGCGTGGTGTGGAAGCTCTCGGCCAGCTTCTCCATCGGCCCGCGATAGGCGAGCGACGGGAGCTTCGCCTGGTCCTCGGGGTCCTTGGGCATCGGATTGACGAACGGTCCGGCCAGCGCCTCGCTGGTCAGCGCCAGCTGCCGCACCGGGCGCAGCGCGCGATAGGGATGCAGTGCGGACAGCGTCCGCCGATCGAGTTCGCCGGACTCGGGCAGCCCGCGGCTCTCCTGGAACCCCTTGAGCGCCGCCACCAGCGACCGTCCGCCGCGCCCGTCGAGAATTCCCGGCGCGAAGCCGAGATGGTCGAGGATCACCTGGGCATGGAGGATGCTCATGTCGATCGGCGGCTTGGCGGAAGCTCCCGGCACCTGCGCATGCGCGGGACCAAGCGAGGCAGCCGCGAGACCAATCACCAACACCAAAAATTTCCGCACCACTTCAAGCTCCTGCAACACCGTATCGCCTGAACAACGATCCCGCGGCGCGGTGTATCCCTCGGAGCCTGAGAGGGCGGTTCTAGGCCGGGCGATCCTTGGCGAACCAGGCACCGGCGCCCGGCGACAGCAGCTGCCCGGCCGCCAGCGCGCTGAGCACCATCGCCACCAGCGCTAGCGCGGCCGACAGCGTGTCATAGGCGCCCATCGCGATCAGATAGCATCCCCAGCCCATCGTCACGGCGACGAACAGGACGGCCAGCCACCGCGATATCGCCGAATGACGGTAGACCACGCCGAACCACAGCAGCAGCGAGACGATCAGCCCGATCTGCGCCGCGCCCGGATTGGCCGTCGTCCAGTTGAGGACGACCACCACGATCTTGAGCGCGATCGCGCCGAGATAGAAGCGCTCGAACCAGGTGATGGCTGCGGGACGATCCATGCGCTTTCCCCTATCGGCCCAGGACTTCGCCGAACGCCCGCACCGCGGCTTCCTCGTCCCCGCCCCACACCGCGTTCGACACTGCGATGAAGTCCGCCCCCGCCTTCACCAGCGGCGCCGCATTCGCGACGGTGATCCCGCCGATCGCGACGCACGGGATCTCGAACACGGTCGACCACCACGAGAGGATCACCGGCTCGGGATGGTGGTGCACTTCCTTGGTGGTGGTCGGATAAAAGGCGCCGAACGCGACATAGTCCGCCCCCGCCTCGCCCGCTTCCATCGCGAGGTGGCGGCTGTCGTGGCAGGTCACGCCGATCTGCGCCGCAGGCCCCAGCAGCGCCCGCGCCGCGCGTGCATCGCCGTCGCCCTGCCCCAGATGCACCCCGTCGGCGCCGAGCCGCTTCGCCAGCCCCATATCGTCGTTGACGATGAACGCCACCTCATGGTCCGCGCAGATCCGCTGGAGCGGCTCGGCGAGCCGCGCCGCTTCGTGCTGGTCGACGCCCTTGACCCGCAACTGGAACGCCGCCACCGGGCCCGCGCCCAGCGCACGCGCCAGCCGCTCGGGAAAGCCGCCGGCGACGTCGAGCGGCGAGATCAGGTAAAGCTGGCACGCCGGCCGTCGGTCGTCGCGCACGAACTGCAGCGCGAAATCGGGGTCGAGCGGGCCGAGGGGGTCGTCATCGTTCATCCCCGCGCCCTAGCCGCTCGCCGCCGAGGGGGAAAGTGCCGCGCTAGCGTATCGAAATCATGTTGGCGTGCCGCCCAGGCTCGTTGTCACCCCGGACTTGTTCGGCGCTTATACCCTTGGGGCAGGTACCTCCCTGATCCCCTGCGAAAGCAGGGGCCCAGAGCCAGGCAGTTCAGCCCTTGTGACTCTGGACCCCTGCTTTCGCAGGGGAACAGTAACACGCGTCCCCTGCTCGATGGGGATACGCCCACGCTGTCCGCGCAGGCAATCTCTGGAGATTCAGCGGCTGACCCCGGCCGCACGCGTTATCTCGCGGCGGCTGCGCCAAGAGCCTATACTATTGCCGGCGCGGCAAGCGTGGACCCCGGCACAAGGCCGGGGTGACAGGCGGGGGATGATTCGTCGACTGAGATCGGAATGTCGATGCGCGCTAGCGGACCAGCGCCAGCACGAACCCGTCCCACTTCTTCGCCCCGACGGTCTGGATCGCGGTCGAATCGACTCGCGGCTCGGCGGCGAGCGCTTCGAACAGGCGCTGCGTCCCCTTAACCGACGCGTCGGTGCTGGCGGAATCGAGGATGCCCCCTTCGCGCACGACATTATCGACGACGATCGTGGTCCCCGGCCGCGACAGCGCGATCGCGGCGCGCAGATAGTCGGTGTTGCTCGGCTTGTCGGCGTCGATGAAGACTAAATCGAACGGCGCCGCGCCTTCCGCGGCCAGCGCCGACAGGCTGTCCACCGCGCGCCCGGTGCGCACCTCGACCTTGTCCGCCAGCCCCGCCGCGGCGATGTTGGCGCGCGCGACCTCGGCATGGTGCGGGTCGATCTCGAGCGTCACCAGCCGCCCGCCCTCGGGCAGCGCCCGCGCCAGCCAGATCGTCGAATAGCCGCCCAGCGTCCCGACCTCGAGGATGCGCTTCGCGCCCGTCATCCGCGCGAACAGCTGGAGCATCTTGCCCTGCGCCGCCGACACGTCGATCGCGGGCAGGCCCTCGGCTTCGTTGCGGACGAGCGCGGCTTCCAGCGCATCGTCGCGCCCGAGCAGATGCGTGCCGATATAAGCGTCAACGTCCTGCCAGGCCTGGCTCATCGCGCACCTCCTTCGACCGAGTCCGCGCGCTTGTGCAACGGCGCGTGCTCGGACACCATAGGCGTCGGAGGGGACATGAAGCGATACGCATCCGCCGCGCTGGGCCTGCTGCTGCTCTCCGCTGCCTGCACCGATCCCCAGGCCGGAGCGGCCAGGGCCGCGAAGTCGGGCATGGCCGCGCTGAAAGCCCGGGCTGCGCAGCGCACCCCGGTTCCCGCCGCCGAGCTGCGGCGCCTGATCCCCGGCCACTATCTCGATGAGCGCCCCTATCCCTGCGACGCCGGACCGACCCTCATCCAGAACAACGGAACCTTCATCATCGCCAGCGGCTGGGGCAGCACCGAGGGCAGCTACACCATCGCCGACGGCGCGATCGTGCTCGACGGCTACCGCTCCAACACCGGCGGCGATCCCCGCGTCCGCTTCACCCTCAAATTCGCCCGGGACGGCAACGGCACGATCCATTATCGCGACCTCGACGAGCGGGAGCGCGAACTGAAGCTCGGCGAGATCGACGCGAACACGCTGTCGATCTCCTGCGGATCGCCGGCACCCTAAGCCTCAGCCGTCGATCCCCACGCCCGCCACCGGACGCATCTCGACCCGGCTCTCGAAGCCCGTGATCATCGGCCGCCCCTTGGCGATCGCTTCCTGGACCGCGGGCAGCTTCAGTGACTCTTCGTGATGCGCCTTCGTGCTCCACACCTCGGTGATCCAGATGCCGTCGGCGTCCGCCATATCCTCGGCGATCAGGTAGATCAGGCAGCCCGGCATCGCCGCGGTGCCCTGGCTCAGCAGCGCGATCAGCGCGTCGCGCTTGCCCGGCGCGGTCTTCATCTTGCCGATCAGGCCGTAGAGCTCGGACTCTTCCATCGTGCGTCCCTTCACCTTGGCCTTCATCGCAAGCGCCGGCCCGCCGAGCATCGCGATCGCGAGCCCTGCCAGCACCGGACGCCGCCCGATCATCGCTAGCCCGCCGGAATGCAGGCGGCGACGCGCGCGCGCATCGCGGCGATCCGGTTGTCGAGGAACGCAAGCGCTTCCCGCCGCGTATCCGGCGTGCCGGTCTGGGCAACCTCGGCGCGGCGCTTGCGCAGCGCGTCGAGCAATTGCTGGTCGGTCTTCAGCGCCGCCGCGTCGCCGGGGTGCTCGCACGCCGCCTGGGCGGCCACCCTGGGCGCGTCCTGCCGCGCCAGGACGGGGGTGCCGATCACAAGCGCTGCCAGCGCCGCCGCCGAAAGCATCCTGACCCTTGCCACCGCATTCCTCCCGATTGCCGCGGGGAATATTCCCCGCAGCGCGCGGCTTTGGCAAACGCTAAATCATTCCTCGTTCTTGTAGATCTTCACGAGCCTATCGAGCATCGCCAGCGCATCGGCGCGCTGCCGCTGGAAGGTGTTGCGGCCGATGATCGATCCGTTGCCGCCGCCGTCGCGGATGTCGCGCGCGTCCTGGTAGACCGCGTCCTCGCCCTTGGCCGCGCCGCCCGAGAACACCACGATCCGCCGCCCGTTGAAGCAGCTCCGGACGACATGCGCGACGCGGTCCGACTGGGCCGACCAGTCGGTGCCTTCATAGGCCTTCTGCGCGTCCTTCTGCTCGATATGGTCGCTCGGCAGCTTCACCTTGATGATGTGCGCGCCCATCAACGCCGCCATGTGCGCGGCATAGGCGCCGACGTCGAGCGCGAGCTCGCCCGACTTGGGCAGCATGCCGCCGCGCGGGTACGACCACAGCACCGTCGGCAGCCCGACCGACTTGGCCTCGGCCGAGAGCTCCTTGATCTCCTCCATCATCTCGAACACGTCCTCGGAGCCGGGATAGATGGTGAAGCCGATCGCCGAGCAGCCGAGCCGCAGGGCGTCGTCGACGCCGCCGGTCAGCGCCTGGTTGGCGCTCGACGCCCAGCTGTTCGAGCTGTTGCATTTGAGGATCGTCGGGATCTGCCCGGCGAAGGTCCCCGCCCCCGCCTCGAGCATCCCCAGCGGCGCGGCATAGGCGCTGAGCCCCGCGTCGATCGCGATCTGGTAATGATAGTGCGGGTCGTACGCGTCCGGATTGACCGCGAAGCTGCGCGCCGGACCATGCTCGAAGCCCTGGTCGACCGGCAGGATGATCAGCTTGCCGGTGCCGCCCAGCCGGCCGTTCATCAGGATGCGGGCAAGGTTGCCCTTCACGCCTGGATTGTCGGACTCGTAATTGGCGAGAATGGCTTTGACGGCGGGCGTGATGGGCATGGGTCCCCCTGATTCGCGTGGCTTGCGGCGGCTCTATCGCCGCAGTGCAGCAGGGGGAACCCTGACAACGGTAGACGGAATCACGCCAAAGTGCGCACCTTGGGCTCGCGGTCCCAGTAGCGCTTGCCGGCGGCGGCGACATAGCCCTTGCCGACCGCGACTACGCCTTCGTCCGGGACGACGCCCGCCTTGTCGAGCAAGGGTTGCGCCTCGGGTGTGTGTCCGATCGCCTTGCAGTGTCCGAACGCGTCCATGACGAACTGCACCGCCGCCCCTTCATTGAGCAGCGAGGCGGTGCCCTTCTCCGACAGCACCAGCGCCACCGCGTCGAACAGCACCGAGGGCGATCCGGCAAGCTGCCCGTCGGCCTTCTGGATCGAGCCGTCGGACATCTTCGCGCCGCCCACCTTGGGCGCGACGATCACCGCGCGGCCGCCGGCCTTGGCGATCCCCGCGGTCAGCGCGTCGAGCGCGGCCTTGTCGGTCCCGTCGGCGATCAGCACGCCGATTGACCGGCCCTCGATCGTCGCCAGGTCGAGCGGCCCGTCGATCAGCCGAAGCGCGGGCGACGCATCCATCTCCTGCACCGGCGCCGCGCTCGGACTGGCCTTGGGGAGCGGCATTCCGAGCCCGTTCGCGACGCGCTTGGCGAGGTCCGGATCGACATTGACGAGATTGCCCATCACGCGCACCCGGACATGCTCGAGCCCGACCTTCGACAGCTCGAACACCAAAGCCGAGGCGAGATGCGCCTGCTCGGGGGCTGCCAACGAACGGAAGAACATCCGCGCCTGGCTGTAATGGTCGGCGAAGCTCTCGGGCCGGATGCGCAGCTTGTCGCCCTGCTCGTCCGTGCCGTTCTGCGCCGGGAAGGTGGTGAAGCCGTTCATCGGGCATTCGCGCGGCCCCCCTTCCTCGCCCGCCTCGCTCAGCGAGTTGGGCTCGTAATTGGCGCGGCCCTTGGGCACCGCCATCTGCATATGGCCGTCGCGCTGGAAGTTCATCACCGGGCACTTCGCCGCGTTGATCGGAATCTGGTGGAAGTTGGTCGATCCCAGCCGCTTGAGCTGGGTGTCGAGGTACGAGAACAGCCGCCCCTGGAGCAGCGGATCGTTGGTGAAGTCGATCCCCGGCACCACGTTCGCCGGGCAATAGGCGACCTGTTCGGTCTCGGCGAAGAAATTGTCCGGGTAGCGGTCGAGCACCATCCGCCCGATCGGCCGCACCGCGAGCAGCTCCTCGGGGATGATCTTGGTCGGATCGAGCACATCGAACGGCAGGCTGTCGGCGAACTTCTCGTCGAACGCCTGGATGCCGAGCTCCCATTCGGGGAAATCGCCGCGGTCGATCGATTCGAACAGGTCGCGGCGCTGGAAGTCGGGGTCGGCGCCGGCGATCTTGACCGCTTCGTCCCAGCAGGTCGACGCGACGCCCTGCCTGGGCTTCCAGTGGAACTTGACGAAGGTCGACTTGCCCGCGGCGTTGACCATCCGGAAGGTATGGATGCCGAAGCCCTGCATCGTCCGCAGCGAGCGCGGGATCGTCCGGTCGGACATCGCCCACATGATCATGTGGG
>JAZKCD010000050.1:0-11953 GCA_040388355.1 Pseudomonadota bacterium | reverse complement strand
ACCTTCCCGTTCATCGGCAACGGCAAGGCGATCGCGCTGGGCGAGGCCGAGGGCTTCATCAAGACGGTGTTCGACGCGAAGACCGGCGAGCTGCTCGGCGCGCACATGATCGGGGCGGAAGTGACCGAGCTGATCCAGGGCTATGCGGTGGGCAAGACGCTGGAAACCACCGAGGCCGAGCTGATGGAAACGGTGTTCCCGCATCCGACGCTGAGCGAGATGATGCACGAGAGCGTGCTGGCGGCTTATGGGCGGGCGTTGCATATTTAGGAAAGCGCTGAGTTACGGCATGGGCATGGGTGGCTGCCGAGCCAAAGGCAATCCGGTCCGCTACCTTGCCCGCGACAGGTCGTCGGCGCGTGCCGTCAGTGGAGGTGCCGGGCGGCGTCGATCAGATACCCCGCGATATTGATGGTCAGAAGGGCGCAGTTCCAGCGATATCCACGGACGAAAATCGCTGCGGCCAAGGCCAGCAGACAGACGCTGAAGTTAATCCAGCCAATCATGGACCATTGGTATGCCGCGCTCCCCATCAGCGCAAAGCGCGCGCCGTGGGCGAGCAACTGACAGATCACAATGATCGCCAGCACCTTTGGCTTATTTTCGAGGTAATATTGGTCGAGATCTGTGTCCGCTCCCAATTCGGAGGGGAAAATGAGGGCGGCCGCAAAATAGTAGAGGCCCGCGATGGTGAGGCCGATCACAAGGACGCCGTAACCCGCCGGCACCACTTCGCGCGCATCCCACGCGATCGACCAGAAGCCGACCAGGTCGAGCATGACGAAAATCGACAGCAGCGGCGTGAGCCAACCGACATGGATCCGCGGACGCGCCTTGAAGCTCCTAGCGAGGCCGCCAAGCACCTCGACAAGCGAAAAGCCCAGAAGCAGGCCGAAGACCGAAAAGACGAATTCGAAGGTGCCCATATTTTCCCCCGCCTACGAGAGCAGCTGATCGCTTCTGGCGGCTGCCAAGCGCCGGTTTTCCCGCTCCAGCTCCTCGACGCGCAGCGCATGAAGATCCAGTCCGATCGCCTGCGCGGTCTCCGCCAGGAGCGCTTCCTCATCCGGACGATAGGGCATGCCGTCGGGTTTTGGCCCGAGAGCGACAAAGCCGAACACTTCGCCGCGCTGAACCATCGGCAGCAACAAGGCGGCTTCCCCAAGCCCGTCGCGCTGCGGGGCGCGCTCCGCGCGAAGCGCGACCACCGCGGGAATGTCCGGATCGACCCGCTGGCCCACTCCCGCGACGCGGCCGCCGGCGCGATGATACCGATCCTCGACGCGACGATAGAGCGCAACCTGCGCGCCATCGGTATAACGTTGTATCTCCTCGATCGTCTGCTCGATCAGCTTGACCGGACGCGTGAAGAAAGGTGCCTGACGGATGAAGGCGCGAATGCGGCCTTCATACTCGCGCCAGCGCGCGAAGAAGACTCGCTCGACTGCACTTTCGACTGCCTCGCGGAGCCGGTGGAACACACCGAAAAGAGCGAGCGCAATCGCGGCCTGGGCGAGCATTCCGGCATTGTGCGCGTCCTCGGGCAGCAGCTTTTCAACACCCTTCTCCGCCAGCACGAACGCCGCGACCAGCGACCCGGACAGCACCGAATAGACAAGCGTCCGATTGACGGCGAACCCCAGGTCGATCGCGCGGTGCCGCAGGATCGCGTAGGCAAACAGAAACGCAGCGAGGCTGACCGACACGATCTGAACGACTACCGGCCAGCTGGCCTGGGTGTAATCCTTGGTGGTCAGCATGATGACGGGGTCGATCCAGGCATTGATACATAGCGCGATCGCGGCCGCCGCCATGAACGCATAGCGGGTGCGGTCTGCGGGCGGCACCCGTCCCCATCCGGTCATCAGCACCGTTGCCGAAAACACCGCAGCGAGCGCCCATATGATCGAGACCATCGAAAGCCCGTCGGCGATCCCGAAAAGCGGCGCGGCATTCATCGCGATGAACTGACCGACCGCAGTGCCGGCCATCACCAGCGCCGTCACCGGCCAGAAAGCGGTTCTGATCCACGCCGGCGCGACGCCCGTCACTTCCCTGCGAAATCTCAGCATCGCCGCCGCGAGGATCATCGGACCGGCTTCCAACAGGAACGTCAGCGTCACGAAGAAGAATTCGAAGAGACCCGGGGCGTTCTGCCATGCCCTGGGATAAGGCCCCGGAATGGCGAAGCAGGCCATGGCGAGACCGAGCAACAGGCTGGTCCGCCGCGTGCCCGCCCGCGCGACGATCAGCGCGGCAGTGAGCGCCAGCAGCCCCTGGAAGATCGCGGTGATGATGTACAATCCCGAAAAGCGACCCCGCGGAACGCTTGCCAGAGCGATGTGCCGCTCGATGCCTTCGTGGCGGACCGTTATCCCGAGCGCCTCCCCCGGCGGTCGGCTCCGATACATCCGCCACCATTGGTCGTACCGCATTGCGTCGCCGGCCACGATCATGGCCTTCGCGCCGGTCGAACCGGGGGCGACCGCGGTCACCGGACAGAAACGATCCGCGGCGCATCGGGTGCGATCGAGCGTCACGCCCGTACTCCCGACGACCGAATAGCCCGACGCGATCCAGGCATAGTGCCCGTCCTGCACCACCATCAGGAGGCAGAAGGCAAGGACCAACCGCCGCCAGAAAGCGCCGACCGGCCGCTCCGGCACATCGGGATTCCAGATGCGCGCTTCCGCCATTTCCCCGCCGTCCCCCGTAGCTTACGCCCGAGAGTTAACATGCAGCCGACCCAGCGGCTAGCGGGTTTGGAGGTCACACATCATCGTCAACAGCGCCCGATTGCAATGTAGGAAAAGTTCTGCTTTCGTTCCTTTTTTACTGGGGACGGACTCATGACCAAGCGAAAGGTGCGGCGGTTTACGGTGGAGCGGCGGGCGGCGTTTCTCGAGCATTTGCGGCGATCGGGGAACCAGGCGGCGGCGGCGCGGTCGCTGGGGTTCGATCGCACCGTGCCCGAGCAAAGGCGGCGGCGCGATGCTGCGTTCGAGCTCGAGTGCCGCGCGGCGCTGGAAGAAGCGAACCGGCGGCTGGCGGGGGCGGACGATCCGTTCGCGCATGACGGCGACGCCGAATTCGAGACGATCCGCGGGGGACGGCGCGGGCGGCTCCAGATCGTCGCGACGCGCACCGGCAAATGGTCGAGGCGCGCCGAGGAGATGTTCCTCGGCATCCTGCGCGGCTGCGGCAACATCTCGGCGGCGGCGCGCGCGACCGGCTTTTCGCCCGAGCTGATCTGGCAGCGGCGGCGCAAATGGGCCGCGTTCGCGCGCCGCATCGAGGAAGCGCTGGAGGAGGCCGAGCTGGTGCTCGAGTTCCGGCTGGCGACGATCGGGAACGACCGCTGCGGAGTCGATGGCGAAGCGGCGGCCGCGCCCGTCGCGGACACGCCGCCGCCGCTCCGCTTCGACCCGGAATTCGCGTTGCGCTTCCTCAAGTGGCGCGAGGAGAAACGGTGCGGCAAGCCGGGGGGCCGGTGGCCGGCCGGCCCGCCCGCTTTCGAGACCGCGCGCGAGAGCATCCTGCGCAAGATCGAAGCGATCGAGCGGCACGGCGAGCGCGAGCAGCTGGCGCAGGGCTGGACGCGCGACGCGGCGACCGGGCGGATGATCCCGCCGGGCTGGGTGCGCGCCGAGCCGCCCGCTGAAGCCGAGTCGCCGGGCTGACCGGCTTTCGGAAGTGCCGCGCCTTGCGCCCGGTCCCGGCACCGCCGCGCTCTTGTCTTCCGCTTCCCGTCGAGGCACCCCACACGGATGCACACCGAGACCGACCTGGAAACCATGCTGCTGGGGCCGGTGCTCGCGAACCGCGCCTGCGGCGATTGCACGGCGTGCTGCACCGCGCTCACCGTCGATACGCCCGACTTCAAGAAACGCGCGGGAACGCCGTGCGTCCACCTTGCTGCGCAGGGGTGCGGTATCCATGCCGTGCGCCCCACCATCTGCCGGACATGGTTCTGCGCGTGGCGACGGGTCGCGGCCATGCCCGAGGAAGCCCGGCCGGACCGGTCGGGCCTGCTGGTGTCGGTCAATTTCGTGCGCGAGCCGCAGAACTGCTTCGAAGGGGTCTCGATCAATGTCCGCGCGCTTGCCGGCAGCGACGCGATCGACAAGCGCATGGCCGCCACCATCGTCGACAGCGTGTGCGATCGGCTGGTCCCCGTCTGGTTCAGCGACGGATCGAAGAAGATGCTGATGCATCCGGAGGATGACGTTGCCCGCCTCGTCATCTCGGGAGAGGCAGCACCCGCGCATCTGCAGGACGAAGTTGCCGGATGGCGCGAACGCTACGGTGTCTTCGCTTCGAACGGCTAGACGCCAGGGCGTTTAGTATTTGTTGGCGGTCTTGCCGCATACCGGCGGCAATCGGCGGGAGAATCGGCATGCGGTCGGTGAAGATGATTGTCGGCGTGATCGCGGCGGTCCTGCCCGTGGGCTATTGCGGCTATCTGCTCTTCTATTTCCTCGATACCGGCGGGTCGGTCGAGAATGCCGTCGATATGGGGCTGGGGCCGACGATCCTGGGGCTGGGCGGTTTCGGGCTGCTCTTCTGCATCCCGCTCGTCTTCAAGCTGATCAAGGCGATGTCGGGCCCGCATGCGCCGAAGCCGGGCAAGGCTGCCGCGGACGAGGCCGGGCCCGGAAGCGGGTTCGACGCCGATGCCGCGCTCGCCCGCTACATGGCGCGGCGCACCCCGGAGGCGGCGGCGGCGGCGGCGATCGCAGCGGAGCGCGAGGTGACGGCGCCACGCCCGACCTTCGGACGCAAGATCGGCTAGGCTTTCGCTGCCGAGAATTCGGCGATCAGCGCGCCATATTGCTCCATCGCCGGAAATTGCTCGAAGCTGTGCTTCGCGGGCGTGCCGGCCCAGGGCAGCGCCTCGCTGGTATAGGTCTCGACGAACGGAACGAACCAGCGGCAGTCCTCGAGCATCGTCGGGCGGACATTGACGAAGCCGGGTTCGGGCGAGATCCGCGTGAACACCCAGCTCTTGCACCAGCCGCAATGATGGTGGCGTCCCTGCGCGCCGTGGAGCCCGCCGATTTCGGGCTCGCCCGCTGTCACCGCGAAGGCGTCGCTCGGGATCACCATGGTCAGCGAGAAGGCGCTGGCGCTCATCCGCTGGCAGCCGGTGCAGTGGCACGCCAGCGTCAGCAGCGGCGGCGCGGTGATGCGGAAGCGCAGCCGCCCGCAGCGGCACTGTCCTTCGGCCGGCAACTGCAATTCGCCCACTCGCTTTCCTCCTCGGTCTGGCACAGACTGATCGCACGAACCGGGAGAGAGTTTCATGCCCTTGTCGATCCTGTGGCCGACCTTCGCGCTGGTGGCGCTGATCATCGTCATCTGGTGGTGGCTGTTCCTCGCGCGGATGGGGCATATCCGGCGCAACCCGCCGCGCCGTGAGGACTTCGCGACGGGCGAGGACGCGCTGCGCTATTTCCAGCCGGTCGAGATGCCCGCGAACAATTACCGCAACCTGTTCGAGATGCCGGTGCTCTATTTCGCGCTGGTGCCGCTGCTGATGATCACCCACCAGGCCAATTCGGTGCAGGTGACCTTGGCCTGGGTCTATGTCGCGCTTCGCGTGCTCCACAGCGTCATCCATGTCGTGGTGAAGCACGTGCCGACGCGGGCGATGGTCTATTGGCTGTCGTCGGGGGTGCTGATGGCGATGTGGATCGGCTTCTTCGTCGACATCTGGAGCGCCTCGGCGCGCTACGATGCAGTGATGGCGAACCTGACCTCTTGAAGGACGACCACGACCGGGTCCTGCGCGACTTCCACGCCGCGGTGAACATGGACGCGGCCGAGATCGAGGCGTGGCTGGAGACCGCCGAGAGCCAGAGAGTGGGCTTCAAGCGCGACGGCGGCGAGAGCGTCGGCCACGCCTCGGGCCGGCGGATCGTCGGGATCCTGCGCACCGCGCGCGCCGATCTCGACGGCGGCGACTATGCCCATATGCGCAAGGTGGTCGGGTTCGTGCGGCGGCACCGGGCGCAGGGGCCGCACGAGGAATTCCGGATTCCCGGCTCGCGCTGGCGCTGGTCGCTGATGAACTGGGGACACGATCCGCTGAAGGACTAAGGAACGGTCATCGCCCGGCTGCGTTCAGCGCGCACACAGGAGGATGTCCATGAAAAAACACATGCTTACGCTCGCTCTCTCGCTTCCCGCGCTCGCGCTGCTCGGCGGCTGCGGCAGCTCGACCAACAACACCACCGAGATCACCATCACCGACAACGGCACCGCGGTGGAGGGCACTGCGGCCGGGACCAACACCGCCGTCCTGCCCGCCGCGCCGGCGGTCACCGGCCAGCAGTTCGCCGACACCGCCTCGGCGAGCGACGCCTATGAAGTCGCCGCGGGCAAGCTCGCCGCGGCCAAGGCGACGACCAAGGCGCTCAAGGATTTCGGCGAGATGATGGTCAAGGGCCACACTCACTCGACCGAGAAGCTCAAGGAAGCGGGCAAGGCCGCCAGCCCGGCGATCACCCCCGCGGGCAAGATGACCGCCGAGCAGGAAGCCAATCTGGCGACGCTGCAATCGGCGACCGGCGCCGATTTCGACGCGGCGTACAAGAGCCAGCAAGTGACCGCGCACCAGCAGACGCTGGCCGCGGTGCAGGCCTATGCCGCGAGCGGCGACGTGCCCTCGCTCAAGACCTGGGCGGTCAACACCGCGCCGATCGTGCAGATGCACCTGGAGAAGATCCAGGGCATGTAGGGCCCCAAGCAAATGCGGCGCCGCCCCCTGGGGAGCGGCGCCGCTTTCCTGCGGCCATGACCGGAAGGTCAGGCGGCCTGTTCGTTCGCCGCGAAAGGCGAGGTCGAGCTGCTGCTCGAGCTCTCGACCGGGCGCGGGCCCGTGGCGGCGCTCGCGCTGGCGACCGGGGCGGTGCTGACCTGGCTCATATGCTTGAGGCGGCCGTCGATATTGCCGCCATTCTCGATGGTGATGTTCTCATATTCGACATCGCCGGTGATCCGGGCGCTACGCTCGACAGTGAGCTGCTTGACGCGGACGGCACCTTCGATCGCGCCGGCGATCCGCGCGGCCTCGGCCGTGACGCTGCCGAAGATCTGGCTGTCGGCGCCCTGCGCGAGGCTGCCGCAATGGACATCGCCTTCGACGCGCCCGTCGATGTGCAGGTCGGCAGTCGCAGTGACGTTGCCGGTGACGATCACGTCGGGCCCGAGCACCGAGAACATGCCACGCTTGCTGTTGCTGCTGCTGCTCTGCTGCGGCGGGGCCGGCGGCATCGCAGGTCGTTCGTCGCGACCACGGTTGTTGTTGTTAAACATTGCCATTGTTACTCCCCACTCCCCGACTCCGGATATTTCCGTGAATTAGCATAACATGGATTTGCCATCAGCACCGAAATGGTTGCTGTGCCGTTCCATAGAGGGATTGTCATTTGCCGCTCCGGACGACCGTTTGAGCGCAAGAAACGCCGCAAATCCGAGGATTGTTACGGGTACGAAAGTAAAACCGATATGGTTAACGGAGTTCGCCCCCAGCGTTGCGAGCACGCCGCACTGCACCAGAAGCGCGACGACACGTTGATCGTTTCGCTGCCAGCCTGCCCAGAGCGAGAGAATCGCGGGCACCAGCAGCGCCTGCGGGGCGAGCGCAGGCAGCAATGCCGCGGCGGTGAGGGCAGCGGCGAGCGCGGCGGCGAGCGGTTCGGCCACCGGCATCGCGGTCAGCCGTGCGACGTGCCAGGCGAGTATGCCGAGCCCGAGCACGCCCGCGAGTCCGCCGATCGTCCAGCCGGCCGGGGGCGGAACCGGGGCGGCCCAGCCGAGCGCCAAAGTGAGCAGCAGCGCCCCCAAGGCCCCGAGCGCCGCGCGCTGACGCACGGCGAAGCGCCGCGCCGCGTCGAGCGGGGTGGCAGGGGGTGTCGCGGTCGCGATCGCAAGGCGCCAGGCGGGCATCGCCCGGGCTTAGCGCGCGAGTGGTTGCGACTCCCTCAACGTATAGGCACCTTCTTGTTCCCCTGCGAAAGCAGGGGCCCAGGGCCAAGCAGGACTGTCCCTTATGACCCTGGGCTCCTGCTTTCGCAGGAGAACAGGAAAGAGCTTGTTCGAACGCGCGCCGGTCAGCGCGAAGCGGTAAGCGGCGGCGGCGCGGGCTCGGCGAGGAGCGGGCGCAGCACGGCGTCGAAGCTTTCCCAGGTGAACGCCGCGGCCTTTGCGTAGCGGACCACGCCCTTGCGATCGATGATATAGCTGGTCGGCACGCCCTTGAGCGGATCATAGGCGCCGCCCCTCAGCCGCCCGGCGAGCGGGAAGGCGAGCGCATTGGAGAGCTCCTTGAGCCGGCCGGGGCGCACCGAATCCTCGGTCGCGACTGCGAAGATGCGCAGGCCCTTGGCCGAATGGGTGCGGAAATAGCGATCCATCATCGGCATCTCCTCGCGGCACGGCACGCACCAGGTCGCCCACAGGTTGAGCACCACCACTTGCCCGCGCAGGCTCGAGAGCGAGATATCCTCCTTGCCGAAGGTGCGCAGCGTGAACTCGGGCGCGGGCTGGCCGATCACGACCTTCTTGCTGCCGGGCGCAGGCGCCGCGGCGCGCGGATGCGGCGGGGCGAAGCCCAGCAGGGCGGGGAGCGCCAGAACGGCGAGGAGAACGCGAAACCGGGTCGGAAGCATGGAATTTGCCCCAAAATCCATGAGATGGACGATGCTGCGCTGCGGGGGTTGGGATGTCAACGTGGGCAGGGCACCCCCCGCCTGTCACCCCGGCCGGTTCGGTGCTTATCCCGCTGCGCCAGATAAACCTCTGTTCCCCTGCGAGCGCAGGGGCCCAGGATCACAAGGGACAGACCTGTCTGGCCCCTGGGCCCCTGCTTTCGCAGGGGAACAAGGAGGCCTTCTATCGCCGACCCGCCCGGCTCCGCCGCCGACCCGCCCGCTTGACGCGCCCCGCCTGCCATGCTCCCGCTCGGGAGGGAAAGGTGGGGGCGCATGTCGGATCGGGGCGAGGTTACCGGGGTACAGTATCTGCGCGGGCTCGCTGCGCTGGCGGTGGTGGTCAACCATGCCTCGGGGACGATGGGCGAGGCCAAATATTTCGGCGGCGAGATCTGGGGCGGGGCGCTGGTCGGGGGGCGGATCGGCGCCGACCTGTTCTTCCTGATCAGCGGCTTCATCATCACCATCGTCTCGCTCAAGGGGCCGGACCTGGTTCCCGCGGTCGACTGGCGCAGCTTTTTCGGGCGGCGCTTCACGCGCGTGATCCCGCTGATGTGGCTGGCGATCCTGTCCTATGCGGCGCTGCGCTTCGCCGGGCGCGGGCTGGTCGATGTCGCCGACTATCTCCATGCCTTCTTCCTGCTCCCCACCGGCGCGGTGAAGCCGCAGGTGATCTGGACGCTGCGGCAGGAGCTGGTCTTCTACCTGGTGTTCGCGCTGTCGATGCTGGGGCCGCGCAAGCTGCGCTTCCTCATGATCCTGTGGGTGCTCTCGCCGTTCCTGACCTTCTTCCTCGGGCCGTGGCTGCCGCGGGGACCGCTTCGCGACTGCATCTTCATCATCTGCCACTTCGCGGCGTTCGAGTTCGGCGCGGGGATGCTGCTGGCGATCATCTGGCTCAAGCGCAGCCGCGCGCTGGTGATCCGGCTGCCGTTCGAGCCGCTGATCGCGCTGGTGGCGGCGTTCGCGCTGCCGCTCGGCATCTCGGCGCTGCTCGAGACCCAGTTCAACATGCGCGGCGGGTATCTCCTGTTCGCGCTGAGCTGCGTGCCGGCGATGTTCCTCGGCATCCATGTCGTCTGCCCGCCGGGGATCGGGCAGCGAATCGGGCGGCTGCTCGGCAACGCTTCCTATTCGGTCTACCTGTTCCACCCGCACATCCTGTCGGCGGTGATCGGAGTCTGGGCACGGCTGGCCCCGGCGACGCCGGGGTGGATGGTGGTGCTCGGATCGGTTTCGGTGGCAGTCGCGGGGGGGATCGCGGTGCATTTCTGGGTCGAGCGGCCGCTGGTCGAGCATGCGCGCGGCTGGTTCAAGCGGCGCCCGCCGCCCGCCGACGCGGCCCATTGACCCATTCCCCTCACCTGCGTATAGGCCGCGCGTCCTGAAGGGGCAGGTGTCGGTTTCCGGCGCCGCATTGCCTATGCGGGATGAGCTGAACATTGCTGGAGAGAAGGCCCGGGGGGTCGGCAAAGGCCGCCAGGGTCCTTTACGCATTTCCCGGTTTCCGGGCTCCAGCAAAGTAACCTCCGGGTTTTCCGGGTAACATCAAGGTGAAGGGCTTTCATGCCGACGATCAACCAGCTGGTCCGCAAGGGCCGCGAACCGCAGAAGGCCAAGTCCAAGGTCCCTGCGATGGAGCAGAACCCGCAGAAGCGCGGCGTCTGCACCCGCGTCTATACGACGACTCCGAAGAAGCCGAACTCGGCGCTGCGCAAGGTGGCCAAGATCCGCCTGACCAACCAGCGCGAAGTCATCAGCTACATCCCCGGCGAGGGGCATAACCTGCAGGAGCACTCGGTGGTGCTGATCCGTGGCGGCCGCGTTCGCGACCTTCCCGGCGTCCGCTACCATGTGCTGCGCGGCGTGCTCGATACGCAGGGCGTGAAGGATCGCCGCCGGTCGCGTTCCAAGTACGGCGCCAAGCGTCCGAAGTAAGCCGGTCGGCTTATGCCGATCACCAATGGCTGAAGTTTAGAAGGAAATACCAATGGCTCGTCGTCGTCGTCCCGAGAAGCGGGAAATCCTGCCTGATCCCGTTTACGGAGATGAGGTTCTCACCAAGTTCATGAATTCGGTCATGCTGGACGGCAAGAAGTCCGTGGCCGAGGGCATCGTCTATTCGGCGCTCGAAGTCGTCGAGCAGCGCGCCAAGCGCGAGCCGATCGGCGTGTTCCATGACGCGCTCAACAACATCAAGCCGGGCATCGAGGTCCGTTCGCGCCGCGTCGGCGGTGCGACCTACCAGGTTCCCGTCGAGGTCCGCCCCGAGCGCGCCCAGGCGCTTGCGATCCGCTGGCTCATCACCTCGGCGCGCAACCGCAGCGAGCATACCATGTCGGCCCGCCTCTCGGGCGAGCTGATGGATGCCGCCAACAACCGCGGCAACGCGGTCAAGAAGCGCGAAGACACGCACCGCATGGCGGAAGCGAATCGCGCCTTCTCGCACTACCGCTGGTAAAGCGGTTGCTGGCCTTTTTGCCGGTAACAATCGACACTATATGATGGGGAGCCGGACGGTCCGGCCCCCCACATCGCCAAGGAACTACGATCATGGCCCGCAGCCATCCGCTCGAGCGCTATCGCAACATCGGCATCATGGCCCACATCGATGCCGGCAAGACGACGACGACCGAGCGCATCCTCTATTACACCGGCAAGTCCTACAAGATCGGCGAAGTGCATGAAGGCACCGCGACGATGGACTGGATGGAGCAGGAGCAGGAGCGCGGGATCACGATCACGTCGGCTGCCACGACGTGCTTCTGGAACGATCACCGCATCAACATCATCGACACCCCCGGCCACGTCGACTTCACGATTGAAGTCGAGCGTTCGC
Organism: Pseudomonadota bacterium; assembly: GCA_040388355.1. Taxonomy (GTDB): domain Bacteria; phylum Pseudomonadota; class Alphaproteobacteria; order Sphingomonadales; family Sphingomonadaceae; genus Sphingomonas. The sequence goes on along the minus strand of JAZKCD010000050.1, from coordinate 400 downwards.
TGCGCGTGCTCGACGGCGCGGTCGCGTGCTTCGACGGCGTTGCCGGGGTCGAGCCCCAGTCCGAGACCGTCTGGCGCCAGGCCGAGAAGTACAAGGTCCCGCGGATGTGCTTCGTCAACAAGCTCGACCGCACCGGCGCTGACTTCTATTTCTGCGTCCAGTCGATCATCGATCGCCTCGGCGCGCGTCCGGCCGTGCTGTACCTGCCGATCGGCATGGAAGGCGGCTTCAAGGGCCTGGTCGACCTGGTCGAGAACCGCGCGATCATCTGGCTCGAAGAGAGCCTGGGCGCGAAGTTCGAGTATCAGGACATCCCCGCGGACCTCGCCGACAAGGCAGCCAAGTATCGCAGCGAGCTGATCGAGATGGCCGTCGAGCAGGACGACGACCTGATGGAAGC
>JAZKCD010000049.1:0-34181 GCA_040388355.1 Pseudomonadota bacterium | reverse complement strand
GGTTCCGCCGCAGCAGGTGCATCGTGTGGTTGCCGCCGATCGACAGCGCGTCGCCGTCGCCGGTGATGATCCACACGTCGAGTTCGGGATTGGCGAGCTTGACTCCCGTCGCCACTGCCGGCGCGCGGCCGTGGATGGTGTGGAAGCCGTAGGTCTCCATGTAGTAGGGGAAGCGCGACGAGCAGCCGATGCCGCTGACGAACACGGTGTTCTCGGGCGTCCCGCCGATCTCGGGCATGGTGCGTTGCACCGCCTTGAGGATCGCATAATCGCCGCAGCCCGGGCACCAGCGGACCTCCTGGTCGGTCTCCCAATCCTTGGGCGTCGAGGGCTTGATGGTGGTGAGTTCGTTCATCTGTTTGCTCGCTTGCTGCCGGCGGTCATAAGTTGGACGCCTTCGCCTTCTTGGAAGCCGAAGCACATGCGGCTTCGTTATCGAATACATAGTCCAGGCGGACCTGGGAGTCGTTAAACCGCGTGTGGTTCACCCATAGCGTAAGCGACTTAACGTGGTTCTCGAACGGCTTGCTCGCCGGCGATTCCCATTTGTAATTGTACCAGCGCGCGCCGGATTCGATTTCCTGAATCTTGTATTGGTTCTCGCAGGCATGCCCCGAGCAGCCATTGTCGAGCTTGCCCTTGCCGTAGCGGGACTCAAGTGCGCCGGCCACCTCGTCGGCAAAGGCCGTGGCGGCGGTGATATAGGAATCGTTGTCGAACTCGCGTGACATCGCGCGGATTTCGCAGATGCCGGTCTCGGGATAGCTGATGACAGCGACGTCCGGGAATTGCGAGCTGGGCGTGGGCACGGACGACAGCACCGCCAGTCCGGTCTCCGCATCGCGTTCTGCGCCCTTGTCGAGTTGCTCGAGCGGCGTACCCTTAGTGACCCCGAACGGACCGTTGCCGGCCGCAGGGCTTGCTTGCGCCTTAACCTCTTCGATCTTTGCGCCGTCACCTGCTTTGCCGCCCAGCGCTACATTGCCGTCGGAGGGAGACGATCCGCACCCCGCGAGCATCACTGCCAACGGCACGGCAAAAGCGCCGGCTTTCATGGATTCACAGCCTCCGGGCTGGGCAGCTGGCTATCGTCGGGGCCGAGCTCTTCAGGGCGATCGTTACTCAGGTGGCGGGTGATCGCGGCTTCGATCTCGGCAATGGTGAAGGGCTGGCCGGAGACCTTGTTGAGCGGCACCGCGTTCACCAGGAACTGGTCGCGCAGCACGGTCTTGAGCTGGCCGGTGTTCATTTCGGGTACGAGGATGTGCTCGTAACTCTTGAGCAGCGCGCCCAGATTCTTCGGCAGCGGCCAGATGTGGCGGATGTGGATGTGGCTGACGTCCACGCCCCTGGCCCGTGCCCGGCGGACCGCGGTGGTGATCGGGCCATAGGTCGACCCCCAGCCGACCACGACGAGCTTGCCGCCCGCCTGGCCCTGCTCGACGACCTGGTCGGGGATGTCGATATTCGCCACCTTGTCGCGCCGGATGTCGGTCATCGCCTGGTGGTTGCCCGGCGAATAATCGATATTGCCGCTGTTCAGCGCCTTCTCGATCCCGCCGATGCGGTGGAGCAGCCCCGGCGTGCCCGGCTTGACCCAGGGGCGCTTGAGCTTCGCGTCGCGGGCATAGGGCATGAACTTCTCGCCCGCGGGCGGAAGCTCGGTGTGGTGCGTCACCGGGAACGGCTTGTAGGTGCTCATGTCGGGCACCTTCCACGGCTCGGCGGCATTGGCGATATAGCCGTCGGTCAGGATCATGACGGGCGTCATGTACTGAGTCGCGATCCGCACCGCCTCGATCGCGACGTCGAAGCAATCCGCGGCCGAACGGGCAGCGATCACCGGCATCGGCGCGTCGCCGTTGCGGCCATAGACTGCCTGGTAGAGGTCCGATTGCTCGGTCTTGGTCGGCAGCCCGGTCGACGGGCCGCCGCGCTGCGAGTTGATGATGACCAGCGGCAGCTCGGTCATGATCGCGAGCCCCATCGCCTCGCCCTTGAGCGCGATTCCCGGGCCCGACGACGAAGTCACCCCCAGCGAGCCGGCATAAGACGCGCCCAGCGCCGAGGCGATCGCGGCGATCTCGTCCTCGGCCTGGAAGGTGGTGACGCCATATTCCTTGTAGCGCGACAGCGCGTGGAGGATCGCCGAGGCCGGGGTGATCGGATAGCCGCCGAAGAACATCGGCAGCCCCGCCAGCTGCGTCCCCGCGACCAGCCCCAGCGAGATCGAGTCGGCGCCGGTGACGGTGCGGTACAGGCCGGGCTCCGAAGGCGCCGCCGAGACGTTGCGCTGCGAGATGCCCAGCGCGCCCAGCTCGGCGGTCTCGCCATAGGCGTGGCCGGCGTTGAGCGCGGCGATATTGGCCTCGGCCAGCTCGGGCTTCTTGGCGAACTTGTCCTTGAGCCACTGGATCAGCGGCGCGCGGTCGCGGTCGAACATCCACAGCGCCAGCCCCAGCGTCCACATGTTCTTGCAGCGCAGCGCTTCCTTGTTGCCGAGCCCGAACGGCTTCACCGCCTCGACGGTCAGCGCCGAGATGTCGAGCTTGAGCAGCTGCCACTTGCCGAGCGACCCGTCCTCGAGCGGATTGGCCGCGTATTTGGCCTTGTCGAGGTTGCGCTGGCCGAACTCGCCTTCGTCGGCGATGATCAGCCCGCCGGGCTTGAGCGCGTCGACATTGGTCTTGAGCGCCGCCGGGTTCATCGCGACGAGAACGTCGGGCTGGTCGCCCGCGGTCTCGATCGCAGTCGAGCCGAAATTGATCTGGAAGGCCGAGACCCCGAACAGCGTGCCCTGCGGCGCGCGGATCTCGGCGGGAAAATCGGGGAAGGTCGCGAGGTCGTTGCCCGCCAGCGCGGTCGACAGCGTGAACTGCCCGCCGGTCAGCTGCATGCCGTCGCCCGAATCGCCCGCAAAGCGGACGACAACGGCCTCGGGCGGCGGGTTGGCCGACGCCTCGTCGGGCGTCAGCTGATGGGCGGCGGTAGCCATGGCCGGGATGTTCCTGCTGCTTCGGTTCTGCGACTTTTGTCGTTGTGCACGCGCTCTACGCCCCCCAGGCGCATCGCCCAAGGTAGAAAAAACCACCGTCTTTGCAACGTTGGGTTTTAATCCTCCCCGGAACGGGGAGTTTCGGGCACCGCCACCGTCACGCAACATCCCTGTCACCCCGGACTTGTTCCGGGGTCCACGCTTGCCTCGCCGGCAATATTGCAGGCTCTTTGGCAGCCGCCAGACGCGAGATGGACCCCGGAACAAGTCGGTGCTTATACCCTTGGGGCAGGTACTTCCCTGATCCCCTGCGAAAGCAGGGGCCCAGAGCCAAGCAGTTCAGCCCTTGTGATTCTGGGCCCCTGCTTTCGCAGGGGAACAGAAACACGCGTCCCTGCTCGATGGGGATACGCGCCGAACAAGTCCGGGGTGACAGGTGTGGATGCTCCACCCCGCTCAGAACGCGCCGAAATGGCGGTAGCTCGAATAGAAGTCGTTATCCCAGGCGAAGTCGGTGAACGACATGCCGATATGCTGGTCGAGCCCGTCGACATGGTGCCACCAGCCGATCGGCAGGAATACCGCGTCGCCCGGGCCGATCTCGCACTCGAGCACCGCGGGCTTGCCGCCCTCGGCGGGACCGGGCGGCAGGTCTTCGCTGGTCCAGCTGCTGAAGCAGTGGCGGTGGTTGCGCATCAGCGGGGTGTCGTGGCTCGCCACCATCCGCACGCGCTTGCGCCCGACGATCTGGAGCAGGATATTGTTGGTCAGGTCATGGTGCCACGGCGTCACCGTGCCTTTGGGCCCGATCCAGATGAAGCCGTTCCTCGCCCCGCCGGGCCGCAGGATGCCCGGCATCTCGCCGACATCGGCATAGAGCGGCGCGAACACCGCGCGATTCTGGTCGCTGTTGTTGGCAGTGACGTAGAAATCGTTGCTCGGCTCGGGCGCGGCGAGCCGGCGGGCGATCGCGCTGAACGGCTGGAAGGCGCCGTGCGCATCGGCATTGCTCTCATAGAGAGGATCGGCCTCGCGGTTCCACTGGACGCGCACTTCGCGCTCGCCGAGCGTCTCGGCGAAATAGTCGAGCGACCATTTTTCCCGCGCCGGCCACGCATCGATCAGGCCACGGAGCACCGCGGGCCGGTGCGCGCGGTAATGATCGCGGTAAAAGGCTTCGGGATCGGGCGCCTCGAGCACGGGAATCGCGAGCCCGTGCGGGTCGTTTGCGGCGAGCCGGGCGCCGTTCTGCAGCACCCATTCCCATTTGCCGACCCGGTTGATCAGCCGCTCGGACGCCTGGAGATACGGGCTCTTGAGCGCGCGCAGCACTTCGGCCTGGACCAGCGCGAGCGCGACACCGCTGCTTTCCGCCATCTCCGCCGCCAGCGCGACCGGGTCGGCGCCGTCGATCAGCCGCTCGGCGACTGCCCGGCGGAAATCGTCGTTGATCACCGTCGCGGCCTGCCGCTGCTGCTGGACTTGCTTGCGCTTGTTGGCCTTGGCCATGGGGACTCCGAGTCGGGTTGCGGCCTTATATACTTCCTTGTTGTTCCCCTGCGAAAGCAGGGGCCCAGGGTCAAGCAGGTCAGCCGTTGGGACCCTGGGCCCCTGCTTTCGCAGGGGAACGGAGCGGTGCTTGGCGAGAGGGGAGTGGCGCGAAGCGCTCGCGGTGGCTAGCGGGTGTGCCATGACAGATCCCACCACCCTCCCCTATCGCCCGTGCGCGGGCGTGATGCTCATCAACCGCCACGGCCAGGTCCTGGTCGGGCAGCGGCTCGATTCGACGCTCGAGGCGTGGCAGATGCCGCAGGGCGGGATCGACAAGGGCGAGGACCCGTACACCGCCGCGGTCCGAGAGCTGCGGGAGGAGACCGGCATTCCCGCAGAGCTGGTCGAGCTGGTCGCCGAAGCCCCCGAAGAGCTCAGCTACGATCTTCCCGACGACCTGATCGGCCGGATCTGGAAGGGCAAGTGGCGCGGGCAGCGGCAGCGCTGGTTCCTGTTCCGCTTCCTTGGCGAGGACAAGGACGTCAACATCGCCACCGCCGAGCCCGAATTCCGCGCGTGGCGCTGGGCCGAGCGGGCCGATCTTCCCGACCTGATCGTGCCTTTCAAGCGTGAACTCTACCAACAGGTACTCGAAGCGTTCGCCAAGCCCTTGAGCCAGAACACTTCTTGATCCTGCCCTTTTCCCGCCCCAGTGACAGCGGTATCAGGCCTCTCATGCGCGCGCTCCTCCTCGCCTTTCCGCTGTTGCTGGCCAATGCCGGCGATCCGGCCACGATCCCCGCCCCGATCAAGGCGATGCTCGACGCCGCGATGGCATCGGGCAGCGAGGGCGATGTCGCGACGATCGTCAAATATGCCCGCAATGCCGCGCCCGAGAGCGCCGATACGATCGCGAAGATCGCCGCGGACTGGCGCACCGAGCGCCGCCTCGCCGCCCAGCAGAAGCTGCGCCAGGCCGATTTTCTCGACCTGGTGAAGGGCCGCGCCGAGCTGGGCGCCTATGTCACCACCGGCAACAGCAACAATATCGGCGTCACCGCGGTGCTCGAGCTGCGCCGCGAGGCGATCGAATGGCGCCACAAGCTGCGCCTCCAGGCCGATTACCAGAAGAGCCTCGGCGTGGTGACGCGCGAGCGCTATCTCGCCGCGTACGAGCCCAACTGGAAGTTCGACGAGCGCGCGTACATGTACGGCGCCGCGCAGTTCGAGAGCGACCGGCTGCTCGGCTTCTACGAACGCTATTCGGTGTCCGCGGGCGCCGGCTACAGCGCGCTCAAGGCGCCGGGTCTGCGGCTCGACCTCGAGCTCGGGCCGGCATTCCGCCACACCCGCTTCACCGACGCCAATATCGAGAGCAATGTCGCCGCGCGCGGATCGCTCGATTTCGACTGGAAAGTGACGCCCGGCATCACGCTGCGCCAGAACGCCTCGGCCTATATGCAGAGCGCCAACAGCACCGTCTCGAGCAAATCATCGATGCTCGCGCGGCTGATCGGCCCGCTTTCGGCGCAGCTTTCCTACACGCTCCAGTATGAAAGCATGCCCCCCGCGGGCCGCCGCACCACCGACACCACCAGCCGCGCGGCGCTCGTCGTCGATTTCTGAGAGTCTGTTTGGAAACGCGCTGAGGCGCGTTTGCGGTGCCCGCCCGCTCCCCTCCCGGCCACCCACAGCGTATCCTGAAATGGGTGGCCGGGAGGGGGAGCGGGCTGGCACCGCCTCGAAACTCGCTCTTTCGCGAGTTTTCAAACAGACTCTACAGCCCGCGCGAGTCAGTCCGCGAGCCGGATGAAGTCCATCGTCCAGTTGGTTTCCCAGGTCGCGCCCGAATCGAGCGAGAAGGCCTGTTCCCAATGGCAGGTGTCGCGCGTGAGCGGGTGCCAGAGGAACCGCGCGCGGATCGGCCGGCCCTCGTCGATGTCCTCGCCTTCGAAACGGCCGGTGCCGCCCTCGAAGCGCCCGACCACCGGCGGCTGCAACAGCCCGTCGCGGCTGCTCATCCAGTAGATCGACCACCGCCCGCGCTTGAGATCGAAGGTTCGCAGCGCGATCCCCGAAGCGCCGTCGCCCGGCATATGGTTTTCCTCGACATTGCCGATCCCGCCGAGCAGCGGACGGGTTTCCGCGGTGCCGTTGAACGAGTCCCAGTCGCTGCTGCCGGCATGGCGCTGCCGCAGCTTGTTGTGGGCGACGCGCCACGTTCCGAACAGGAAATCGAAATCGCGGGTGCCGTCATGCGCTGGCTGCATCGGTAGGTCTCCAAGGGGCCTCGGCGCTATCCTGCAGCGCATCGGGCGAGGCAACCGAAAAGCCGGTGTTCATTCGCGCGCCATTCCGCGCTACGAGCCCGTAATGAGCCTTTCCACCATAGAAGCGGCGGCCATCGAGAGGGTATCCGACGCGCCGATCCTGGCGCGGACCGAGGCCTGGGTGGCAGTCAACAGCGGCACGCGGAACCTGAAGGGGCTCGCCGATGTGGCGGGGCTGCTGGCCGATTCGTTCGCGGTGCTGCCGGGCCGTCTCGCGCTGGTCGATCCCGCGCCGGTCGAGACCGTCACTGCCGATGGCCGCGTCCAGGCGCTCGACCATGGCCGGCACCTCCACCTCGCGGTGCGCCCCGATGCGCCGGTCCAGCTCCTGCTGACCGGGCACATGGACACGGTCTACTCCGCCGATCACCCCTTCCAGGCGGGCCGCTGGCTGGACGACGGCAGCTGGAACGCCCCCGGCGCGGCCGACATGAAGGGCGGCCTCGCGCTCATGCTCGCCGCGCTCGAGGCAGTCGAGGCGAGCCCGCTTGCCGGCCGGCTCGGCTATGAGGTGCTGATCAATTCGGACGAGGAGACCGGCTCCTTCGCCTCCGCCGCGCTGATCGCCGGCGCAGCGCGGGGCAAGGCCGCGGCGCTGACCTATGAGCCCGCGCTGCCCGACGGCACGCTGGCGGGCGCCCGCGGCGGCACCGGCAATTTCTCGCTCGTCGTCCATGGCCGGAGCGCGCATGCCGGGCGCAACCCCGAGGAAGGGCGCAACGCGCTGGTCGCCGCCGCCGATCTCGCCCTGCGCCTTGCCGAGGCGCGGGGCCCCGGCCTCGCGGTCAATCCGGCGCGGATCGAAGGCGGCGGTCCCAACAATGTCGTTCCCGACCTCGCGATCCTCCGCGTCAACTTCCGCCCGAAGGACGCGGCGTCGATCGCCAGGGCTCAGCTCGCGATCGACCAGGCGATCGCCATCGTCGCAGTGAAGCATGACGTGCGGATCGAGCTTCACGGCAGCTTCAACCGCCCGCCCAAGCCGATCGACTCCGGCGCCGAGAAGCTGTTCGCCCTCGTCAAGCAGGCCGGCGTCGATCTCGGGCTGCCGATCGCGTGGAAGGACACCGGCGGGGTGTGCGACGGCAACAACATCGCCGCGTGCGGGGTCCCGGTGGTCGACACGATGGGCGCGCGCGGCGGCGCGATCCATTCGCCGGACGAGTTCCTCATCCCCGAAAGCCTGCCCGAACGCGCCGCGCTCTCGGCGATCACCATCCTCCGACTTGCCGAACGGGGCCTCAAATGACGTTCATCATCCGCGCCGCGCGCGATTCCGATCTCCAGCATCTCTACGAGATGGCCAAGCTCACCGGCGGCGGCTTCACCAACCTGCCGCCCGAGAAGAAGACGCTTCGCGCCAAGCTCGAGCGCTGTGCCGCGGGCTTCGCGCAGGCCGAGGATACACCCGGCGAGGCGCTGTTCGTGCTGATGCTCGAGAATGTCGAGACCGGCGAGGTGCGCGGCACCTGCCAGATCTTCACGTCGGTAGGGAACAACGTCCCCTTCTACAGCTATCGCCGCAGTACCGAGACCAAGCGCAGCGAGCTGCTGAATCGCACTTTCCATTCGGACATCCTCAGCCTCGTCAACGACCTGAAGGGCAGCAGCGAGGTCGGCGGGCTGTTCCTGCATCCCGGCGAGCGCGCCGGGGGCCTGGGCATGCTGCTCGCGCGGAGCCGTTACCTGTTCATCGCCCGCCACCGCGCACGTTTCGCCGGCACCATCCTCGCCGAACTGCGCGGCGTGATCGACGAGGCGGGCGGCTCGCCTTTCTGGGACGGAGTCGCGGGGCGCTTCTTCGGCATGGGATTCCAGGAAGCCGACGCCTTCAATGCGGTCCATGGCTATCAGTTCATCGCCGATTTGATGCCCAAGCACCCGATCTACACCGCGATGCTCACCGAGCGGGCCCGCGACGTGATCGGCATGCCCCATCCCAGCGGCCGCGCGGCGATGCGGATGCTCGAGAATGAAGGCTTCGCGTTCGAGAATTACATCGACATCTTCGACGGCGGCCCGACCATGACTGCGCGCACCGACCAAGTGAAGGCCGTGCGCGAGGCGAAGGCCGCCACCGTGACGGCGCTCGGCGACGGCGGCGATGCGGCGCTGGTTTCGGCCGGGCGGCTCGCCGCGTTCCGCGCGGCCTATGGGCAGGTGTCGACGAATGGCGAGGGAGTCGTGCTCGACGCGGTCTGCGCGAAGGCGCTGGGGATCGGCGTGGGCGACGAGGTGATGCATGTCGCGCGTTGAGATCAACTTCGACGGAATCATCGGCCCCAGCCACAATTATGCCGGGCTCAGCCACGGCAACCTCGCCGCCACGCGCAACCGCGGCGAAGTCTCGCACCCGCGCGCCGCCGCGCTCCAGGGCATCGCCAAGATGCGCGCCAACCTCGCGCTCGGGCTGGCCCAAGGCATCCTCCTGCCCCACGCCCGGCCCGACCATCGCTGGCTTGAGAGCCTCGCGACCAGCTACGAGGACGCCGCACCGCATACCCGCGCCCAGGCACTGTCGGCCTCGGCGATGTGGGCCGCCAACGCCGCGACCGTCTCCCCCGCGCCCGACACTGCCGACGGCCGCTGCCACCTCTCGGTCGCCAACCTGCTGACGATGCCGCACCGCGCGCATGAATGGCCGGAGACGCTGGCGCAGCTCCGCCTCGCCTTCGCGAACCCCGCCTTCGCAGTGCACGGCCCCGTCCCCGTCCCGTTCGGCGACGAGGGCGCCGCCAATCACATGCGCCTCGCCGCCGCGCACGACGCGCCGGGCGTCGAGATCTTCGTCTACGGCATCTCGGGCGGCCCTTTCCCCGCGCGCCAGCACCCTGACGCCAGCGCCGCGATCGCCCGGCGGCACCTGCTCAGCCCCGATCGCACGATCTTCGTCCAGCAGTCCGAGGAAGCGATCGCCGCCGGCGCTTTCCACAACGACGTCGTCGCGGTCGCCAATGGCCGCGTGCTGTTCGCGCACGAGCACGCCTTTGCCGACAAGCCGCGCTTCTACGGCCGGCTCCGCGCCGCTTTCCCCGAAGTCGAGATCGTCGAGGTCCCCGACGCCGAGGTGCCGCTGGCCGATGCGATTTCGTCCTACCTGTTCAACGCCCAGCTGGTGACCCTGCCCTCGGGCGAGATGGCGCTGGTCCTCCCCTCCGAGGCGCGCGAGACCCCCAGCGTCTGGACCTGGCTCGAGGCGCATGTCGCCGGCAACGGCCCGATCCGCAGGCTCGAAGTCGTCGATGTCCGCCAGTCGATGGCCAATGGCGGTGGCCCCGCCTGCCTGCGCCTTCGCGTCGTCGCCGATCCCGCCACGGTCGACCCGCGCTTCCTCGTCGACGCCGCCAAGCTCGACCGGATCGCCGCAGTCATCGAGCGGCACTGGCCCGAGGACATCCCCCAGGACGCGATCGCCGACCCGGCGTTGATCGCGCGCATCGAATCCGCGCGCGCGGCGCTGCTCGGCCTGCTGGGTGTCGAGTTAATTGACAGGTAACCATAAGCGTTAAGCCCGGAATCGCGGTTTTCCGCGACTGGCCCGGCGCTTGCTTAATCTCCTGCATGCTGCACAGGATCGCCCGCCTCTTCACGATCAAGAACAAGTTCGAGGCGTTTCTCGTGATCTACGGGCTCGGTACCGGCGCAGTGGAGCGCGGCGTCCATTATCTCGATCGCTTTCCCGGAGTCGGCGGATGGATGCTGTTCCTGCTCTGCCCGGCGGCGGTGTTCATGGCCGGGGCGCGGATCCTGGATAGTTTCGATGTCGGGGAATGAGGCGCGGTCATGCAGCCCGTATCTTGGCCGATTGTGCACTGCGGTCAGCCGGGCTAACTCCAGTGTAAGTAAGCCTTCGGGCGGAGGAATTTAGGTGCGGCTTTTCCCAGGAATGTTTCTGCCCCTCGCGGGCCAGGCGCTGCTCGCGGCCGCGGTGCCGGGCGGGCTGCTCGTGTGGAACATGCACCTCGGCCAGCAGCTCCAGCTCGCGCAGCGCGATCAGGAGCGGCTCGACAGCTTCGTCGCCGCCGCGTCGCTCGAGGCGCAGGCGGGCAAGCCGCTCGACCGGCTGATCGCCGATCTCGACCTGCGCGATCCGCAGCGGCTCGGCGGCCGCGTCCAGCTGGTCCGGCCCGACGGCAGCCCCATCGCCGGCCCGGTCACCAACGAAGCCCCCCGCGCCGAGCGTCAAGTCAAGGTCAATGGCCAGACCGTCGCGCTGGCGCGCATCGTCCGCGAGCCGGTCCTCACCGACGACGACCGCCGCTATCTCGCCCAGCAATATCTCGGCATCGGCGCGATCATCGCCGGGCTGTTCGTGCTGCTGCTCGTCACCGCCTATGAATTCGCCCGCCGCTGGAGCAAGCCGCAGATCGAGCTCCACCGCCTCAGCCGCGAGGTCGTGCATGGCGACCATGAAATCCATTTCGAGGAAAGCGGCCCGAGCGAGGTCGTCGCGACGATGCGCAACCTGCGCCGCATCGCCAGCCAGTTCAGCCGGCTCGAGACCGCGCGCCGCACCTGGCTGGTGTCGATCGCCGACGAATTGAAGCGCCCGACCGAGAGCTTCAGCAAGCATCTCGATACGCTCGCCGAGGCGCAGCTGCCGATCAGCGCCGAGCTCGCCCAGGGTCTCGAAGAGGACCAGCGCCGCCTCAGCCAGATGGCCGAGGATCTGAGCGCAGTCGCGCTCGCCGATCTCGGCCGCCTGCCGGTCACCTTCGCCCAGGTCGATCCGCGCGCGCTGATCCACAACGCGATCCACGATCACGCCAAGCGCGCCAAGGCGACCGGGGTCGCGCTCGAGACCAGCACGCTGCCGCAATACACGATCCTGGTGAAGTGGGACGGCAACCGCATCGAGCAATTGTTCGGCGCGCTGATCGACAACAGCCTCAGATACACCCCGCGCGGCGGCCGCATCGTCCTCGGCCTCGAAAGCTCGCGCGACGCGTGGCGGCTGATCATCGACGACAGCGCGCCGGGGATCGACGTGATGCTCGCCCAGCGGCTGTTCGAGCCTTTCTACCGCAGCTCGGACCGCCCCGAGGACGCCGCCGCCGCCTCGGGCCTCGGCCTCGCCACCGCCCGCGCGATCGTCGAGGCGCATCACGGCCGCATCGAAGCGAGCCACTCGCCGATCGGCGGGCTGCGGGTGACGGTGATCCTGCCCGCGGAGCCGCCGCGGGCTTAGGTCCGCTTCCGCCTCACGCCCTCCGCCATCCCGGGCTCTTTCTTGTTCCCCTGCGAAAGCAGGGGCCCAGAGCCACAAGGGCTGAACTGCTTGGCTCTGGGCTCCTGCTTTCGCAGGAGAACAGGAGCTTTGGAATGATGAGTCCACTCGGAGGCGGAAAGAGGATTGTACGGACACCCCAATCATTGCTACCGGTGTCATAACAAAATCCGGAGAGGCCGAAATGGCGAAACTGTTGCGTTGGATCCTGGCCGCCCTCGCGCTCGCCACCCTCTCCGTCCCCGCCCACGCCCAGGACCGCGGCAAGGTCCTCGACACGATGAAGCGCGCGACTCGCTTCATGGTCGAAAAGGCCTCGGTCAATGGCGGCTATGTCTGGGCGTACCTCCCCGACATGTCGCGCCGCTGGGGCGAGATGGAGGCCTATCCGACGATGATCTGGGTCCAGCCGCCGGGCACTCCGACGATGGGCCATCTCTTCCTCGACGCCTATCACGCCACCGGCGACGACTATTATTACGAAGCCGCCGAAAAGGCGGCCGCGGCGCTGATCGCGGGCCAGCAGGAAAATGGCGGCTGGCATTATTTCATCGATTTCGGCGGCGAGGCCTCGACTCGGCGCTGGTACGACACGATCGGCAGGAACGCCTGGCGGCTCGAGGAATTCCAGCATTACTGGGGCAACGCCACCTTCGACGATGCCGGCACCTCGGAGGCGATGCAGTTCCTGCTCCGCCTCTATGTCGAGCGGCACGACCCGAAATACCTTCCCGCGCTCAGGAAGGCGCTCAATTTCGTGCTTGAGAGCCAGTATCCGATCGGCGGCTGGCCGCAGCGCTATCCGCTCAAGAGCGAGTTCAGCCATCACGGCAAGCCCGATTATACCAGCTTCATCACCTTCAACGACGATGTCGCGGGTGAGAACATCAAGTTCCTGATCCTCTGCTACCAGGCGCTGGGCGGCGATCCCCGCGTCCGCGACGCGATCACCCGGGCGATGAACGTCTATCTGGTGACCCAGCAGGGCCAGCCCCAGCCGGGCTGGGGGCTGCAATACACGCTCGACCTCACCCCGGTCGGCGCGCGCACCTATGAGCCGACTGCGCTGGCGACGCACACCACGGCGTCGAACATCCGGCAATTGCTCGATTTCTACCGGCTGACCGGCGACACCAAGTTCCTCGCGCGCGTGCCCGAGGCGCTCGACTGGCTCGACTCGGTCCGGCTCCCCGCCGACCAGGTCAAGGGCGGCCGCGCCTATCCGACCTTCATCGAGATCGGCACCAACAAGCCGCTCTACATCCACCGCCGCGGCTCGAACGTCGTCAACGGCGCCTATTATGCCGACTACAACCCGGCCGACACCGTCGTGCATTACAGCTCGGTGCGCGCGCTCGATGTCGCGGGACTGCGCCGCGACTATGAGAAGCTGAAGACGACGCCGCCCGATGTCGTGGCGAAGGATTCGCCGCTGCGCACCGTCCAGCCCTTCCCGCGCTATTTCCTGGTCGAGCCGTTCAAGTCGTCGGACCTCAACACCGCGGAAGGCGCGCGCAGCGCCGACGCGCTGACGCGCTCGCTGAACAAGCAGGGCTGGTGGCCGACCGAGCTGCGCGCGACGAGCAACCCCTATGCCGGCGACGGCTCGCCGACCCCGGTGCCCGGCGACTATAGCCAGACCCGGGTCGGCGATGCGACCGACACTTCGCCCTATATCGCCGACAAGCCGGTGATCGGGATTTCGACCGGCACCTATGTCGACAATATGAAGGTGCTGATCGCGGCGCTCGGCCAGCCTTGACCTGAGGCGCGCGCGCCCGCAACGCTGGCGGGCATGGGGCGCTGGCATTTCTGGGTCGACCGCGGCGGGACCTTCACCGATGTCGTCGCGCTGACGCCGACGGGCGCGATGGTGACGGCCAAGCTGCTGTCCGAGGACCCCGAACGCTATGACGACGCCGCCGTCGCCGCGATCCGCATGCTGACCGGGTTCCCGGAGGGCCGGTTACCGCCGTCGGACATCCGCATCGGCACCACCATCGCGACCAACGCCCTCCTCGAGCGCAAGGGCGAGCCGGTGCTGCTGGCGATCACGCGCGGCTTCGGCGATGCGCTGGCGATCGGCACGCAGGACCGGCCCGACATCTTCGCGCGGCAGATCGTCCGTCCGCCGCCGCTCTATGCCGAGGTCGCCGAGATCGACGAGCGGGTGACGCATGAAGGCGAAGTCCTCCGGCCGCTCGGCCTGGCCGCCGCCCGCACCGCCTTCGCCGACGCCCATGCCCGCGGCCTGCGCGCGGTCGCGATCGTGTTGATGCACGGCTATCGCCACCCTGCGCACGAGACCGCGCTGGCGAAACTCGCTCGCGAAGTCGGCTTCACCCAGGTCTCGGTCAGCCATGAGGTGGGCGCGCTGATCAAGCTGGTCGGCCGCGGCGACACCAGCGTGGTCGACGCCTATCTCTCGCCGGTGCTGCGCCGCTATGTCGAGGGGCTGGAGGCGGCGCTCGAGGGCCAGTCGCCGCTGTTCATGCAGTCCAATGGCGGCCTTGCCCCCGGGCGCAGCTTCCGCGGCAAGGATGCGATCCTGTCGGGACCCGCTGGCGGCATCGTCGGCATGGCCGAGACGGCGCGCAAGGCGGGTTTCGAGCGGGTCATCGGCTTCGACATGGGCGGCACCTCGACCGACGTCTCGCTCCATGCCGGCCAGTACGAACGCGACAACGAGACGATCATCGCCCACGCGCGCATCCGGGCGCCGATGCTGCGGATCCACACCGTCGCGGCGGGGGGCGGATCGGTGTGCCGGTTCGACGGGGGTCGGCTGCTGGTCGGGCCGGCCTCGGCAGGCGCGGTGCCGGGGCCGGCCTGCTACCGGCGCGGCGGGCCGCTGACCGTCACCGACTGCAACGTCGCGCTCGGCAAGGTCCAGCCGGACTTCTTCCCCAGCGTGTTCGGATCCGGGGGCGATGCGCCGCTCGACTGCGAGGCCGCGCTCGCCCGCCTCGGCGAAGTGGCCGCGCAGGCGGGGCTCTCGCCCGAGGCCGCCGCCGAGGGCCTTGTCGCGATTGCGGTCGCCAACATGGCCAATGCGATCAAGTCGGTGTCGATCGCGCGCGGGCACGATGTGACGCGCTTCACCCTCGCCAGCTTCGGCGGCGCAGGCGGGCAGCATGCGTGCCTGGTCGCCGACGCGCTGGGGATCGAGACAGTGATGATCCACCCGCTCGCCGGCGTGCTCTCGGCCTATGGCATCGGCATCGCCGCGCGCCGCGAAGTGCGCGAGCGGACGGTCGAACTGGCGCTGGACGACCCCCGCGTCGACGACATGGCGAGCGACCTCGGCATGGAGGCGCTGGGGGCGCTCGGCGAGACCGCGACGCTGGTCCTGACCGCGCATCTGCGCACGCGGGGCAGCGACAGCAGCATCGAAGTCCCGCTCGCCGAGCCGGAGACGATGCGCGAGGCCTTCATCGCCGCCTACCGCCAGCGTTTCGGCTATGCCGCCACCGGCGCGTTGATCGTCGACATGCTCCGCGCCGAGGCGATCGCCGAGAGCGGCGCCGCGGTTGCGCTGCCCGCGCCGCCAAGAACCAGCGCACCGCCGGTCGCCACGGTCGAGACTTTCATGTCCGGCGCGCACCACGCCACGCCCGTCTACGAGCGCGACGGGCTTGCCGAGGGGGCGACCGTCGCGGGGCCCGCCCTCATCATCGACCCCGTCGCCACCACCGTGGTCGAGCCCGGCTGGCGCGCGACGATCGACGGCGAGGGCAGCATGATCCTCACCCGCGCCGTCGCCCGCGCCACCGCGACGCTCGGCACCGCGCTCGATCCGGTGCGGCTCGAGATATTCTCCGGCCTGTTCATGGCGATCGCCGAGGAAATGGGCGCCGCGCTCCGCCACAGCGCCTCCTCGGTCAACATCCGCGAGCGGCTCGACTTCTCGTGCGCGGTGTTCGACGCCGCGGGCAACCTCATCGCCAATGCCCCGCACATCCCGGTGCATCTCGGATCGATGGGCGAGAGTATCCGCACCATCCTGACGCGCCGCACGAGCGACGGCCGCGGCATCCGCCCCGGTGACGTCTATGCGCTCAACGCCCCCTATGACGGCGGCACGCACTTGCCCGACATCACGGTGATCCAGCCGGTGTTCGTCGATGGCACCCTCGCCTTCTTCACTGCCGCACGCGGGCATCACGCCGATATCGGCGGAATCAGCCCCGGCTCGATGCCGCCGAACAGCCGGAGCATCGAGGAAGAGGGCGTGATCTTCGACAATGCCCTGCTCGTCGAGGAAGGCCGGCTGCTGGAGGCCGAAACCCGCGCGCTGCTCGCCTCGGGCCGCTGGCCGGCGCGCAATATCGACATGAATATCGCCGATCTTTCGGCCCAGGTCGCGGCTTGCGCGCGTGGGGCCGAGGGGCTGCAGCGAACCTCGGGCGAGTACGGCGTCGACGTGGTGCGGGCCTATATGGGCCATGTCCAGGACTATGCCGAGCAGGCCGTCGCCCGGCTGATCCCGCGCCTGCGGAGCGGCAGCTTTGCCTATGAGATGGACAGCGGCGCGGTGATCGCGGTCGCGGTGACGGTAGGCGACGGCGCCCTCACCTTCGACTTCGCCGGGACCAGCGCGCAGCAGTCCGACAATTTCAACGCGCCCCTCGCGGTGGTCCGCGCCGCGGTGCTCTATGTCATGCGCACGCTGATCGACGAGGCGGTGCCGCTCAACGACGGCTTCCTGCGCGCAGTGACGATCAAGGTGCCCGACGGCTGCATGCTCAATCCGCGCTATCCAGCCGCGGTCGTCGCTGGCAATGTCGAGACCAGCCAGGTCGTCACCGACGCATTGTTCGGAGCGCTGGGGGCATTGGCGGGGTCGCAGGGGACGATGAACAACTTCACCTTCGGCAATGCCGCGCATCAATATTACGAGACCATCGCCGGCGGATCGGGCGCGGGCCCGGGCTTCGACGGCACCGCGGCGGTCCAGACGCACATGACCAACAGCCGCCTCACCGATCCCGAAGTCCTCGAGGCGCGCTTCCCGGTGCTGGTCGAGGCGTTCGCGATCCGGCGCGGCTCGGGCGGCGCGGGCGCGAACAAGGGCGGCGACGGCGCGGTCCGCCGCATCCGCTTCCGCGAGGCGATGCACGCCGGCATCCTCTCGAACCGCCGCCGCGTGCCGCCTTTCGGCCTGGCGGGCGGCGGACCCGGCGCGCTCGGCGTCAACCGCGTCGAGCGCCTCGACGGCACCAGCGAGCCTCTCTCCGCCACCGCCTCGGCCGAAATGGCGCCCGGCGACATCTTCGTGATCGAGACCCCCGGCGGCGGCGGTTACGGCGAATGAACCACTACCTCCCCCTGCTCGGCATCCTCGTCGTCGTCGCGGGCTTCGCGATGCGGATCAACCCGATGCTCGTCGTCACGGCGTCGGCCTATCTCACCGGGCTGCTCGCCGGCATGGGCCCGGTCGAGATCACCGCGACCTTCGGCAAGGCGTTCAACGACAACCGGATCATCGCGATCGTGTGGATCGTGCTCCCCGCGATCGGGATGCTCGAACGCTACGGCCTCCAGCAGCGCGCCCGCGCGGTGATCCTCGGCTTCCAGGGCGCCACCACCGGGCGGCTGCTGACGCTCTACCTGGTGTACCGCCAGATCACCGCCGCGATCGGGCTGCACTCGAGCGCGGGCCAAGCCCAGACGGTGCGCCCGCTCGTCGCGCCGATGGCGCTCGCCGCCGCCGAGAAGCAGCATGGCGCGCTCGACGAGGCCACCGGCGACAAGGTCAAGGCGATGGCGGCCGCGACCGACAATGTCGGACTGTTCTTCGGCGAGGACATCTTCTTCGCGATCGGATCGATCGTGCTGATCCAGGCGACGCTCGCCACCTACAAGATCGAGCTCTCTCCGTTGGAGCTCGCGGTCTGGGCGATTCCCACCGCCGTCGCGGCCTTCGTGATCCATGGCTTCCGCCTCTTCCTCCTCGACCGTGCACTGGGGAGGAAGGCGCCATGATCACCCTCGAATGGCTCTATGTCCTCGCGGGACTGATGTTCGCCGCCTTCGCGCTGCTGAGCGCGCTCGACCGCACCAACGGCAAGCGCTTCGGCAACGCCGTCTTCTGGGGGCTGATGGCGCTGAGCCTGCTCGGCGGCTCGACTATCGGCGATCTCGCCAACGGGCTGCTGGTGCTGGGCCTGGCCGCGCTGGCCGGGTTCGGACTGATCGGACGCGGCAACCCGCCGACCACCAGCGAGGCCGAGCGCGAGGCCTCCAGCGCGCGGCTCGGCAACAAGCTCTTCCTCCCCGCGCTGATCATCCCCGCCACCGCGCTGATCGGCACCTTGCTCTACACCTACACCCCGCTCGGGGCATCGGGCCTGTTCCAGCCCAAGCGCGAGACCTACATCCTGCTCGGCCTCGGCGTGCTGCTCGCGCTCGCGGTGATCCAGCTCTGGCTCAAGCCGCCTGCCATCGCGCCGCTGCAGGAAGGCCGCCGCCTGATCGATTCGATCGGCTGGGCCGCCGTCCTCCCCCAGATGCTCGCGGCGCTCGGCGTGGTGTTCGCCGCCGCCGGAGTCGGCACGATCATCGGCGACACGACAAAGGCGCTGATTCCCGAGGGCAGCATCTTCCTGACGGTCGTCGTGTTCGCGCTCGGCATGGCGCTGTTCACGATGATCATGGGCAACGCCTTTGCCGCCTTCCCGGTGATGGCGGCGGCAATTGGGGTGCCGCTGCTGATCGGCAGCTATGGCGGCAACCCGGCGGTGATCGGCGCGGTGGGGATGCTCGCGGGCTTCTGCGGCACGCTGATGACGCCGATGGCGGCCAACTTCAACCTCGTCCCCGCCGCGCTGCTCGAGCTCAAGGACCGCAACGCGGTGGTGAAGGCGCAGGTGGCGACTGCATTGCCCCTGCTCGCCTTCAATATCCTGATGCTCTACGGGTTCGGGTTTAGATGACCGCGGTCACTTTTGAAATCGCAGGCCGTTTCGCGCGGCTGACGCTCGGCCATCTCGAGCAGCAATGGCCGTACAAGATGGATCACGTGCTGAACGGCCCCGAGGACGCCCGTCCGCCGATCGATTTCCACCCGATCTTCCACGGCAGCTTCGACTGGCACAGCTGCGTCCATGGCTGGTGGCAGGTGATGACCCTGCTGCGCCTGTTCCCCGACCTGCCCGAGGCCGGCGAGATTCGCGCTCGCGCCAACCGGATGCTCACGGCCGAAAAGGCCGCTGGCGAGCTCGCCTATCTCTCCCGGCCGATGTCGGCAGGGTTCGAGCGCCCTTATGGCTGGGCGTGGCTGCTCGCGCTCCACGGCGAGCTGGTGCGTCACGATGCGCCCTGGGCCGAGGCGATCGAGCCGCTCGCCCGCGCCTTTGCCCGGCGGCTCCACGATTTCCTGCCCCGGCTCACTTATCCGATCCGCGTCGGCACCCATTTCAACACCAGCTTCGCGCTGACCTTCGCGCGCGACTGGGCTGCCGAGCATGATGCCGCGCTGCTGGGACTGATCGGCGACCGCGCCAATGGCTGGTTCCTCGCCGATCGCGGCTGCCAGGCGTGGGAGCCCGGCGGCGACGAGTTCCTCTCCCCGGCGCTCAGCGAGGCGCTGCTGATGAGCCGCACCCTGCCCCCCGCGGCCTTCCCGGTCTGGTTCGATGCCTTCCTGCCCCACTGCGCCGCAGGCGAGCCCGCCACGCTGTTCACCCCCGCCACCGTCTCGGACCGCAGCGACGGCAAGATCGCGCATCTCGATGGCCTCAATCTCAGCCGCGCGTGGTGCTGGCGGACGCTGGCCGCCGCGCTCGGCCCCGGCCATCCCGCTTATATCCGCGCGCTCGACGCCGCCGACCATCACCTCTCGGCCAGCCTGCCGCATCTCGACGACCATTATATGGGCAGCCACTGGCTCGCGAGCTTCGCGCTGCTCGCGCTCACGGCACCAACGCCTGCGCCGCACGTTGCGCGCGCATGAAACTCTCGATCCAGGCCCGGCTCGACTACAGCTTCGCCGAACCCACCGATATCCTCCTCCAGCTCGAAGCCGCGGCGATTCCCGAGCAGACGATCGAAGCGGCGAACCTGAAGCTGTCCGAGGTCCAGCATTTCGCCCGCGTGCCGGCGCAGGACGCGATCGGCGAGCGCATCTGGATGCGCGCCGAAGGCCGGCTGACGGTCGAGTATGATGCGATCGTCACGATCAACCGGCTACTCACCGATTGCCTCCAGCTCCCCCGCGTCGAGCCGCACCGGCTTCCCGGCGAGACCGTCCAGTATCTGATGGGCTCGCGTTATTGCCAGTCGGACCTGTTCCAGAATTTCGTCGAAGCCGAATTCCCCGGGCTGGAGGGTGGCGCGCTGGTCATCGCGATCCGCGACTGGATCGAGCACGGCTTCTCCTACGTCCCCGGGGTGAGCAATTCCGAGACGAGCGCGATGGAGACCTTCGTCCGCCGCGAAGGCGTTTGCCGCGACTATGCGCATGTCCTGATCACGCTGGTCCGCGCCTGCGGAATCCCTGCGCGGATGGCGAGCGTCTATGCGCTCGGGGTCGAACCGCAGGATTTCCACGCGGTGGCCGAAGTGTTCCTCGGCGGCGAATGGCACCTGGTCGACGCCACCGGCATGGCCAAGGAAGCGGCGATGGCCAAGATCGGCATCGGCCGCGACGCCGCTGACATCTCGTTCCTGACGGCCTATGGGTTTGCGGCATTCAACGCCCAGAGCGTGCTGGTCCTGCCCGCCGACTGATCCGGCGCCGCGCCGATGGCGCCGATCATCGCCAAATAGGTCGGACACCCATCCCGAATGATCGGAAACCGTCCTCTAAAATCATAGTAAGGTTTCAGTAAACGACGAAAGTGCGACGCGTTCGGAAGTTCGCGCTTGTGTTGTTGGATTTACAGTGTTCCATTGCGATTCATGGATATCGGATCCAGATCGTAAGGAGGCACTATGAGAGCGCTCGGATGGATTGTCGTCCTTGGCACGGGAGCGCTTGGATTAGCCACTGCCGCTGCTTCGAATAGTTTCGGAAACGAGACGATCAACTATAACTATGATGCGCGAGGGCGGCTGACCAACGTCAGCCATGCCGGCAGCATCAACAATAATCTCCAGGCGAACTATACCTACGACAAGGCGGACAACCGCGAGACCGTGAACGTAACGGGCTCGCCGCACTGACAGACGCATATCACTGTCGATCAAATATCCAGTCGAGGGGCGAAAACATGACTATTTCAGGTTCCGGTCGCGCGCGCGGCCGGTGGGCGCGGCGTGTTGCCCTTTCGCTCACCACCATCCTCGCGTCCGGACTGGCCGCGCCGGTCTATGCACAGTCGTTCCGCAACCTCGACGGCAATGGCGTGGACCTGACGCGGGGCGACTATGTGATGTCGTTCACCGAGGGTTCGATCGGCTCGGGTCCGGCGGAGCTGGCGCTGGTCCGCCGCAATCTCACCCATCTGCCGGCGCAATGGGACTCGATCTATTTTCTCCGCTCCGGCAGCGGGGGCGGCACGGTCGTGTTGATCGGCAGACCGGGCGGTTATGTCGACAAGTTCACGGGCACGGGCCTCGCCAACGCCAAGGCGGACGGCGCGACGCTAACCCAGGTCGATCCGCATACCTATACCCACCAGGCAGCCGACGGGACCATCACCACGTTCGAGGATCCGACCGGCGGCGATGCCGAAGGACCCACGGGCTATTGCGGGCTCTACAAGACCACCGACTGCAGCCTCCTCGCCTCGACGATCGTGAGCCCCAGCGGGCGCACGATCACGCTGGCCTGGGACACCTATGCGCTGTCCGACGGCATGGGCGGCTATTCCTATGACCAGCGGCTGAACACGATCACGAACAGCTATGGCTATTCGATCACCTTCACCTATGCCGACAACAGCTTTTCCAGCGGTGGGCCCACCCCGGCCGACTGGTTCAAGCGCACCCAGGCCGATTTCCGCAACACCGCGGTGAGCGGCAGCATCCAGGCATCGGTCAGCTATGCCTATCCGTCGGCCGGCACGGTCGACGTGACCGACATGGCGGGCAACACCTGGCGCGTCACTGCGACCAGCATCCGCCGTCCTGGCGAAAGCACCGCCAGCTTCTCGGTAGACAGCACTTCCGCGGTGACCACCGCGACGCGCGACGGCGTCACCACCAGTTATTCGCGGGCCGTAACCGGCGGCGGCACCATCGGGACGATGACCGTCACCGACGCGCTCAGCAATGCGACGGTGATCGTCTCCGATCTCACCAAGGGGCGCCCGACCCAGGTTACCGACGCTGCGGGCAAGGTCACCACCTATACGCTCGACAGCTATGGCCGAGTGACACGCGTCACTTCCGATGAAGGCAATTACGTCAACTATACGTATGACGGGCGCGGCAACGTCACTACGACGCGGTTCGTCGGGAAATCCGGCACGGGCCCGTCCGACATCGTGACGACCGCGGCCTATGATTCGACCTGCTCGAGCCCGGTCAAGTGCAACCGGCCCAACACCGTCACCGACGCCAGGTCCAACACGACGAGCTACACCTATAGCAGCACCCATGGCGGGATCACCGCAATCACGGCGCCCGCGCCGGGCGGCAGCGGAACCCAGCCCGAGACGCGGCTCAGCTATACCGCGATCAGCGGCGAATATCTGCCGACCGGCACATCGACCTGCCAGACCGGCGCGGCGCCGGCCTGCCTCGGCACCGCCGACGAAGTGAAGACCACGATCGGCTATGATTCCAACGGCAACGTCACCAGCGCCACCGAGGCCGCGGGCGACAACAGCCTCTCGGCGGTAACCACCGCGACCTACACCCCGATGGGCGACCTGCTCACCGTCGATGGCCCGCTCTCGGGCACCGCCGACACCACCACCTTCCGCTACGATGCCGCGCGGCGGCGCGAAGGCGTGATCTCGGCCGATCCCGATGGCGGCGGCGCGCTCAAGCGGCGCGCCCAGAAATTCACCTACGATATTACCGGCCGCGTGACCGACGCCGAGATCGGCACGGTCAACGGCACCACCAATACCGACTGGACTGCTTTCGCATCGGCGAAGAAGCTCACGTCCACCTGGACCACGGGCCGCAAGACCAGGGACGTGCTCACCGCGAGCAGCACCACCTACCAGGTGGTCGAATATGGCTATGATGCCGACGGCCGGCTCCAGTGCACCGCGCTCCGGATGAACAGCGCGGTGTGGGGCACGCCGCTCAGCCCGACCTGCACCCCCGGCACCGCCGGCGGCTTCGGCTATGACCGCATCACCAAGGTCACGTACGACGCGGTCGGCCGCAGGACGCTGGTGCAGACCGGCTATGGGGTCAGCGGGATCGTCGCCGACGAAGTCGCGGCCAGCTATACCGACAACGGCAAGGTCGAGACCATGACCGATGCCGAGGGGAACAAGACGACCTACAGCTATGACGAGCATGACCGGCTGTGGAAGACCGCCTTCCCCTCGACCACCAAGGGCGCGGGGACCAGCTCGAGCAGCGACTATGAGGAACTGGTGTACGATGCGGGCAGCAACGTCACCAGCCGCCGCCTGCGCGGCTATGCGGGCGACAGCACCCGGCACATCGACTACACCTATGACACGCTCAACCGGACGACCGCCAAGGACCTGCCGGGCAGCGAGCCCGATGTCACCTATACCTACGACCTGACGGGGCGGCGGACCGGCGCAAGCCAGACCGGCAACGCGCTGACCCTGAGCTACGACGCACTCGGCCGCAACCTGACCCAGGCCGGGCCGTTCGGCACGGTTTCGATGGGCTATGATGCCGCCGGACGGCGCACATCGCTGACCTGGCCCGACAGCTTCTACGTCTCCTACGACTATCTCGTCACCGGCGAAGTCACCGCGATCCGCGAGAACGGCGCGAGCTCGGGGGTCGGGGTGCTGGCGGTCTATGTCTATGACGATCTCGGCCGCCGCACCACGCTGACTCGCGGTAACGGCACCGTGACGACCTATGGTCTGGACGCCGTCTCGCGGCTGTCGTCGCTCGCGCTCAATCTCGACGGGGCCACCACGACCAACGACGTCACCACCACGTTCAGCTACTCGCCGGCCAGCCAGATCGCGAGCCAGCTCCGGACCAACGACCTCTATGCTTGGGACGGGCATACCAATGTCGCGCGGGGGTATACGTCGAACGGGCTCAACCAGCTTCTCACCTCGGGCGCGACCAGCCTCGGCTATGATGCGCGCGGCAACCTCATTTCGTCGGGGAGCGACAGCTTCGGGTACAGCTCGGAAAACCTGATGACCAGCGCGACGGTGGCGAGCACGGCGTCGACGCTGGACTATGATCCGGCGCTGCGGCTGTTCAAGATCACCACCGGCGGCACGGGCATGCGCTACGAATATGACGGCAAGGAGATCGTCACGGTCTACACCGATGCCGGCGCGGTCTCGCGCCGCTTCGTCCGCGGACCGATCGCCGACGAGGTGCTGGTGGAATATTCGGGATCGGGCACGGGCAGCCGGACCTTCCTGCACGCCGACGAGCGCGGTTCGATCGTCGCGCGCAGCGACAGCTCGGGCGCGAAGACCGCGATCAACAGCTATGACGAGTACGGCATTCCGATGAGCACCAACGCCGGGCGGTTCCAATATACCGGCCAGCTCTGGGCGCCCCAGCTCGGCATGTATTACTACAAGGCGCGGATGTATTCGCCGTCGCTGGGGAGGTTCATGCAGACCGATCCCATCGGGTACAACGATGGTATGAATTGGTACAACTATGTCGGAAGCGATCCAATCAATCGTAGCGATTCCAGTGGATTAGGAGAATGTGTTACGACGGTTACGTATTGGTATTACGACACGAACAATAACCACAAACATGATCCGGGTGAAAAGAAGGTAGATGGTAGCGAAACAACCACTCGAAGTGGCGACTGCGAATATGATTGGATATTCAATGTCAGGCATGACCCTCATCCCGAGTACACCCGTTATTACAGTGGCCATGCCCCTCCCGCTCCGCCTCCCCCCCCGCCCAAGAAATCTGCGATCACCGAGTTCTTTGAGCGTTGCCTCGAAGGGATGGAAGCAAACAGGCAGGATGACAGGGACAAAGAGGAACCAGACTTTCGCGGCTTTGAAAATGGCGGAAAGGCGCTAACCAAGGACCCGTTGACGTCCGGAGGCTTGAATGGCGGGGAATTCATGAAAAGCCTTGGCGGGTCGCCGCTGGAGGACTTTGGATACAGGTTGGGAAAAGGCTGTAATAGACCCAGAGATTAAAAGCATTTTGAACGTGCGCAGACCTTTTTCGGCGATGAGGACTATGCGCGTTACCGCGACCTGATCGCAGAGGCGGCGGGGCGTTCGCAGGGGCGCGATCGGGGGCATGGGCTCGGCACATCTTCGCCGCGCCCTCCTAAATAGGGTAGAAGCGCCAGCGTCGTGCAATTTGCCATCGCCTCCAGCTCGCTCGCCGACCCGATCGGCACCAGTCCGCTGGTCGCCGCGACTTTATGGCTCCAGGGCACGCTGCTCGGCACCCTCGCCACCACCATCGCGGTCGTCGCGGTCGCCTGGGTCGGGCTGATGATGCTGAGCGGGCGCGTCGACCTGCGCCGCGGAGCGACGGTCGTGCTCGGCTGCTTCATCCTGTTCGGCGCCTCGAGCATCGCCGCGGGGATCCGCGCTTCGGTGAACGGCGGGGAAGCCATGGATTCCCCTGCCCGCGACAGGCCCGGCCAATCGCCGCCGATCGTCGTGCCTTCGCGCGCCGCTACTCGCTACGATCCCTATGCGGGCGCGTCGGTGCAGCCGCGCTGACGAGTCCCCGACCCCGCAAGGGGCTTCGATCGAGGAAGGGGAAATTGGCGCGCCCGGAACGATTCGAACGTCCGACCCTCAGATTCGTAGTCTGATGCTCTATCCAGCTGAGCTACGGGCGCGCGGGAGAGGGGCTATTAGAAGCGTCCTCGGAGAAGCGCAACCCCGTTCCGCGCGGTTTCTCGGCCGCACGCCACTTGTACTGCGCGGGGTTTTTGCCCGCTTCGTGCAAGCCCGTTGCGCGCGCAATTGCAGGGGCATAGAGCGGCGCCATGGTCCGACCCGCGCTTATCGCCCTCATTCTCGCCGCCGGCCTCACCGGCTGCACCGCGAACGACAACCGCTACCCGTCGCTGCTGCCCCGCGCGATCGAATCGCAGAGCCTTGCCGAGCCCGAGCGGCCGGCGCCCGTCGCCGCCCCCGATGCCGCGCTCGACGCCCGGATCGCCGCGCTGGTCGCGACGCTCGACAAGGCCTCGAAGGATTTCACCGCTGCCGCGCAGGACGCCGAGGCGCGGATCGCCGTGGCGCGCGGGCTGCCCGAGGGGTCGGAAGGCTGGCTCGATGCCCAGGCGGCGCTGAGCGCGGTCGGGGCGGCAGGCGGGCCGGTCGCGACGACGCTCGCCGCGCTCGAGGAGATTGCGATCGAGCGCGGCCAGGCGGGCCTCCCGCCCTACCCCGCGCTCGATGCCGCGGTCGCGAGGGCCGGCGCGCTGGCGGAGGCGCAGTCGGCCCGCAGCGCCACGCTCGAGGCCGCGCTCGCGTCGCGCTGAGCTACCAGGGCATCCGCATCGGCCGCAGCACCGGCACGATCGAGGCATAATCGTCGGTCCAGCCGGCAAAGCCCGGCTTGGGCGACAGCGCCGCCCAATGGACGTCCCCGGTCATCAGCCGGGCGAAGATGGCGGGATCTCGCGACAGTGCGATCCATTCGGAGGTGCTGGCCTTGTCGGCGGCTTCCTCGGCGGTGGGGTTATAGGTCATCCGCGCCGCCTGCCAGCCACCGCGCGCCGCCGCCGCCGCGACCACCGGATCGAGCGCGAGGAAACGGTTCGAGATGTGCACCAGCAGCAGCCCGTTGGGCGCCAGCACCCGCGCATAGGTCTCGAAAGCCTCGGCGGTCATCAGGTGCATCGGCACCGCGTCGGACGAGAAGGCGTCGAGCGCGAGCAGGTCGAAGCGCGCCGCCGGCTCCTCGGCGAGCCGCAGCCGGGCGTCGCCGATGACGATGTCGGGGTTGGGCAGGCATTGCGAGAGGAAGCTGAACTTGCCCGAATCGCGCGCGATGCTGACCACCGCGGGATCGATCTCGTAGATCCGCCACTGCTGGCCGGGCTGCGCGTAGCAGGACAGCGTCCCCGCCCCGAGCCCGACCACGCCGACCCGCGCATGCGGGCCGTAGAATTCGGGGACTGCGCGCATCGCCTGCCCTACGCCGGATCCGGCGACATAATAGGTGGTCGGCTGGCGCGACTTGGGACCCTTGATCTGCACGCCGTGGAGCGTGGTGCCATGGGTCAGCACGCGCTGGGTGTCGCCTTCGCTGACGGTATAGACGCCGAAATAGCTCCGCGTCCGCGCGCCATCGAGCGACATCTCGATCGCGCGATAGCCGCCGAACAGGAAGATCGCGCCCGCAAGCGCCACCACGAACGCCCAGCGCGCGCCGATCGAGACCAACCCCACCGCCGCGACCACCATGAACGCCAGATTGGCCTGCTTCTCGCCCAGCCAGTCGAAATGCCGATCGAGCCCGACCAGCACCAGCAGCGACACCGCCAGCGCGACCGCGAGGACCTTTATCCGCAGCCATTGGGGATCGCCGGTCCACAGCCTGGCGATGAACGGGAACAGGAAGGTCTGCGGCACCAGCATCCCCGCGGCGAGGATCAGCAGCGGATATTCATAGGTCCAGTCGAACACGATCGGCGCGATCAGCCCCGAGAAGACCCCGCCCAGCGCGCCACCGACCGACATGGCGAGATAGAAGCCCGTCAACCGGTCGGGCGCGGGCCTGAGCGCGTACATCCGCGAATGCAGCGCCACCGAGATCAGGAACAGCAGCACCAGCCCGATAAAGGCGTTCAGATAGGCATATTCCTGCTGCCCCGCGATCAGCGTCGCGCCGAACAGCAGCAGCGCGAGCGGGGTGAACTTGGCGAGCAGATCGGGCAGCAGGCGCCCATCCGAAAAGGCGACGCTGAAGCTGAGCAGATACAGCCCGAGCGGCAGCACCCACAGCATCGGCACCGCGACGATATCGGTGGTGAGGAAGGTCGTCGTCGCCAGCATCAGTCCCGAGGGCACGAACGCCAGCACGATCCAGTGCAGCACCGTCCGCCACCCCGCCGCGGGGGTGTGGTGCGCGACATGCGGCACGTCGGGTGCGCGGCGCGGCAGCATCAGCGCGCAACCGACGATGAGCACGAACACCAGCGCATAGCCGCCGGTCCACAGCCAGCTCTGGCTCCTGAGCGCCATGTTGGGCTCGACCAGGAGCGGATAGGCGATCAGCCCGCCGAAGCTGCCGATATTGGACGCCGCGTAGAGCTGGTACGGATCGCGCCCGTGAGTCGCGACGCTGTACCAGCGCTGGAGCAAGGGCGCCTGCGCGGCGATCGCGAAGAACAGCGGGCCGATCGACGCGCCGAACAGCCACGGCACCCAGATCGCCGGCTGGGCATCGGCGGGCAGCTCCATCGCGAACAGCCCGATCGGCAGCCACAAGGCCGCCAGCGCGAGCACGCACAGATGGATAACCGCCTGCATCTTCGGCGGCACCCGGCCGAGCCAGTGCGCATAGGCATAGCCGCCGAGCAGCAGCGCCTGGTAGACCAGCATCGCCGAATTCCACACCGCGGGCGCGCCGCCGAGCTTGGGCAGCGCCATCCGCGCGACCATCGGCTGGACGAGGAACAGCAGGAATGATCCCGCCAGGATCGCCGCGACGAACAGCCTGTGGGTGATCGCCCGGGGCGCCCTCGTTTCGTCCGCGGCTTCCGCCATGCTTATTTCTCCCCCGAGACAGGCTTAGCGGCGCGCTGTTGCCGTGCGATTAACGCCCGTTGACCATGTTTGACCGTGCGATGCGATAGACGATGTGCCGCCGGATCGGATTGCCGATGGGGACATTGGGGTGGTCGAAGTCGTCGCCATGCGCGCGCGCCATGCCCAGCCGCTCCATCAGCCCCCAGCTGCGCGTGTTCCGGGTGACGGTCATCGCCGCGACGCTGTCGACGTCGAGGTTCGCCCAGACCCAGTCGAGGCTCGCCTGCGCCGCTTCGCGCGCATAGCCCTGGCCCCAACAGGCGCGCGCCAGCCGCCAGCCGATCTCGATCTCGCCGTGGATTGGCGTGTCGGCGGGGCCGGGCTGGACCCCGCAAAACCCCAGGAAGGCGCCGTCCGCGCGCCGCTCGGCCGCCCAGAAGCAATGGTCGAATGCCGCGAGAATCTCGTTCTGCCGCGCCGCCGCCGCTTCGGCATCGGCACGCGAGTGGAAGGGCCCGAGGAATTCCATGACCTCGGGATCGTTGCCCATCGCATGGAAGGGGTCGATATCGCTGTCGCGCCAGCCGCGCAGGATCAGGCGTTCGGTGTCAATCATGGCCGGTCGATCGCGAAGGTCACGGTGGGACGCAGCCGATGCCCCTCGGGAAAGGTCGCGCTGTCGTAATCGCCGTCGGCCAGCCGGTGCATCCCCAGCCGCGCCATCAGCCCCTGGCTCTTGAGGTTCACCGCCGCGGTGATCGCGTAGATCCGGTCCTCGGCGATCAGGCCCCAGGCATGCGCAAGGATCGCCTCCATTGCCTCGCGGGCGTAGCCGCTGCGCCACCAGGGCAAGTCGATGATCCACCCGGCCTCGACTTCGCCCTTGATCGGCGAATGCGACTCGCCGCGCTTGAGCCCGCAAAAGCCGACCAGCACCCCGTCCGCGCGCCGCTCGACCGCTAGGAAGCCCAGCCCCTCGTCGCGAAACCCGTCATGCTTGGCGAGCGTCGCGTCGGCGCGGGCTTCGTCCATGCCGGGATAGAGCTCGCCCATGATGTCCTGGTTGGTGAACATCCCCACCAGCACGTCGCGGTCGCGCGGCTCGGGCAGCCGGAGGATCAGGCGGTCAGTCGTGATCCTGGCGGTCTCGATCACGGCCGGTCGACCGCATAGACGATCATGCCGCCAAGCGGATCGCCGGGCGCGTAATCGGGGTGGCGGAAGTCGAGATCGGCGCGGCGGCGCATGCCGAGCCGCTCCATCAGTCCCCAGGACGGGCGGTTGCTCGCCGTGGTCCACGCCGCGATGCGCGGCCGGCCGGTATGGCGCCAGCCCCAGGCGATGCTGGCCTCGGCGGCTTCTCGGGCGATACCCTTGCCCCACCACGCCTCGCCGATCCGCCAGCCGGTCTCGTGCTCCTCCTCGACCGGCGTGCCCGGATGACCGCCGATCCGGAGCCCGCAGATCCCGGCGAGCGCCCCGTCCTCGCGCAATTCCACCGCCCACATGCAATGGCCGTGGCGCTTCTGCTGGTCGATCTGCTTGTCGATCAGCACGTCGTGCTTCGCCTGCGGCACCGGGCCGCCGAAATGCGCCATCATCGCCGGCGTGTTGATCAGCGCATGGATCGCCGGCTTGTCCGCCTCGCGCCAGGGCCGCAAAATCAGGCGTTCGGTGTCGATCACTTGGCCAGCAGCCTCGCTGCGACCGGCGCGTGATATGTGAGCACCCCCGAGCAGCCCGCGCGCTTGAACGCCATCAGCGTCTCGAGCACCAGCACGTCGCGCTCGCCCGCCCCGGCGGCCGCAGCCGCCTCTATCATCGCATATTCGCCCGACACCTGATACGCGAATACAGGTACCTGGAACTCGCTCTTCACACGCAATATGATGTCGAGATAGGGGAGGCCAGGCTTGACCATCACCATGTCGGCACCTTCCTCGATGTCGAATCCCACTTCGCGCAGGGCCTCGTCCGAGTTGGCGTAGTCCATCTGGTAGGTCTTCTTGTCGCCCTTCAGCGCGCCCGAACTGCCGATGGCGTCGCGGAACGGATTGTAGAAGCCGCTCGCGTACTTGGCGGCATAGGTCATGATCTGGACGTTCGAATGCCCACCGGCTTCCAGCGCCGCGCGGATCAGCCCGACGCGCCCGTCCATCATGTCCGAAGGCGCGACGATGTCCGCCCCCGCCTCGGCCTGGACCAGCGCCTGGTCGACCAGCACCGCCGCGGTCTCGTCGTTCAGGACATAGCCCGCCGCATCGACCAGCCCGTCATGGCCATGGCTGGTGTACGGATCGAGCGCGACATCGGTGAGCACGCCGACATCGGGCACCGCATCCTTGATCGCGCGGATCGCCCGGCACATCAGATTGTCGGGATTGAACGCCTCGCGCCCGTCATCGGTGCGCAGTTCGCGCGGCGTGTTGGGAAACAGCGCGACGCACGGAATCCCCAGCGCCGCCGCCTCCCTGGCCCGCTCGACGACCCCCTTGACCGACCAGCGCGACACCCCCGGCAGCGTCGCGATCGGCTCCTCGGCGTCGCCCTCGGTGACGAACAAGGGCCAGATCAGGTCGGCGGGAGTCAGCACGGTCTCGGCATGCATCCGCCGGCTCCACGGCGCAGAGCGGGTGCGGCGAAGGCGAAGCGCGGGATAATGGCTCATCGCCGGGCTTCTGCGGCAGACGCGACGCCTACGCAAGCGTCAGCCGGTCGGGTTGGTCCGCCCCTCGGGCTCGCCTGCCGCCAGCGCTTCCTCCGCGGCGACTTCGGCGCGGCCCGGCGGGATCGTGACTCGCTTCTTCTTCCAGCTGCCGTGCCGGTAATAGGCGATCGCCAGCACCATGCTGACGGTCGAGCTGATCGGATAGGCGATCCACAGCCCGTCGGCGCCGAGCCAGCCATGCGCGGGGATCGCGATCCCGAGCCGCAGCGGCAGCTGAGTCACCGCGAGGATGATCAGCGGGCCATAGACCGCCCCGTTGGCGCGCATCGCCCCGAACAGGATCATCGCCACCCCCGCCACCACGAAGCTCCAGGTGACGAGCAGCTGGATATGCTGGGCGATCGGCAGCGCGGGACTGGAATCGCCGATGAACAGCGCCAGCGCGGGCCGGTCGACCAAGGCGAGCAGCAGCACCAGCGCCCCGGTGATCGCGAGGTTGAACACGATCCCGCTCGAGGTGATCCGCCCGATCCGGTCCCAGCGCCCCGCGCCGATATTCTGCGCCGCCATCGCACTCACCGCGGCGCCGAGCGCCATCGCGGGCATCTGGATATAGGTCCATAGCTGCATCGCCACCCCGAACGCCGCAGTGGTGTCGACGCCCTCGCGGTTGACCAGCCCGAGCATCGCCAGCGACGCGACCGAGAGCACGATCATTTGCATCCCCATCGGCAGCCCCATGCCGAATATCCGCTTGAGCAAAGCCGGATCGGGCCGGAGATACGCCAGCTCGGCCCCGCGCAGCCGCACCGGCAAGTCGCGCAGGTAGATATAAGCCAGCAGCCCGGCGAGGCTGACGAAATTGGCGATCACCGTCGCGGTCGCCGCGCCCGAGATGCCCATCTGGGGAAACGGCCCGACCCCGAGGATCAGCAGCGGATTGAGCCCGCAATCGATCACCGTCGAGACGATCATGAACCAGAGCGGCGTCATGGCGTCGCCGGTGCCGCGCAGCGACATGGTCAGCACCACCATGATCATGCCGGTCGGGATCGCGATGAAGATCACTCGCAGATAGGCCAGCGCCGACGCCATCGCCTCGGGCGCCAGCCCGAGCAGCTCGAGCAGCTGCGGCGCGAAGATCCAGCCCAGCGCCGCCAGTGCGAACGACAATAGGAAGAAGCTGCCGATCACCGTTCCGATCACGCGCCGCACCTGATCGATATCGCGTCGCCCGAACGCCTGCCCGACCAGGATCGTCCCTGCCATGCCGAAGCCGAACACGAACGACATCGTCAGGAACATGATGAGGTTGGCATTCGACGTGGCCGCGAGTGCCTCTTCTCCCAGGAAACGTCCCACCCAGATCGAGTTGATCGAGCCGTTGAGCGACTGGAGGATCGACGACGCCAGCGTGGGGATGGCGAACTTGAGCAGCGCCGGCGCGATCGGGCCGGTGGTGAGGTCGGGTCTGGGGCGCGATGCCATCATACTTCCCCTCGTCATCCCCGCGAAAGCGGGGACCCATCTCCCGAACCAACCATCGTCACAACCGCCGTGGTGCGCGGCACCTCCGGGAGATGGGCCCCCGCTTTCGCGGGGGTGACGGCGTCGTACCTACCCCAGCCGCGCCAGCGCCGCCGCCAGCCGCTCGGCCTCGGCCGACTTCTCGGCATGGTCGGCCCGCGCCTTCTCGACTGCCTCGAGCCTGGCCTTCTCGACAAAGCTCGGATTGTTGAGGCGGCCCGCAAGCCCATCCCGCTCCTTCTCCGCAGCGGCGATCGCCTTGGTCAGGCGGGCGCGCTCGGCGTCGAGGTCGATGATTCCTTCAAGATCCAGCAATCCGACAAACCCTGGCGCCAATATTTGAGCTGAGCCTTTCTTTGCTCGCCGTGAAGCGATCCGGTCGTCGATCTCGTTCGGGACCCCTTTGTGGGCAGTGTCGAGGTTCATCGCTCCATCAAGGCGCGCCATTCGGCGGAGGATTGGATAGTTTCGATAGAACCATTCATCATGCTCCAGCGCGACGGTGGTCAGCTTGACGAGGGCGCTCGGCGGCACGTTTAGTTCCGTGCGAACCGACCTGATTTGCGTCACCAATTCAATCAGCCAGTCGATCTCCTTCGCGGCCTCGGGATCGAGCGCCCGCGCGTCCGCCATCGGCCATTTCGCGACGATCAGCGCGTTCTCGCGCGGGCCCATCCTGGACCAGATCTCCTCGGTGATGAACGGCATGAACGGGTGGAGCATGACCAGGATCTGGTCGAGCACCCATCCCGCCACCGCGCGGGTCTCGTCCGCGCCGGCGCCCACCGCGGGCACCCCGCCCTCGCCCTGGATCACCGGCTTGATCAGCTCGAGATACCAGTCGCAGAAGCGGCTCCAGACGAACTGGTAGATCGTGTTCGCCGCCTCGTCGAAGCGCAGATCGGCCAGCGCGAGGTCGAGCGCCTGCACGCAGCCCACCGTCTCGGCGACGATCCAGCGGTTGACCGCCAGCTCGGCGACCGGCGGCTCGAGCGTTGCGCTTGCCCCGATCCCGTTCGACTGGGCGAAGCGCGCGGCGTTCCACAGCTTGGTCGCGAAGTTGCGATAGCCCGCGACGCGCTGCTCATCCATCTTGATGTCGCGGCCCTGGCTCTCCATCGCCGCCATGAAGAAGCGCAGCGCGTCGGCGCCATACTGGTCGATCAGC
>JAZKCD010000048.1:0-8750 GCA_040388355.1 Pseudomonadota bacterium | reverse complement strand
GGCGACGCGCTGTCGATCGGCGGCAACCACACGATGCACCTGCTGCGGCGGAACCTGAACTGCCAGTTCCTGCTGTTCAACAACGAGATCTACGGCCTCACCAAGGGGCAGTACTCGCCGACCAGCCGCGAAGGCACGCGTTCGCCTTCGACGCCGTTCGGCTCGGTCGACCATCCTGCCAAGCCCTGCGCCTTCGCGCTCGGGAGCGGCGCGCGGTTCGTCGCGCGCGCGATCGACGTGAACAAGAACCTGCCATCGGTGCTCAAGGCCGCGCATGCCCATCAGGGCGCGGCGTTCGTCGAGATCTTCCAGAACTGCATCGTCTACAATGACGACGTGTTCGAGCCGTTCACCGCCAAGCCCAACGCCCAGCTCAACCAGCTGTGGTGCGAGGAAGGCAAGCCTTTGCTGTTCGGCGGCGGCGCCAGGGGCCTCGCGCTCGACCTCGAGCGGCTGACGCTCAAGGTGGTCGATGTCGTCGACAGCGATTGGGAAGCGGCGGGCGTGATCGTCCACAATGTCCACAACCGCGCGATCGCCCATATGCTGGTCGAGATGCCGTTCGGGCCGTTCCCGATGGCGCTGGGCGTTCTCTACGACGATCCCGCGCCGACCTTCGAGAGCGCGGTGGTCGCGCAGAATGCCCAGGCGAGCGCCGGCAAGGTCGCCGATTTGCAGAAACTGGTCGCCAAGGGCCAGACCTGGATGGTCGACAAGCAGCCGCACGCGATCTGATGCTGAAGGCGGCGGCCCTGGTGCTCGCCGCGCTGCTGCCCGCCGCCGCCTCTGCGCAGGATGCCGCGCCGCCGCCGGTGCGGTCGGTGATGATCGTCGAGACCACCAGCGACGTTAAGGATATGGGCGAGTATATCCCGCCCGACGCCGGGCCGGACTATATGCCCTGGCACTCGATCGTCGACATGCGGGTGAGGCTTCGCCGCCATTTGTCCGGCCCGCGCTATCCGGGGCGGATGAAGCTGATCCTCCACGCGCTCTATATTTCCGGGGTCCGCCTGCTCGTCATCGCCGAGCCGCGGAAGGACGGGAAACCGGGCTTCTTCGTGCTCTGGAAGACTCCCGGCGGCGAGCATGGGCGTTTTTGCGTGCCCGAGGACACGATCGCAGAGCTGGGCGTGGAAGCCGCCTTTGCCGGGGTCGCGACGACCGAGGCCTATGGCGTGCGCCAGCGCTGCATCCGCGCTTAACATATGGTCTTGCCCGATCCGCGCGATGGTGCATGAAGGCGCGCAATGAACGCGCCGATGGGCAATAGCGGCCACGGCCACACGGAGGGGCATGCCGGCGAAGCGCCGGCCGGCGTGCTGTCGCTGCTTGCCCCGATTTTCCGGTCGACGGTCGAGCGGATCGACCGCGGGATCGAGAGCGGCAGCCTCGAGGTGGTCCTTCCCGGCGGCGCGCGGAGGATGCTGGGCGGGCGCGGGCCGGGGCCGATGGCGGCGATTGATCTGCGCAGCTGGCGCGCCTTGCTGCGGCTGGCGATGGCAGGGTCGTCGGGCTGGTACGAGGCGTGGGCGAAGGGCGAGTGGGCGAGCCCCGATCCGGTCCAGGTCTTTGCGGTGTTCAGCCGCAACCGGGCGGCGCTGGCGGGGCCGGCGCGGGCGACGGGGATGTCGCTGCTGGTCAAGCGGCTCGCGCACTGGCTGCGGCGCAACCACCGGGCGGGATCGCGGCGCAACATCGAATATCATTACGACCTGGGCAACGACTTCTATGTCGAGTGGCTCGACTCGGGCATGACCTATTCGAGCGCGATCTTCGCCGAGCCCGGCCAGCCGCTCGAGCTGGCGCAGGCGGCCAAGCTCGAGGCGATGCTGGCGCGGACCGCGACCAAGCCGGGCGACACGATCCTCGAGATCGGCTGCGGCTGGGGGCCCTTCGCCGAGGTGGCGGCGAAGGCCGGGCGCAAGGTGAGCGGGATCACGCTGTCGCGCGAGCAGAAGGCGTTTTCCGAGGCACGGATGGCGCGGCAGGGGCTCGACGGCGTCGAGATCGCGCTCACCGACTATCGCGACATCACCGGCAGCTACGACGCGGTGGTCAGCATCGAGATGGTCGAGGCGGTGGGGCAGGAATATTGGCCGCACTATCTCGGCGCGATCGCAGGAGCGCTCAAGCCGGGCGGGCGGGCGGCGATCCAGTATATCAGCTTCGACGATGCGATGTTCGAGGACTATGCCCGCAATGTCGACTTCATCCAGACCCATATCTTCCCCGGCGGGCTGCTGGTCTCGGAGCGCCGGTTCCGGGCGATCGCCGAGACGCAGGGGCTTGGCTGGCGGGACCATACGGCGTTCGGGCCGAGCTATGCCGAGACGCTGCGGCAATGGCGGACCAACTTCGATGCGGCGGCAGCGGCGGGGCGGCTGCCCGCGCAGTTCGACCGCAAGTTCATCGACTTGTGGCGCTATTATCTGATGTATTGCGAAGGCGGGTTCCGCGGCGGCGGGATCGACGTGGCGCAAGTCACGCTGGTGAAGGAATGAGGATGGGCAGGTTCTGGATGCTTGCGGGCGCGCTGGCGCTGGTTGCGGGCAATGCGCAGGCGCAGGCGGTTCCGGCCGGCGTGCCGGTCAAGGGCAACGACACCGCCGGGCTGCGCAAGGTCGGCGCCGAAGTGCTGTTCTGGAGCCAGGCGCAGCGCGACGCGAACTTCCCGCACATGGAGCGGCTGTTCCCCGGCCATGCCGTCCAGAAGGGGAAGCGCGTGCACCCGCTGCCTGCCGGCAAGCCGCTGGCGATTTCCGAGAGTGAGATCGAGGCGTTTCTCGAGGCGCAGAACGTCGCGGGGCTGATCGTGCTCCAGGACGGCAAGGTAAGGCTCGAGCGCTATGCCCGCGGCTATGGCCCCGAGGGGCGCTGGACGAGCTTCTCGGTCGCCAAGTCGTTCACTTCGACGCTGGTCGGCGCGGCGATCCGCGACGGGTACATCAAGTCGGTGCAGGAGCCGGTGACCAAATACATCCCCGAGCTGGCGGGGAGCGGCTATGACGGGGTCACGATCCAGCAGCTGCTGACGATGACCTCGGGCGTGAAGTGGAACGAGGATTACACCGATCCGCGCTCGGACGTGGCGCGGATGTTCCTCGAGCCGGTGCCCGCAGGCGCGGACCCGACGGTGCATTATATGAAGAACCTCCCCCGCGAGACCGCGCCGGGGAGCAAATGGGTCTACAAGACCGGCGAGACCAATCTGATCGGCGTGCTGGTGATGCGCGCGACGCGGCGGCCACTGGCGACCTATCTGAGCGAGAAGGTGTGGAAGCCGTACGGGATGGAGCAGGACGCGTTCTGGATGGTCGATCCGTCGGACCATGAAGTCAGCGGCTGCTGCCTGTCGGTGAGTCTGCGCGACTATGCCCGGATGGGGCAGTTCGTGCTCGGGGGCGGGCGCGGGGTGGTGCCTACGGGCTGGTTCGGGGAGTCGACGCGGGCGCACGCCGATATCGGCGCGCCGGGCTTCGGCTATGGCTATCAATGGTGGACCTATCCCGAAGGCCGATACGGCGCGCAGGGGATTTTCGGGCAGTCGATCCGAGTCGATGCGAAGACCCGCACGGTGATCGTGGTGTCGGCGGCGGCGCCCAAAGCGACCGACCGGCAATATTCGCTCGACCGGATGGCGTTCCTCAATCGGCTGTTCGCGCTGACGGCGCAGTGAAATGCCGAACCGTAAGTTGGACAATCGGCGCTTAGCTTCACAGTTTTGACGCGAATCGCGCATGTTCGTTTCAACCGAACGCAAGATTGTTACGCAACCCAGCAAAGCGTAAGACATCGGTCTCCAGAACATATCGCAAACATATTCGATTGCGACACTGTAGGACAGCGACGATTCTCAGGGCGCCAGTGAACGGCCGGAATCGTACAACGGCTGCCACGGCCGGAGATCGGCTTCGAAGACACCCGCGGTAACGGCGGGATCGGTTGCGAGGATCTTGCGAGCCTCATCCAGAGATGTAGCGCGCAGGATCGCCATGCCGCCTTCACGATCGTCGGTGAACGGGCCGCCCGCGACGAGGCGGCCGTCGGCGAGCAGGCCGCGGATGAAGGCGACATGCGGCCCGAGCTTCTGCTGGCGCATCGGCTTGCCGGCGATCCAGGCCGGGCCTGGGCGGTAGGTCACGATGTAGAGGGTCGGCGCAGGGGCGGGGCGGGCCTGCGCGGCGGCGGCGGGTGCTTCCTGGACGGGCAGGAGGCCGATCGCCAGCATCGCCAGAAGTCCGAGCATTGCCGCCTCCTTATTCGACTCGTTCGAAATGCCCCGGCTCGAAGTTCGATGCCGCCAGCGCGACGATGCGGTCGGCGACGACTTCGGGCGGCTTGATGCTGAGCGGGTCCTCGCCGGGGAAGGCGCGGGCGCGCATCGCGGTGCGGGTAGCGCCGGGGTCGAGGATCGCGACGCGGGTGCCGCTCAGGTGGCGGACCTCCTCGCCATAGCTGAGCAGGAGGTTCTCGAACGCGGCCTTGGAGGCGCCGTACATCCCCCAATAGGCGCGCGGGGTGCGCGCGACGCTGGAGGTGAGGCCGATGATGCGGGCCGCGCCGGCCTTGCGGAGCATCGGGTCGAACGCAGTGAGCAAGGCGGCCTGCGCGCTGACGTTGAGCGTCAGCAGCTTGGCGAAATCCTTCGAGTCGATCGCGGGCACGGCGCTGAGGCTGCCGAGCGTCGCGGCGTTCAGCACCATGATGTCGAGCGCGGGCCAGCGGCCCTCGATCGCGGCCGCCAGGCGGGCGATGCTTTCGTTCTCGGTCAGGTCGAGCGGGGCGATCGTCGCGTTGCCGCCCTCGGCGAAGATCGCCTCCTCGACTTCCTCGAGCCCCTTGGCGGTGCGCGCGGTGAGGATCACATGCGCACCGGCGGCGCCAAGGGCGCGCGCAGTGGCGGCGCCGATGCCGCGGCTGGCGCCGGTGACGAGCGCGATCTTGTCGGCGAGGGGCCGGGGATTGGAGGTGTCGGTCATTGCAACTCCGCGTGGCGTTCAGCCGACGCGTTCCTCCAGCAGCGCGAACTGGTCAACCGTGGTCAGCTCGTCCTGGTCGGTGAGCGTGGTCGGATAGTCGCCGGTGAAGCAGGCGTCGCAGTGCCCGGGGCTGTTGTCGGCGCGGCGCGGCTCGCCGAGCGCCTTGTAGAGCCCGTCGATGGTGACGAAGGCGAGGCTGTCGGCATGGATATGCTCGGTCATCCCGCCCAGATCGTGCTGCGCGGCGAGCAATTTGGCGCGCTCGGGCGTGTCGACGCCGTAGAAGCAGCTGTGCCGCGTCGGCGGGCTGGCGATGCGCATATGCACTTCCCTGGCCCCGGCATCGCGCATCATCTGGACGATCTTGAGGCTGGTGGTGCCGCGCACGATCGAATCGTCGATCAGCACGACGCGCTTGCCCGCGATCAGCTCGCGATTGGCGTTGTGCTTGAGCTTGACCCCGAGATGGCGGACCTCGGCGCTCGGCTGGATGAAGGTGCGGCCGACATAGTGCGAGCGGATGATGCCGAGCTCGAACGGGATGCCCGATTGCTGGGCATAGCCGATCGCGGCGGGGACGCCCGAATCGGGGACGGGGACGACGAGGTCGGCGTCGACCGGCGATTCGATCGCGAGCTGCGCGCCGATCGCCTTGCGCACGGTGTAGACCGAGAGATCGTCGACCATCGAATCGGGGCGCGAGAAATAGACCAGTTCGAAGATGCACGGCCGCGGCGCCTGCCTGGGGAAGGGGCGGTGCGACGAGATTTCGTTGCCCTTGACGATCACCAGCTCGCCCGGATCGATCGAGCGGACGAACTCGGCGCCGACCACGTCGAGCGCGACCGTTTCCGAGGCGAAGATGATCGAATCGTCGAGCTTGCCCATCACCAGCGGGCGGATGCCGAGCGGATCGCGGCAAGCGATCATGCCCTCCGGCGTCATGCAGATCAGCGAATAGGCGCCTTCGACTCGCTTGAGCGCGTCGATGAACTTGTCGATCAGCGTGCGGAAGCTCGACGTGGCGACGAGGTGGATGATCACCTCGGTGTCCGACGTCGACTGGAAGATCGAGCCGCGGCGGACGAGGTCGCGGCGCAGGCGCATCGCGTTGGAGATATTGCCGTTGTGCGCGATCGCGAAGCCGCCGCTCTGGAGCTCGGCATAGAGCGGCTGGACGTTGCGCAGCGCAGTCTCGCCGGTCGTCGAGTAGCGCACATGGCCGCAGGCGGTGGTGCCGTGCAGCGGACGCATGATCTCGTCCTTGTCGAAATTGCCCGCGACCTGGCCCATCGCGCGATGGGTGTGGAAATTGCGGCCGTCGAAGCTGGTGATGCCGGCGGCTTCCTGGCCGCGATGCTGGAGCGCGTGGAGCCCCAGCGCGACCAGGGCGGCGGCGCCGTCAGCGCCGGACACCCCGAAGATGCCGCACTCCTCGCGGAGCTTATCGTCGTCATACGGGTGTGTGGTAAGCATCGTACCCCTGCGGGTTCGGTTACAGTTGCCGCCCTATAGAGGCCGGAATCGGATTTGTCGCCCGTTCGTCACAAATGTTTTGTTCGCGTGCGTGCCGGTGCGCGCTAAGGGGAAAGCGTGACCGACGACCGCGAAACCGGGCTGGTGCTCGATCCGAAATACGATGCCGCGGGGCTGGTGACCGCGGTCGCGACGCATGGCGATTCGGTGCTGATGGTCGCGCACATGAACGCCGAGGCGCTGGCGAAGACGATCGAGACCGGCGAGGCGCATTTCTGGTCGCGGAGCCGGGGGCGGCTGTGGAAGAAGGGCGAGACTTCGGGGCATGTGCTCGCGGTGCGCGAGGTGCGAGTCGATTGCGACCAGGACGCGGTGTGGCTGATCGTCGAACCGGCGGGGCCGGCCTGCCATACCGGCGCGGCGAGCTGTTTCTACCGGCGCGTCGAGGGCGGCGGGCTGGTGCGGGTATGAGGGCGGCGCTGCTCCCGCTCCTGCTCGCGCTGGGCGGCTGCACCGGCGGGAAGGCGCCCGAGAATGCCGCGGCGCCGCAGGACCTCGAGAGCGCGGCGATCGAGCGCGGGATGGTGCGCGATCCCAGGGACAGCGAGATCGCCGGGCTCTATGCCCGCGACACCGACCGGGTGTGCATCGTCCCCGACGGGCAGGGCTACAAGATCGGCGCGTTCGTCGACTATGGCGACAAGGTCACGTGCAGCGGATCGGGGACGGTCAGCCGAGTCGGGGAGAAGCTGCGGGTCGAGCTGGGCGGCGGCGAGGGCGAGGAGAAATGCGGGTTCGACGCGCGGTTCGACGGGGACAAGATCTACTTCCCCGGCAACGTGCCCGATGCGTGCGCAAAGCTCTGCGCGCGGCGGGCTTCGTTCGCGGGGCTCGAGGTCGCGCGGCTGAGCGAGTCGACCGCGGAGGCGGCGGCAATGCGCGACTCGGCCGGCCGGCCGTTGTGCGGAAAGTGACGAAGGTCGCCCATAGCGGCCGCCGGGATTAATTGACGTTAACGTAAAGGGGAGCTAAGGGAGACGCCATGTCCGCTGCCGCTTTTCCCGTCGAAGCGCTGGCCCCGATCGAGCCGCGGCCCGATCGCGAGCATTTCTCGATCTCGGATCTCTGCACCGAATTCGGCGTCACCGCCCGCGCGCTGCGCTTCTACGAGGACGAAGGGCTGATCGGCCCCGAGCGGCGCGGCACCCAGCGCATCTATTCGCACCGCGACCGCGCCCGGCTCGCCTGGATATTGCGCGGCAAGCGCGTCGGCTTTTCCCTGGGCGAGATCAAGGAGATGATCGATCTCTACGACGTCGGCGACGGGCGGAAGGTCCAGCGCCAGGTGACGCTCGAGCGCTGCCTCGACCGCATCCGCCTGCTCGAGAGCCAGAAGCACGACATCGACGCGCACATCGCCGAGCTCAATCAATTCGTCGACCTGCTCAAAAGCAGCGACTCGGCTCACTGAGGAACGCCAAATGCCGCAATATACGCCGCCGGTGCGCGAGACGCGCTTCATCCTCGATCGCGTGATCGGGCTCGACCGCTATGCCGAGCTGCCGGGCTTCGCCAATGCGACGCCGGATGTCGTCACCGCGGTGCTCGAGGAGGGCGGCAAGTTCGTGTCACAGGTCCTGTTCCCGCTCAACCATTCGGGCGACCAGCAGGGCTGCACTCGCCACGATGACGGCAGCGTCACCACCCCCGACGGGTTCAAGGAGGCCTATGCCCAGTTCGTCGAGAGCGGCTGGGGCACGCTCGGCGCGCCCGAGGCGTTCGGCGGGCAGGGGATGCCGCACATCATCGCGACGGCGTTTTCGGAATATCTGATCTCGTCGAACATGGCGTTCGCGATGTATCCGGGGCTCACCCATGGCGCGATCGCCTCGCTGCTGGTCAAGGGCTCGCCCGAGCAGCAGGCGAAGTATGTCCCCAAGATGGTGTCGGGCGAATGGGGCGGGACGATGAACCTGACCGAGCCGCAGTGCGGCACCGATCTCGGGCTGATCCGGACGCGCGCCGAGCCGCAGGCGGACGGGTCGTACAGCATCACCGGCACCAAGATCTTCATCTCGTCGGGCGAGCACGACCTGACCAGCAACATCATCCATCTGGTGCTGGCGAAGACCCCCGGCGCGCCCGAGAGCAGCAAGGGCATCTCGCTGTTCGTGGTGCCCAAGTTCATGGTCGGCGACGACGGGGCGCTGGGCGCGCGCAACGCGGTGTCGTGCGGCTCGATCGAGCACAAGATGGGCATCCACGCCAATTCGACCTGCGTGATGAACTATG
>JAZKCD010000047.1:0-32660 GCA_040388355.1 Pseudomonadota bacterium | reverse complement strand
CGCGCTGAAGAAGCGCGACCCAAGTCTGCGCAACCCTCTCCCGATGGGAGAGGGGGCGTTCCTTATTTCGCGAAATAGGCGCGGACGGCGGATTCGGGGTTGGTGAGGGTGTTGCCCTCGAGCGCCTTCTTGCCGCACGCCTTTTCGAGCACGCCGTACATCACCGTGCCTTCGCGGTGGGCGATCGTGCTGCCCTTGGTGCTGTCCGTGCTCACGAACGCGCCCCGGGCGTAATAGCTGTTCTGGATGATCGCGCTCGCCATCGTCGTGCAATCGCCGAAGCGCCGAGTCACCGAACGGTCGAAATCGCGGCCCTCGGTGAGCTGCTCGAAGACCGACTGGGTGGTGAAGGTGATCGAATCGCCGCTGCGCACGATCGCGGCGTTATCGAGCAGATAGACCGTCCGGTCGGGCTTGGCGCCCGAGATCGCGGCGACACGCCAGTCCTGCGCGAAGGCCGGGGTGGCGGCGGTCAGCGCGAGCAGCGGCAGCGCGTAGCGGGCGAAACGAGTCATCTGGAAGCTCCCCTTTGGTAATCGGGTGGAGCCTAACCGGCGCGCCCGCCGAGGAAAAGCCCCGTTTGGGGGCGGTTGACGGCTATTCCTCCCATTGGAACACTTGGTCGAGCGGCTTGCCGAACACCTGGGCGATGCGGAACGCGGCCTCGAGCGTCGGCGAATATTTGCCCTGCTCGATCGCGGCTATGGTCTGGCGGGTGACGCCGATGCGTTCGCCGAGATCGGCCTGGGTCATCTCGCCCGCGAGGAAGCGCAGCGTGCGGATCTGGTTGGCGATATGTCCCTTAGCCATGCCAGCCTCGGCGGTAGCTGATCAGGACCACGCCGTCGTTGACCAGTTCCGCGGCGACGATCGCGAACAGCGCCGCGTTGACGATCTTGCCCGGCGCCTCGCTGAACGGCATCACCACGCCGACCAGGATCGTGCCCGCGAGCAGCACGAGATAGGCGATGCTGCGGCCGCGCCGCGCGATGGCGCGGTCGCGTTCGTCGGGGGGCGCGGCGCCTTCCTTCCAGTTGGGCAGGCGGATCGCGAACATGCCGAGCGCGTAGAGCAGCGCGTGGATCGGCGCGGCGATGCCGAACAGCCACAGCATGTCGATCAAATGCGGCACCGGCGGCCGCGTCGCGACGAGGGTGAAATAGACGCCATAGACCAGCGCCATCGAGGCAAAGCCCACCGCGGCGAGTTTTTCACGATAGGCCATGGTCAGCCTCCCATCCGGAAGCGGACGAGCTGCGCACCGCTGTGCACG
The DNA here is from genome assembly GCA_040388355.1 of Pseudomonadota bacterium. Classification (GTDB taxonomy): domain Bacteria; phylum Pseudomonadota; class Alphaproteobacteria; order Sphingomonadales; family Sphingomonadaceae; genus Sphingomonas. Next base: position 31,387 of record JAZKCD010000047.1, on the reverse strand, counting down.
ATTTCCGCAAGCACCAGCACCGCCAGCAAGCCATTGCCGAGCAGGATCGGCGCGAGGCCGGGGGGTGGCGCCGGTTGCCATTCGTTCGCGATGCGCAGCAGCACCGGGCCGCTCAGCATCAGCATCACCACGCCCATGGTCATCACCAGATAGGCCGGACGGTAGGCGGCGAGCGCGAAGCTGCGCTCGCGGTCGTCGGCGGGCGCATTGGCCTCCCGCCCGGTCGCGATGGCGATGACGGTCGCGGCGACGATCTGGACGATCACGATCAGCGTCACGCTCATCGCGAAATCGCCGGTCGCCGCGCCCTGATCGAAGATCCCGGCGCGCATCGCGCCGACGAAGCGAATGAAATACCAGCCCCATATTCCCAGCGTCACCGCCAGCGATGCCCAGAGCATCTTTTCCCTGAATGCCATTTTCCCGTGCTTTCGATGTTTGCGAGTCGTGACGTGATGTAAAAGATATCGAACATTGTGTAAAGAGTAGCATGCTTCAGGTTAGTTGAGTGCCACCCCCTCTCCCATAGGGAGAGGGTTGCGCAGACTTGGATCGCGCTTCTTCAGCGCGGTCCTAGTCGGAGCTGGGTGAGGGGTTGCGAAGCTATCGAGAGGGCGAAACCCCTCACCCAGCTCCGACTAAGCTGCGCTTCGCTCCGCTAAGTCTTCGCAACCCTCTCCCTGTGGGAGAGGGGGGATTGGCCTCTGGCACGGGAAGGATTTGTCTGCACGGCGATCAAACCCTAGAACCGCCCGATGTCCCATCTCTCCCTCGACACCGCCACCAGCCGGGCGAATCCCACGCCGGCGCCGATGAAGCGCCTGACCATCCCCGCGATCCGCAACCGCAAGGGCAAGGAGCCGCTGGTGATGCTCACTGCCTATACGGTGCGGATGGCGCAGCTGCTCGACGCGCATTGCGACCTGCTGCTGGTCGGCGACAGCCTGGGGCAGGTGATCTACGGCTATCCGTCGACGCTGGCAGTGACGCTCGACATGATGATCGCGCACGGCGCCGCGGTGGTGCGCGGCAGCTATCATGCGGTGGTGCTGATCGACATGCCGTTCGGCAGCTACGAGGCGAGCCCCGAGCAGGCGTTTGCGTCGGCTTCGCGGGTGATGGCCGAGACCGGAGCTGCCGGAATCAAGATGGAGGGCGGCGAGGCGATGGCGCCCACCGTGCGGTTCCTCTCCGAGCGCGGGATTCCCGTGATGGGGCATGTCGGGCTGACCCCGCAGGCGGTCAACGCGCTCGGCGGCTATGGTGCGCGCGGGCGGACCAATGCCGAGCATGCGAAGATCATCGCCGATGCGCGCGCGATCGCCGATGCCGGCGCCTTCGCGATCGTCGCCGAGGGGATGGTCGAGCCGCTGGCGCGCGCGGTCACTGCCGAGGTCTCGTGCCCGGTGATCGGGATCGGCGCCTCGGCCGAATGCGACGGGCAGGTGCTGGTCACCGAGGACATGCTCGGGCTGTTCGAGCGGACCCCGCGATTCGTCAAGCGCTTCGACGACCTTGCTGGCCGCATTTCCGCCGCGGTTGAGACCTATGCGGCGGAGGTCAGGTCGCGGAGCTTTCCGGGGCCCGAACAAGTCTATGCGGCACGCGATTGACGGGCTAGAGCGGCACCCCGGCGGCCGGCGAGCCGCGTCTCGATGCCACCAATGGAGCAAGTCTTGGCACTTCCCCCTACCGATACGACCAACGATGCCTTTGTCCGCGAGGTCGACGAGGAGTTTCGCCGCGACCAGCTGCTGGGCATCTGGAAGAAGTGGGGCAGGTGGATCATCGGCGCCATCGTCGGCGGGCTGCTGCTGTTCGGCGGGTTCCTCTATGTCCGCGGCCTGAGCGACAGCGCCGCGGGATCGCAGGGCCGCCGCTACGACGCCGCGATGCGCAACCTCGCCGAGAACCAGACCGCCCAGGCCAATCCCGAGCTGCGCAAGCTCGCGACCGACGCCAATCCGGGCTACAGGGCGATGGCGCGCTTTGCCGAGGCCGAGCTGCTGCTCGCCGGCAAGGACGCCAAGGGCGCCGCGGCGCGCTATGCCGAGATCGCCGCCGACGCCAAGCTGCCCCAGCCGTTCCGCGATCGCGCGGTGGTCCAGCAGACGCTGATCGAATTCGACGGGCTCAAGCCCGAAGTGGTGATCGACCGGCTGAAGGCGCTGGCGGTTACCGATTCCACCTGGTTCGGCAGCGCGGGCGAAATGGTCGCCGCGGCCTATCTCAAGCAGGGCAAGCGCGACCTCGCCGGCAAGCTGTACGGCCAGATCGCGCAGTCCAAGGGTTTCGTGCCCGACAGCATCCGTCAACGCGCGGTTCAGATGGCCGGCGTACTGGGTGTCGACGCCATCGATCAGTCTGAGGAAAAGAAGGCTAAATGAAGAACTGGGTGAGGGTGGCTGTCGCAGCGACGGCGCTGGTGGCGCTGAGCGGGTGCGGCGTGTTCAAGGGCGGCGGCAAGCGGACCCCGGTGGTGGGTCAGCGCGTGGTGATCCTGGCGTCGGAGAACGAGATCGTCGCCGACCGGACGCTCGAGGGCGTCGAGGTGCTGCTGCCGCCGGCGGCGACCAACGACAGCTGGGGCCAGCCGGGCGGCAACGCCTCCAAGTCGATGGGCCATCTGACGCTCGGCACGTCGCTCGCCAGGGCGTGGGACACCGAGATTCCCGGCAGCTCGAAGCAGGTGCGGCTCGCCGCGGCGCCGGTCGTCGCCGGAAACAAGCTCTATGTGATGGACACGGTCGGCACCGTCCACGCCTTTGCGGCGGACACCGGCGCCTCGCTGTGGACGGTCTCGACCGTCAAGGACAAGGAGAACAAGCAGGCGCGCTTCGGCGGCGGCGCCAGCGTCGAGGGTGAGCGGGTCTATGCCACCAACGGCCTGGGCGATGTCGTCGCGCTCGACGTGGCCAATGGCAACGAAATGTGGCGCGCGCGCCCGGGCGGGCCGCTGCGCGGGTCGCCGAGCATCGCCAACGGCCAGATCTATGTGGTGACGCAGGACAACCAGCTGTTCGCGCTCGACCAGGCCGACGGCAAGGTGGTGTGGACGATCTCGGCCAGCGTCGAGACCCAGGGCGTGTTCGGCGTCGCGGCGCCGGCATCGGCGCAGGGGACGATCGTCGCGGGCTTCTCGTCGGGCGAGCTCAACGCCTATCGCTACGAGAATGGCCGCTCGCTGTGGGCCGACGTGCTGTCGCGCTCGAGCATCTCGACGTCGGTCTCGTCGCTTTCGGACATCGACGCCGAGCCGGTGATCGACCAGGGCCGCGTCTATGCGGTCGGGCAGGGCGGGCGCATGGTCTCGATGGAGATCACCAGCGGCACGCGGATGTGGGAGCAGAACATCGCCGGCATCTCGACGCCGTGGATCGCGGGCGAATGGCTGTTCGTGGTGACCGACGACGCGCGGCTGCTGTGCCTCGCGCGCGGCAGCGGCAAGGTCCGCTGGATCGCCCAGCTCAAGCATTTCCACAACGAGAAGAAGAAGACCGGCCCGGTCATGTGGGCGGGCCCGGTGCTCGCGAGCGGGCGGCTGCTGCTGGTCAACAGCGACGGCGGCATCGTCTCGATCTCCCCGGCCGACGGCAGCGTGACCTCGACGGTGGAGACCAAGGGCAATATCTCGCTGGCGCCGGTGGTGGCCAACAACATGCTCTATGTGCTCGACGACAAGGGCAAGCTGACGGCGTATCGCTGATTTGAGCCGGATTCGGCTGCTTAAATCTCTTTCCCCGGCGAAGGCCGGGGTCCAGTATCAGCGGGCTTGAGGCGGTATCCTGCCATCGATACGGCTCGCAACTGGGCCCCGGCCTTCGCCGGGGAAAGATTCTTTCTGCCAGCGTGACGGATAGGGGCGAGTCCGTCGGCGTCAAAATCGAAACCGCGCGCGTTATGGCGCTTTGCCCCTCCTCACAGTAGAAGCCCCCCATGCCCAAGCCCATCGTCGCCATCATCGGCCGGCCCAATGTCGGCAAGTCGACGCTGTTCAACCGGCTGGTCGGCAAGCGCCTCGCGCTGGTCGACGACCGGCCCGGCGTCACGCGCGACCGGCGCGAGGGGGATGCGAACCTGCTCGGGCTCGACTTCCGGGTCATCGACACCGCGGGCTTCGAGGACGAGGACCCGCAGACCCTGCCCGGGCGGATGCGGATGCAGACCGAGGCGGCGGTGCGCGAAGCCGATGTCGCGCTGTTCGTGATCGACGCGCGCGCGGGGATCACCCCGCTCGACGAGGAGATCGGCCGCTGGCTGCGCAGCGCGAGCTGCCCGGTGATCGTGATGGGCAACAAGGCCGAGGGCAAGGCGGGCGAGACCGGGATCATCGAGGCGATGGCGCTCGGCTTCGGCGATCCGATCCCCTTCTCCGCCGAGCATGGCGAGGGCGTGGTCGACCTGTTCGAAGCGCTGCTGCCCTATATCGAGCGCGAGGACGAGGAAGCGGCCGAGCCCGAGGATCCCGACGCCGAGAATGCGCCGCTCAAGCTGGCGATCGTCGGGCGGCCCAACGCGGGCAAGTCGACGCTGATCAACAAGATGCTCGGCCAGGACCGGCTGATCACCGGGCCCGAGGCGGGGATCACCCGCGATTCGATCGCGATCGAATGGGAGTGGCCCGACTCTACTGGAAGACTCCGTCCCGTCAGGCTGATCGACACCGCGGGGATGCGCAAGAAGGCGCGGGTGCAGGACAAGCTCGAGAAGCTCTCGGTCGCCGACGCGCTCCACGCGATCGACTTTGCCGAAGTGGTGGTGCTGCTGCTCGATGCGACTTTGGGGCTTGAGCTCCAGGACCTCAAGATCGCCGACAATGTCCTGCAGGAAGGGCGCGCGCTGATCATCGCGCTCAACAAATGGGATGTCGCGCACGACCAGAGCAGCCTGTTCAACGGGGTCAAGGGCGCGCTCGACGAGGGGCTGGCGCAGGCCAAGGGGATTCCGCTGCTCACCGTGTCGGGGATGCAGGGCAAGGGGCTCGACACGCTGATGAAGGTCGCGTTCGAGACTCGCGAGGCGTGGTCGCGGCGCGTGTCGACCGGCGCGCTCAACCGCTGGTTCGAGCGCGCGGTCGAGACCAATCCGCCGCCCGCGCCCGGCGGCAAGCGGATCAAGCCGCGCTACGTGACCCAGATCAAGTCGCGCCCGCCAAGCTTCGTGCTGTTCGGATCGCGCGTCGACCAGCTGCCCGAAAGCTATCGCCGCTACCTCGTCAACAGCCTGCGCCGCGAGTTCGATTTCGGCGCGGTGCCGGTGCGATTTACGATGCGCGCGTCGAAAAGCCCGTTCGACCACGACAAGAAATAGCCGCGCCCGGCCGCGTGCCCGCGAGTCGGGGTTTACCCGAAATGAGGGATCGATTGCGACGAGTCGTTACTCAAACAGCGGGAATCCGGTGTTTGCGGGCCATCCCCAGGGGCAAAATCAACTCGCTGTTTACTTACGCGGATTAAGACCGGTCGCTGCCTGCCGCGTTCGGAGTTTTGGGTATGGACATGTCGACGGCGAGTGGAGCGCTGGTAAATTGGGGAGCCTTCTCCCAGGCGCGCGCCGAGCTGGGTGCGAGTTTCGTGCGCATCCTCGGCTATTTCCGCGAGGACGGCGTCAAGTCGGTCGCGCAGATCGAGGACGCGATGCGCGGGCACAACGCCGCGGCTTTGGTGATTCCGGCGCACACGCTGAAGGGCGAGGCGCGCCAGTTCGGCGCCGATCCGCTGGCCGAGATCGCCGAGATGATCGAGACGATCGCGCGCGAATGCGTCGAGAGCCACGACACCCCCGAAAAAGCGCTCGAGCATGTCGTCCGGCTGCGGCCGCTGTTCGAATCGACGCTGGGCCTGCTCGAGCGCGAGGCCAATCCGCTGGTCGAGCGCCGGCCTGCCGCGTTCGGGCGGCGCCCGGCGGCTTGAGGGTGCTTCTTCCCCTCTCCCTATGAGAGGGAAGAAGGGGCCCTACTCCCCGTCGCCCGCGGGCTTGCTGTTGAGCTGGACGTAATTCTCGATTCCCATCCGCTCGATCATCTCGAACTGGGTCTCGAGCGTGTCGACATGCTCCTCCTCGCTGTCGAGGATGCGGCGGAACAGGTCGCGGCTGACATAGTCGCGGACGCGCTCGCTATGTTCGATGGCGTCCTTGAGCACCGCGATCGCCTCGATCTCGAGCGCGAGGTCGGCCTTGAGCACCTCCTCGACGGTCTCGCCGATGCGCAGGCGGCCGAGCAGCTGGAAATTGGGGAGCCCGTCGAGGAACAGGATGCGCTCCGCCACCATGTCGGCATGCTTCATCTCGTCGATCGATTCGTGGCGCTCGAACTCGGCGAGCTTCTTGACCCCCCAATGGTCGTACATGCGGTAATGCAGCCAATATTGGTTGATCGCGGTCAGCTCGTTGCGGAGCACCTCGTTCAGATATTCGAGGACCTTGGCGTCACCCTTCATCGTCTGCACCCCTGTAAAGCGAGGCGCAGATGTAGACGCTATCCGGGGTAGGGAACAGCGAAAAAATGGCGGAAAACCGCGGTTTCTGGTGTTGCGAACGCCACGCAGGCGCAGCGGATTTTCAGGCCGCGTTGCGCTCCGAATTGATAATCTCTCGCGCGAACGGAACGCACTGGCCGCATTTGGGCTGGAGCCCGAGTGCGCGATAGGCCTGGCAGGCGCTCACCGCGCCGTCGCGCGCCGCCGCGCGGACATCGCGTTCCCGGATAGCATTGCAGACGCAAACGACCATTCGACCCTCACTGTGCTGACTGCACTATGGGGCTAATGAGACTGATTCGCAATGGCTATTGCGTGTCGTTCGCAATCTGGTGTCGGTAGAAGAGAGTGGTTCACGCGGAGACGCGGAGGCGCGGAGGAGGCGGTCTCTCGATTCGGGTGGAGCGGCCGCGTCAGCGGCATTCATTGCCGCCATGGGATTTGCTGCGCCGCTGTCGCGGCGGCTGGACTCCTCCGCGTCTCCGCGTCTCCGCGTGAACCCCTCTCTTCTCTAGCTCGCCCTGCGCATCGGCTGGAGGCTACCGCGCGCGAGGGTGCGCCAGAGCCATTCGAGCGGGCCGTAGCGGTAGCGGGCGAGCCACGGCTTCGACCAGAGCAGCATCAGGCCCCAGACGCCCAGCACGACGAGGTAGAGCGCGCTTCGCGACAGATGGCCGTACCAGCCGAGGCCGTAGCCGTAGAAGAATGTCGTGCAGATCAGGCTGGTCGCGAGATAATTGGTGAAGGCCATCCGCCCCGCCGCGGCGATGCGGCCGGTCAGCGCGCCGCCGGGGCGGGCGAGCAGCAGGATCAGGCACGCCCAGCCGAGGATCATCAGCGGCCTGACCGGCGTCGCCAGCGCCATCACCGCGAGCGTCACCGAGAACAGGCTGAAATCCTGGCCGATCATATAGGCGGCGAGCGCGGCATAGGCGGGCACGCCGATGCCGAAGCCGATCACGAGCCATTTGCGATAGTCGGCCCGGCTCCATTCGCCGCGGAGCAGCCCGCTGCGCAGCGCGGCCATGCCGAAGACCATATAGGCGAGCGTCTCCATCCCGTAGACCAGCAGCAGGTTGAGCGGGCCGAGCCGGTTGGCGTGGAGCCGCTCGGCGAGGATGCCGGCATAGCCGCCGCGGTGGATCTGGAGGTCCTTGGCGAGTTCGGCGGTGCCGGGGATGCCGAAATCATGGTTGAACCCCGCGAGCTGGCGCGCGGCCTGCGCGGCCCGCGCTGAGCCTTCGGGGACGTGCTCGAGCATATAGACGCCGAACGGCAGGCCGCCGAGGAGGAACGTCTCGAAGATCACCAGCACCGCGCCGAGCGCGAGCAGGCGGGGCACCGGCAGCTTGCGGAGCAGATAGGCGAGCATGCCGACCAGGGCGTAGTGCGCGAGGATGTCGCCGTCCCACACCAGCCAGAGATGCGCGAGCCCGAACGCCAGCAGCCATGCCATGCGCCGGTAATGGATTTGCGCGGGGTTCTCGCCCTTCGCCTCGGCGCGCTCGATCACCAGCAGCATCGACGCGCCGAACAGGAAGGAGAACAGTCCGCGCATCCGCCCGTCGAAGAAGACGAAGTTGATGAGGTAAGTGGCGAGATCGGCGCCGTCGCTGCCGCCATAGGCGCGCGGATTGAAATAGGCGCCGTCGGGCAGGCCGAAGCTGACGATGTTGAGCAGGAGGATGCCCATCACCGCGACGCCGCGGACGAGGTCGAGCGATTGGAGCCGGTCCGCCGGCGTGCCGGTCACGCTATTTGCGCGCGATGAACGCGATCGGGATACCGACCAGGACGATGTGGCAGAAGAGCTGGGTGCCGACCGCGAGCAGCGACGGCATCGATCCGAAGCGCAGCGGCACGACGATCAGGTTCATCACCACATAAGTCGCGAGACCGTAGAGCACGCCCCAGAGGAGCGGGCGGGCCTTGAGGTCGGGCTTGCGGTCGGCGGCGAGCACGAACACCGTGGCGATGACCGCCATGATCGCGAAATGCACCGCGAGCCCGAGCACCGAGCCCTCGGTCCCCCACCCCGAAGCGCCCGGGAACGGGCCTGAGGCGACTCCGCGCAGCATGGGGAGGACGTCCTTGCCGCGCGACAAGGTGAGGAGCATCGCCGCGAGGATGTCGAGCGTGCCCGCGACTGCGGTCGCGACCGCGATGCGGCGGCCGGTGCTCCAGGTGCCGAGTGTCTGCGTTGCCATGAATTCCCCCTCCTGTCCGTTCCGATGTGGCTAGCGATGTTCCTTGCGGATCACCAGCTTGAGCCCCGACCAGGTCTCGTCGACCGCGCAGACCTTGATGTCCACCAGGCCGGTGGGCAGCGCGACTTCGCGGATCGTGTCCTCGGTGATGTCGGTCGGCTGCTTCGACGCCTTTTTGGGCCAGGAGACCCAGATGAAGCCGTTGGGGGCGATCAGGCCGCGCAATGCCGTGACCTGGCGCTCGAGATGGACGCGCTCGGTGACGAAGATATGCGCGCACTGGAGTCCGTCCGAGGCGCTGGCCTGCTCGTCGACATTGAGCCCTTCGGGATCGATCTCGTCGCGGACGCTGTCGGGCATGTCGTGGAACCAGACACGCATCCCCGAGGCGAGGCCGAGCTTCTGCGCGAGCGGCGTGCCGGAATAGCCAGTGGGCATCGGATCTCCTCTTCTGCGAGCACCTTAGCGGCGGGGAGCGGGATCGGCTAGCGTGGTGCGCGAATCGAGGGAGGAGTCCGTCATGATCGTTGCGAGCCTGATTGCGGCCCTGAGCGCCGGCGCGCCCGCGCCGTGCGTCGTGCCGGTCCCCGCCGGGGCCGTGGCCAAGGGGAAAAGCTGGTACGTTGCCGGTTCGGTGGTCGCCTTCGGAGGCAAGGTCTGGGAGAAATATGGGCTGCCGCGGGTGCTGATGCCGGGCGAGGTGGCGCAGGCGGGCGTCTACAAGGGCGCGGCGGTCTATCACGAGCGCGGCGTCAAGGATTACGAAGTGATCTACGTGCTCGTCGATCTGGGGGCGTGCAGCTTCCAGCCGTATCAGGTGAAGCGCTAGACGCGCATTTCTTTCCTATTGTCCCTGCTTTCGCAGGGGAACAAGCAAGTAGTTGACGCGGCGGAAGGACGGTCAGGCCAGCGCGCCGTCTTCGCCCATCAGCGCGGGGAAGAAGCCTTCGTGGGCGGTGCGCAGGTCCGCGAGCGAGACCGTCCAGTCGCCTTCGTCGAGCTCGAAGATCAGCCGGTCCTTGATCACCCGGCCGAGCGGGTCGGCGGGGACGTCGGCGGCGTGGGCGGCGGCCATGAAGTCGGCGAGGCAGGTGTCGCAGACGGTGACGACGTAGAGGCCCTGGTCCTCGCCGAAGAAGCTGCCCGCGACGCCGAACGGCTGGGGCTCGTTGACCAGCACGCCGAGGTTCGAGGCCAGCGCCATTTCGGCGAGCGTCACCGCGAGGCCGCCGTCGGAGACGTCGTGGCAGGCAGTGACGGCGCCGGCCTGGATCTGCGCGCGGATGAAGTCGCCGGTGCGGCGCTCGGCGGCGAGATCGACCGGGGGCGGCGGGCCTTCCTCGCGGCCATGGACTTCGCGCAGCCAGATCGACTGGCCGAGATCGCCGCCGCGCTCGCCGATCGCGAGGACGGTGTCGCCCGGGCCCTTGAAGCCGATCGTGCAGCTCTTCGACCAGTCGGCGAGCAGTCCGAGGCCGCCGATCGCGGGGGTGGGGAGGATCGCCGAGCCGCCGCCGGTCGCCTTGCTCTCATTGTAGAGCGAGACGTTGCCCGAGACGATCGGGAAGTCGAGCGCGACGCAGGCCTCGCTCATCCCCTCGAGGCAGCCGACGATCTGGCCCATGATCTCGGGGCGCTGGGGGTTGGCGAAGTTGAGGCAATTGGTGATCGCGAGCGGCGTCGCGCCGACCGCGGTCAGGTTGCGCCACGCTTCGGCGACGGCCTGGCGGCCGCCTTCGACGGGGTCGGCGAAGCAGTAGCGCGGGGTGCAGTCGGTGGTGATCGCGAGGCCCTTCTGCGTGCCGTGGACGCGGACCACCGCGGCGTCGCCGCCGGGGCGCTGGACGGTGTCGGCGCCGACCTGCGAATCATACTGCTCCCAGATCCAGCGGCGGCTGGCGATGTCGGGCGATCCCATCAGCTTGACGAGATCGGCGGCGAGATCGGTGGTTTCGGGGACGTCGGTCAGCTCGGCGCGCTTGGGCGTGGGGACGTGGGGCCGGTCGTAGAGCGGGGCCTCGTCCGCCAGCGGGGCGAGCGGGATGTCGGCGACCACCTCGCCCTTCCACTTGAGCACCATATGCCCGGTATCGGTGACGTGACCGATCACCGCGAAATCGAGCTCCCATTTGCGGAAGATGCCTTCCGCGAAATCCTCGCGGCCGGGTTTAAGGACCATGAGCATCCGCTCCTGGCTCTCGCTCAGCATCATCTCGTACGGCGTCATGCCGGTTTCGCGCTGGGGGACCTGGTCCATCACCAGCTCGATGCCGACTCCGCCCTTGCTGGCCATCTCGACCGAGGACGAAGTGAGGCCCGCGGCGCCCATGTCCTGGATCGCGACGATCGCGTCGGAGGCCATCAGCTCGAGGCACGCCTCGATCAGCAGCTTCTCGGTGAAGGGATCGCCGACCTGGACCGTGGGGCGCTTCTCCTCCGAATCCTCGCCGAAATCGGCCGAGGCCATGGTTGCGCCGTGGATGCCGTCGCGGCCGGTCTTGGAGCCGACATAGACGATCGAATTGCCGATTCCCGAGGCGGCCGAATAGAAGATCTTGTCGGTATCGGCGACGCCGACGGTCATCGCGTTGACGAGGATGTTGCCGTCGTACGCGGGGTGGAAATTGACTTCGCCGCCGACCGTCGGGACGCCGACGCAATTGCCGTAGCCGCCGATGCCGTGGACGACGCCGGCGATCAGGTGGCGCATCTTGGGATGGTCGGGGCGGCCGAAGCGCAGCGCGTTGAGGTTGGCGACCGGGCGCGCGCCCATCGTGAACACGTCGCGCAGGATCCCGCCGACTCCGGTCGCCGCGCCCTGGTACGGCTCGATGTACGACGGGTGGTTGTGGCTCTCCATCTTGAAGATCGCCGCCTGCCCGTCGCCGATATCGACCACGCCGGCATTCTCGCCGGGGCCGCAGATCACCTGCGGGCCGGTGGTGGGGAGCTTCTTCAAATGGATGCGCGAGGATTTGTAGCTGCAATGCTCGGACCACATCACGCTGAAGATGCCGAGTTCGGTCAAGTTGGGCTCGCGCCCCATCGCGTGCAGGACGCGCTCATATTCCTCGGGGGACAGGCCGTGCTCGGCGACGATCTCGGGGGTGATTGCGGTCATGGCCGAGCCCTTAGCGGGGGCTTGGGAAGGGGGCTAGCCCCGTGATAGCCTGGCGGGCGGAGGAGACATGAATGCGGCTGTCAAACCTTCTGCTCGTCCCCGCGCTGCTGCTCGCCGCGTGCACCGGCGCGTCGGCGCCCGCCGGGGACTATCGCTGGCACCGGCTGACCGCGGCGGCGCGCTATCCGGGGGCGTATAATTTTCCGGTTCATGTCTCGCCCGACCACCGCTTCGTCGCGCTGCATCCCGCGGGGACGTGGGTGTCGGCGGACGGGCGCAACTGGGTCAAGGGGTCCTTGCCGCCGAGCGGGACCAACAGCGCCTATCTGCCGGTGGTGCAGCACGACGGCGCGAGCTGGGCGATCGGGACGATCGCGGGGAATTACCAGCGTTTCACGATCGATCCCGTCGTCCGGCGAACCGCGGATTACCTCGGCTGGGAGACGGTCGGGCGATCGGCGAGCCTGCCGCGGCTGATCTTCAGCGCCGCGGTCAGCTTCAAGGGGGCGATCTGGCTGATCGGCGGGCATGACGGGACGGCTGAGTCGAACGCGGTGTGGCGATCGGCCGATGGGCTCGCCTGGGAGCGCGTGGTGGAGCATGCGCCCTGGTCGCCGCGATCGGGGGCCAAGGCTGTGGTGTTTCGCGACCGGCTGTTCCTGCTCGGCGGGGGCAAGCTCGACGGGGCGCTTTCGGGGGAGGCCTGGTCGTCGGCGGACGGGGTGGCCTGGGTGCGCGAGACCGCGGCGCTGGCCAGCCCCGAGCCGACCGGGTTCACGCCGCAGGTGTTCGACGGGAAATTGTGGCTGGTCGGTGCCAACCGTTCGGGGGGCTTTTCGAGCGAGATGCTGGTGTCGGACGACGGACGCAGCTGGCGCGCGGTGCGGGCGCCTTGGAGCCCGCGCGGGGGCGTGGCGACCTGGACCGACGGGGCGCGGCTGTACGTGACCGGCGGCAAATTCTCGCGCGACGTGAAGGGCGAGCCGCAGTTCGCCTATTCGAACGACGTGTGGGCGATGGCGCGCTAAGCGCGCAATTCCCTTGTCAATCGTGCCGGTCTCGGCGACTAAGCTCCTGAAAAACGGGGTCGTATGCGTATCAGAACCGGAAGCCTATTTTGTCTCGGCCTGTTGCTGTCGGCGTGCGGCAGCGGGGGCGGCAGCGGCACGGTGCAGACGCCGCCGACATCGGGCACCCCGACTCCCACGCCGACGCCGACCCCCACCCCCGTCGGCAGCCTGGTCGTCCCGGCCGCGGGCGCGCAGAGCACGGCATCGGTGCAGTATCTCACGATCAATGCCGCCGGGAACGCCACCAGCGACCGCTCGGTGGTCCCGCCGCCGAGCCAGTTCTCGATCGCGTACAACGCATCGTCGCGCGTGTTCACGGTGCAGAACGAGCTGCGCACGCGCACCTTCGGCCCGTCCCAGTTCGATCTCGAAGCCAGTGTTCCCGATTATTATCCGCGCGTCGAATATTCGACTCGCGCCGCGGGCGAGGCCGATTTCCTCGTCATCTTCAAACAGTCCAACTCGGCTCCGGCGATTCCGATCAGCCATTCGGCGTACGGGGCCTGGCAGCACAATCTGCCGCAGGGGACGGATACCCGCATCCGGCTCGACTATTTCATCTATGGCGTCCCGACGCCGGATGCGTCGGTGCCGCTGACCGGCACAGTCAATTATCGCTGGGCCGGTACCGGCAATTATGCCGACAATACGCGGCTCTATTTCACCAGTTCGGCCGGTACGCTGCGCGTGGATTTCGCTGCCCGGACAGTGACGGGCAACGTCGCGCTGACCGGCGGCGACATCTTCACCGGAGGCTCGGGCGGGCTGCTCAGCTTCAGCGTGACCGGAACGATCACCGGCAACCTTGCCGACGGCACGCTCGGCTTCTCGCTGCCGGGCTGGGCGGGCGGAGTGAAGGGCCGGTTCTTCGGGCCGCAGGCCGAGGAGATCGGACTGACCTATGCCGCGGCCAACGCCAATGCGTCGCTCAACGGGGTGCTGCTCGGCACGCGGCTCTAGAGGATCTCGCGGACCTTCTCCGGCGGGCGGCCGAGGCGGACGCCCTTTTCGGTCTCGACCAGCGGGCGCTCGATCAGGATCGGATGCGCGGCCATCGCGTCGAGGATCGCGTCGTCGGTGGCTTTCGCCAGCCCGAGTTCCTTCGCGACGTCCTCGCCGAGTCGGGCGCCTTCGCGCGGGGTAATGCCGGCGCGGGCGTAGAGCGCGGCGAGCGTGGCGCGGGTGGGCGGGGTCTTGAGGTACTCGATAATCTCGATGTCGAGCCCGGGCGTCGCCTGAAGGAGCGCCAGCGTCTCGCGCGACTTGGTGCAGCGGGGATTGTGGTAGATCGTCGCTTTCATGTCCTGAGGTCCCGGTTGGCGGCAGTCCACCACGCCAGCAGCGCGAGCAGGGCATAGGCGGCCAGCGCGCTGACCGGGACCGCAGGGGTGATCGCCTCGGGCGGGACGAACCAGTTGAACGCCTGGCAGCCCGCCATCGCCAGCGCGAGGACTGCCGGGGAGACCAGCCCCGAGCGGCTCCGCGCCCGCGTCCGAGTGACGAACCAGGCGAGCCCGCCATAGGCGAAGGCGAGCTCGAGCGGGATCTCGATTGCCGGGTGGTTCCACAGGCCGAGGCCGTAGGCGGGCGGCGAACCGGCAAGCGTCAGGTCGGGGCGGTGGACGAGCAGGTCGATCAGCCAGTGCGACACCACCACCGCGCCGGCGACCGCGCCCGCCGCCCAGCTTTTGGCGAGCAGGCGGACGACGACCGCGAACCCCAGCGCCCAGCCCAGCGCGCCGGCCAGGCTGTGGGTCCAGGGCATGTCGTACAGGTCCATCGCGTTCATCGCGGTGATGCCGGGGGTCAACCGCATATGCTCGACATCGGCGAGCATCAGCGAGAAGAAGCCGAAATCGACGAGCTGCGCGGCGACGAACAAAATGCCCAGCCGCGGCGCCTTGCGCGAGGTCGCGGCGATAAAGGCTGGCGCGTAATGGCCGATGAACATGAGGCTCTCCTGCCGGCGGCATTGACCGGGATGTGGGGCTGTGATTCAATCCGTCCCCTGTCGTGTGTGGCGTACCATTCATGCATTCTCGTGAAAACCGGCTCCGCCGGAAGGCTCGTGAAAACCGGCGCCGCCGGAAGGGAGGTCCGCCCGTGACGCTGCGAACACTCAGGAACCTGCTGTTCCTGCTGCCGGCATTGCTGGCGGCGGCCTGTGCGACTCCGGGGCCGGTGCTGATCGAAAGCGTCGGGACGATGCGCGCCGGGCTGAGCGTCGCCCGCGAACAGACCAGCACGGTCTTCGCCGATGTCGAGGCGAGCATGCGCGAGACGTCGATCCGCGTGAAGGTCGACGATCCGAGGCTCTCGCTGCGCGAATCCGAATTCCCCTATGCGATCGGCGCGGAGACGACCGGGCAATGGATGGCGGCGTTCGACGTGTTCGACCGCTATCTGACCGCGCTGCAGAAGCTGGTCGATCCGGCGCGCGCGAACCGGACCGCGACCGAGCTGAACGCATTGGGGACCGAGCTTCAGGATGGTCCGCTGGCGGTCAGGCTGCCCAAGGGGACCGCGCCGGTCTTCGCCCAGCTCGGCCGGGCATTCATGCAGATCTCGGCCGAACGCAGCGCCGCCAAGGCGATGGCGAAGGCCGATCCGGCGGTGCAGCTGGTCTTCTCGACGATGGCCGACGCGATCGGGACGAGCAACGACCAGGATTTGCGCGGGACCGTCTGGGCGTTCTGGAACGAGCGGGTCGCCGACGTCACGGCCGACTATGCGCATCTCGAGCCGTCGCAGGCCGACCAGCGCCGCAAGGCGATCGAGCGCTTCCTCTCGCTGCGCGACCAGCGCGACAAGGACATTGCCCGGCTGGTCAATCTGCGCGCCTCGTTCCTCGCGCTCGGCGAGATGCACGCCGCCGCGGCGCGCGGCGACGGCGGGACGGCGCTGTTCTGGATCGGCCGGCTCAGCGACTGGCTGAAGGACGCCAAGGCCGGAATCGACGCCGAAGGACGCCGCTCATGACCGAACCCAATCCCGAACTCGTCGCGATGCACCGCAGCCTGATCGCGCTGAGCAACACGATGCTCGAGCAGATGAACGCGGCGGCCGACGAAGGGAATATCGAGGCGATGGACGCGATCCACGCCGAGATGCCCAAGGTGACCAAGCGTGTCGCGATCGCCGGCCAGCGGCTGCTCGCGGCGCGGACCGAGGCGATCACCGCGGCAGTGGCGGAGGTGGCGGCGGCCGAAGCCGAGGTGAAGAAGACGATCCAGCGGCTCGATGCGATCAACGACTTCATCGCGTCGATCACCGGGTTTCTGGGGCTGGTCGACGAGGTGCTGGCGATCGCGCTGCCGGGGTAGGGGGATTCGCCGGGGAAAGCCCGGTCCAATCCCGTGGGATCAAGCCCGGGCCGCTACGCGTCCTGCTTCGCCAGCCACTCTTCCAGCCACTTGATCGTGTAGTTGCCCGCCTGGAAGTCGGGGTCGTCGAGCAAGGCCTGGTGCAGGGGAATCGTGGTCTTCATCCCCTCGATCACATATTCCTCGAGGCTGCGGCGCAGGCGGCGGAGCGCGCCCTGGCGGGTGGTGCCGTAGACGATCAGCTTGGCGATCATCGAATCATAGTAAGGCGGGACGCGGTAGCCGGCGTAGAGCCCCGAATCGACGCGGACGTTCATGCCGCCGGGGGCGTGGTATTGCGTCACCGTGCCGGGCGAGGGGGCGAAGGTGCGCGGGTCCTCGGCGTTGATGCGGCACTCGATCGCGTGGCCGCGGAACTGGACGTCCTGCTGGCGCAGCGTCAGGCCGTGGCCCTCGGCGATGCGGATCTGCTCGCGGACAAGGTCGAGGCCGGTGATCGCCTCGGTCACGGGATGCTCGACCTGGAGCCGGGTGTTCATCTCGATGAAGTAGAACTCGCCGTCTTCCCACAGGAACTCGATCGTCCCCGCGCCGCGATAGCCCATGTCCGCCATCGCCTTCGCGCAGATAGTGCCCATGCGATCGCGGTCTTCCTGGCCGAGCACCGGCGAGGGGGCTTCCTCGAGCACCTTCTGGTGGCGGCGCTGGAGCGAGCAGTCGCGCTCGCCGAGATGGATGGCATTGCCCTCGCCGTCGCCGAACACCTGGAACTCGATATGGCGCGGATTGCCGAGATATTTCTCGAGATAGACAGTGGCGTCGCCGAACGCCGCCTTGGCCTCGCTTCCCGCCTGCAGCATCTGGGTCTCGAGATCGTCCGAGTTGTGGACCACCTTCATGCCCCGCCCGCCGCCACCCGACGCGGCCTTGATGATCACCGGATAGCCGGCCTTGAGCGCGATCGCCTTGGCCTCTGCGACATCGCTGATCGCGCCGTCCGAGCCCGGGACGAGCGGCAGGCCGAGCGCGCCCGCGGTGCGCTTGGCCTCGATCTTGTCGCCCATCGTGCGGATATGCTCGGGCTTGGGGCCGACGAAGACGATGCCGTGCGCTTCGACGATCTCGGCGAACTTGGCGTTCTCCGAGAGGAAGCCATAGCCCGGGTGGATCGCGTCGGCGCCCGAGATCTCGGCGGCCGAGATGATCCGCGGGATGTTGAGATAGCTTTCGGCCGCAGACGGCGGGCCGATGCAGATCGCCTCGTCGGCGAGGCGGACATGCATCGCCTCGGCATCGGCGGTCGAATGCACCGCGACGGTCTTGATCCCCATCTCGTGGCAGGCACGGTGGATGCGGAGTGCGATCTCGCCGCGATTGGCGATCAGCAGCTTCTCGATCTTCCTCATTTTTTGTTCCTAGACCGCACCAGCCCGCTCCCCCACCCGGCCTCCCACAGAATATCCTGGATGGGAGGCCGGGTGGGGGAGCGGGCTGGTGCGGCAGTGCATAGCAAGGGCGATCTTACTCGACCACGACGAGCGGCTGGTCGAACTCGACCGGCTGGCCGTTCTCGACGAGCATCGCCTTCACCGTGCCCGCGGCGGGGGCGAGGATCGGGTTCATCGTCTTCATCGCCTCGATGATCAGCAGCGTATCGCCCGCCGCGACCTTCTGGCCGACGCTCACGAACGGCCCGGATTCGGGATTGGGCGAGAGATAGATGGTGCCGACCATCGGCGACTTGACCGCGTTGGCGGCCGGGGGCGCGGCGGGCGCGGCTTCGGGAGCCGCTGCCGCAGGCGCCGGCGCGGGCGCGGGCGCCGCTGGAGCGGGTGCGGCGAGCTGGTGGACCGCGGCGGGCGCCAGGGTCACGGTTCTTGCGACCCGGACGCGGCGTTCGCCGTCCTCGACTTCGATTTCGGTGAGGTGCGTCTCGTCGAGCACCGCTGCGAGCTGACGGACCAGGTCGATATCGACCTGCATTGCCCCCGTCTGACTGGTATCGTCGGCCATTCTGACCCTTCTTCCGATGAAACCGCGCCCTGTGTCAGATGAGCGCGGCGGCTTCAAGCGCAAGCATGTACGAAAGCGCGCCGAAGCCTGCGATGGTTCCCTTTGCGGCCATGCCCACAAAGCTGTGATGCCGATATTCCTCGCGCGCGATCGGGTTCGAGAGATGGACCTCGATCACCGGTGTCCTGATCGAGCGGACCGCGTCGTAGAGCGCAAGGCTGGTATGGGTGAGCGCGCCCGCGTTGAGCAGGATCGCCTTCGCCTCGCGCGCCTGCGCCTCGTGCATCCAGTCGATCAGGTGGCCCTCGTGGTTCGACTGGCGCAAGTCGATTTCGAGCCCGAGCGCCTTGGCGCGGTCCTCCATCCGCCCGGCGATGTCGTCGAGCGTGTCATGGCCGTAGATTTCGGGCTCGCGCAGCCCCAGCAGATTGAGGTTGGGGCCGTTGAGAACATAGACGAGGCCGGTCACGACTCCCCTTTCGGTTGCGGGCTGCGGGTGGGCATCCCTATAGGAGCCGGTGTCAGCGATCAAATCGGACCAGCTTGTGCATACCGACGGCACCGTCTCCATCATCGTCAACGGCGAGCACAAGCGTGTTCCGGCCGGGCTCACCATCCTCGGCCTCGCCGAGGAACTGGGGCTCGTCCCCGAGAAGCTCGCGGTCGAGCGCAACCTCGAAGTGGTGCCGCGATCGACGCTGGGGCACGTCATCGTCGAGGATGGCGACGAGCTGGAGATCGTCCATTTCGTCGGGGGCGGGGACCATGCGCGGCCGGTCGACGAGGACAGCTGGACGGTGGCAGGGCGGACCTTCCGCTCGCGGCTGATCGTCGGCACCGGCAAGTACAAGGATTTCGCGCAGAACGCCGCGGCGGTGGCGGCGAGCGGCGCGGAGATCGTCACGGTGGCGGTGCGGCGCGTGAACGTCAGCGACCCCAAGGCGCCGATGCTGACCGACTATATCGACCCGAAGAAGATCACCTACCTCCCCAACACCGCGGGCTGCTTCGACGCCGAATCGGCGATCCGCACGCTGCGGCTGGCGCGCGAGGCCGGAGGATGGGACCTGGTCAAGCTCGAAGTGCTCGGCGAGGCGCGGACGCTGTATCCCGACATGGTCGAGACGCTGCGCGCGACCGAAGTGCTGGCCAAGGAAGGTTTCCTGCCGATGGTCTATTGCGTCGACGATCCGATCGCGGCGAAGCGATTGGAGGATGTCGGTGCGGTGGCGATCATGCCGCTGGGGGCGCCGATCGGGTCGGGGCTCGGCATCCAGAACCGGGTGACGATCCGGCTGATCGTCGAGGGCGCCAAGGTGCCGGTGCTGGTCGATGCCGGGGTCGGCACCGCCTCGGACGCGTCGGCGGCGATGGAGCTGGGCTGCGACGGCGTGCTGATGAACACCGCGATCGCCGAGGCCAGGGACCCGGTGATGATGGCGGCGGCGATGAAGCTCGCGGTCGAGAGCGGGCGGCTGGCGTACCGCGCGGGGCGGATGGGCAAGCGGATGTACGCCGATCCGAGCAGCCCGCTGGCGGGGCTGATTTAGGAAATCCCTCTCCCCCAAGGCGCTTATCCCAGTCGAACAAGGGCCGATGTTCCCTCTTTCTTGTTCTCCTGCGAAAGCAGGAGCTCAGGGTTACAATGGACAGTCCTGCTTGGCCCTGGGCCCCTGCTTTCGCAGGGGAACAAGGGAGTAGTTGGCGCTAAGCCCTCTCCCCGCGGGGGAGAGGGAGCTTAAGCGAACTTCCGCGCCAGCCACACCGTGCGGCCGCCGGTGGACGGGTCCTCGGGCGCGAAGGCGATTTCGGTCAGGCCAAGCTCCTGGAACAGCCGGCGATATTCCCATGGGTCGAGGCTGGCATGGTAGAGCGCGTCGCCGAACTGGCTGCCGATCGCCTCGCCGCGCTCGGGCCCCGAGTTGAACAGCAGCATGCCGCCCGGCTCGAGCCAGCGCGCGAACCGCTCGATCATCCGCGCCTGGTCGTCATGGCCGAGGTGGAACAGGCTGTCCCAGGCGAGCACGCCGTGGAAGCCATGGCCCAGCGAGACGGTGCGCATGTCGGCATGATGCCAGCGATGGCGGCCGAAGCGAGTGCGGGCGAGCGCGATCATCCGGCCGGAGATGTCGACTCCGGTCAGCTGGTGCCCGGTATCGATCAAGTGCCGGGCGATCGGCTCGCCGCCGCCGCAGCCGAGATCGAGGATATGCCCGTTCCTGGGGATGCCGAGCAGGAAACGGTCGAGCCAATGGCGCTCGACGAACTGCTTGCGCCGGGCCTCGTCGAAGGCGTGCGCGTGGCGCTCATAATGTTCGGCGATCCGGTCGGGCATCTTCCCTCCCCCGCAAATGCGTGGAACCCGTCTCTTGCCGAACCGTTTGATCGGGGACGGAATTTTTCTCCGCAACCTAAGGAGGTTATCATGGGCGAACTGGTCGACAAGATCAAAGGCAATCTCAACGAGGCTGCCGGCAAGCTCAAGCAGCACAGCGACGACCCCGATACCCGCGACGAGGGCGCCGCGCAGGAGCTCAAGGGCAAGGGCGAGCAGCTGATCGGCAAGGTCAAGGGCGCGCTCGGCGACGATATCTGATAGCGCCGACAAGGCGGAAACGAAGGCCGTCCCGGGATGCCGGGGCGGCCTTTTCGTGCTAGGGCGGGCGCATGTCCAAGCCCGATTTCAGCACCGCGGAGGGGCGGCGCGCCTATCGCGCCGAGCTGGGCCGCGTCGCCCGCGGATGGCGCTGGACCGGGTTGACCCTCGTCACCCTGTCGGCGATCGGGTTCGTCGCGACGAGCCGGTGGGACATGCCGCTGCTCGGCAGTCCGCTCGGGCTGGCGACGGTGGCGGGGCTGGTGCTGGGCTGGGGGCTGGCGATCATCGGCATCGTCAAGCGCACCCGCTACCACCGGCGGCGGATGACGGGGTGGGAAGGCAACGCCTGACGCCTGCTAGCCCCCGCGGATCGCCGTGATGGTGGTGCCGGGGGTGATGATCTCGACATCGGTCCTGAGGTGGAGCAGCCGGACCCCGGTCTCGGCCATCGCGCGTTCGAGCGCGGGGGCGAAGTCCGCGGTCGCCTCGACCGTCTCGGCCCAGCCGCCATAGGCGCGGGCGAGCGCGGCGAAATCGGGGTTGTGGAGGCGGGTGCCGGAGAGGCGCGCGGGATATTCGCGCTCCTGGTGCATGCGGATCGTGCCGTAGGCGCCGTTGTCGATCACCAGGACGAGGATGCTGGCATCGTGCTGGACTGCGGTGGCGAGCTCCTGTCCGTTCATCATGAAATCGCCGTCGCCCGCGAGCGCGACCACGGTTCGATCGGGCGCGCGCAAGGCCGCGGCGACCGCGGCGGGGACGCCATAGCCCATCGCGCCGGCGGTGGGGGCGAGCTGGCTCGGCTGCGGGCCGTAATGCCAGTAGCGGTGCCACCAGGCGGAGAAATTGCCCGCGCCGTTGCAGATGATCGTGTCGGCGGGGAGCCGTTCGCGCATCGCCGCGACGCACTGGCCGAGGTCGAGCGCGACGCCTTCGCGCGGCTTCGGGGTCGACCATTCGAGCCATTCGGCATGCGCCGCGGCGCCGTCGAAGGTGGGAAGCGCGACGTCCTCCGCCGCGGCGACCGAGGCGGCGAACTCGAAGGGGCGCGCGCAGATCGGCAGATCCGCCAGATAGGCGCGGTTGAGCTCGTTGGGGTCGGGATGGACATGGACCAGAATCTGGCCCGGGTGATCGAGGGTGATCAGCGTATAGCCGTCGGTGGTCGCCTCGCCGAGACGCGCGCCGACAACGAGGACGAAATCGGCGTCCTTGACTCGCTGGACCAGCTTCGGATTGGGGCCGTAGCCGAGATTGCCGGCCCAGACCGGCGAGCTGTTGCGGATCGCGTCCTGGCGGCGAAACGCACCGGCGACGGGCAGGCCGATCCGCTCGGCGAAGCGCGCGAAGTCGACTCCCGTGTCCGCGTCCCAGCCCGCGCCGCCGACGATCGCGATCGGGCGCTTCGCATCGGCCAGCAGCTCGAACATCTGGTCGAGGTCATAGGGATTCGGCGCCTGGAGCGCAGGGGCGAGCTCGGGCCGATCGACCGCCTCGACCACGTCGCACAGCATGTCCTCGGGCAGCGCGACCACCACCGGGCCGGGGCGCCCGCTCATCGCCACGTTCCACGCGCGCGCGACATATTCGGGAATGCGCCGCGCGTCCTCGATCCGGGTCGCCCATTTGGCGATGGGGCCGAAGAATGCGGGGAAATCGACTTCCTGGAAGCCTTCGCGGTCGCGCATGCCGCGGTCGACATCGCCGATGAACAGGATCATCGGCTGCGAATCCTGCATCGCGACATGGACGCCGATGCTGGCGTTGGTCGCGCCCGGCCCGCGAGTGACGAAGGCGACGCCCGGCCGCTGAGTCATCGCGCCGTCGGCGCAGGCCATGAAGCCGACTCCGCCTTCCTGGCGGCAAGTGACGACATCGATCGCGGGCACGTCGTGCAGCGCGTCGAGCACGGCGAGGAAGCTCTCGCCCGGCACGTGGAAGATGCGGTCGCAGCCTTGCGCTGCGAGATTGTCGACGAGGATCCGGCCCCCGGTGCGTTTCTCGGTCATCGCGCCGTCCTAGCGGCGAGGGGCGCGGAGACCAAGCCGGAGCGCGACGATCGGTCCTAGGGGGTAGGCGGCGGTGGTGGGGGCGGGGGGCCGTCGCCGGGGATTTCCCAGCGCCAGCGCTTGACGGCGCTGTCTTCGGTCGGGCGGCCATCGGCATCGAGCGCGGGATCGAACTGCGCGCGCTGCGACAACAGGCTGCAGGTCGTCATGTCGAGGATCGCCGAGCCGCTCGACCCCACGACCGCGCAGTCGCTGACCAGGCCCTTCGCCGAGATCGTCAGCCGCACGGCGACGGTGCCTTGTTCCTCCCGGCGCAGCGCCGAGGAGGGATAATCGTCGTTGGTGACGATGGTGCGGCTGGCATCGAGCACCGCGGGGGTCGCAACCGGCTTGCCCGAGCCGCGATCGATTCGGCCGAGCTCGACTGCGCAGCGATGGAGGAGCGAGCTGCTGCTGCCCGGCGCGCGCGCGACCGTCAGTGGCCGGGCAATGTCTGCCTCGTCCAGCGCGACATCCACCGAGCCCAGGCCTGCCCATCGCGAATAGGGGAAGGCGAGCGCCAGGCCGCTGCGTCCTTCGGCATCGCGGAAGCCCTGCGCCTTGACGGCAATCGGCGGGTGCGTGCCCGGAGGATAGTCGATCACGGCGGTCAGCCGGATATCGTAGGTGTCGCCTTCGACGAAGCGCCAGCCTGGGCTGCTCGCACGCCATGTGACCATGCCGGACACGTCCTCGCGGACGGTGACGATGCTGCCGTCCGCGGCGGGAGCGACGGGCCGTTCGACACAGCCGGTCGCGTCGCGATAGACGATCGTGAAGGCCGGGTCGCCGATGCGCCACCATTCGGTTTCCTGCGCGGCGGCCGGAGTCGCGGCGGCGCAGGCGAGGAGCGTCAGGGGCAGGCGCAGGCGTTTCATGGCGGGCGCTATCGGGGGGCTGGCGGCGGCGGATCGTCCTGCGGCAGCACCCAGCGGAAGAGGGTCTGGATGCTCCCCTCGGTCCGCTGGCCGGCGGCGTCGAGGCCGGGGTTGAAGCGGCCGCGGCGCATGATCAGGGTGCAGCTGGTGGTGTCGAGCAGCGCGCTACCGCTCGACTGCGTGACCACGCAGCCGCTGGGAATGCCGTGCGCCGAGACGGTGATCCGGATGCCGGTGTTGCCGCTCTGGCCGGCGCGCAGGGCCGCGGCCGGATAATCGTCGTTGGAGACGAGCCAGCCCATCCCGCCACGCGGGCGCGCGGGTGTTGCCGCGGGCTTGCCAGAACCGCGGTCGGTGGCAGCGAGCGCGGTCAGGCAGGCCCGCAGCCCGGCGACATCGTGCGCGGCGGGATTGACGATGGTCGCGAAGGGCTGGGTCTCGTCGCCGCGATAGAGCGCGAGGCGCGAGCGGTAGAGCGCGATCGGGGCGCCGGTCATGACGATGCCGCTGCGGCCGGACGAATCGCCGAAGCCGCGGGCGTCGAGGCCGATCTCGTCCTCGGGACGATCCGCGATGGTGCCGTCGAGCGCCGAGACTTCGCGGGCGCGGATGCGGTAGACGCCGCCGGGCTCGAACGGCCAGCCCTCGCCGCTCGCGCGGATCCAGCTGCGGCCGTCGAGCCCGAGGCCGGCGGTGGCCACCGCGTCGGCTTCGGTCCCCGGCGGGGCCGATACCGAGCAGCCGTCGGCATCGCGGCGGACCGCGGACTCCTGCGCCATCGCCGGCGAGGCCAGCGCGCAGGCGGCGAGTGACAGGAGCCCCGGCTTCATGGCATCGACTATGCGAACGGCGCGCGGGGCCGTCAATCGCGTGGGGGAGGCCGGCCATGGACTGGGAGATCGTCGCGGAAGGCCTGCGCTTTCCCGAGGGGCCGGTGGCGATGGCCGACGGCAGCGTGCTGCTGGTCGAGATCGAAGCGGGGCGAGTCACGCGCGTGTCGCCCGACGGAAACGTGGCGATCGTTGCCCATCTCGGCGGCGGGCCGAACGGGCTGGCGATCGGGCCCGACGGGTGGCTCTATGTCTGCAACAATGGCGGGTTCGGCTGGGTTGACGACGGCGGCTTCCTGCGCCCGCACGGGACCGCGGCGGATTATGCCGGCGGGCGGATCGAGCGGGTCGATCTCGCGACGGGCGTGGTCGAGACGCTGTACCGCAGCGGCGATTTCGGGTGCGAACTGCGCGGGCCCAACGACCTGGTGTTCGACGCGCACGGCGGCTTCTACTTTACCGATCACGGCAAGACGGGGGAGCGGAGCCGCGACCTTACCGGAATCTTCTATGCGAAGGCCGATGGCAGCTTCCTCGCCGAAGTCATTCATCCGATGGAGAATCCCAACGGCATCGGCCTCTCGCCCGACGGCCGGACGCTCTATGTCGCCGAGACCTATACCTGCCGGCTGTGGGGGTTTCCGGTCGAGGCGCCGGGGGTGCTGGGGGCGGGGGTGCCGCTGCATCGGCCGGCGGGGTATAAATTCTTCGATTCGCTGGGAGTCGAGGCGAGTGGCAATGTCTGCGTCGCGACGATCGGCGAATGCGGCATCTCGGTGATCTCGCCTGGCGGAGAGGCGGTCGAGTTCGTCGCGACGCCCGATATCTTCACCACCAACATCGCCTGGGGCGGCACCGACATGCGGACGGCATGGGTCACGCTCTCCGGCACCGGGAAGCTGGCGAAGCGGCGCTGGCCGCGGGCGGGGTTGAAGCTGGCGGGGTAAACACCGGCCTGCTTCCGTTCGTCGTCCACCGCCCTCCATGTTCCCCTGCGAAAGCAGGGGCCCAGAGTCACAAAGGCTGCACTGCTTGGCCCTGGGCCCCTGCTTTCGCAGGGGAACAAGAA
Source organism: Pseudomonadota bacterium (assembly GCA_040388355.1). Taxonomy (GTDB): domain Bacteria; phylum Pseudomonadota; class Alphaproteobacteria; order Sphingomonadales; family Sphingomonadaceae; genus Sphingomonas. Next base: position 5,750 of record JAZKCD010000047.1, on the reverse strand, counting down.
GAGTGAGTGGCCCCCTTCAAACGCGTCCTAGGCGTGGCCGGTGAAGCGCTCGCGATAATATTGGGTGTAGAAGATGTCGTTCGGATCGCGCGCCGCGCGGAGCGCCATGAAGTCGTCGAATTTGGGCAGGCCGGCACGGATATAGGCGGCCCAGTCGGGGAAATTATAGGCCGGGATATACTTGCCCCAGTGGAAGCGGAACGGGATGCCGTGGCTGCGGAACAGGTCCCAATATTGCTGGTAGAAGCCGCCCTCGACATTGGGCTGGCCGTCATTCTCGCGGTACCAGAAGATGTCGAAGCGGACGACGCCGTCCTTGTATTCGTCGTTGCCGTCCGAATAGGCGGGGCTGAGCCAGGCGGTGCTCGGCATCGTCGCGTAGACTTCCGCCGAGAAATAGCCGGTCGCGGTCACGCCCTTGTCGATGAACATCTGGTTGAGCAGGGTCATGCATTGCTGGGTGTATTTGAGCGGCATCCAGATCTCGGTGAACTCGGTGCCCATCAATATATCGTCGGCGGTGTTGTCCATCGGCAGGCTGCGCCAGTAATAATCCTTGAACAGCGTCGCCTCGCCCGGCTTGGTCATCGGCTGGAAGAAGTTGAGCGCGGTGGGGAAGAGCTTCGGCAGGATTCCCGGGAACAGCATGAAGATCAAAGTCGGGATGAGCAGTATGACGAACAGGATCGCGGTGACGATCGCCGCGGGCAGCCAGGCGAGCGGGCCCAGCGTCGCCGCCCACATCCGCGCAACGCAGTGGCAGAAGCGGCCATAGTTGCGCAGCAGGATCGCAGTGATCCGCCCGAACGCCGTGTTGCCGAGCAGGACGTAGAAGATCGAGCCGAGCAGCTGCTCGGCCCAGCCCGCCAGGTCGGTGGCGAATTCCTGATAGGGAACCGGCGTGAAGCCCGGCGGCGGCGGCGCGTCGTCGCGCTTGGCTTCCCAGATCACCACGCGCTCGGCGCCCACCTGCGGCCACCACAGGATGCGGCTGTAATCCTTTTCCTCGAGGAATTGCTGCATCGACGGTTTGCCCGCGGTACCGGAACCGAACAGGTCGATCGGGCAGCCGGCGAGCGTGGTCGGGGTGGTGACTTCGTCGCCGGCGATGATGAAGCTGCGGTTGCACCGCAGCCGCACCTTGGTGACGATGCCGAGCAGCCCCATCGACACCGCGACCGCGCCGAAGATCGGATCGGTGCGCTCGATCCAGCTTGGCGTCCCGGTGCCGTCGACGATGCGGAACGCCGTGACATTGTCGAGGTCGAACTTGAGCGAGCCGCCCGCCGAGCCGGTGCCGAGAAAGCCGCCGACCGTCTGGTGGGTGATCCCGCCGAGATCGTTGATGCCCCAGCCTTTCTGGAAGAGCTGGTACAATAGACTGTTGTCGAGCGTCGCGACCGCGAGCGGATCATAGGGGTCGGCGCCAAGATGAATCCCGGCCTCGGCCTCGACGATGCCGTTGGCTTCGTCGATCCAGTCGAGCGCGATCATCTGGTCGAGCGACAGATTGAGGTTCTCACCGGCGGGCGGGCGCCGGATCAACGTCATGTTGCGGGGCTTGTCGTCGACGGGGTCGGTAAAGATGCTCCAGGCGGTGGAATGCGACGCACCGCGAACCCGTATCTGCCGCTTGCTGTTCACCGCGTATTTGACGAGCGCAATGACCTCGCTCTCGTTCTTGGGATGATAATAGCCGTCGGCCCCTTTAGGGATCACCAAGAACTCATCCATCGAACTTCCCCCGTCGCCGAATCTACGGTGAAGTATGTGAATGTATCTTGGATGAGTCTAGGCGGATTCTGGGCAATATCTTCAGGCTTGTGATGGTTATTTCACCCTGTGTTGGCCGCGGAGGCCAGTGGCGGGGCGCCGCGCTTCGTGGCATCTGCCGGGGCGAGGAGAAGGGATCATGCTGATCATCGGCAGTCATGTGTCGCCCTATGTGCGCAAGGTGCTGGTCGCGCTGGGGATCAAGGGAATCGACTATGAGATCGACCCGATCGTGCCCTTTTACGGCAATGCCGAATTCTCGAAGCTGAGCCCGCTCAGGCGCATCCCGGTGCTGATCGACGGCGAGCTGGTGCTCAACGATTCGACGATCATCTGCGAATATCTCGACGAGATGCATCCCGACCGCGCGCGGGCGCGGTGGCTCGAGGAATATGCCGACAGCCGGCTGGGCGATCTGATCATCTGGCGGCTGTTCTTCCGCAAGGTGGTCGCGCCGCGGGTGTTCGGGAAGCAGCCGGACCCGGATGATCTCGCGCGGGTGACCGAGGTGGAGCTGCCCGCCGCGCTCGACTGGATCGAGGCGCAGGCGCCGGGCGAGGGCTTTCTGTTCGGCCCGGTCTGCACCGCCGAGATCGGCTATGCCTGCTTCTTCCGCAACGCCGCGATCGCGGGGTGGACGATCGACCCGGCGCGCTGGCCGCGCGCGGCAGCGTGGATCGCGCGAGTCGAGGCGGTGCCCGCCTTCGCGGCGACGATGAAGTTCGAGGCGGCGATCCTGACGTCGCGGACCCACGAGCGGCGCGACGCGCTGATCGCGGCGGGGGCGCGGGTGTCGGAGGTCAGCTATGGCGGGGATGTGCCGTTGGGGAGCATCATGCTGGGATGAGGTCGCCCTCCCGAGGCTATTCAGCCGCCGCGGCGTGACATTTTACGGTGGATATCGGCCGAGAGGTTGCGGCAAGCATCGGTATCACTTCCTTGCGCCCGCTAAAATGCCCAAGCTGGCCAGTCGTTATGGAAAATTCACCTGACGAACTATCGTAAGATGTCGAAAACATTGTATATTTATACAAAGCGGGCCGCATCGCTTCCGATATTTCCCCGTTGGCGTAAACGGGCACAAACACGATATAAATGAATTCTGCGCGGACTTCCTTGCCGCCAACCCGATAGGCCTCGGCCTGATCGATGCGGATGTGGGAACAGGCTTCCCCTCCCCTGGCCGAACCGTCGTAGCGCGGGGCAGGGGTGAGGCTTACCGGAACATCCTGCGCCTGAGATACGCCCAATTGGCTTGCATTCGCGGGATTGGGGCTCGCCCAAGCGGCGAATATGAGCCCGAAGCACCCACAAACATGACGTCTACGCAAAGCGGCCTCCAGACTCGGGTCGGTCCATCGCCGAGGACAAGGCAGCGAAACGCCGCCTTTGTCGATAGCGGGAAGGAAGACCGTCGATGAGCGTGCGCAACTTGAATACCCATTCAGGTTCGCTTGACCGCCCGGCGCCCGCGCGCCTATCGCAGCCGCGAAGGAGAGACTCGGGCCCATGAAGAAGCTCTATCCCGATGCCGCGGCAGCGCTGGAAGGGCTGCTGTTCGACGGCATGACGATCTGCGCCGGCGGCTTCGGCCTGTGCGGCATCCCCGAACGGCTGATCGACGCGATCCAGGCCTCGGGGGTCAAGGACCTCACCATCGCCAGCAACAATGCCGGGATCGACGGCGAGGGGCTCGGCAAGCTGCTGCGCAGCCGGCAGGTCAAGAAGATGATCTCGTCGTACGTCGGCGAGAACAAGGAGTTCGAGCGGCAATATCTGGCGGGCGAGCTCGAGGTCGAATTCTGCCCGCAGGGGACGCTCGCCGAGCGCTGCCGCGCGGGCGGGGCGGGGATTCCGGGCTTCTACACCAAGACCGGAGTCGGGACGCAGGTCGCCGAGGGCAAGGAGGTCAAGGTCTTCGAAGGGCAGGACTATATCCTCGAACGCGGCATCCGCGCCGACCTTTCGATCATCAAGGGCTGGAAGGCCGATGCCAGCGGCAACCTCATCTTCCGCAAGACCGCGCGCAACTTCAACCAGCCGATGGCGACCGCGGGCAAGGTCTGCGTCGCCGAGGTCGAGGAAGTGGTGCCGGTCGGCAGCCTCGATCCCGATGCGATCCACTTGCCGGGCATCTATGTGAAGCGGATGCTGGTCGGCAGCCCCTATGACAAGAAGATCGAATTCCGCCTGACCCGCAAGCGCGAGGAAGCGTGATGCGGCGGGTCGCCGCGCTCGCGCTGATGCTCGGCGCCTCGACGATGCTGTCGGGGTGCATCGCGGCGGCGGCGATCCCGCTTGCCGCGGCGGGCACGATGGCGCGCAAGCGGGTGCTGGGCAGCGACGAGCGCAAGGCCGAGCGTGCACCCGCGCAGGAGGCGCCCGCGGCGCCGGCACCTCCGGGCACCGCGACCATTCCCCCGTTCAAGATCGTCGGGGTGGTCAGCGGGCCGATGCCGACTCCGGGCGGGCCGCTGCCCCTCGCGCCGGGCGAGAGTGCGCCGGCCAAGCCACCCGCGGGGATGCAGTATCTCTACGGCTCGGGCGAAGGCGCGGCGATCAGCATCCAGGCCTATCAGGCGCTGTGGCGCTATCTCTCGGACCGCGCGACCGACCGCAAGGCGGGGCTCGACATCCGCAGCGTCGTGCTGGCGCCGGACGGCTCGCTCGAGGCGCCCAGGTTCGTGGCGTGCGGCAAGAAGCCGCTCGCGGTGGTGCTCGACATCGACGAGACCGCTTTGCTCAATCTCGGCTTCGAGGCCGACGATGCGCAGCGCAGCGGCCCCTATGACGATTCGCGCTGGAAGCGCTGGGAGCAGACCGGCGCCGACAAGGTCGCGCCGGTGCCGGGCGCGGTCGAGACGCTCGATGCGGCGCGGCGCGCGGGGATCGTCGTCGTGTTCAACTCGAACCGGTCCGAGGCCAATGCCGCCGGGACCGCGGCGGCGCTGGAGGCTGCGGGGCTGGGCAGTGCCGAGCCGGGCAAGACCTTGTGGCTGCGGGGCGACGGGCCCAATTCGAGCGGCAAGGACACCCGCCGCTGGGAGATCGCGGCCAAATATTGCGTCGTCGCGCTGGTCGGCGACCAGCTCGGCGACTTCACCGACCTGTTCAATCCCGGCGGGGTGCCGGTGCCGATCCGCCGCAACATGGCGAGCCAGACGATGGTCGCGGCGATGTGGGGCGCGGGCTGGTTCATGCTGCCCAACCCGGTCTACGGCACCGGGCTGCACGGCGCGCTCGACGACATCTTCCCGCAGGACAAGCGCTGGACCGATCCCGGCCCGGCGCCCGCACCCGCGCCTGCCCCCGCAACGACAGAGGCACCGAAGTGAGCGAACCCAAGAACGTCATCAAGCTGGGCAAGCCCGAGCTGCTCGGCGACACCTCGCATGAGATCGCCCGGCTGTGGGTGACGCATAACGGGCCGAGCACGGCCTATATCAATAGCTATGTCATGCCCGATCCCTCGCTTTACGGCATGCTGCTCGCCGATGCCGCGCATCACGGCGCCAGGGCCTATGCCAAGATGCACGGCTCCACCGTCGAGGAAGCGCTGGCGAGGATCTGGGAAGGCCTGGACGCCGAGCGCGACAGCTCGGGCACCTTCGAAGCGATCGATACGAGCGAGGGGAGCAACTGATGGCCTGGACCCGCGACGAGATGGCGGAGCGCGCGGCGCGCGAGCTTCGCGACGGATATTATGTCAATCTGGGCATCGGCATCCCCACGCTGGTGGCGAACCATATCCCCGACGGCGTCGCGGTCACGCTCCAGTCGGAGAACGGGATGCTCGGCATCGGGCCCTTTCCCTATGATGGCGAGGAGGATCCCGACCTGATCAACGCGGGCAAGCAGACGATCAGCGAGCTGCCGCAATCGGCCTATTTCGGATCGGAGCAGAGCTTCGCGATGATCCGCGGCGGGCATATCGACCTGACCGTGCTCGGCGCGATGGAAGTCGCCGAGAATGGCGA
>JAZKCD010000046.1:0-45502 GCA_040388355.1 Pseudomonadota bacterium | reverse complement strand
CTTGACGAGGTTCGAGGCAGTGACTTCGCTGAAGTGCAGCCCGAACGGGTTGATCAGGAAGGCGCCTTCCTCGCCGGGGATCTTGAGCGTGATGTGGTTGTAGATCATCTCGGACCAGCCGAGCATGTCGAACACGCGGTAGCAGGCGGCGAGCTGGAGCCGCGCCTCGCGCTCGGCTTCGGTGACTTGCGGTCTTTCGCGGATCGCGGTGGCCATGATCCCTCTCCTCATTTCGCGGATCGGGTATGCCATGGCCGCGGGGTGGCCCGCAACCGGGGAGCGCCGCCTAGTTGCGGAACAGCGGCTGGCGCGACCAGAGGCCCAGCGGCCCGGCGCGGGGGACGCGGCGAAGCCGGTCGGCTTCGGCATGCAGCGCCTGCGCCTCGGCCAGCGTCCGCGCTTCGCCGGCGCGCACCTCAAGTGCTTGTGCTGGATCGACCTTCTGCCCCATGCGCACAAGTTATCCACAGATTTGTGAACATGCAATGACAGTGGGGGATAGGTAGAAATACAGGGGGAGTATCCGCCGGGGTGAGGTACATTTATCTTATATATGGACTTGCCCGTGCCCCATCAGTTGTTAACATGGCGCAAGATGGCATCTCCATATCCCAGTCTTTACGGCGAGCATTTGCAGCCCCAGCTGGGCCGTAACCTCACTTATGGCCTGCTCGACAACCTCGGCCGCGCGATCGTCACCGGCCACTACGAGAATGTCGCCTTCCCCACCGAAGCCGAGCTCGCCAAGCAGCATGGCGTGAGCCGGTCGGTGACGCGCGAGGCGGTCAAGATGCTGACCGCAAAGGGCCTGCTCAGCGCGCGCCCGCGCCAGGGGACGGTGGTCCAGCCCGCAACCCTTTGGAATCTCTTCGATACCGACGTGCTCGGCTGGCTGCTCGAGCGGCGATTCTCGCTCGAGCTGCTTCGTCACTTCAATCAGCTGCGGATTGCGATCGAGCCCGAAGCGGCGGCGCTTGCCGCGCAGTTCGGCGAGCCTGCGGATCTGGAGGATATTGCCGCCGGCCTCGAGCGGATGGACGCAGCCGCGCATGGGCGGGACGATGCGCTCGAAGCGGATATCGCCTTCCACGTCGCGATCCTCCACGCGACGAAGAACCCGTTCTACGTGCAGTTTCGCCAGGTCGTCCGCACGGCGCTCCGCACGTCGATCCGCTTCACCAATCGGATCAAGGGCCGCTCGGCGACCTTCGCCCAGCACGCGGCGGTGTGCGACGCGATCATGGCGCGCGATCCCGATGCGGCGCGCGAGGCGATGCGCCTGTTGATCGGCGACGTGCTCGACCTGATCGACGAGGCGGAGGACAAGGCCGATGCCGGGGCGCCGCCGCCGGTCAGTCCATCCTGACCGGAGCGATGGTGCCGTCGGCGCGATAGGCGAGCTTCTGGATCGCGATCCGGCGGTCGTCGCGATAGGGGCCGTCGCCTTTCTCGCCCTCCCAGCGGTGGTAGACGATGTACCACTGGCCGTCCCTGGGGTCCTCGAGGAAGCTGTGGTGCCCCGGCCCCTTGAACCGGGCGTCGCTCTGCAGGATCGGCCCGCCATAGCGCCACGGGCCTTCGGGTGAGGCGGACATGGCGTAGTGGACCTGGTAGGTCGCGCGGTTCCACGCCCCGACGCTGTACGACAGGTAATAGATGCCGCCCCGATAATGGAGGAAGGCGCCTTCGGTGAAATTGGGCGGCGTCTCCACCGTCACTTCATGGTCGATCGAGATCATGTCGGGCCCGAGCACCCACAGCCGCAGCTTCCGCCCGGCGCTGCCGCCGGCGTAGAGATAGGGGGTCCCGCTTGCGGGATCGATGAACACCGCCGGGTCGATCGCCTCGAACCCGTCGCCGCCGGTCACCAGCGGCCCGCCGCTGTCCCGGCAGGGCCCGGCCGGGGTGTCGCACACCGCGACGCCGAGCCGGCTCGGCGTCGGGTTTTGCGGCCCGACCGAATAATAGAGGAAGTAGCGGCCGCCCGCCGCGACCATGTCGGGCGCCCACAGATAGTGGCGGGAGACCTTGTCGTGGAGGATCCAGCCGATGTCGCGCTGCGCCAGCAGCCGCCGCCCTTTGCGCCATCGCGCCAGGTCGCGCGACGACCAGGCGAACAGCGCGTCGCCGCTGCCGCTGTCGGTCGGGTAGATCCAGTATCTGCCGTCGGCGACCATGGTGTCGGGATCGGCACCGGCGAACACCGACGGCACGGGCTGGGCGAGCGCCGCCGGCGGCAGGCCCGCCAGCAGCGCTGCGCCGAAAGCGAGCCCGCGGATCATTCGGCGGGCGGAACCACACCCTTGGGGGCCAGCGCCAGCCGCCGGATCAGGTCGATTTCGGCCTGGCGATAGGGCTTGCCGTCTCCGCGGAACACTTCGTGGAACCAGATCGGCGGCTCGTCGGAGGTGTAGGGCTTCTTCCAGCTGTCCCAGGGCAGGCGGGTCTGCGTTTTGCCGTCGACGAACCCCCAGTTCATCATCCCGATGTTCAGCCGCTTGGCGATCGGCAGGCTGCCGTCGAAGGTCGATCCGTTGCCGCGCGCCATATATTCGGTGCACAGCACCGGCCGGCCATAGCTCAGCATCTGGCGTGCGCGCTTCTCGAAGGTCTCGGGCCACGAATAATCGTGGAAGGTGATGATGTCCGACTGGGTGACCTGGACCTTCTCGACGGCGTCGAGCTTGCTTATGTCGTCCCAATGGTCGCCGATCCACACGCCCGAGGTCAGCGGCTGCGACGGGTCGGCGCTGCGCGCCCAGGCGAACACCCGCGGCAGCAGGACCGCGACATGCTTGTTCTTCTCCTCGGTCGACATGTAATTGCCGCCGCCGCCATTGTTGGGCTCGTTCCACAGGTCCCAGCCGAGGATGCGGTCGTCATTGGCGAAGGCGCCGACCACGCCCTTCACATAGCCCTCGAGCTTGCCGTACTGGCCGGCATCCTTCAGCCGCGCCGCGCCGGGCGCCTGGACCCAGCCCGAATTGTGCACGCCGGGGATCGGCGGATGCTGGGGGCCGGCCACCGGATTGGGGTCCCAGCAGCTGTCGAACAGCACGAACAGCGGCTTGATCTTGTGCCGCGCGGCGATCGTCAGGAACTGGTCCATCCGCCGCTTGAGGCCCTCGGGATCATTCTCCCAGAGCAGATTGTGAAGGAACACGCGCATCGTGTTCATGCCCGCCGCCTCCGCCCAGCCGAGCTCCTTGTCGATCGTCGCCGGATCGAAGGTTTCGGCCTGCCACATCTCGAGCTGGTTGATCGCCGTGGCGGGGGTGTAGTTCGAGCCGACCAGCCAGGGCTGTCTGGCGTACCAGCTGTTCGCCTGCGCCTTGGACCATTGCGCGCCGGCCTGCGCAGGCGTCGCCATCAGCAACGCGGCGAGGATCAGGAAAAGCCTTTTCATACATGCATCCTCTGGTTCGATCTTTTGTCGTATCGCCTAGGCCAGCGCCACCGGCCAGCCCTGCGCATCCCAGGCCAGCTCGGCCAGCCTCAGGGTCGGGCGCGCATCATGGGCGACGTCATAGGCATGGTAGACGATAAGGTCGCGGCCCTTGTCGCGGTAGAGGCCGCAATGTCCCGGACCGCGCCAGTTGGTCGATCCCCAGGGCCGCTCGACCAGCACCTCGGTGCCATGGCCCTGCATCATCGGCTTGCCGTCCCGGCTCAGATACGGCCCCGTGATCGCGCGCGCGCGGCCGACCGCGACATAGTAATTGCTCTTCTCCTTGCGGCAGCAATAATCATAGCTGACGAAGAGATAGTGCCAGCCGCCCCGCGCGAAGACGAACGCGCCTTCGACCGGATTGTCCGGGCTCGGCGGCACCGCGGGACGGTAGGCCAGCGAATGGATCGGGGCCCCGGCCGCGGGCTTCCCGGTGCGCTTGTCGAGCGCGACGAGCTTGATCCCGCTCCAGTAGCTGCCGAAGGCGAGCCAGTGATCGCCCGCGAGATCGACGACGAAGTTGGCGTCGATGACGTTGTAGGTCCCGCCGGCGAAGGATTCGACCACGAGGCCGTGATCGGTCCAGCGATAATCCGGGCGGGCGCGGTCCAGCGTCGGGCTGGTGGCGAAGCCGGTGACCGAGCGCATCGAGCCGGGGGTCGAGACCGAATAATAAAGCCGGAACACGCCGTCGACGAAGTGGATGTCGGGCGCCCACATCGCGCCGGCCCCGGGGATGGCCTTGGCCGCCCAGCCGGGCAGCACCTCCAGCGGGGAGCCATTGTCGCGCCAGGCGTGCAGATCGGTCGAGGTTCGCCAGCTGAAACCCGGCTTGCCGGTCCAGCCGCCCGATCCGAACACGTGATACGTGTCGCCCTCGCGGCTCATCACCGGGTCGTGGAGCCCGTCGAGATAACCCGAGAGCTGCGAATTGAGCGTCGCCGGGTCCTCGAGCGCGGGGCGGGCGAGCGCCGCGCCGGCGCCGGCCACGCCGAGCGAGAGCAAGGCGCGCCGGTCCAGCATCAGTTCGCCGCGGCGGGCAGCGCGCCGTAGTCGAGGACGTACACCGGCCCGATATCGAGCACTTGCTTCGCCGAATCGAGATGCATCGCCGCGTTGAGCTCGCCGGGGCCGTAATCGCGGTCGGAGACGCCCTTGAGCTGGTACATCTTCCACTCGGGGCCGATTTCGAACGCCTGCTCGAAGATCGTCCGGATCACCGGAGTCGCTTCCAGCTGGACACGGCCGATCCGGCCGGGCGCGCCGTTCTCGGTCTTCTCGGCGCGCGCCCAGAAGGCGATGACGATCCGGTCGCCCTTCTTGACCGGCTTGAGCAGCGGGGTGGTGATGCCGATCCGCCAGAAGTCGGCATGGCCGGTCAGCGGAATCCGCAGCGCCTTGCCGAACTGGACGCCCTTGTCGGAGCGGATCATCGGCGGGAGACGCAGGCCGTAGGGCCGCAGTGCCTCGACGCGAGGGTCGTTGCGCAGCCGCTCCGCCATCGCCTGCGCGTCCTGCGCCCCCGCCGCGACGGGCGGGGGCACGAGGAGCGAGACCAGGCAGACCGATGCGAGGGAAACAATCCGCATGATTGGGTCTCCCTTGTGCCGGGTCAGAAGCGGAAGCGGACGCCGAGCGAATAGGTCCGCTCGAGGTAGATGACCTGCCGGGTATAGCTGTCGCCGGCGGTGTTGTACTGGCGAGAGCGCTGGAGCGGGTTGCCCAGCACGTTGACGATGTCGAACGCCACGGTGACGTTCGGGACCGGCGTGATCGACGTCGCGAAGTCGAGCTGGCCGCGCGCCTTCTCGACGACCGGGTGAGTGGTCGGGTCGAGCGGCTCGAGGCTGTAATAGTTCACGAACTCCGAACGGTAATTATAGGCGAGGCGGGCCGAGAAGAACGGCTTCTCGTACAGCGCGATGAGGTTGCCCGCCCATTTCGACACGCCCGGGAACCGCTGCTGCTGGTTGTTGAGCGACGCCGCCAGGAACGGCGCGAGGTCGCCCTTGGCGTCGATATAGGTGCCGTTGGCCTGGAGGCCGAAACCCTTCATCCACTCGGGGATCCCGTCGATGTCGAGAAAGCTGGTGAACGACAGCTCGGCTCCCTGAAGCCGGGTGTTGCCGAGGTTGATCGGCTGGTTGATGCGGACCGGCCCATACTGCGCGTCGATATACCGGTTATCCACCGTCGCCAGGAAGCCCTTGGCATCATGACGGAAGAACGCGAGGGTGAGCGACCCCGTCCGCGAGAAATAATATTCGAAGCTCGCGTCGTAATTGTTCGAAGTCAGCGGGTTCAGATACGGATTGCCGCCGTTGCCGCCACGCGCATTGCGGTCGAAGCAGACGGGATCGGTCAAATTGCCGATGCAGGGATCCCCCGGCGGGAGGATCGGCGTCTGGGCCAGCGTCAGCGTCGGCCGCAAATCGAAGAAATTCGGCCGGGTGCGCGTCTGGGTAAAGGCAAGGCGCAGCTGGAACTGGTCGCTGAAGCCGATGCGCGCGCTGACGTTGGGCAGGTAATCGGTATAGTCGCTCTGGGCGGTGATCGGTCCGAACACGTTGCTGATCGTCCCGAAGCCGCTGACGTCGGTCTCGGTCTTGATCGCGCGCACGCCGACGAGCCCGTCGACCACGACCGAGCCTAGGTCGAACCCGTATTTGACCTGCGCATAGGCGGCGTAGGATTTTTCGTTCGCGCGGAAATTCTCGAACGGATTGAACCCCGGCCGGCCCGCCGGCGCACCGTAGAATGTCCGCAGCGCGACGATATTATCGCGGATGCTGTCGCGCGTGATTGCCGCGTAGAAGACGTTGGGCATCGCGTCGTTATAGGCGAAGCCGGGCAGCGTCGGCCGGACATCGGCGCCCGGGAGCGAGGTCATCGGAATGTTGGCGGGTTCGTTATAGATGTAGAGGTTGCCGAGGTCGCGGCCGGCCTTGCGGTCGCCATAGCGGACGCCGGCCTGGACGCGCTTGAGGAAGCCGCCGTCGAAGTCGTAGGAGACGTCGGCGCGGGCCTGCCAGTCCTTGCCGTTCACCACCAGATATTCCTGCCACAGGCCGCGGCTGATGAAGTTGGCGGGGTCACCGATGTTATAGTTGCGGAAGACCTGCGACGGACCGCCGTCCTGCGAGGCTTCGAAGACGACATCGCGCACCGGCGAGCCGACGAACGTATAGTCGACGTTGACGTTGTCCGCCGAGTAGGTGCTGTCGGTATAGGCGACGTCGGCCGAGATTCTCAGCCCGCCGCGCTTCCAGATCGCGCCGCCGCCGGCCTGATAGGTGTCGGTCTTGCCGTTGAACGAGCCGGTCCAGCCGTCGGGCCGCACTGCGTTGGTGACGGTCGCCGATCGGATCTGGTTGGTGCCGGGGATCACCTCGACGTTCGACAGGTTGATCGCGCCGAAGATCGGGATGAACATCCAGCGGTTATAATCGCGCGAGCGGAATCCCTGGAAAAGCCCGTCGACATAGATTTCCAGCTCAGGGCTCGGCTTCCACTGGAAGGCGGCGTTTGCCGAGGGGCGCCAGCGATCGCCATAGCCCTGGAAGATACCCTGCGCGTCGGGAAAGCGCAGCCCCGGGGTCACGCCCGGCGCGTTGCCGGCGTCGGTCGTGCCGATGACCAGCGACTGTTCGCGGGTCGAGTCGAGGAAATTGATGCCGACATAGGAGACGTTGGCGAGGATGCCCATCTCGCCGATGCCGGTCTCCCAGCGGTCGCTGACCAGCAGATTGCCGTTCCACGACAGCTTGCCCGACTGCTCCCAGCTGACGCCGTTGAGCGAGCCCGACAGCTCGAAGCCGCTGAAATCGAAGGGGCGGCGGCCGCGGACATTGACCTCGCCGGCAATGCCGCCCTCGATCTGATCGGCGGTGCCGGACTTGTAGACCTCCAGCGCGGCGACGGTGCCGGCGGGGAAATCCTGGATCTGGACGTAGCGGCCCTCGGCCGTGAAGATCTGGCGGCCGTTATAGGTGGTGGTCAGGTCGGGCAGGCCGCGCACCGTGACGCCGGCCGACTCGCCGCCGCCGCGCGTGACGCCCACGCCGGGCAAGCGCTGGAGCGCGGATGAGGCGAAGGTGTCGGGCAGCTTGCCGATGTCCTCGGCGACGACCGCGTCGACGATGCCGTCCGATTCCCGCTTGATCCGCTGCGCTGTCTCAAGACTGCGGCGAAGCCCGGTGACGACGAGTTCGCCATCTTCCCCGGAGGCGTCCTGAACCGAGGGCTCAGGGGACGCGGCGTCGGCGTTGGGATCCGAGCTGGTGGTCTGCGCCATTGCCGGCGACATGCTCACCAAAGCCAGGATCGCCACGGACCCGCACAGAATTGCCTTTGCCTTCATCGCTTCACTCCCCTGGTTGCGCGCATCATCTCGTGCGCGTTTCACATGCTGATAAAATGACCCCGACCGTCAGGCAATGCCTTATTTATCTTATTAATTGGACGTGAGCTTGCCGGGCAAAAGCTATGCGCGTTAAGTAGCGTCAATTCAGCGACTTGGTTCTCGTGCAGCGAAGGACATATTGAAAGGAGAGGATCGTGAAACGGACCATCCTGGCGGCATCGCTTGCCGCCACCCTCGCCGCCAGCCCATCCCTGGCAGCCGAAGCGAAGCAGACCATCTTCGGGCGCATGCCCGACGGCCGCGCGGTTCCGGCGGTCACGCTGACCAACAGCCGCGGTGTTTCGGCGACGGTGATCGCGCTCGGTGCGTCGCTCCAGGCGCTGTGGATGCCCGACAAGGCGGGGAAGCGCGAAGACGTCCAGATCGGCTATGAGACGATCGACGGCTATCTGGCCAAGCCCGAATTCTTCGGCGCGACCGTCGGCCGCGTCGCGAACCGGATCGCGAAGGGCCGGTACGAGCTCGACGGCCGCACCTACACGGCGCCGGTCAATAACGGCCCCAACTCGCTCCATGGCGGGACGATGGGCTTCGACAAGGTGCTGTGGGAAGTCACCGATATCAGGAGCGGTCCGGTCGCCTCGGTGACGCTGCGCTATGTCAGCCCCGATGGCGACATGGGCTATCCCGGCACCCTGACCGCCTACGCCACCTACTCGCTCGACGAGCACAACCAGCTGACGATCGAATATACCGCGACCACCGACAAGGCGACCATCGTCAACATCACGAACCATGCATACTGGAACCTCGCCGGCGTGGGCAGCCCGCGCGGTGCGATGGGGCATGTCGTGACGATCCCCGCCGACCGCTACACGCCGACCGACGCGACCGCGATACCGGTCGGGCAGCATGTCCCGGTCGCCGGCACGGTGTTCGATTTCCGCAAGCCCAGGGCGATCGGCGACCGGGTGCGCGACGCGCGCGATCCCCAGATCGCCTATGGCCGCGGCTACGACCATAATTGGGTGATCGGCGACGCCGTCACGCCGGACCAGCACCTGATGGCCCGGGTCGTCGAGCCGGTGTCGGGCCGCGGTTTCGAACTATGGTCGAACCAGCCCGGGCTCCAATTCTACTCGGGCAATTTCCTCGACGCGACGATCACCGGCAAGAAGGGCCGGATCTACCGGATGGGCGACGCGATCGTGATGGAGCCCCAGATCTTCCCCGATGCGCCCAACCAGCCGGGCTTCCCCTCGGTCCGGCTCGACCCGAGCCAGACCTATCGCAATACCATGACCTACCGGCTGTTCACGAGATGAGCGTGGGGAAAGGGGTCAAGGATGGGCGAAGAAATCCGCATGCGTGAGCGCAGTTCCGGCGGTGACCTGGGCGATCAGGACCGCCGCCGCGGCGCCGCTGCCATCGGCATCGTAATAGATGTTGCCGGTGGCGGAATCATAGACGATGCGGTCGTCGGCATCCTGCGCCGCGACGCCTGACGCGAACGCGCCGGAGCCGAGTTCTCCGCTCGCGCCGATCCCGGTGAAGATCGCCCGGTCGAGATGGATGGTGTCGGCCGCCACGTCGAAATCGGTGATCGTGTCGAACGTCCCGTCGAGCGCGGTGTCGAACCAGAAGCCGTCGGCCCCGCCGCCGCCGGTCAGCGTGTCGCCGCCCATCCCGCCGTGGAGCTGGTTGGCGCCGCCATTGCCGGTCAGGGTGTTGGCATATTTGGTGCCGGT
The DNA here is from genome assembly GCA_040388355.1 of Pseudomonadota bacterium. Lineage (GTDB taxonomy): Bacteria > Pseudomonadota > Alphaproteobacteria > Sphingomonadales > Sphingomonadaceae > Sphingomonas. The sequence continues at coordinate 35,943 of JAZKCD010000046.1, read as the reverse complement.
GCCGTCGATATCGCCGCCGCCGGTGAGCACCAGCGTCTCGATATACTGGCCCGAGAGCGAATAGCTGATCGAGGCGTATACGGTGTCGTTGCCTTCGTGGAGGCGTTCCACTGCGACATCGCCCAGTTGGTCGACATAGAAGATGTCGTCGCCGAGTCCGCCGATCATCGTGTCGGCGCCGCCGCCGCCGTCGATCCTGTCGTTGCCCTCGCCGCCGTCGAGCGTGTTCGAGGCGGTGTTGCCGGTCAGGATGTTCGCCAGCTTGTTGCCGGTGCCGGTGATCGCGGCCCCACCGGCGAGCGTCAGATTCTCGACATATTGGCCCGCCAGCGAATAGCCGACCATCGAGACGACCGTGTCGATGCCCTGGTCGCTATATTCGATCGCGAGGTCGCCCGCTTGCCCGACATAGAAGATGTCGTCGCCGGTGCCGCCGATCATCGTGTCGACGCCGCCGCCGCCGTCGATCACGTCGTTGCCGGCGCCGCCGTCGAGCGTGTTCGCGGCGCCGTTGCCGGTGAGCGTGTTGGCGAGGGCGTTGCCGGTGCCGTTGATCGCGCTGCTGCCGGTGAGGACCAGCGTCTCGATATATTGGCCGGCGAGCGAATAGCTGATCGAGGCATAGACCTTGTCGTCGCCGCCGCTGCCCGCCTCCACGGCGAGATCGCCGAGCTGGTCGACGTAGAAGATGTCGTTGCCCGCGCCGCCGATCATCGTGTCCGCGCCGCCGCCGCCGTCGATCGTGTCGTTGCCGTCGCCGCCGTCGAGCGTGTTGGCGGCCGAATTGCCGGTCAGCAGATTGGCCAGTGCATTGCCGGTGCCGTTGATCGCGGCGCTGCCGGTGAGCACGAGATTCTCGACATATTGCGCGATCAGCGAATAGCCGACCGAGGCCCGGACGGTATCGGTGCCGCCATTCATGCCCTCGACCGCGAGGTCGCCGGCATTATCGACGATGAACACGTCGTCGCCGAGGCCGCCGATCATCCGGTCGGCGCCCACGCCGCCGTCGAGCCGGTCATTGCCTTCGCCGCCATCGAGGATGTTCTCCTGCGCGTTGCCGACCAGCACATTGTCATAGCCGGTGCCGGTGCCGCTGATCGCCGCGCCGGTCAGCCGCAATTCCTCGACGAACTGCCCGACCAGCGAATAGCTGACCGCGGCATAGACGATGTCATAGCCCTGATCGGCGCGCTCCTGGGCGATGTCGCCGGGATTATCGACGGTGTAGATGTCGTCGCCGGTGCCGCCGACCATGCGGTCGGCGCCGGGGCCGCCGTCGAAGACGTCGTTGCCCGCGGTCCCCTTGATCGTGTCGTCGGCGGCGGTGCCGACCAGCCGGTCGCCCGCCGAAGTCACGCCGTTCACCGTCACCCGGACGGTCGCGGTGCTGCCGGTCGCCAGCGTGTAGGTGAAGCTGTCGAGCGCCGAGACGTTCGACGCATGCGTCGCGGCGGCGGTGACGGCGGAGATCAGCCAGTCATAGGCGCCGTGCGGATCGTAGCTGAGCGTGCCGTCCGGGTTGATCGTCACCTCGGCGCCCGAGGCGAGCGTGAAGACGCTGCCGGTGGCGCCGTCGATCTTCGCGACGCTCGGCGCCGCCGCGCCATCGGGAACGACCTCGTTCGCCAGCACGGCGATCGCCACTACATGGTTCTCCGCCGTCGTGGCGGTATCGTCGCGTGCCTCGGCGGGCGGCACCGGGGCTGCGGCGACCGGGATCACCAGGCTCGCCTGACCGACATCCTCGCCGTCGTCGACGCTGATCGTCAGCGTGGACGCGCCCGGCACATCGGACATGAAGGTGGCCGTGCCGTCCGACCCGGCGGCAAGCAGGGTATTGATCTGGGCGATCGTGCCGCTCAAGACGACGGTGCCGGTGCCGTTCCCCGAGGCGACTTCCGCGCCGCTGGTGCCGGCGGTCAGGTTCAGCACGCCGTGCGTGACCGAGAGGGTCGCAGTGACCTGGCCGTCGCCGTCGACATCGGCGATGCCGATCCGCCCCTTCAGGCTGACCGGCTGGTCCTCGAGCGCGGTCAGCGGGCTGAACACCCGCGCCTTGACGCTGTTTCCGGACGAGTCCCCCAGCGTCCGGCTATAGTCGCCCCAAGTGGCAACGAAGCCCCCGTTCGGGAGTCCGGCGATGGCCGGAAAGCCCTGGTTGCCATCGGTGATTTCGTTGACGACGAACTCGCTGCCGCGCGGCTCGCCCGACGCGTCGAACGTCTGCGCCTTGATGGCGCCGTTGTCCGCGTCCCCGCCGAGGGCGCTGTAATCCTCCCAGGCGACGACGAAGCCGCCGTCCTTCAGCGAGGCCACCACGGCCCTCGACTGACTGTCCAACGTTGTCGTGTTGGCGAGGAACTCGTCGCTGCCGAGCGGCGTGCCGTCGTTCGCGAAGACGCGGCCCTTGACCGAGCCATAGTCGGTATCGGGGCCCGAATCGCTATAGTCGTCCCAGACGACGACGAAGCCGCCGCCGGCGAGCCCCGCCACCGAGGGATTGCTCTGGCTGTCCACGGCGTCGATGCTGACGATGAACTCGGAGCCGACGGCGTTGCCCGACGCGTCGTAGATCTGCGCCTTGATGCCCATCCCGTAACCGTCGCTGAATTCCGCATTGTTTTCGGTCCAGGTGACGACGAAGCCGCCATTGGAGAGCGCGGTGATGCTGGGCTCGCGCTGATAGCCCTCCGTCTGCGTGTTCACGAGGAACACGCCGCCGACCTTCGCGCCTGCGGCGTCGAAAACCTGCGCGGCGATGCCGAGGTCGGGATCGCCCAGCTCGCCGCTTTGATCTTCCCACGAAACCACGAACCCGCCGTCGCGCAGCCCGGTGATGCCGGGCCAGAGCTGGATCGGATTGGGCTGCTCGCCGGCGGCGATTTCGGGGCCGACGGTCTCGCCAGCGGCGTCGTACCGCTGCACCTTGATCACGGCCTGGGTGGCGTAATAAAAGTCCTCGTTCAATTCGTGCCAGGCGATCGCGAATCCGCCGCCCGTGAGCGCGGCCACCGAAGGGAAGGCCTGGTCGAACTCAGTCTCGGTGTTGACGAGGAACTCGCTGCCCAGCTTCGCGCCCTGGGCGTCGTAGACCTGCGCCTTGACGCTGGCATAGCTTGAATCGCCGAGCGTGCCGCTGAAGTCCCCCCAGACCACGACGAATCCGCCGCCATCCAGATAGGTGACGACAGGATCGGACTGATAGCTCTCGGTATTGGTGTTCACCAGGAATTCGCTGTCGGGCAGCAGGCCGATCGCGATCTTGGGCGCGTCGTTCGCCGCGGCGATGACGATGTCGAACTCCTCGACGAGATCCGTCGTGCCGTCGCTGGCGATCACCCGGACGGTGACCGTGCCGTTATAGTCCCTGGGCGGGGTGCCCGAGAAGGTTCGCGTGTCCGCATCGAAGGTCAGCCAGTCGTTGAGTTCCTCGCCATCGTCGTCGGTGGCCGTGTAGGTGAGGCTGCTGTCGACATCTGCAAAAGTATCGGCGGGGACGGTAAAGCTGAACACCGTGTCCTCGGTGCCCGCCTGATCGGGGATCGCGTGCGCGAGCGTCGGCGCGTCGTCGATCGCGGTGATATAGATCGGGACGGTCCCGATCGTGACCTGCGCGGGCTGGCCCGAATTGCCGCCATCGTCGGCGGTGACGGTCAGCGTCGCCATCGCGGGCGGCGTGTCCGAGCTCGACAGATAGGCGATGCTGCTCTGCGGACCCTCGGCGAGAAGCGCGTTGAGCTGCGCCAGCGTGCCGGAGACGACCACCGATGCTGAGCCGTTGCCCGACAGGATCGTCGCGCCGCTGGTGCCGGCATCGAGCGTGACCGTGCCATGATCGACCGCGAGCGTGATGCTGAGCGGGGAAGCGCCGGCATCGGCGTCGCCCACGGTGATCATGCCCTTCAGGCTCGTCGCGGTCTGCTCGGTCGCGGCGACGCCATGGCCATATTGTTTGGTGAAGACACCGCCTTCACCGGCCCAGGTGACGATATAGCCGCCGCCGAACGCCGTGACGGACGGCGTGTACTGGGAGCCCTCCGTCACCGCCGCGACGCGGATTTCGCCGCCTTGCGGGACGCCGGCCGCGTCGTAGCGCTGCGAATAGACGCCGTCGCTGTCGCCATCCTGCCGGTAGGACTTCCAGGCGACGACAAAGCCGCCGTCGCTCAGCGCCGCGACGGCAGGGTCTTCCTGAAGGTCGTCCGTGTAGGTGTTGACCTGGGTCTCGTCGCCCTGCGGTACGCCATCCGCATTGAAGCGCTGAAGGTACACGCCGGTAAGGCTGCCATCCTGGGCATCGTTTATGGCGGTCCAGACGACGACATAGTCGCCGTTCGCCAGCTGGGTGACCACGGGATCGAACTGGCTGCCGGCGGCGGTTGCGTTGGCGCGGACCTCGCCGCCGAGCTTGACGCCGGTGGCGGAGAACAGCTGGGTATAGATGTCCGAACCCTCGCCGCCGTCCTGGCCGTTCGACATCCAGGTCACGATGAAGCCGTCGCCCTGTCGCGCAAGCTCCGGGCGGGTCTGATCGTCCGCAATATGCGTGTTGACGCGCGTCTCGTCGCCCTGCTTCGCGCCCGTCGCGTCGAACCGCTGAAGATAGACGCCGCCCGCTTCGCCGTCCTGGCGCTCCGAGCGCCAGACGACGACATAGCCGTCGTCGAGCGCCACCACGTGCGGGTAGCTCTGGCTGTCGGCAATGGTGGTATTGACGCGGACTTCGCCGGTCAGCGGCGCGCCGTTCGAGTCGAACTGCCGCGAATAGATTTCATCGTAGTCGTGATCCTGGTCGAAGGAAGTCCAGACGATCACGAAACCGCCATTCTCGAGCGCGGCGGCCGAAGGCTGGCTCTGGCTCTGGTCGGTGGTCGTATTGACCTGCACCTCGCCGCCCTGCTTGACGCCGGCGGCATCGTAGCGCTGGAAGTGGACACCCTCGTAATTGCCGTCGTCGAACTCCCACACGACGACATAGCCGCCATCGGCCAGCACCGTGATCACCGGATCGGGCTGGTATTCGCCCGGGCCGGTGTTGACGAGGTGATCGGGGCCGGTTTCGGCGAGCGGCGGGCTGATCGTGAGCGTCGGCGCCGCGTTGACGGGGACGGGGAAGGAAATGGTGGCGATCGCGGTGCCGGTGTCGTGCCCGCTATTCTCCGTGCCGCCGCCGTCGACCAGCGTGAAGGTGACGCTCCTGTCGGCCATGCCGGGTGCGGCGGCCTCATTCGCATAACTGATGTGCGCCATCACGGCGCCAACCGCGGCGGCGGAGGCCGACGCGTTGAATATGACCTTGAGGTCGGCGCCATTGCCGCCCGCGACCGTGCCGATCAGCACATTCTGGTAGTAGATGCTCGCGCCGGTCCGCGTGAGATCGCCCGACGCGACGATCGAAAGCGTCTCGTCCTGGCCGCCATCCATCACCGCGACGGTGAGGACTGCGTCGGTATAGCCCGCATTGTCGTCCGTCAGCGTTGCATTGGGTGCCAGCGTCACGGCGCCGTCGGTGAAGGTCACGGCGGAACCGGTGCCTGCCTGGCCCGAATCGAGATCGAGCACCGGCGCGTCGTTGACCGCGGTGAAGGCGATCGAGGCGGTCTGCGTGGCTTGCCCGCCGAACGCGTCCTCGGCAGTGACGGTGATCGTTGCCGAGGCGGGCGGCGCGTCGGTGGGGGCGGCGTAGCCGATGCTGCTGGTCGTGTCGCTGCCGAGCAGCGCATTGAGTTGCGCGACCGTGCCCGAGATGACTACCGATCCGGTGCCGTTGCCCGAGACGATCGTCGCGCCGCTGGTGCCGGCCGCGAGCGTCAGGGTGCCGAAGCTGGCCGCCAGCGTGACGCTGAGCAAGCCAGCAGTCCCCGAATCGGGATCGCCGATCGTGATGGTGCCCTTGAGGCTGGTGGCGACCTGCTCGATCGCCACGTACGCGCCGGGCGTGACCGAATAGATCTGCCCCTTGGCGCTTGAGCCGCTGGCATCGCCGAGCGTGCCGCTCGCATCGTGCCAGGTCACCACGAACCCGCCATTCGCAAGCCCGGTAACCGCGGGAAACTGCTGATTGCCGCCGGTCTGGGTGTTGACGAGGAACTCGCCGCCGATCCTTGCGCCGGTCGCCGTGAAGGCCTGCGCCTTGATGCTGGTACCGCTGGCATCGCCGAGCGTGCCGCTGGCGTCGAACCATGCGACGAGGAAACCGCCGTCGCCGAGACGCGTGACTTGCGAACCGAGCTGATCGCCTGCCGTCTGGGTGTTGACCAGGAACTCGCTGCCGACCCTTGCGCCGTCGGCCGTGTAGATCTGTGCCTTCATGCCGGCGCCGCTGGCGTCGCCGAGCGTGCCGCTCACATCGTGCCAGGTCACCACGAACCCACCATTGTCGAGGCCGGTGACCATGGGCGCGCTCTGGTTGCCCGCCGTCTGGCTGTTGACCAGGAACTCGCCGCCGATCTTGACGCCGGCGGCAGTATAGATCTGCCCCTTGGCGCTGGTACCGCTCGCATCGCCGAGCGTGCCGCTGGCATCCTCCCAGGTAATCACGAACCCGCCGTTCGAGAGCCCCGTCGCGGAGATTGGAAACTGGTCGTTCGCGGTCTGGGTGTTGACCAGGAATTCGCTGCCAACCTTGGCGCCCGCGGCCGTGAATATCTGCGCCTTCGTGCTGGCGCCGCTCGCATCGCCGAGCGTCCCGCTGAGATCGAACCAGGTCACCACGAATCCGCCGTCGGCGAGACTGGTGATGCGGGGATTGTACTGGACGTTCGCGGTCTGCGTGTTGACGAGGAACTCGCCGCCTATCCGGGCGCCGGTGGGGGTGTAGAGCTGCGCCTTTATGCCTGTGTAGCTCGTGTCTCCGACGCCGCTCGTATCCTGCCAGGTCACCACGAATGCGCCATTGGCGAGGCCGGTGACGGTGGGGCGCAACTGATCGTTCGCGGTGTTGGTATTGACCAGGAACTCGGTGCCCACCTTGGCGCCGGCGGCGGTATAGACCTGCGCCTTCACGCTGGTGCCGCTCGCATCGCCGAGCGTTGCGCTCGCATCGTACCAGGTCACCACGAACCCGCCGTCGGACAGGCCGGAGACGACGGGACGGAGCTGGTCGCCGGCCGTCTGGGTATTGATCAGGAATTCGGTGCCGGCACGCGCGTAGCTGGCGCCGGGCGGTGTGATCTTCACCGTGGGCGGGGTATTGAGCGCCCTCGCATAGGGCTCGAGCCCCGCCGCCGCCAGCCCGGCGGCCATCGCGGTGCTGCCGCCGTGCCAGGTCTCCAGCGCCCAGTCGCCATTGTCCGCACGCGCGAGATCGCCCAGTCGATGGTCCATGAAATACGCCCCCCGGCTTCAGCGCCGGTGCGACCCGCAACGCTGTCTGTTGAAGGCGCTAGTTCGATTCGCACCTGGTTAGCGCAAACGTAACTATCGAAGCGGGATGGCAAAAACCGGAGGTGCCCCAGAATGGATAACCGCAGAAAAAACTAACCATTTTGGGGCAATCCGAGATTGGCGAGCGCGGGACGGCCGAGCTGGTAGTGGTCCGCCGCTAGCGTCGGATCGAGGCCCAGCAGGGCGAGCTCGCGGATCTTGCGGAGCAGGTGGACGGTCGGCGGCATGCTCACGCCGCGGACGCTGTCGTTGAGCAGGTTGTGGGTCAGCACCGTCCAGCGGTCGCTGCCGAGGCGTGTCACCAGCCCCTGGGCCTGCATGGACCGGATCTGCCGCCAGGCGGTGGCATAGGGGACCGACAGCGCCGCCGCGAGGCTGCGCAGCGAAACGCCGATCCTCAGTTCGTCGGGAGGCCGGTCATTGGCGTAGCGCCGGGCGAGCACGGGGTCGTGAGTGACGTTGCGGACCGCGACCATGCTCAGCGCGCCCCACAGCAGCAGGCCCAGCGAAGTGCTTTTCCCGGCCGGGAGAAAGGTGTCGATCGGCAGCAGCAGCGTGTCGAGCGCCCGCTCGATCACGTCGGCCACGCCGAACGCCGGGGGCTCGCCGACCGTCACGTCGATATCGCAGGTAGCGGCCATGTCCTCGATCAGCCGCAGCAGCCGGTCATGGATGCCGAGATAGTAGCGCATCGCCAGCGCCGCGTTGGCGGGGGTGGCGGCGAGCGATACCCCAGCGGGCGACACGGTGAACGCACCGCGCTCGCGCAGCCGGTTGGCGTGGCGGCGGGTAGTCTCGGGCGCCCGGCCCAGCGACAGCGCCATTTGCCGCACCGTGATCGTCCGCACCGGCGCGGCGGGCCGCGCCAGCCCCCCGCCATGCGTCCAGTCGGGCAGGCAGATCCGCGCCGCGATCCCGAACTCGACGCCGAGAAACGGCTGGTCGGGGAACAGCTCCGCGGTCAGCTGGGCCGAGGCGACCACCATTTCGGTGCGCAGCCGGGTCAGCTGCATCAGGGGCGGGCCAGCGGCGGGGGGGTGGCTAAGGGGGGAGGTTATCGCTGGTGACCCCTACGAGAATCGAACTCGTGTTTTCGCCGTGAGAGGGCGACGTCCTAACCGCTAGACGAAGGGGCCGTGCGCTTGCGCGGAAACGGGCCCTTAAGGCGCGGCGCCAAACGCGTCAAGCCGGGGGTCGCGCGGTTGGATTGCGAAGCCTTAGCTTCACAGTTTTGACGCGAATCGAGCACGAACGTTGCGCGGCCAAGCAATTTCATTGCGCGTGCTCCCGCGGCGGAAGGCTTGGCGGCGGCGGCAAGTCGATCCGGCGCGGCGGCTGGTCGGCGGGGCCGCAGGGATCGAGCAGGCCATGCACACGCGGCCCGTAGCGCCGGCGCTCGGCCCGCTCGGCTCGCTTGCGGGCGAGGCGCGCCTCGCGGCTCTCGGGCTCGGGCGGATCGGGCCAGCGGACGGGGCCGAGCCGCAGCAGCGCCTCGATCTTCTCGGCGAAATACGCGGTGTGTCTGGCGGTGCGGACCTCGTAGTCGTACCATTGCCCCTCGTAGCTGCGCCGGAACGCGCCGAGCGCGGCGATGGCGAGGCGCATGTTGAACTTGGTCCGCCACCCGACGATCGCGCCGCGGCGGATCACCGGCACGCGCTCGCCCTTCAACGCCACCGGCAGCGCCGCGTCGATCTGGAGGTCCAGCCCCTCGCCGAGCGCCACGTCCCACGCCGCGGCGAAGCTGAACACATAGCCCGGCCCGAGCGCCGCCGCGGTTTCCGGCGACATCGGGACATCGGCGAGGTTGTGCGTCTGCTGCAGCACGCGCGCGCGCAGCTGATAGGCCGAGCTCGCCGACATCCCCACCGAAGCCGCCGCGGCGCGGACGACCCCGGTGCGGGCGAGCGCCGCGATGAAGCAGCGCTGGCGCTCGGGGCTCCAGCCCCCGGCCTGGACGCGGCGCGGGACGTGGGGGGTGAAGAGGAGGAGGGTGTCTTGCGGTGGTCTGGCCATGTGCGCGGTTCCCGGTGTTGCGAACGGAAGGGGAACATCGCATGGAGTGGGGGTTGTAGGACAGGGGTTTTCGTGGGCCCGGCTTGCGACGCGTCACGGTTCATCTTGGGAGCTGCCAAGATCACGCCAGGCTTTGTACGTTTTCGAATGTCGCCAACCAGTAGAATCAGGCGTATGGAATAGTAGAACCCGGTTCTCTCCAAGTGTTCCGGGTCCCAGTGGGAGTAACGGTATGCCGGGAGGTTTCATTCCGCCGGTCGATCCGGGCAATGGCGAGCCGGAGGGCGGCTATAGCTTCGACTGGAACGATCCGCGCTTCAGCGAACCGCCGGCGCCACCCGGCCCAGGCGATCCGCCGCCGCCGCCGGCCAACGATCCCTGGGACGATCCCGCGCAGGTCATGGGCAGCGGCGCGACCATCTCCTTCCTGATCGCGCCGTTCGAGTTCGAGCAGCCCCAGGGCGGCGGCGGGAGCGACCAGAACAGCTATATGGACGACGATCCCGATGGATCGGAAGCGCTGCTGTGGTTCAACGAATTCCGCGCGCAGTTCGCGATGCCGTCGCTCCCCGATCACTATGCCGACATCTTCGGCTCGGGGAATTCAGTCGATATCGAGTTCCTCGAGGCAGTCGATCGCGCGATTTCGCCGCGGCCCGGACCGCCCACGATCATCGCGAACCTGTTTTCGCCCGAGACCGTGTTCGTCGACGCGGCGGGCAATATCGTCTCCGGGCTGGAGGCGCTCGCACACCTGCCGGCCAGCCTTGCGAGCCAGCTGGCGGGGAAGCCCTGGGCCGACGGCGACGAGATCGTGGTCACAGGGCCGCGGCGCGACGTCATGCTCGACCTGCTGTCGCACAGCAGGCTGATCAAGACGGGGACGCAGACCGCGCAGGCGATGACCCAGATACAATATCTGGGGAGCAATCCCCAGAACGCCGCCGCGGCGGCCGCGTGGAAGAACATCATGCTCGCGCTCAAGGACATCGAAGGGTTGGTCGATCCGACCGATACCTCGGTGTTCACCATCACCGCCGATGACGGCACGACCGTGAGCTTCAGCATGAAGGAGTTCGCTTATATCCTGAGCAGGATGGACTACGCGCTGGTTCTCGGTATGGCCGCGACGCCCACCGCCGCGGGCCGCACCGATTTCAACCCGGCGACGGGGCGGTATTTTGCCGTGATGAGTCCCGATGGTGCTATCGGTTACAATAACTGGATAGATCTGGTTGGGGATAGATTCTACCTCGTCCATGAGGTGAGCCACCATTTCAAGGCGATCAAGGCGCTGGAAGCGGCGCTTTATCGGCAATGGCTGGATACCAACCCACCGAACCGGTCGAGCGAGTCCTGGGAGGACAGCGCGGAGCACGAGCAAATCGAGAAGTTTGCCAATACGGCAGCGCGGCTGATTCTATTGGACTTGGACAGGTGGGCTACGTTCCCGGCGAAGTTCGGATTTTATGATAATACGTCGGAAACCCATCCCTCGGAGGACGAGTGATGGGAAACTTTTCCAGAACCGGCGTTTATCGCGCGGCTTGGGCTCCAGGGATTCTGCTCCTGATGAGCAGCGTCGGCGGGTCTGCCTACGGCGCCTTGAAACCGGCAACGCACCCCGCGGCGGCATGCAAACGCCCGCTCGGGCAAAAGGCCCGGCTCGAAGTCCGCCGCCTGCCGCTATCCTCGTTTGAGACCGAGGCCAGTGCCGAGTTACCGACCAGCGGCACGGTACGGCATCCGGAATTTTACCAACTTCGCTCTCCTGCCTTGAAGCCCGCGGTCGATCAGTATCTGATCGTCGCCCTTCGCTTGCGGGATGGGTGCTGGCTTGGGATTCCCTTGCTGGCCGAGGCAGGCACCAAGCCAGAGTCCGCGATCGTGGTTATCCGGCCGCCATCGAGGTCGGGCACGACGGCGGCTCCCGTCTATACCGACAATCGCCCCAATATCGCCGGGTATGATTTCGTTCAGGCATTTCCGTCCTATTACGCGGGATACCCGTCGGTGGGCTTGTGGAGAAGCAGATCGCGGCCCACTCGATCGGCGATCATCGCCTTTGGGCCACGCAAGGACGGCGTCTCGTCCCATGCCGTCATCAAGGTGGTCGCGCTCGACTTGCGGGCGATCGCTAGCATCCCGTCACCTCATGGAGGAAGTCTGGGCACCCATGCGATTTCGGCGCCATTGCGGGACGGCTCGGTCGTCGCACTCAGCCTGCTATGGCATCCGTGATGCGGATCGCGGTCGCCGCGGCGATTGGCTTGAGCACGCTCGCGGCGAGCCTGTGTGGCGCGAGTGGCGCGGCGCGGCAGCCTGTTGCTGCACAAGCCGTGTGCAAACGCCCGCTCGGGCAAAAAATCCCGCTCGAGGTTCGCCGCCTGCCGCCGTCGTCGTTCGCGACCGATGCCGGGTTACCGACCCGCGGCACGGTATGGGCTCCGGAATTCTTTCAACTCCGCTCCCCGGCCTTGAGAACCGAGATCGAACAATATCTGGGCGTCGACCTTCGCCTGCGGGATGGATGCTGGTTGAGGCTTCCGTTTCTCGAGATAGCGAGCGCCAGACCACCGGCCGAGATCACGGTCATCCGCTCGCAATCGAGCGCGACCTTCGGTCCGATATACACCGACAATCGCCCCGATATCCCCGGATACGATTTCGTGCAGGCGTTTTCGACACATGCGGAATACCCGTCAGTGGGCATTTGGAGAAGCAGATCGCGGCCCGTCCGATCGGCGATCATCGCCTTTGGGCCGCGCAAGTACGGCGTCTCGCCCTATGCCGTCGTCAAAACGGTCGCGCTCGACTTGCGAGCGATCTTCAGCAGCCCTGATCCGCATGGAAACTCCCTGGCTCCCTTTGCGATCTCGGCACCGTTGCGCGACGGGTCGGTCGTAGCGCTCAGCTTGAATTGGCATTCGTGATGCGGATCGCGGTTGCCATGGCGATTGGCTCGACCGCCCTCGCGGCGAGCCTCTGCGGCGCGAGTGGCGCGGCGCGGCAGCCTGAGACCGTTCAGCCTGTGTGCAAACGCCCGCTCGGGCAAAAGATACGGCTAGAGGTTCGTCGCTTGCCATCGTCTTTCGACGCCCGCCCCAGCGCGGCGGTGCTTCCAGCCGGCGTTGTAAAATACCCGGAACAGTATCGCCTCAGCTCGCCGGCGCTGCACCCGGCGATCGATCAATATCTGGCAGGCGCCAGCGCGATCCGCCTGGGCGACGGGTGCTGGTTGAGAATACCCTTTCTCGATCAGGCCAGCGTCCAGCCAGCTTCCCAACTTGTCGTCATCCGGTCCCCGAATGCCGAAGGCGTCAAGGCGGCGCCCCATTACCCCGTCGACCGTCCGGATGTGCCCGGATATGATTTCGTGCAGGCATTTCCCACTTACATGCCGGGCTATACTTCGGTGGGGCTGTGGCGAAGCAAAGCGCGGCCCGTTCGAACCGCAATCATCGCGTTTGGAGTCGGGGGGGGAAATGCCGTCATCAAGGTGGCCGCGCTCGACCTGCGGGCGATCGCAACCGTTCCCGTGCCCCACGGCACCCATCTGGGCGTCTATGCGATTTCGGCGCCGTTGCGGGACGGCTCGGTTGTCGCGCTCAGCCTGCTATGGCATCCGTGATGCGGATCGCGGTCGCGATAGCGGTTGGCTTGAGCGCCCTGACGGGCAGCCTGTGCGGCGCGAGCGGCGCGGCGCGGCAGCCTGAGACTGTTCAGCCTGTCTGCAAACGCCTGCTCGGGCAAAAAATCCCGCTCGAGGTTCGCCGCCTGCCGCCGTCGTCGTTCGAAACCGATGCCGGGTTACCGACCCGCGGCACGGTGCGAGCTCCGGCATTCTTTCAACTGCGCTCCCCGGCCTTGAGGCCCGCGATCGACCAGTATGTGGGGCTCGACCTTCACTTGCGGGATGGATGCTGGCTGAGGATTCCGTTTCTGGAGATAGCGAGCGCCAGACCGCCGGCCGAGATCACCGTCATCCAGCCGCGATCAGGATCGGGCGCGACCCTTGGTCCGATATACACCGACAATCGCCCCGATATCGCCGGATATGATTTCGTACAGGCATTTCCGGCACATACTGCGGAATACCCCTGGGTGGGTCTTTGGAAAAGCCGGGCGCGGCCCGTGCGATCGGCGATCATCGCCTTTGGGCCGCGCAAGGACGGTGTCTCGCCCTATGCCGTCGTCAAAATGGTAGCGCTCGACCTGCGGGCGATCTGCAGCAGTCCTTATCCGCACGGAAACTCCCTGGCTGCCTTTGCGATCTCTGCGCCCTTGCGCGACGGCTCGGTCGTCGCGCTCAGATTGGTCTGGAGCAGCTACGAAGCCCCCGTTGACCGTCGTCCTTCGCTGTCCGCCGCTTGAGGCGATGCCGGCGCGCGGCGGTGGCACGGTGCGGCGCATCGCAGCGAACGACCGGCGCTATTCCGACGCCGAGGTGGTCGGCCTGGAACGGCGCTGTGCCGCGGGCATGCTCGCGGCGATGGAGGGCCGGGACGCGGAGGCGACGACGTGCGGCAAGCTGCGGGCGCTGATCGCGCGCCCGGCGATCGAGCCGATCCTGCTGGCGCGCTGGGCGGAACTGGCGCGGTGGGAGTTGACCGAGGCGTCGCTGCTCGATCTTGCGGGCGCGCTTGGCGGCAAGCGGGCGGCGTTCGCGCCGCGGACGATGCGCGGATCGGCGCGGCCGGGCGGGGTGGCGGTGGCGTTCGCGGACCGGGAGGCGGCGGCGGATTGGGTGAACCGGCTGCTGGCGCTCGATTCGCTCTGTCCCGACCCGATCCAGTTCGCCGCCGCGGCCTATGCGACGATGATCCTGCTCCATCCGCTTCAGGACATGAACGGGCGGCTGGCGCGCGCGCTGGCGATCGCGGCGATGGCCCGGCGGGGCGTTGTGGCCAGGCCGTCGCTGGCCCTCGCGCCGATCGCGTATCGCGAGCGCGACGGGCTGGCGACGGCGATCCGGGCGCTGTCGGAGACAGGGGGATGGTCTGATTTCTTCACGCGCTTCGAAGGATTGGTCGGCGCTGCGCTGGGATACGAAAGCTGAACAGGGAGCGAGCCGGCAAACCAATGCCGGGGATACCGGGATTCAGGAACAATTACGGAACGCGGCCGTTTTGCTGCTCATCGTAAGGAGGGCATCATGGCCAAGAACGAAACTACGGGCGACAAGGCCGGAAAGTCGGCCTCCAAGGTTCTGAAGGACGATCGGACGGGCAAGGATTCGAAGACTGCCGCTGGTTCGGCTTTGTCCCAGCGGCCTGACAAGAGAAAGTAAGAAGACCCTCACCCAACCCTCTCTCGCGAGAGCGGGAGAGGGCTTTGTCACGCCGCCACCCGCCGCCGCTCCGCCATTTCTTCGTTGAGCATCTCCGCCAGCAGAAACGCCAGCTCCAGCGACTGCCCCGCGTTCAGCCGCGGGTCGCAGTGGGTGTGATACCGGTCCGCCAGCGACTGCTCGGTCACGTCGATCGCGCCCCCCGTGCACTCCGTCACGTTCTGGCCGGTCATCTCGGCGTGGATGCCGCCGGCGAAGGTGCCCTCGGCGCGGTGGACGGCGAAGAAGCCGCGGACTTCCGCCAGGATGCGGTCGAAGGGGCGGGTCTTGTAGCCGTTGGCGGCCTTGATGACGTTGCCGTGCATCGGGTCGCAGCTCCACACGACCGGGTGGCCCTCGCGCTTCACCGCTCGGACCAGCGGGGGGAGGCCCGCTTCGATCTTGTCGTGGCCGAAGCGGGTGATCAGGGTCATGCGGCCGGGGGTGCGGGCGGGGTTGAGGGTGTCGAGCAGGCGCAGCAGCGCGTCGGGCTCGAGGCTGGGGCCGCACTTCATCCCGATCGGATTGCCGATGCCGCGCAGATACTCGACATGCGCCGAGCCTTCGAAGCGAGTGCGGTCGCCGATCCAGAGGAAGTGGGCGCTGGTGTCGTACCAGCCGCCGGCGACCGAATCCTCGCGAGTCATCGCCTGCTCGTAGGGGAGCAGCAGCGCCTCGTGGCTGGTGTAGAAATCGGTGGCCTTGAGCTGGGGGACGCTGTCGGCGTCGATCCCGCAGGCCTGCATGAAATCGAGCGCCTCGCCGATGCGCTGGGCGACGTCGGCATATTTCTTCGACCAGGGGCTGCGGCCCATGAAGTCGTGGGTCCAGCGATGGACCTGGTGGAGATTGGCATAGCCCCCCTGCGCGAAGGCGCGCAGCAGGTTGAGCGTCGCGGCGGACTGGCTGTAGCCCTGGATCATCCGCCTCGGATCGGGGATGCGCGCGGCGGCCTCGAACGAGGAGCCGTTGATGTTGTCGCCGCGATAGGAGGGGAGCTCGACGCCGTCGATGACTTCGGTATCGGCCGAGCGCGGCTTGGCGAACTGGCCGGCCATGCGGCCGAGCTTCACGGTCGGCAGCTTCGACGCGAAGGTGAGGACGACCGCCATCTGGAGGATGACGCGGAAGGTGTCGCGGATGTTGTTGGGGTGGAACTCGGCGAAGCTCTCGGCGCAGTCGCCGCCCTGGAGGAGGAAGGCCTTGCCCTCGGCGACGCGGGCGAGATCGGCGGTCAAGTTGCGTGCCTCGCCGGCGAAGACCAGCGGGGGGTAGGAGGCGAGGGTGCGCGTGGCGTCGTCGACGGCGGTCTGGTCGGGGTAGTTGGGGAGCTGGCGGGCCTCGAATTCGGCGCGGGTCCAGCTGTCGGGAGTCCAGCGCGCGGTGGCGGCGTTGTCGGCGCTGCGGACGTTGACGTACCAGTCGGCATGGTGGGCGATGCCGTTGGCGGCGATCTGGTTGACCACCGCGGCGTTGGCGCGCTTGCCCTCTTCCTCCCAGCCCTGGACGGTGCTGCCGGGCGTGTCGAACCACGCGCCGAACGCCGAACGGGAAAGGGAGCGCTCCTCGCGGAAGCGGCGGATCTTGGAGCCTGCAAGTGTCATCATGGGTGGCGCTTTACCTTGAAGGGGTAAATATGCGCAAGGGGGGAAAATCGGTTTGCAGCGCAGAGTGAGTGAAATATGTCCCGCATTGGGTAGGTTGGCGTGGCGCGGCGGGATCGGCTAGAAGGGCAGGGTGAGCGCGGATCGGGTCCTGGAGCTTGTCGCGGACATGCCGCCGCTGTTGCGGGCGCTGCTCGTCGAACGGTTCGGCGCGTCGCCGCTGGCCTATCACAACCTCGCGCATATCGAGCAGATGCTCGGCGGGCTCGCGGCGTTCGCGCCCGGGCTGCCGGCGCGTGACGCGCGAGTGCTGCGCTATGCGATCTGGCTGCACGACGCGTTCTACGACGTGGCGGCGAAGGACAATGAGCGGCGGAGCGCCGATATCGGGCTGGCGCTGCTGCAATGGCCCGAGGACGAGCTGCGCGACTTCGAGACCTGCGTGATGGCGACGCAGGGGCATGCGACCGGGGACCGGCTGGCGCAGATGCTGGTGGATCTCGATCTGTCGATCCTGGCGGGCGAGCGGGCGGCGTATCGCGGCTATGCGCTGGCGATCCGCGACGAGTATCGAGTCTATCCCGACGACGCCTACCGCGCGGGGCGGGCGCGGGTGCTCGACCAGCTGTGTGAGGTGCCGCTGCTGCGAATGCTGTCGGCGGCGCGGGGGCTGGCTGAAGATACGCTCGAGCTGCAGGCACGGGCGAACATGCGGTGGGAGCAGGCGCGGCTGCGCGGCGATGCCGCGACGGTCGAGGACGCGCTGGCGGGTTAGGGTCGGCTTGGGCTTGTTTGACACTGTTCCCCGGCGAAGGCCGGGGCCCAGTATCGGCGGACTCCCGAGGGCATCCCGCCGTCTGGAGCAGGTCGCACCTGGGCCCCGGCCTGCGCCGGGGAACAGCAGATGCTCGATCTTGCTGGATCAAACCTAGCCCGGCAGCGTCTCGCCGAGCTTGTCGAGGTGGAGGCCGATGCCGTGCGCGCGGCCGCCCTTGTCCTCGAAGCCGTCGAGATAGATGCCGTGCTCGGTGTGGACGAGGCGAGTGCCGGCGCCTTCGGCGTGGAGCTCGATGCAGGCCAGGCTGACCGAGATCGGCTTGCCGTCGATGTGCATGTGATAGGCGTAGACGATGCGCTCGTGCGGGACGATGTTCTGGTAGGTCGCGTCATATTCGGTGACCATGCCGCTCTTCCATTTGCCGACCAGCCGCTCGGTGCCGCCGACGCGGAAGTCGAGATGGCGCACGACCTGCTCCCATTCGGCGTTGGGCGCGGTGAACCAGCGGGCCTTGCCTTCCTCGGTCGACAGCGCGGCGAAGACCGTGGCGGGGGACTGGCGATAGCTGCGTTCGAGGACGAACTTGTCATGGACGGCAGTCATGCAAGGGGCTCCTGGCTGTCGAGATAGGCGGCGAGGCGGCCGTAGCGGGCCTCGGTTTCGCGGCGGCGCTCGACGATCCAGCGCTCGACCGCGGCGAGCGCGAGCGGCTCGAGCGTGCAGGTGCGGACGCGGCCGGCCTTGGCGGAGCTGACCAGCCCGGCGGATTCGAGCAGCTTCAAGTGCTGGAGAAAGCTGGGGAGCGCGATCGGGAAGGCGCCGGCGAGCTCGCTGACGCTGGCTGGGCCCTGGCCGAGCCGCTCGACCACCGCGAGGCGGGTCGGGTCGGCAAGCGCGGCGAACAGGGTCTCGACTTTTTGGTTAGGCATATGCCTAACTATCATGCGGCGGCGGGCGTGCAAGCGAAACCCGTGGCGGCACCGATCAGCGTGCGCCGATCGCGCCGCCGCACTTCCAGTCCACGCGGTCGAGCAGCGGGGTGACGCGGCGCAGCGAGCGCACGTCCCAGTGAAAGCTGCGGACGATGGCGCCGTCGGCATCGAGCAAGTCGAGCTGGGTGCTGCTTGCCGGGATCAGCAGCGTGGCGAATTGCGGGCCCTGGCCCGGTCCGGGGCGCAGGCGCAGCGTGTTCCTTGCGCCGGGCGCGGTTCGGAGCGTGCCCTCGAGGCGGAGCGGCAGGCCGCTATCCTTGCCGTCGATCAGCAGGCGGGCCGCCGCGACCGGCCGGGCAAAGGCTTCGTGCTCGTTGATGATCGAGAGCATCTCCAGGCTCGAAGCGGCGCTGCCGCCGTCCGAAGCGGGGAGAAACCAGACAGCCAGCGCGATGTAGCGCCGGGCTGCCGAATCGTGTTCGAGCGCGGCCCTCGCCCAGAGCCAGCGCTGACGGCCGTCGGGCATCTGCATCGGCTGGAGCTCGGGAATGGCGGTGAAGCGGCATGACACGGTGCCGTCCTCTTCGACGACGCGTTCGGAAAGGCTGGTGTCGATGTGCTGCGCAGCCGCCGGCGTGGCGAGCATGCCCAGCAGGGCGGCGGCGATCAGCATTCGCAGGCTAGCGATTGACGGCATTGCCGCATTTCCATTCGGCGAGGCCGAGGACCGCAGGGGCATCGTGCAGGCGGGCGAGGGTCCAGTGATAGCTGCGGATCGTCGCGCCCGCCTCGTCGAGCAGGTCGAGCTGGACGGCGCGGCCGGCGAGCATCAGCGCGGCGAGCCTGACATGGTCGCCATCGCCCGGCACGAAGCGCAGCGTGCTGCTCGAGCCGGGCTCGAGGCGCATCGTCCCTTCGAGACGCAGCGGGATCGCGCTGTCCTTGCCGTCGACGAGCACGCGCCCCGAGCCGACCGGGCGAGGGAAGGGCTGCCCGATGTGGACGGAGAAGAAGGCCAGGGCGGACTCGACGCTGCCGGCTTCGGCGCCGGGCCTGAATAACAGGAGCAGATCGATCAAGCGTCCCGCGGCGGGGCTGCCTTCCTGCGCGCCCTGCTCCCATTGCCCGAACGCAAGGCTGCCATCGACCAGGTGCGTGAGCTTGAGCTCGGGATAGGCCTGGAAGCGGCAATAGGCCCGGCCCTCGTCGATGCCGCCCCTCGAGCGAGTCGCGTTGAGGCGCTGCGCCGCGGCGGGCGCGGTAAGCGTGACCAGCAGGGCAAGGGCGGCGATGAGGAGGCGCACGGTGATGGTTCCCAATCTAGCGGTTGACGGCATCGCCGCATTTCCAGTCGGCGATCGCCAGCACGCGCGGCGCCTCGTGTAGCAGCGGCAGGTCCCAATGAAAGGCTTCGATGAGCGCGCCCCGCTCGTCGAGCAGGTCCAGCCGGACGACGCGCGCCGCGGCGAGCAAAGCGGCCAGCCGCGGGCCGTTCGCCAGCGCGGGAGTCAGCCTGAGCGCGCTCGTCGAGCCCGGGTCCATGCGCATCTCGCCTTCGATCTGGAGCGGGATGCCGGTGTCCTTGCCGTCGGCCAGCGCGCGTGCGGACGCGATCTGGCGGGCAAAGGGGCGGCCCTCGATCCTGACTGCGAACAGCGCCGTCGCCGAGGCGGGGGCATGGCCGTCGGCGCCGGGCGTGAACATGACGACGAGGTCGATGTAGCGCCCGGCATTCGGGCGGTGCTCGCGCGCCTGCTGGTCCCAGGTCGCGAAGGCGCGGCCGCCGTTGGGATCGTGAGTGAGCCTGAGCTCGGGATAGGCTTCGAAGTTGCACCACGCCCGGTCGCGGGCGATCCCGCCCTGGCTGCGAGTCGCGTCGATGCGCTGCGCCGCCGCCGGGGTGACGAGCGTGACCAGCAGTGCGGCAGCCGCGACGAGGAGGCGCATGACATTCCCGGGACGCGCGGAGCCGCGCCGGCCGGGAGACTGGCGCGGCGGCGCGCGCGGCGCAAGCGGGTCTCAGCCGGCGGGGACCCAATTGCCGTGGAAGCCGGGGGGAACGCGGTGGGGGATGCGGACCGTGGCGACGGGGGCGGCTTCGAACGCCTGCGCGTCGAGGATGACGAGATCGGTGGTTTCCGCCGCGGCATCGACCACCAGGCCGACCAGCCAGCCTTCGTCCTCGGCCGCCTCGGCGTGCGCGGGGACGAAGACGAACTCTCCGGGAAAGTGGCCCGCACCGAAATCGTGGCGCTGGCGGGTGCCGGTCTCGAGGTCATGCTTGATCAGGTGGGTGCCGCCGATGAAATCCGCCTCCGGGCTGTCGGCGAGCGCCATGGTGTAGGCGTAGCGATAGGGCAGGCCGATGCGGCGCTCGTCGGGGCGGGGGAATTCCTGGGGGCTGGCGTCGATGACCCGGCGCTCGACCGCGCGGGTGGCGGGGTCGATCGTCCAGCGCTCGAACGCGGTGCGGTGCGAATCCGGGCCGTGGAAGCTCTCGGCGAACATCGTGTCGTGGGTGACGACATCGAGGATCACGCGGCCGTCGGGCAGGTCATAGGCATTGGCGGTGTGGAAGACATAGCAGGGATCGACGTCGCACCAGATCACGTCGTCGCTGCTGCCTTCGCGCGGGAGCAGGCCGACTCGGGCGCGGTGCTTCGGGTTCCAGCGATAGGGGAAGCGGTGGCCGCCGATCAGCGCCTGCATCGAGAAGGTGACGGGCAAGTCGAGGATGACTGCGAAACGCGCCGTGATCGCGCAGTCGTGGATCGAGGGGCCGTGCTCGACTGCGACGGGCTCCTCGCGGCGGACCTTGCCTTGCGCGGTGATCACGGTGTGCCAGACCTGGTTCTGGTCGCGCCCGGCATAGCAGATCGCGTGCATCTCGCCGGTCAGCGGATCGCGGTGGGGGTGGGCGGTCAGGCTGTTCTTCAGCGTGCCGTCGAAGTCCGAATAGGTGAGCGATTCGAGCGTCTCGCCGAGCTCGATCGGGATCGTTCCCGCCTCGACCAGCGCATAGGTGCGGCCGGCGATGCCGAGGACGTTGGTGTTGACCGTCGAGGCGGGGCCGCGGGGGCAGGGGATCGGGGCCTCGCCGAGCGCCTGCGAGACCTCGGCCGAGCGCGCCCAGCGGTTGCGGTACCAGAGCGCGCGGCCCTGCGAGAGGCGCAGGCCGTGGACCATGCCGTCGCCGAGGAACCAGTGATAGCCGGCAGGATCGGGCGCGACCGGATTGGGGCCGATGCGGAGATAGCGGCCGTCGAGCGCTGCGGGAATCGTGCCGGTGACGGGCAGGTCCTCGATCGTCAGCTCCTCGGCCATCGGTGCGTGGAGGCCGTCGAGAAAGGCGTGGGGCCCGGCCGGCTCGGCCATCCGCTTGCGGTTGAATTCGTGGAGCGCGAACACGCCCCTGGTGACGACGCTGCGGATCGCGGTCTCGACGGTGCTTGCCATTTTCCGACTCCGGGATAATGTTGACGCTGTTTACATAACGACGCTCTAACGACTCAAAGGTAACAGTGTCAACATGGCAAATGCAGAAGACGGCAAGCGGAGCTATCACCACGGCGATTTGCGCGCGGCGCTGATCGAGGCGGGGCTCAGGCTGCTCGCCGAACGGTCGGCCGACGCGATCGGGCTGCGCGAGGCGGCGCGCGCGGTGGGGGTGAGCGCGACCGCGGTCTATCGGCATTTCCCCGACAAGGGCGCGTTCCTGGCGGCGCTGGCGGCGGAAGGGTTGCGCCAGCTCGGCGCGGCACAGCGCGCGGCGGCGGAGGCGGCGGGCGGGGGCGACCGCGGGTTCGCGGCGACCGGGGCGGCGTATGTGCGGTTCGCGGTCGCGAATCCGGCGCTGTTCCGGCTGGCCTTCTCGGCGAGCGGGGCGGGGCCGAAATGGGCGCCGGGCGACTGGCACGCCGAGAATGACGCCGCGCGGCTGCTGCGCGAGAATGCCGAGCGGCTGTCGGCGGGCGAAGCGGCGGCGCGGCGGACCGCGCTCCGGGCGTGGGGGCTGGTGCACGGCCTCGCGTTGCTGATCCTCGACGGACAGGTGGTGATCGAGGATGCCGAGATCGATGCGGTGGTCGGGGGGTATTCGCCTTAAGGCGTCGTGCAGCTCCAGCCGACGACCGCGACGGTCTCGACCGCATCGCCGAGGCGGCTTGTGTTCCAGCTGTAGCGGCGGAGCGACGTGCCGGCGGAATCGAGGATCTCGAGGACGACGCTGTCCGATCCGATGACGCGCGCGCCGATATTGTCGGTGTCGCGGTTGACTGCGAAGATCAGCTTGTCGCGGCTGGCGTTGTACTGGAGCGGGATCGGCCTGCCGCCGTCGATGATGACGCTTGCGCCGGACACCTTGTCGCGGCTGAGCGCGGCGTCGGACGGGATGGCGAAGCCGACGCCGAGGAAGGGCGGGGTGCGCCAGCCGCCCGTGGCGGGCTCCCAGACCAGCCGCATCCGCGCGTTCGCATCCTCGGCGGGGGCGCCGTTCCAGGTCGCGAGCTTGCCGCTGCCGCCTTTGGTGCCGTCGACGAGCGTCATGTCGCGATAGGCGTTGAAGCCGCACATCGTGCTGGTGGCGGTCTCGCGGACATCGATGCGGCGCGTGTCAAGGCGCTGGGCGGCGGCGGGGGTGGCGAGGAGCGTCAGGGCTCCGGCAATGACGATCAGGCGCATCGCATCCTCCTATTGGGGTCCGGTACAGCTCCAGCTGGCGACCTCGATGGTCTCGGCGGCTTCGGCAAGCGTTTCGGTATTCCAGCTGTAGCGGCGGAGCGTCTTGCGCGCGGAACTGCGGATTTCGAGCGTGGCAGTGCGCGAGGCGATGAGGGTGTTGCCGAAGGCGCCGACGTCTTGCTGGTGCGTGAAGACCAGCTTGTTGCCGAGCATCTCATAGGCCAGCGTGAACGGTGCCCTGCCGTCGATGCTCAGGCGTCCGGACGCAACCGCCTTGGGATTCGGGACGGCCGTTGCGGGGACGGCGAAGGCGATCAGGATGAAGGACGGCGCGCGCCAGGTATCCTTCGCGGGGCCGAAGACCAGCTGCAGGATCGCCGCGGCATCTTCGTTCGCGGCCTTCCGCCACGTCGCCGCCTTGAAACCGCGCGCGCTCGCGTCGTCCAGGGTCATTTCGGGAAAAGCCTGGAAGCCGCACCGCGTGCCGCTCGGGCCTTCGCGCACGTCGATTCGCGTGGTGTTGAGCCGCTGGGCGGCGGCAGGCGTCGCGAGCAGGGCCAGGGCAACGGCGGCGGCGATCGGCAGGCGCATCGGAGTCCTCCTAGTTGCAGCTCCAGTTGACCAGCTGGAGCAGTTCGGGCGCGCGGCGGAGCTTGCGGATGTCCCAGCTGTAGCGGCGCAGCGTGGTGACGGTGGCGTCGGTCAGGTCGAGCTCGACGATCGCGGCGTTCATCAGCCGCTGGGCGAGCAAAGTGCGCTGACGCTCGATCACCGAGACGGTGAGGATGGTCGGATCGCTGAGATCGGGCTCGACCGAGAGGATGGTGGCGTCGGGGATGCCGTCGATGCGGAGATGCGCGGCCCTCGGCCTGGCTGGAAGCGGCGCGCCGGCGGTCTCCAGCAGGAAGCCCCGGATCACACTCTCGGTGCCGAAAGGCGCGGCGTCGTCGGGGGTGAAGGCGACGAGCATCTCGAGCGCGGCAGCGTTCGCGTCGCGCGCGGGCAGGTGCCACGAGGCGCTGCGGCCGCCGCCGCGCCAGTCGTGCGAGAGATTGAGCTCGGGGAGCGCGGCGGCGCGGCAGGCATAGCCTTCGTCGGTCTGGCGCACGTCGATCATATGGGTGTCGGCGCCCTGCGCGGCGGCCAGGGTGGGGAAGGCGAGCGCGGCGAGGAGGAAGAGGGCGCGCATCGTCAATAGCCCGCCGCGAGATCGACTTCGTTGCGCAGCGGCTCGCCGGCGACGAAGGCCTGGAGATTGGCGACGAACAATTCGGCGGCGCGCAGGAACATGCGGGTCTGGCTGCGGCCCGACAAATGCATCGACAGGATCGCGTTGGGCGTCGTGCGCAGCGGGTGATCGGCGGGGAGCGGCTCGGGAGTCACTGTGTCGAGAAAGGCGCCGGCGATGCGGCGGCGGGTGAGCGCTTCGATCAGCGCGTCCTGGTCTATCAGGTCGCCGCGGCCGACATTCACGATCCACGCCGAGGGCTTCATCGCGCGCAATTCGGCCTCGCCGATCATGTGGCGGCTGCCGGGGGTGGCGGGGGCGGCGAGGAAGACCCAGTCATACTCGCCGAGACGGTCGCGCCACTGGTCGGGGGTGAGGGTTCCGTCGGCGCCGGTTCGGGTGACTGCGGTCACCTTTGCCTCGAAACCCAGCAATCTCTGACCGATAAGCCGTCCGATGGTGCCGTAGCCGATGATCAGCGCGTGGCTCTCGTACAGCTCGAGCTTCCCCGGCGCCTCGAGCGGCCATTCGTGGCGGTCGGCGGCGCGGACGACTTCGTCATAGCGCTTGGCGGCGACCAGCGCGCCCATCACCGCATATTCGGCGACGGTGTGGGCGTTGACGCCGCTGCCGTTGGTGACGCGGGTGCCGCGGCGGTGGAGCAGGCCGGTGTCGAGCGCGTCGAGCCCGGCATAGATGGTCGAGAGCCATTGCAGCTTCGCCCCCGTGGCGACGGTCTGCGCCCAGACCGCGGGCTTGTTGATGTCGACCCAGCCGATATCGGCATCGGCGACCATCGCCTGCGCTTCCTCCGCGCTGGCGAACCAGTGGACGTCGATACCGGCAGGGATGTGCGGCTCGACCAGCGGGCGGGCGAGCGCGGGGAGGACGGCTTTCATGCGCGGGAGGCGTAGCGCGCCACCGGCTTCAGTTCAAATCGAGCTTTAGTTGTCGCGATCGCGCCGGTCGCGGCCGGCCTGGGGCGAGGGGGTCGCTTCGGGGCTCATCCCGCGGCGGCGGTCGCGGTCGCGGCCGCGCGGGGTGGGGGAAGCGGTCGGGGTCGGCGTCGGCGTGGCCGTGGCTTCGGGGCGGCGCGGGCCGCGCTCGACATCGCCGCGCGAACGGGCGTGGTCGCGAGCCTGCTCGGCATGCTCGCGCTGGGTCCGGGCGTCGCGCGCGGCGTCGGCGGCGTCGCGGGCGCGGTCCGAATCGGGCTCGCGGACCTTGCCGTCGGTGCCCCAGACGCGGGTGGGCTTGTCGCCCTGGTACGCATAGGCGCGGCCTTCGCGCTGGACGAAGAAGGGGCGGTCCTCGCCGCCGCGGAAATAGGCGACCGCACGGCCTTCGCGATCGGCGGTGCGCAGGATGCGGCCGCCGCGGGTCCATGCCCAGCCGTCGCCGTAGCGGACGCGCTGGATATCGCGGCCGGCGCGGATATCCTCCTCGATCGCCTCGGCTTCGGTCAGCGGCGCGGTTTCGGCGACAGTGGCGCCGGAGACCGCCTTGGGAACCGCGACGACGGCAACGGCGGGCGGATCGTCATTGGCGTCCTCGATGATCGGGGCTTCGCTGTTGAACGCGGCGCTGTTGAGATCGGCGGCGTCGCCCAGATTGACCATCGCATTGTCGGTGGTCTCGGGCGCCTTGTTGCAGCCGGCGAGCGCGAGCGCTGCGGCGAGGGCGATCAGCGAGGGACGGTTCATGCGCAGTCTCCGGGTTTCTTCGTCCCGGCTGCAATGCGCGGGGGCAGGATTCGATCCGCCTAGAACCAGGCCCTCGACCCGCTGACATAGGTGGCGTCGAACCGCTCGTCGGACATGAACAGGTAGATCAGGCCCTCGACGATGCCGATCGTTGCCATCAGCGCGGTGGGGATGGCCGCGAACACGACCCCGCCGATCGCGACGATCAGCATGACGATGCCGGCGGCATATTTGCCGATATAGAGCTTGTGGAGGCCGATCGAGCCGCCGAAGATCGCG
Source organism: Pseudomonadota bacterium (assembly GCA_040388355.1). Lineage (GTDB taxonomy): Bacteria > Pseudomonadota > Alphaproteobacteria > Sphingomonadales > Sphingomonadaceae > Sphingomonas. Next base: position 10,005 of record JAZKCD010000046.1, on the reverse strand, counting down.
AGCAGCGCGGCAGCGATGCGGCTGCGGTCATGGGAAGCAGCGGGGCCGATTCCGCCGCGCATCGGATAGACGGCGCGGGCATCGGTGCCCGAGGTTTCGAAATCGACCTTCTGGCTGGCGGTGGGCGCGGTCTTGCCGTGCCATTCGCCGCGGCCGAAGCTGTAGCGGGCGCCGTCGTCGCCCGAGATCTTGCCCTCGCCGCTCCGGCGGTCGAAGCCCAACACCGTTCCGCGCACTTTCGGGTCTCCTGCGGTTGAAGTTGGGAGATTGCCACGTGCCTTCGGATTAGGAAAGGACGCGCTCGCCCCCCTAATTCCGTCATTCCGGCCTTGTGCCGAGTATGTGTGCTTCTTGCTTCCTGTTCTCCTGCGAAAGCAGGAGCCCAGGGCCAGGCAGGCATCCCTTGTGACCCTGGGCCCCTGCTTTCGCAGGGGAACAGGGAGGTACCTGGCGCAAGGGATAGCCGCTGCACAAGGCCGGGATGACGGCGTAGGTGGGGAAGGTAGGCCCTAGAGCAGCGGCTTCCAGTCCCAGCCGAGCGGGTCGCCGTCCATCACTTCGACGCCCGTAGCGGCGAGTGCGTCGCGGATCGCGTCGGAGCGGGCGAAGTCCTTCGCGGCGCGGGCTTCCCTGCGCTCGGCGAGGCGGGATTCGATCGCGTCGGCAGTGAGCGTGGCGCTGGCGGGACGGACGCGGAGGGCATCGCGGGTCAGGCCGAGCAGGTCCAACCCCAGCACTGCGTCGAAATCGGCAAGCGCGGCGAGCCGGTCCGCGGGCGACAGGCTTTTCTCCGCAAGAAGCTCGTCGAGGATGGGCAGCGCCCTGGGGGTGTTGAGATCGTCCGACACGGCTTCGTCGAGGCGCTTGATCCAGGGCGCGGGCGCGGTGCCCGGACCCTCGGCCTTCGCCTTGAGCGCGGACACGGTCATCACCAGCCGCTTGAGCCGGGTCAGCGCGGCGGCGAGGTTGTCGGGGCTGAACTCGAGCTCGGAGCGGTAATGCGCGCTGATGCACATCAGCCGATAGGCAAGCGGGTGCACGCCCGCGTCGATCACCGACTGGAGCGTCGAGAAATCGCCCTTCGACTTGGAGATCTTGCCGCCGCGATCCACGAGGAAATTATTGTGCATCCAGAAATGCGCGCCGGTGTCGGCACAGCCGCAGAATGCCTGGTTCTGCGCGATCTCGTTGGGGTGGTGGATCTCGCGGTGATCGATCCCGCCGGTATGGATGTCGAACGGGCTGCCCAGATATTTGATGCTCATCACCGAGCATTCGAGATGCCAGCCCGGCGCGCCCTTGCCCCAGGGCGAATCCCATTCCATCTGGCGCTGCTCGCCCGGCGGCGACTTGCGCCAGATCGCGAAGTCCTGCGGATGGCGCTTGCCGTCGACCGCTTCGATCCGCGCCTCGCGGGTGTCGTCCTGCGATCCGGCGAGGCGCCCGTAATCGGGGACGGTGCTGCTGTCGAAATAGAGGCCGGTGTCGAGCTGGTAGCAGTGCCCGGGAGCGATCTTCTCCGCGAAGTCGACCATCTCGGCGATGTGATCGGTCGCGACCGACCAGCGGCTGGGCTCGCGGATGCCCAGGTCGCGGATATTGGCCTTGAACGCCGCGGTATAGTGCGCGGCGATATCCCAGATGCTCTTCGCCTGCGCGGCGGCGGCGGCCTCCATCTTGTCGTCGCCGGCATCGGCGTCCGAAGTGAGGTGGCCGACATCGGTGATGTTGATGACATGGGTGAGGCTGTAGCCCTTCCATGTCAGCACGCGGCTCAGCGTGTCGGTGAAGACATAGGCGCGCAAATTGCCGACATGGGCGTAGTTGTAGACCGTCGGGCCGCACGAATAGACGCGGACGCCCTTTTCAGGGTCGAGCGGCGCGAACCGCTCGAGGCTGCGGGTCAGCGAATTATAGAGAGTGAGGGCGGCGCCGTGCATGGGGCGGCGCCATAGCGGCTGGCGCGCGCGGTGCAAACCCGCGGGTCTCAGCCGACCAGCGTGCCGGCCTGCTCCTCGATCGCCACCCGGACCATCGCGCTCCAGATCTCGGCGGGATCGCTGCCCGCGGCGCGGCCGGCATCGATCATCTCGGGGCTGGGCTCGCGCAGGGTCCTGAGCACGGCGCGGGCGCGGTCGAGCTCGCCTTCCCAGGCCGAATCGACGTCGCCGGCAGCGGATTGCTCGGATCCGTCCGCGTTCGCGCTCAGGTTTTCGGCCGCGAGGACGCGGGCGATGCGGACGAGCGGCGAAGTGATGGCGATGTCGGTCATGGCAGGTCTCCCGGTGTGCAGGCGCAACGCGCGGGCGTGAGGCGGCGTTCCGGCGCTGTCAGGTTGCCCCGAAACGCCGCCCCCGTCCGGACCGGCGGGGGGCCACCGGTCGGGGAAACTCTCAGGCGGCGAGCGGGGTCAGCGCCGGGCCGCGGCTGCGAAAGATGCCGTTGCCGGAGGTGCCGCCGGCGATCAGCGGCAGCGCGGTGGAGCAAAAGGCGCATTCGGCGGTCGTGCGGCCGATCACCCATTGGACTGGCCGCAGCCCGGGCAATGATTGGCCTCGTGCTGGTGATACGCCACGCGATACCCGGTACGGGCCTGGCGGATGCCGAAATCGTACATCGTATTACTCCCAATTACCGGAAGCGAAACGAGTGCGAATCAGGCTTTGTTCCGCAATTCGAGCGGTGAAGCGTTGCAAAGTGTCGATGAGTTGCATTTCCGCAACACTGTACGGCGGTTACGGAGACGAAATCATCGCGCCGCGAATTGGTTCCGCCGAATATTTCGCCTGAACAACGGATAACAGCGCCATTCAGCCAAGCGGCACCCGCGCTGCTCCATAAGAGCCTCAGGGCGATAAACGCCGCAGGAGGAATGTGATGAAGAACACTTTGATCGCCGCGGCGATGGGCATGAGCGTCCTCGCGACCGGCCTCGCCGCCACTCCGGCCTCGGCGCAGCGTGCGCACGGCTATGTCCAGCAGGACAGCTATTACGAGGACGACGGCTACCAGCGCGACTATCGCGACCAGCGCGGCTATGAGCGTGGCTACCAGCGCGACTATCGCGACGACGGCTATCGCGGCCAGCCGCGCCACTATCGCAGCAACCAGCGCTGCCGCTCGGGCTCGACCGGCACCATCCTCGGCGCGGTCGCGGGCGCGCTGCTCGGCGGCGAGATCGGCCGCGGCAACGGCTATCGCCGCAGCGGCACCGGCACGGTGGTCGGCGCGGGCGCCGGCGCGCTGATCGGCCGCGAGATCGACCGCGGCAATTGCAACGACCGTCGCAGCTATCGCCGCCACCGCTGATCGGCGGAACCAAGCAAGGAAGGGCGTCCGGACGAAGGTCCGGGCGCCCTTTTGCTTGTCCGTGTGGCACGGGCCTTGCTCCTGCCGGGCCATGGCCATGATCGCAGATGACATCGGCGCACCGCGCACTGTCCGATTCCGGACAGGGGCGTCCGTTTTCGGACGATGGAGGATGCGGGATCGCGCTGGAGGCCCGAGCCGGAATCGAACCGGCGTGCACGGATTTGCAGTCCGCTGCGTAACCACTCCGCCATCGGGCCTCGGAGCGAAGCGGGGGAATGCGCAGGGGCGCGCCCGCCTGTCAACATTGCGCTCCAAAAATTGCTTACCTCTCGCCTTGGCGTACGCGCTGCACCGCGATACAGGGCACTCGAGATTTGGCGCCCAACGCCAACAACTGTGTTGCATGACTAATACGGTTGTGCGAATAGCGGAGTGATGATGACCCTTTCGGTCGATCCCGCGCCGATCGAGGCAGGACGCTTCGATACGATGCGCCACGCGATGGTCGCGAGCCAGCTGCGCACCAACGCCGTCAATGACGTGCGTGTGGTCGAGGCGATGGCTCGCGTGCCGCGCGAAGCCTATCTGCCCGCCGGGCACCGCGCGATCGCCTATCGCGACACGCTGCTGCCGCTGGGCAACGGCCGCCGGCAGAATTCGCCGCTGGCGACCGGGCGGCTGATCACCGAGGCGCGGATCGGCGCGGCCGATCATGTGCTGCTGATCGGCGCGGCGGGCGGCTATACCGCCGCGGTGCTCGCCGCGCTCGCCGGTTCGGTGGTGGCGCTGGAGGAAGACGAGACGCTGCTGGCGATTGCCCGTGCGGCGCTGGCCGGGACCGACAAGGTTTCGCTGGTCGAGGGGCCGCTGGCCGCCGGCTGGGCCGCGGGCGCGCCTTACGATGTGCTGATCGTCGATGGCGCCGTGGAGCAGCTGCCCGATGCGCTGGTTTCGCAGGTCAAGCCGGGCGGGCGCGTCGTCGCCGGCGTGGCCGATCGTGGCGTCACTCGGCTTGCGGCGGGGCGGCGGACCGAAGGCGGCTTCGGCCTGATGGATTTTCTCGACCTAGAATGCGCGATTCTGCCCGGCTTCGGCCGTCCCAAGACCTTCCAGTTCTGAAGAAGATGAGGCTCATGCGACTTCCTTCCCTGTTCCTTGGCGTGAGCCTGGTTGCGATCGCCGTCCCGGCGGCCGCGCAGACGACGTCCACCACCGCGACCGCCGAAGCGCCGACCACGACGCTGCGCGAGGCGATGGTCGAGGCGTACAACACCAATCCCGACCTCGCCGGCGAGCGCGCCAATCTGCGCGCCACCGACGAGAATGTGCCGATCGCGCGTGCGGCGGGGCTGCCGGGGCTCAACTCGACCGGGTCGGTCAGCCAGAGCGTATACGACACCGGCGCGGGGGTCAGCCCCAGCCGCCAGGGCACCTTCGGGCTCGACTTGTCGGTGCCGGTCTTCTCGGGCGGCTCGGTGCGCAATTCGGTGCGCGCGGCGGAGACGCGGATCGAGGCGGGGCGCTCGGTGCTGCGCGGCGCCGAGGCCGATATCTTCACGCAGGTGACGACGGTCTATCTCGACGTGATCCGCGACGAGGCGATCGTCCGGCTCAACCAGCAGAATGTCCACGCGCTCGAGGTCAACCTCCAGGCGACGCGCGACCGGTTCGAAGTGGGCGACCTGACCCGCACCGACGTGGCGCAGTCCGAGGCGCGGTTCGCGCAGGCGCAGAGCCAGCTGCGCACCGCCGAGGCGCGGCTGATCGGCAGCCGCGAGAATTACATCCGCGTGGTCGGCTCGCCGCCGGGGGTGCTCGCGCCGCCGCCGCCGCTGCCGGGCCTGCCGTCCGACGTCGCGACCGCCGAGCAGACCGCGCTGGCGAACAACCCGAACCTCGAAGCCGCGCAGAAGGCGGGCGACGCGACTCGCTACGACGTCGATGTCGCGCGGGCGAGCCGCTTGCCCAGGGTGAGCGTCGGGCTGGGCGGCAATTATTACAATTATCTCGGCTCGGTCGGCGCGCAGGCGGCTGCGGCCGGTTTCGACAAGGACGGGTTCGGCACCACTGCGGGCATCCAGCTCTCGCTGCCGCTGTTCCAGGGCGGTCGCCCGGCGGCGCAGATCCGCCAGGCGCAGGCGCGGCGCGCCGCGGCGCTGGAGACGGTGATCCTGACCGAGCGCGGCGTGGTCTCGCAGGTGCGCTCGTCCTTCGCCAACTACCAGTCGGCGCTGCGCGTGATCGAATCGTCGCGGGTCGCGGTCGAGGCCAACCGGCTTTCGCTCGAGGGCGTCCGCGCCGAGAACAGCGTCGGCACCCGCACGATCCTCGACATCCTCAACGCCGAGCAGGAATTCCTCAACTCGCAGGTGCTGTACGTCACTGCCGAGCGCGACGCCTATGTCGCGGGCTTCACTTTGCTCGCGACGATGGGCAAGGCCGAGGCCGAGGATCTCGGGCTGGATGGCGGTCCGCTCTACGATCCGACGGTCAATTACAAGAACGCCAAGGGCAGCTATTTCGACTGGAGCAACAGCGGCGACGACAGCACCAAGGGCACGCGGACGACCGGAACCCCGGCGCAAACCCCCCAGGTTTCGCCCGGAACCGACCCCGTTCTCGATCGCCCGGTTGACACGACCCGTAAAAATCCCTGATTGAGGTCTGTCAACAGCAGCGTAGAAGGTGCTGGATATGGGGGACATCAGTACCGAGCCGTCGATGGAGGAAATCCTCTCGTCGATAAAACGCATCATCGCCGAGGAAGGCGATGCGGCGACGGGGGCGCGTACGCGCCGTGCAGCCGCGCGTCCGACGCCGCGGCCCGATCCGATCGCCGACGAGATTCTCGAGCTGAGCGACCCGGTGGCGGAAGAGCCGCCGGTGGTGACTCCTGCCGAGGCAGCGACCCCGGCGCCGTTGCCGATCGGCGCGCCCGACGTGCCGCCGCATCCCGAGACGATCATCTCCGAGCGCGTGGTCGAGGCGACCCGCGGGCCGCTCGAGGCGCTGTCGCGGATGGTGATCAAGCCCGAGACGCCCGAGCCGGCGGCGGAAGCGCCGCAGTCGCAGACGATCGACGGGATGGTCCGCGAGATGCTGCGGCCGATGCTCAGCGAATGGCTCGACGCCAATCTGCCGCAGATCGTCGAGACGATGGTGGCGAAAGAGATTTCGCGGATCACCGGGCGCTAGGCTTCCGGAAAACCTGTTCCCCTGCGAAATCAGGGGTCCAGAGCCGAGCAGTTCATCCCTTGCGACCCTGGGCCCCTGCTTTCGCAGGGGAGCAGGAAGAAGTGTTTTCGGCGGTTGGTAGCGATTGAAACCATCCCCGCCATCTGCTCTAAACCCGCGCCATGAAGCACATCCTGCTCGCGAGCGTCGCGCTCGCCTCCGCCGCCGCTACCCCCGTTGCGGCCCGTGACCTCACCATCGAAGACGTCGTCCAGCTTTCGCGCGCCGGCGCGCCCGCGGTCTCGCCCGACGGGCGCTGGCTGGTGTGGCAGCAGCGCGAGACCGATCTCGCCGCCAACAAGGGGCGCTACGATTTGTGGCGGCTCGACCTGACCACCAAGGGCGCAGTGCCCGAGCCTTTGGTCGCCGAAGCCGATGTCAACGAGACCGCGCCGGTGTTCGGCGCCAATGGCCGCGTCTATTTCCAGTCGGACAAGGGCGGCGCCGACATGATCGTGTCGATCCCCGTCGCCGGCGGCGCGCAGACCGTCGAGATGGTGCCCGAGGGCGGGTTCAGCGGGTTCAAGCTCTCGCCGCAGGGCGACCGCGTGCTGGTCTGGGCCGACCGCAAGCCCGGCGCGCCGACGATCGCGCCCGCGGTGGTCAAGAAGGACGCCAATGCCGGATCGGGCCGGGTGTTCGACAAGATGTTCATCCGCCACTGGGACACCTGGTCGAACGGCGACCGCTCGCAGCTGTTCGTGATCCCGCTCGGCAAGGAAGGGGCGGCCTCGACTCCGATCGCGCCGGGGCTCGACGGCGACACCCCGTCCAAGCCGTTCGGCGGGGGCGAGGAGCTGGCGTGGAGCGCCGACGGCAAGACCATCTATTTCGCGCTGCGCGAGGCGGGGACGACCGAGCCGCTGTCGACCAATCTCGACATCTTCGCCGCGCCCGCGGACGGATCGGCCGCGCCGGTCAACCTGACCGCGGACAATGACGGGACCGACAACCTCCCGACCGTGTCGCCCGACGGCAAGTGGCTGGCCTATTTCGCGATGAAGCGCGCAGGCTATGAAGCCGACCGCCAGGTGCTGATGCTGCGCGATCTCGCCACCGGGCAGGTCCGCGCGCTGACCGAGGGCTGGGACCGCTCGGTCGGCTCGATCGCCTGGTCGCCCGATAGCAGGAAGATCTACGTCACCGCCGAGGACACGCAGGAAAATCCGATCTGGAGCGTCGATCCGAAGAGCGGCAAGGTCACGCGGCTGACGCAGGAAGGCAATGTCACTGCGGTGGTGCCGACCAGGAAGGGCGTCGTCTTCGCGATGAACAGCCTCGCGGGTCCCGACGATTTCTACAGCCTGACCGGCAAGGCGCCGGTGCGGCTGACGACGATCAACGCGGCGAAGATGGCCGGGATCGACATGCCGGTGGTGACGCGGTTCAGCTTCACGGGCGCGAACAACGACACGGTGTGGGGCTATGCCGTCAGGCCGGCGAGCCTTGCCGAGGGCGCCAAGGCCCCGCTGGCGTTCATCGTCCATGGCGGGCCGCAGGGGACGATGAACAACAGCTGGTCGTACCGCTGGAATCCGGCGCTGTTCGCGGGCGCGGGCTATGCAGTGGTCGCGGTCGATTTCCACGGCTCGACCGGCTACGGCCAAGGCTTCACCGACGCGATCCGCAACAATTGGGGCGGCTGGCCGCTCGAGGACCTGCAAAAGGGCCTCGCCGCGGCGACGGCCAAGTTCACCTGGATCGACGGCGACAATGGCTGCGCGCTCGGCGCCTCGTACGGCGGCTATATGATGAACTGGATCGAGGGCCAGTGGCCCGACCGGTTCAAGTGCATCGTCCAGCATGACGGCGTGTTCGACGCCCGCGCGATGGCCTACGAGACCGAAGAACTGTGGTTCGACGAGTGGGAGCATGGCGGCAAGGCCTATTTCGAGGACCCGGCGGCGTTCGAGAAATGGAACCCGGTCAACCATGTCGACAAATGGAAGACCCCGCAGCTGGTGATCACCAGCGAGAAGGATTTCCGCATTCCCTACACCCAGGGCATCGCGGCGTTCACTGCGCTCCAGCGGCGCGGGGTGCCGTCGAAGCTACTGACCTTCCCCGACGAGAACCACTGGATCCTCAAGCCCAAGAACTCGATGCAATGGTATGGCGAGGTGCTCGGCTGGCTGGGGAAATATACCGCCAAGTGAGGCCCGTGGGGTGACGTGCGCGAGTGTGCTGGCTAAGGGCAGCACATGACCGAGCTCCCCAAGACCTTCGACCCCGCCGAAATCGAATCCCGCTGGTACGCCCATTGGGAGAAGGAAGGCCTGTTCGCGCCCGAACGGCCGGGTGCGGAGCCGTGGACCTTGGTCAATCCGCCGCCCAACGTGACCGGCAGCCTGCATGTCGGCCACGCGCTCGACAATACGCTGCAGGACATCCTCGTCCGCCATGCGCGGCTGCAGGGCAAGGATGCGCGCTGGGTGGTCGGGACCGACCATGCCGGGATCGCGACGCAGATGGTGGTCGAGCGGCAGCTGGCCGAGACGCAGCAGAAGCGCACCGATTTCACGCGGGACGAGTTCATCGCGCGCGTCTGGGAGTGGAAGGCCGAGAGCGGCGGCGCGATCACGCGCCAGCTGCGCCGGCTCGGCTGCTCGATGGACTGGGCGAACGAGCGGTTCACGATGGACCCGGGCTTTTCGAAGGCCGTGCTCAAGGTGTTCGTCGATCTCTACCGCCAGGGCCTGCTCTACCGCGACAAGCGGCTGGTGAACTGGGACCCGGGCCTCGGCACCGCGATCAGCGATCTCGAGGTCGAGACCACCGAGGTCGCGGGGAGTTTCTGGCACCTGCGCTATCCGCTCGAGGACGGCAGCGGCTTCATCCAGGTCGCGACGACGCGGCCCGAGACGATGCTCGCCGACATGGCGGTGGCGGTGCACCCCTCGGACGCGCGCTATGCGGCTTTGGTGGGCAAGAACGTCCGGCTGCCGATCACCGGGCGGCTGATCCCGATCATCACCGACGAGCATGCCGATCCCGAGCTCGGCTCGGGCGCGGTCAAGATCACGCCGGGGCATGATTTCAACGACTTCGAGGTCGGCAAGCGCGCGGGGTTCAAGCCCGCCGAGATGCTCAACATGCTCGACGCCAAGGCGGCGGTGACGCAGACATCCGACGGGCTGATCCCGGCGGCGCTGCTCGGGCTCGACCGGTTCGAGGCGCGCAAGCGCGTCGTCGAGCAGCTCAAGGCCGAGGGCTTCCTCGTCCCGCATGTCGACAAGGAGGGCGCCGAGCACGACGCCGAGCCGCGCAAGATCCAGACCCCGTTCGGCGATCGCTCGCAGGTGGTGATCGAGCCGTGGCTGACCGACCAATGGTATGTCGACGCGGCGACCTTGGCCAAGCCGGCGATCGAGGCAGTGCGCTCGGGCGCGACCAAGATCGTCCCGAAGAGCTGGGAGAAGACCTATTTCAACTGGATGGAGAACATCCAGCCCTGGTGCG
>JAZKCD010000045.1:0-12630 GCA_040388355.1 Pseudomonadota bacterium | reverse complement strand
ACCCTCCCACCGCTTCGCGGCGGGCCCCTCCCTCTCCCGCGAAAGCGGGAGAGGGGTGACGACGACTGGGGTTGAGTGAATTGCTGCACCCGCTAAGGGAAGCGAAACCCTCTCCCGGAAGGCCCAAATGAGCAAGCTCCATCTCGTCTTCGGCGGCCGCGTCAAGGATCCGCGGACGCTCGATTTCCAGGATCCGTCGAAGCTCGACGTCGTCGGCATCTTCCCCGACTATGCCAGCGCCGAAAAGGCCTGGCGCGGCGCCGCCCAGCGCACCGTCGACGATGCCGAGATGCGCTATGTGGTAGTACATCTGCACAAGCTGCTCGACCCGGATGCGTAGAAATCCTCCCTCGCGAAGCGGGGGAGGTGGCAGCGAAGCTGACGGAGGGGGCCTATCCGCAGACGATTCGCTCGTAGAGAGGCCCCCTCCACCACTTCGTGGTCCCCCTCCCCCGCTTCGCGAGGGAGGATTAGAAGCTCAAATAAACTCGATCTTCGACACGAGGTAATATTTGTCCCCCGCGGGCACCGTCACCTCGACCTCTTCCTCGACCTTGCGCCCGATCAGCGCGCGGCCCAGCGGCGAACTGTACGAGATCCGCCCGACCTTGGCATCCGCCTCGGTCTCGCTGACGATCTGGTACTTGAGCGGCTTGTCGTCCTCGTCGAGCAACGTCACCGTCGCGCCGAACACGACCTTGTCGCCCGACAGGTCGCGCGGATCGATGATCTGCGCGCGGCTCAGCTTGCCTTCGATGTCCGAGATCGTCGCTTCGTTCTGACCCTGCTGCTCCTTGGCGGCATGGTATTCGGCGTTCTCCGAAAGGTCGCCATGGGCGCGCGCTTCCTCGATCGCGTCGACGATCAGCGGACGTTCCGTTTTCAGGCGCTTCAGCTCGGAAGTCAGCTTGTCATAGCCTTCCTTCAGCATCGGCAGCTTGTCGACCGTCGCCATCACTTGCGTCCTTCAATACCCCTTTCCCCAAGCGACCCGATCGGGATCGCCCGCACACTCACTCCGATGATGGGGGGATTCAATTGTGCGAGTGCGAATAGTAGGACTGGAGGGGGCAAACTTCAAGGCTTTGCCCTGAAAGCGCCTCGATCGCCTTCGCCGCGGCAGTGCTGGCCGAGGCGGTGGTGAAGTAGGGAATCTTGAGCGCGAGCGCCGAACGGCGGATGTCGGACGAATCCTTGAGCGACTGCCAGCCCTCGGTGGTGTTGAAGATCATGTCGATTTCGCCGTCCAGAATCCGGTCGACGATGTGCGGCCGGCCCTGCGCGACCTTGTTCACTCGCTCGACCGCGATGTCCGCCGCCTCGAGATAATCGGCGGTCCCGCCCGTCGCGACGATGTGGAAGCCGCGCGCGACGAGCAGCACGACCGCGTCGAGTATCTGCCTTTTGTCGGTGTCCTTGACGCTGACGAACACCGTGCCGCCGCCCGGCAGCACCGTCCCCGCGCCGAGCTGCGACTTGGCGAAGGCGATCGCGAAATCGCGGTCGATCCCCATCACTTCGCCGGTCGACTTCATTTCCGGGCTCAGCACCGGATCGACTCCGGGGAAGCGGTTGAACGGGAACACCGCCTCCTTCACCGCGACATAGTCGATGTCGCGGTCGATCGGCGGCAGGTCCTTGAGCTTCTCGCCCGCCATCACTCGCGCCGCGATCTTGGCGACGGGCACCCCGATCGCCTTGGCGACGAACGGCACCGTCCGGCTCGCGCGCGGATTGACTTCGATCAGATAGACCTGCTCGTCCGCGCCGCCGGCATCCTTGACCGCGAACTGGATGTTCATCAGCCCCTTGACGCTCAGCGCATGCGCCAGTGCCACGGTTTGCCGCTCGATCTCGGCGATCGTCGCCGCCGACAGGCTGTAGGGCGGGATCGAGCAGGCGCTGTCGCCCGAATGGACCCCGGCCTCCTCGATATGCTGGAGCACGCCCGCGACCACGACATCGGTCCCGTCGCAGATCGCGTCGACATCGACTTCGATCGCGTCGCGCAGATACTGGTCGATCAGCACCGGCGAGCTGCCCGAGACCTGCACCGCGGTCTGGATATAGTCGTCGAGCTGGCTGATGCCGTCGACGATCTCCATCGCCCGCCCGCCGAGCACATAGCTCGGCCGCATCAGCACCGGGTAGCCGATCCGCTCGGCCACCGCGACCGCCTCGTCGCGGCTCCGCGCGATGCCGTTGGCCGGCTGGGCGAGCCCGAGCTTGGCGACCAGCGCGGCGAAACGCTCGCGGTCCTCGGCGAGGTCGATCGCGTCGGGCGAAGTGCCGAGGATCGGGATCCCGGCATCCTCGAGCGCCTGCGCCAGGTTGAGCGGAGTCTGCCCGCCGAACTGGACGATCACGCCCACCAATTCCCCGTTTTGCTTTTCCGTGTGGAGGATCTCGAGCACGTCCTCGGCAGTCAGCGGCTCGAAATAGAGCCGGTCCGACGTGTCGTAGTCGGTGCTCACCGTCTCCGGGTTGCAATTGACCATGATCGTCTCATAGCCCGCATCGGCCAGCGCGAAGCAGGCATGGCAGCAGCAATAGTCGAACTCGATCCCCTGCCCGATCCGGTTGGGCCCGCCGCCGAGGATGACGATCTTGCGCCGCTCGGTCGGCTGGCTCTCGCACTCGGGCTCGCCGAAGCTCGGCGCCTCGTAGGTCGAGTACATGTACGGCGTCTTCGCCTCGAACTCCGCCGCGCAGGTATCGATCCGCTTGAACACCGGGCGGACCCCCAGCTTGTGGCGCAACGCGCGGACGTCGGTCTCGGTCACCCCGCCGGTCATCGCGCGGACGACCTCGCCGATCAGCCCCGAGCTGCGCGCCATCTGGTCCGAACCCGCGCGCAGATTGGCCGAGCGCAACGCCAGCCACGCAAGCCGCTTGTCGCTGAACCCCATCGCCTTCAATCGCCGCATCCCTTGCGCGTCCTGCGGCAGCCCGCCCTCGCACACCACGGCCTCGGCCGCGACGATCTCGGCGATCCGCTCGAGGAACCACGGGTCGTACTTGGTCAGCGCATGGATTTCGGCGACGGTGAAGCCCTCGCGCAGCGCCTGCGCCGCGACCAGCAGCCGGTCGGGCGCCTGGATCGTCAGCGCCGCTTCGATCTCGGCGCGCGGCGCGCCCGCCAGCCGCTCGACATTGTTGAAGCCGGACAAGCCCGTCTCGAGCCCGCGCAGCGCCTTCTGCATCGACTCATGGATGTTGCGCCCGATCGCCATGACTTCGCCGACCGACTTCATCGCGGTGCCGAGCACGACCTCGGCGCCCTTGAACTTCTCGAAGGCGAAGCGCGGGATCTTGGTCACCACATAATCGATCGTCGGCTCGAACGACGCCGGGGTCGCCCCGGTGATGTCGTTGGTAATCTCGTCGAGCGTGTACCCGACCGCCAGCTTGGCCGCGACCTTGGCGATCGGGAAGCCCGTCGCCTTGGAAGCCAGCGCCGACGAGCGCGACACGCGCGGGTTCATCTCGATGACGACCAGCCGCCCGTCCTTGGGATTGACTGCGAACTGGACGTTCGAACCGCCTGTTTCCACGCCGATCTCGCGCAGCACCGCGATGCTGGCGTTGCGCATGATCTGGTATTCCTTGTCGGTCAGCGTCAGCGCCGGCGCGACCGTGATCGAGTCGCCGGTATGGACCCCCATCGGATCGACATTCTCGATCGAGCACACGATGATGCAATTGTCCGCGCGGTCGCGGACGACTTCCATCTCATACTCTTTCCACCCGAGCAGCGATTCCTCGATCAGCACTTCGGTGGTCGGCGACAGATCGAGCCCCGAGCGGACGATGCCGAGGAACTCCTCGCGATTATAGGCGATCCCGCCGCCCGATCCGCCCATGGTGAAGCTCGGCCGGATGATCGCGGGCAGCCCGACCTGCTCGAGCGCCGCCAGCGCCTCGGCCTCGGTGTGCGCGATCGCCGAGCGTGCGCTCTCGAGCCCGATCCGCGTCATCGCGTCCTTGAACTTGAGCCGGTCCTCGGCCTTGTCGATCGCCTCGGCATCGGCGCCGATCATGATGCAGCCGTACTTCTCCAGCGTCCCGTCATTCGCCAGCGCCAGCGCGGTGTTGAGCGCAGTCTGCCCGCCCATCGTCGGCAGCACCGCGTCGGGCCGCTCCTTGGCGATGATCTTGGCGACGATCTCGGGCGTGATCGGCTCGATATAGGTCGCATCGGCCAGCTCGGGATCGGTCATGATCGTCGCCGGGTTCGAATTGACCAGGACGATGCGATAGCCCTCCTCCTTGAGCGCCTTGATCGCCTGCGTGCCGGAGTAGTCGAACTCGCACGCCTGCCCGATCACGATAGGGCCGGCGCCGATGACGAGGATGGAGGAGATGTCGGTGCGTTTGGGCATCTCTAATCAGCGATCAATATTGTTATAATGATTGATATGATAGCCAATGGAATTGCTACCCACGTGCCAATCGTGCCCCACTTTGTCCAATCCAAGTCCCTATTTTCAGGTGTCTTCAATTCATGCTTTGTGCTGGGATCAACTTTTATCTTGTTCGTTGAGCGCCGCAATTTCTCAGCCTCGCGATTGGCGTCAAAGATCTCTATGTCAGGAGCGATCCGGAGGCGCGCGAGAGGTAAATTCTGTATCAGATAGGTAATGCTTGAGTCGGCGCCGGCGATTGCGTCCACACTTGGAGGGCCGTTTTTGTAGGAAGCACTCATCCCCCAAGGATCACCCCACAAATCGTTGAACACTGTAGCTACCCCACTGGATTTGATTGCTCGAGCAGGATCACTCAGATGATTAGAAAACGCATCAGATTGAATAATGATTTCATTATTATTCTGCGTAACTAGGGATTTACTTTGCAAGAACGCAAATGCTTCCTCGAAAACATCGTCAGCAAATAAAATCCTATAGCGTTCTTTGAAAACTTCCTTCAACTTGTCAGCCGAAGTGACCCAAGGCGTCTCGGAAGCGCGCCTAGCCAATCCTGCTAGCGCATGAACAACAAAGTGAGCCAAAGCCTTCCTTCTGAAGACTTTTCCTAGGCGACGGCGTTCAAACATACGTCACCCCTTCACCCCACCCATAGGGTCAAACGTCGCGAACCCGCCGTTCAGCTTCCCGTATTTCCCCGCGTTCACGGCGGTCACCAGCGCCTCCAGCTCGGCATCGGAAACGCTCGCCGGCGGGATCAGCACCAGCGCCTTGGTCTGGCCGCCGAGCATCATCTGCGCCCAGGTCCAGCCCTTGGCCTCGAACGCCGCCTGCATCGCGTCCATCGCCGCCTGGTCGCCCCACACCATCAGGTTGCGCGACGGAATCGGCGCCGCGACGACGATCGCGGGGACAGGTGGCGGCAGCGCGATCATTGCGCCTTCCGGATCGCGCTCGGCGGGACCAGGATCGTCTCGACCGTCAGCTTGCCGAAGCCCCCGCTCCGCGCCGTCTGGTAGAAGCCGTACCCGGTCTCCTTCGACGTGGTCGAATCGAACAATATCATCACCTCGGACTTGCCGTCGGGCCCCTGGACCCGCCCGCTGGTCAGCTTCGCCGCTTTCGCCGCCGCCTCGACCTTGTCCAGATCCTCGCCCGACCCATGCGCGATCACGCCGATGAAGATCTGCTGCGACCCGTCGGGCGCAGTCATGCTGAAGGTCGGCGGCAGCAGCGGCGCGTCCTGCGCCGGCACCATCAGCAACGCCGCGAGCAAAAACCCGAGCATCATGGCCTCCCTCCCACCGGCGCGAGCCCGTCGCTCTCCACCAGAAACGCCTCGGCATCGGCGACCGCGAGCTTGGAGGGCCAGTCGCCGACGCACCCCGCCATCACCTTCGCCGCCACGCGATCGATCGTGGCGATGAGCCGCGCGCCGCGCCCGGGCCCGACCAGCGCCGCCGCCGGTATCGTCTCGGAAGCGCTCGAAAGCCCGCAGTGCGCGCCGGACACAGTGACGCCGACCCCCGCCGCGGTGCGCTCGATCGCGAGCGTGAAATGCATCCACAGCGTGACCCGGCAACTCTCGCGCGTGAAGCCCGCCATATAGCCGTCGCGGTAGCAGCGCCCCGCCCAGTCGCCGTGCCGGAACTCGCCCGGCTCGGGCACGCGCGGCGGGCCCACGGAGGGCGTCGGCGTCGGCGACGGCGCCGTCTGCGCCGAGGCCCCGTTCGCCGCCACCAGCGCCAGCCCGCCAAGAAGGAGCCCCGCCGCCTTCACGCGCTCATCATCCCCACGAACTTCTCGAACAGGTAGAAGCTGTCCTGCGGCCCCGGGCTCGCC
Organism: Pseudomonadota bacterium; assembly: GCA_040388355.1. Lineage (GTDB taxonomy): Bacteria > Pseudomonadota > Alphaproteobacteria > Sphingomonadales > Sphingomonadaceae > Sphingomonas. The sequence continues at coordinate 6,364 of JAZKCD010000045.1, read as the reverse complement.
TCGGGGTGGTATTGCACCGCGAACGCCGGCTTGTCGGTCAGCTCGAACCCGGCGTTCGACCCGTCGAACAGCGACACATGCGTCTCGCGGGCGTTATCCGGCAGGGTCTCCGAAATCACTGCGAAGCCATGGTTCATGCTGGTGATCTCGACCGCCCCCTCGCTCAGCCTTTTGACCGGATGGTTCGCCCCGCGATGCCCCTGGAACATCTTGGTGGTCTCCGCCCCCACCGCAAGCGCGAGCAGCTGGTGCCCCAGGCAGATGCCGAACAGCGGCTTGCCGGTCTCGATCAGCTTCCGGATCACCGGCACGGCATAGTCCGCGGTCGCCGCGGGATCGCCCGGGCCGTTCGACAGGAAGAACCCGTCGGGCGCGAACGACATCGCCTGCTCGAAGGTCGCGGTCGCCGGGATGACGGTGACGTCCGCCCCGGCCTTCACCAGGTTGCGAAAGATATTGCGCTTGGAACCATAGTCGATGGCAACGACGTGCGGCCTTCCGCTCCCCTCCCGCTTGCGGGAGGGGCTGGGGGAGGGGCTATCCGCAGGCGGCACCGAGGAGGCAAAGGCCCCTCCCCCGACCCCTCCCGCAAGCGGGAGGGGAGAAGAAGAGTAGCCCTCCCCCAACCGCCAGACCCCGCCTTCCCAGCCGAAATGCGTCTCGCACGACACGGTGATCGCCAGGTCCATCCCCTCCAGCCCCGGCCACGCCCTCGCCATCTCCAGCAGCAGCGGAATGTCGAACTCGCCCGCGGCCGAATGCGCGATCACGCCGTTGGGCGCCCCGCCCGTCCTGATCCGCCGCGTCAGCGCCCGCGTGTCGACTCCCGAAAGCCCGATCCGCGCATGCTTCTTCATCCACGCGTCGAGATGCTCGGTCGACCGAAAGCTCGAAGGCTCGGTCACGTCCTCGCGCACGATCATCCCCAGCGCATGCGGCGCATCGGCCTCGACATCGTCGGGATTCGCCCCGACATTGCCGATATGCGGGAAGGTGAAGGTGATGACCTGCCCCGCGAAGCTCGGGTCGGTCATGATCTCCTGGTACCCGGTCATCGCGGTGTGGAAGCACACTTCGCCCACCGCCTGGCCCTCGGCGCCGAACCCTCGGCCCCACACCACATCCCCGGATGCGAGCACCAGGACTCCGGTGGCTCCAGCAGGCGCAGGCATGGGTTTGGCTTCGGCCATTATGGGGTGGCGCTCCATTTAAAGTGCGGCCCGAAAGCCTAACGATGTCGCTAAGGGACGGCGGCTAGACCCCCTCCCCCCTCGCGTCAACCGCTTCTCGCCGCTACAGCCGGGCTTTCCTTTTGATCGAAGAGACCCCGCATGATTCGCGACGACATCAAGGCTGCCCAGATCACCGCCATGAAGGCCGGCGACAAGGTGACCCGCAACGCAGTGAGCCTGATCCAGAGCGCGATCAAGAACCGCGACATCGAGGCGCGCACCGGCAAGGCCCCCGACGACGACGACGCATTGGTGGTCGAGGTCCTCCAGAAGATGGTCAAGCAGCGCCGCGAATCGATCGAGATGTTCGCCAGGGGCGGACGCCAGGAGCTCGCCGACGCCGAAGCCGCCGAAGTCGCGGTGATCGAGCGCTTCCTGCCGACCGCGATGACCGACGACGAGACTCGCGCCGCAATCGAGTCGATCAAGGCCGATCTCGGCGCGTCGGGCATGAAGGACATGGGCCGGGTCATGGCCGAGCTGAAGGCGCGCCACGCAACCACGCTCGACATGGCCAAGGCCAGCGCGCTGGTGAAGGCGGCGCTGAGCTAACGCCGCCTCCCGCTTCTTGCTCCCCTCCCGCTTGCGGGAGGGACTGGGGGAGGGCATATCAGCAGGGCAATCCGACCGGAGCTGGCAATGGAACCCGGCACCCACGCCCGCCACATGCGAAACAACCCGACGGATGCCGAAGCAATGCTTTGGCAAGCGCTGTCCGCACGCCGACTGGCCGGTGCCCGCTTCAACCGTCAGGTCCGTATCAAACCGGCAAACTTCATCTGCGATTTCGTCGCCCGGACGCCAAAACTGATCGTCGAAGTCGATGGCGGCCAGCACGCGATCGATGCCGAGCAGGACGCCCGTCGAACCCGCTATCTTGAGGCGAAGGGCTACCGCGTCATCCGCTTCTGGAACAACGACGTACTCGGCAATCTCGAAGGTGTGGTCGCGGAAATCGAGCGCGTGCTTGCCGAACTCCCCTCCCCCAACCCCTCCCGCAAGCGGGAGGGGAGCAAGTAAGAACCACTCCCCTGCTTCCAGACTCCCATCCCGCTTGCGGGAGGGGCTGGGGGAGGGCCTGTCAGCCAAAGCGATGCGCTCCGGACAATATCCCCCAAAGTCCACCCCACTCCTCCCAACAATTGACGCCCAGTCCCCACAGGTATACCCCACCCCCCGGCAGCAGTCAGCACAAGACGAGCCCAAGCATAGGAACCGGCCCGTCCAACGGCTGCTGCTTTCCACAATGGAGGGGAGGCAAATATGCTGTTCTTGTTCATCGTAGGTGCGTTCGGCGGTCTGTGGTGGCCGGGTATCGAAGTCGACGCGCCGCCGCCGGGCGGCGATCCGTGGTGGTGGCGCATCCTGCGGGTCATCATCGGCGGTCTTTCCGCGATCCTGGTCGCGCAGATCCAGCCCATCGACATCGCCACGCTGACCGGCATCGTCGTCGCGCTCGGCTCCGGCAAGATCGGCGTCGTCGTGGTCGGCGCGCTGCTCGGCGCCGCGAAAAGATAGTCACCAACCCGCCGCCCCGGCCGCGCGCCGGGGCGGCGCCAGGATGAATCGTTGAGGCGATCCCGCGATCGGTCTAGCAGTCGCTGGTGTCGCTCACCCCCGCCTTTCTCGACGAACTCCGCGCGCGGACCTTGCTGTCCGGCATCGTCGCCAAGACCGTGAAGCTCCAGCGCGCCGGCCGCGAATTCCGCGCCTGCTGCCCGTTCCACAACGAGAAGACCCCCAGCTTCTACGTCAACGACGACAAGGGCTTCTACCATTGCTTCGGCTGCTCGGCGCATGGCGACGCGATCCGCTGGCTGACCGACCAGCGCGGGCTGCCCTTCATCGATGCGGTCAAGGAACTCGCCCAGTCCGCCGGGATGGAGATGCCCGAGCAGGACCGCCAGTCCGCCGAAAAGGCCGAGCGCGCCCGGGGCCTGCACGAGGCGATGGCCGACGCCGCGGCCTGGTTCACCGAGCGGCTGAACGGCATCGAAGGCGCCGAAGCGCGCGGCATCCTCGAACGCCGCGGCATCAAGGCCGAGACCGCGCGCGCCTTCGGCCTCGGCTACTCCCCCGATTCGCGCGGCAAGCTCAAGGACGCGCTCAAATCCTTCGGCGATGCGATGCTGGTCGAGGCCGGGCTGCTGATCCAGGTCGAGGGCAAGGACCCCTATGACCGCTTCCGCGGCCGGCTGATGATCCCGATCCGCGACGCGCGCGGGCGCACCATTGCGTTCGGCGGCCGCGTCATCGGAGACGGCGAGCCGAAGTACCTCAACTCGCCCGACACCCCGCTCTTCGACAAGGGCCGCACTCTCTACAATCTCGACCGCGCCGCCGCCGCGTCGCGCAAGTCGGGGCGCATCATCGCCGTCGAAGGCTATATGGACGTGATCGCGCTCGCCCAGGCCGGGTTCGGCGAGGCGGTGGCGCCGCTTGGCACCGCGCTGACCGAGCACCAGCTCGAGCGGCTGTGGCGGCTGACCGAGGTGCCTTTGCTCTGCTTCGACGGCGATGCCGCCGGCCAGAAGGCCGCGGTCCGCGCCGCGCATCGCGCCTTGCCGCTGCTCCAGCCCGGCCGCAGCCTCGCCTTCATCACCCTGCCCGAGGGGATGGACCCCGACGATCTCGTCCGCACCCGCGGCGCCGCGGCGTTCGAGGCGCTGCTCAAGGCGCCCCAGCAGCTTGCCGACCGGATCTGGGCGCACGAGCTCGCCGCCGAGCCGCTCGAGACGCCCGAGGCCCGCGCCGGGCTCAAGCGCCGCCTGACCGAGCTGGCCAGCACCATCGCCGAGCCGAGCGTGCGCACCGAATATCTCGCCGAGTTCCGCAACCGCTTCTTCGATCATTTTGCCAAGGCGCCGCGCGAATTCCGCCCGCGCGGCGGCAATGACGGCGGTCGCGGCGACTGGAAGAAGGGCAAGTGGAAGCCCCCCGAGAGCCCGCCCGGCGCGGCGATGCGCGGGGTCCATAGCGGCGGGCTCGATCCGATCCTCGTCCGAGCGGTGCTCGCCGGGCTGATTCGCCATCCCGCCGAGATCGCCCGCCACATGGAGGTGCTGGAAAGCCTCAAACGGGCGAGCGGCGCGCTCGGAAAACTGTTCGAGGCGGTGATCGACGTCGCGCTCGAGGACCGGCAGCTTGATAGCGCGCGCATCCTCACCATATTGGAGCGGTCCGGGTTCGGCGATATTGCCGGCCAGCTGCTCAGGGCCGATGGACTCAATTACTCGTTCAACCGGGCCGACGTGAAGGACGAAGCCCGCGCCGTGGCCGATTTGAACGACGCGATTGTGGTCATGCTTGAGAAGCCCGCCGTTGACGCCGCGCTCGCGGAGGCAACTGCGGCGTTGCAGGAGCGTTTCACCGACGAGGCTTTCGCCCGTCAGATTGCTCTCTCGCGAAAGCGAGTCGAGCTTGAGACGCGCCTTGCAAATCTGGCGGTTGCGGACGAGGACGATTTCGACGATTAGGGCGGCTTATAATAGCCGCCATCCTGTATTCGATTATTCGAGGGCAATTGATGGCGAAGGCAACGATGGCGGACGTCCCCGACGCGAACGAGAATGGTGACGCGCCGCTGATCGATCTCAACGAGGGTTCGATCAAGAAGCTCGTCGCGCGCGCCAAGAAGCGCGGCTACATCACGGTCGACCAGCTGAACGAGATGCTCCCCCAGGACCAGTTCAGCTCGGAGCAGATCGAGGACGTGATGTCGTCGCTCAGCGACATGGGCGTCAACGTGGTTGACAACGAGGATGCCGGCGAGGACGCCGAGCCCGAGGACGACACTCCCGACGAAGTCGATGCCGAGAAGGATGGCGACGAGCCCGCCTTCGAGCTGGCGAAGAAGAAGGAGATCGTCGACCGCACCGACGATCCCGTGCGGATGTACCTGCGCGAGATGGGCGCGGTCGAGCTGCTCAGCCGCGAAGGCGAGATCGCGATCGCCAAGCGCATCGAGGCCGGCCGCGACACGATGATCCTGGGCCTGTGCGAAAGCCCGATCACCTTCAACGCGATCATCGGCTGGTCGAACGCGCTCAACGAAGGCACGATGCAGCTGCGCGAGATCCTCGATCTCGACGCGATGCTCTCCAAGGACCCCGCGCCTGAGTCGCTCACCGACGAGGAGGAGCCCGGCGACGGCGAGATCAGCGAGAAGACCGCCGGCCCCAGCTTCAAGGAAGAAGCCGAGCCCGAGGAAGCCCCCGCCGACGAGGAGGACGAGGACTCGATGACCGAGCGCCGCACCCCGCGGCCTTCGGACGACGAGGAGGAGGACAACACCCTCAGCCTCGCGCAGATGGAGGAGCAGCTCAAGCCTCAGGCGCTCGAGAAGTTCGCCAACATCACGTCGATCTACAAGAAGTTCAGCAAGGTCCAGATCGCCCGGCTGGACGCGATGTCGGCCGGCGGCGAGCTGACCGCCGCCGACGAGCGCAAATACCACAAGCTGCGCGAGGAGCTCACCGCCGAAGTCGAGAGCGTCCAGTTCCACCAGGCCAAGATCGAGTATCTCGTCGACCAGCTCTACAGCTTCAACCGGCGCCTCACTGCGCTCGGCGGCCAGATGCTGCGCCTCGCCGAGCGCCACAAGGTGCCGCGCAAGGACTTCCTCGACCGCTATGTCGAGCACGAGATGGACGAGTCCTTCCTCGCCACGGTCGAGAAGCTCGACAAGAAGTGGAAGGCGTTCGCCGAGAACGAGGCCGGCGCGGTCGACCGCATCCGCATCGAGATCGCCGAGATCAGCCAGGCGACCGGCATGAGCCTCGCCGAGTTCCGCCGCATCGTCAACATGGTCCAGAAGGGCGAGCGCGAGGCGCGGATCGCCAAGAAGGAAATGGTCGAGGCGAACCTGCGCCTCGTCATCTCGATCGCCAAGAAATACACCAACCGGGGCTTGCAGTTCCTCGACCTCATCCAGGAAGGCAATATCGGCCTGATGAAGGCGGTCGACAAGTTCGAGTATCGCCGCGGCTACAAGTTCAGCACCTATGCGACGTGGTGGATCCGCCAGGCGATCACCCGCTCGATCGCGGACCAGGCGCGGACCATCCGCATCCCGGTCCACATGATCGAGACGATCAACAAGCTGGTCCGCACCAGCCGCCAGTTCCTCCACG
>JAZKCD010000044.1:29337-29861 GCA_040388355.1 Pseudomonadota bacterium | reverse complement strand
TCCTCACAATGGATCAAATTTGAGCCAATTCGGCTGTTTCCCCCGCTTTGGATAGACATTCGTTTTCCGCCGTGTAGACCCTTTGTCGCACGTATCAACTTTTGATGCGTGCGACATTCGGTCGAAAATAGTTTCATTGAAACGGGGAGAAATGGCCGAACTTGGGGACCGCAATATTGCTCATTCTGGCGCCTTGGACGATGGTCCGGACGCAATCCCCCAGGAGGCAGCACTTCTTCGCGAAAAGGTAGACCGCGTTCTCGCGAGTCCGGCCTTTCTTCGCGCGCCGATATTGTCGCGCCTCTTACGCTACCTGCTCGAACAGACGATCGCCGGCGGCGCGGAAACGCTCAAAGCCTACACCGTTGCCGTCGAGGGACTGTCGCGGTCCCCCGACTTCGATCCCCAGTTCGACAGCTATCCGCGGGTCCAGATGGTGCGCCTGCGCAAAGCCCTGGAGGCCTATTGTGCCGACGACCGGGCCGCTCCCGATCCGTGCGTCTACCTGTGCGCGCGGTCCTATC
>JAZKCD010000044.1:0-29327 GCA_040388355.1 Pseudomonadota bacterium | reverse complement strand
ATCGTCTGCGCCTCGCGACACGCGCCGTCGCCTACCCGCACCTGGCGCCGGTTTCCCGCGTCGCTCAGCCCGCACTCCCCGGATTTTCGATCCTTCCGGTCGAGTCGGGCGGTCGACCGCCGTCGCCGTCCAGGATGCTGGTTTTCATCGGGCTGCTGCTTGCCGGGCTCGCAGCCCTGATTGCGGTGGTCGTTTATTCATCCCGCGCAAAACGCGCTGCGGCCCCCATCCTGAATACCATGCACGCCCCGATCGTCGAAATCGCGTTTCGCGAGCGCGAAACAGACGGGCGCCATCCCCAGATCTCGAACATCCTGTCCGAAGCACTGACGCGGTCCTGGGCGACGCAAGTGCGCGACCGGCCGGTCGACGTGAACGATATCGCGCGCCGCTCGTCCTATCGGATCGCGCTCTCCAACACGAACAACCGGATCACGATGCAGCTGATCGACACGCACACCGGAATGGTGATGTGGACGGATGCCGTCACGACAAAGAGTTCGGAAGACCTCCACGAAGCGATCGCTCCGTCGATCGCCAAACTTGTCGGGCCGTTCGGGGTCATCGCGCGAAACCAGGCGGCGCAGCTCAAACCGTCCACGACCGGAAGCTATGCCTGCCTCCTGCGCTATTTCGCCTTTTATCGCACCCGCGATCTCGGCGCGCGCGACGGCATATCGACGTGCCTTGCACAGCCCGTGGACGAGCCGCAACTGGCCGCAACGGTCAACGCCGTCCGGGCATTTTACACGATGGAAGCCGGCGTCTGGAACGACCGTGAGGCCCAGCTCCGTGCGGCCGAACGCTTTGTCTTGCAGGCGACAGAGGCTGACGCGGACGACCCCTATGCCCGCTATGCAAAGGCGCGCCTCGCCTATGTCCGCGGCCGGTGCGACGTCGGGCTGCATTATGGCGATCTGGCCGTGGATTCGAACCCCTATGACGTCGTCATCGTCACGGTCCTGTCGGGTTTGACCGCCGCCTGCTCCCCGGAAAAGGGGGCGCAGTTTCTCGATCGTGCCTATCGAATCCGCAACGATAACGACATCGCGACCCGCGCGTCATTGACGCTCTCGACGATCGTCCAGGGTCAGGAACGACGGCTCGGCGAACTCGGATTCATGAACCGCCCGGCGCCTGGTCCGCAGCTGCCCAATTATCTGCTGACCGAATCGCTGATCGCGGCCGCGCAGGGGCGACGCGACGATGCGCGCGCACTGTGGACAGAACTTCGCACCTTGCGTCCGCTGGCCAAGTCGGACGACGAACGGCTGAAGCCGGTGATCCTGTCGGACCGGCTGCGGGGTCAGGTGCTGGACATGATGCGGACACGCGGGGTGATCGCGGCTGGGGAGTAGCACTTGAGGCGCGCGACGCGGCGAAGCCGCGTCGTCAGTCGACATGAATGTCGCTGGCCGCGCTGGGCAGGAATGCGAAATAGCTTTGCTATTTCGTCTTTCCGCCTGCGCGCTGGAGCGGGCGAAGGGATTCGAACCCTCGACCCCGACCTTGGCAAGGTCGTGCTCTACCCCTGAGCTACGCCCGCTCGGCGTTGACCCGCATGAGGCGCGGGCCGGGTCAAGGCGGCGGCCTCTAGCATCGGTCCCATGCAGGGGCAAGCCCTTTAGACCGCGCCCCAAAAAGGCTTGGCCTCGGCCAAGCAAGCCCCCACATAGGCCGGAAATCGCAGCTGCAAGAGAATCGGGAGCGTCCCCTTGGCCACCACCATGACCACCGCCGAACGCGAAGCCATCGAAGCGTTCCGCCGCGACATCGCCGAGCCTTCGATGACCAAGCTCGTCATCGTGGATTTCTGGGCGGAATGGTGCGGGCCGTGCAAGAGCCTCGCGCCGGTGCTCGAGAAGGTCGCCGCCGACTATGCCGACAAGGGCGTGCTGCTCGCCAAGGTCGATGTCGACAAGAACCCCTTCATCGCCGCGCAATTCCAGGTCCGCTCGATCCCCACCGTCTATGCGATGTTCCAGAGCCAGCTCGTCGCCGACCTGAGCCAGGCGCGCACCGAGAGCCAGATCCGGACGATGCTCGACCAGATCCTGCGCCAGCTGCCGATCGCGGCCGGCGGCGAGCCCGAGGGCCCGACCGAAGAGGAGCTGGCGCCGCTGTTCGCGATGGCCGAGCAGATCCTCGCCGACGGCGATGGCGAGCGCGCGCTGTCGGTCTTCGACCAGATCGGCGAGATGGTGCCGGCGCATCCGATGGTGGCCGCGGGCCGGGCGCGGTCGCTGCTCGCGCTCGACCGCATCGACGAGGCCGAGCTCGCGCTGGCCGACCTGCCCGACGAGGTGAGCAAGTCGCCCGAAGTCGAGCGCGCGCGCGCCGCGATCGCGCTGGTGCGCGAGGCCGTGCCGGTCGAGGACATCTCCGGCCTCGCCGCGCACGCCGCCGCCAACCCCGAGGACATGGAGTCGCGCTACGAGCTTGCCGGCGGCCAGATGGCGGCGAACGACCGCGACGCCGCCGCCGACACGCTGCTGGCGATGATCGCCGACGACCGCGAATGGAACGACGGCGCGGCGCGCCAGCGGCTGCTGACCTTGTTCGAGGCAGTCGGGCTCGAGGATCCCTGGGTATCGGCGCAGCGCCGGAGGCTCTCCGCGATCCTGTTCGGATGACGACACGGCTTTCGATCTTTCCCCTCGCGGGCGCGCTGCTGTTCCCGCGGATGCATTTGCCGCTGCACATCTTCGAGCCGCGCTACCGCGCGATGGTGACCGATTCGCTCGCGCGCGACCGGCGGATCGGGATGATCCAGCCGCGCGAGGCGGGAGAGCCCGCGCCCTTGTTCGATGTCGGCTGTGTCGGCCGCATCGCCGAGGTCGAGGCGCTCGACGACGGGCGGTTCGACATCGTGCTGGAGGGGCTGGCGCGCTTCCACATCGTCCGCGAGCTCGACGTGACCACGGCGTTCCGCCAGGTCGAGGCCGAGCTGGAAGCGGCGGCCGAGGGCGAGATTCTCGCGCTGGCCGAACGCTCCTCGCTCGAGATGGAATCGCGGCGCTTCGCCGATGCCCAGGGCTATGCCGTCGACTGGGAAGCGGTGACGCGGCTCGACGACGAGTCGCTGGTCAACGGCATCGCCCAGATCGCCCCGTTCGACGTGGCGTCGAAACAGGCGCTGCTCGAGGCGGATACGTTATCGGGACGCGCCGACCTGATCGTCCAGTTGATGCAATTCTACAGCCGCCACGGCGATTCGGCCGAGGGTACGCTGCAGTAGGGCTCAGCCCGCCGCCAGCCGGGCGCGGAGCTGGTTGCGGGTTTCGGGCGGAGCCGGGAGGGCGAAGCGCGCGGCGGGAATCGGCGCGCGGCTGACCGTGTCGAGCTCGATGAAGATCGCGAAGACCAAAGGCGTGCCGGTCGCCAGCAGCGCCTGGAGGTCACGCGGGAAATCGGGCTTCGCGCCCGAGACTGCGGCCGCCATCCCGAGCCCGAGCGCGAAATGCCGGGCGACCGCGGGTCCGATCTCGGCAAGCTCCGGGTCGCTGCTCGTCACCCAGAAGGGCCTGGGCATGTAGTCGCCCGACTCGAGCCGCGCATAATAGGCCAGCCCGGTGCGGCCATGGATCGTCGCCGTCCCGCGACGGACGATCGGGCCGGGCGTCGCCTCCGCGAGTTCCTTGCCGAGCGAGACCGCCGGGCTGTCGCCGCGCTCGACCATCACCGCCGCCAGGTCGGCCGCGCGGTCGACCACCACCCCCTTTGGCGTAGTCCGCACGACATAGGCCTCGCCGCCCCGGTACAGGGTATAGCCCGGCTGTCCGGAGATGGTGACGCGGCAATCCGCGCCCGCGATCTCGAAGGTCATCGTCACCCCCGCGTCGGCGGCGCGATAGACTGCGGTGGTATCGGCCCGCGCCGGCGGCGCGGCGAGCACGCCCAGGGCGAGGCAGAGCAGGAACGGTCGAATCATGACGCCATCCTATAGCCGGCGATACACGCCGGTGAAGCTGACATTGGCGGCGCCGCACCGGTCGTTGTCGACGACGACCAGATAGGGCCCGAGCCGCGACATGCGGATGCGGCACCGGTCGTCGCCGAAGGTTTCGTCGTCTCCGCCCGGCGCATCATAGGGCAGGCTGCCGGCTTCCTGGCCGTCGGCGAAGGTGACGCGAATCGCCCCGGGCTCGTCGGGGTCGCCCATCGAGAAGGCGAGACGGCGATCCACCACCGCGCCCTCGCCGCCGATCAGCCCGATATGGACGCTGCCGCGCGCCACCGCCCTGGGATCCGAAGCGCCCGCGGTCGCGCCGCCGTCGACGAGGAGCCGGCCGGCACGGGGCGAGCGCTTGATCTCGATCTCGCCTTCGGAGTGACGCCAGGTGCCGACCCAGCCCGCCAGCGCGGGCGCAGGCGGATCGAGCCGCACGAGCGCCGCGGTCTCGATCCAGCCGCTGGTCGTCGACCCCGACGCGTTGACGAACGCGACATAGGCGAAGCCGCCCTTCCGCTCGATCGCTACGGCCTGGTCGCCGGCGACGAGATAGGCGGCGCGGCGGCATTCGGCGGTTGGGGCCGGGCAGCCGCCGCCATAGCCGTCGTAGAAGTGGCGCTTCGGGCCCGGCCGCACCTCGACCAGGTCCGGGACGGACTGGGCGAGCGACTGCGCCGCTGCGGGCATTGCCGCCAGCAGGCAGGCGGCCGCAAGCAAGCGCCGGATCACGGGATATGCCCGCCATTGGCGGCGAAGCGCGCGCGCACCTGCTCGCGCGTCTCGGGTTCGGCGGGAAGCACGAAGCGCTCGGCGGGGATCGGGGTGTGCGTCACACTCGTCAGCTCCATGGTCATCAGCCGGAGCGGCGTGCCGGTCCGCAGCACGTCGAGCGTGCCCCCCATGAGGCCATGCTTGCCCCCCATTGCCTGCCGCATCATCAGCATCGACGCCTCGGTCTGCCGCACCATCGCCGTGCCGATATCGGCGAGCGCGGGATCGGTGCTGATGACGATCGAAAAATCGGCCGAAGGCTGGCCGCCGCCCAGGCCAAGGTACCAGACCTTCCCCGCCCGGCCATTGACCGTCACGACGCCGCCGTCGATCATCTTGTCGTCCGGAAACTCGCCGTCGGGCATCTTGCCGAATTCGGGCATCTTGTCGCGCACCCAGTCCGCCATCGCTGCGCCGACGTCGCTCATCCGGTCGACCACCGGGCCCTTGTCGGTGAAGAACACCATATAGACCTCGCCGCCGCGCAGGATCACATAGTCGCCGCGGGTGCCGGTCGTCGCTCGGACATCGCCGTTGGCGGCGATCTCGATGGTCATCTCGCCGCCCAGCCTCGGCGATTTGTAGACGGCAGTGGTATCGGCCCAGGCCGGGCCGGCGGCGAGCAGGACGACGGCGAGCAGCCAAGTCTTCAGCATCGATTGTCTCCGTCTAGACCGTCAGCCCCTGCAGCAGCTTCGGCACGTCGCCCGATTCGCCTCGCGCCTCGGCCATGAAGGCGCGCTTGAGCGGGGGCAGCTTCTGGACCGTCGACAGGCCGAAGCGGCGCACCGCCGACGCGGTCCTGCCCGGCACGCCGAACAGCCGGGTCAGCCCGTCGGTGGCAGCGGCGACCATGAAGGTGTCGAGCCCGCGCCAGCGCTGGTAGCGCGCGAGCAGTTGCGGATCGCCGAGATCGAGCCCGAGGCGCCGGCCGTCGACCAGCACCTCGACCAGCGTCGCGACGTCGCGGAAGCCGACATTGACGCCCTGCCCGGCGATCGGATGGATGCCGTGCGCGGCGTCGCCGACCAAAGCCAGCCGCTCGCCGGTGATCCAGGCAGCATGGTGGAAGCCGAGCGGGTGGCTGAAGCGCGGGGTCAGATGGCTCAGCGTGCCGAGGAAACCGCCCATCCGCTTCTCGGCCTCATGCAGATAGGCGCGGTCCGAGAGCGCGAGCATCGCCGGAGCGTGCCCCGCCTTGACCGTCCAGACGATCGCCGAGCGGTGGCCGTCTTCATCGTCGACCAGAGGCAGGATCGCGAACGGACCTTCGGGGTAGAAGATTTCATAGGCGATGTTCTCGTGGGAGCGTTCGTGATGGAGCGAGACCACCATCGCGGCGTGATCATAGGTCCAGCGCGCCACCCTGAGCCCGGCGGCCTCGCGGGTCGGCGAATTGCGGCCCTCGGCGGCGATCAGCAGCGGGGCGCGGACGGTGGCGCCCGAATCAAGCGTGGCGACGACGCCGTTCGGCCCGCGGTCGACCGAAACCGCGCGGGTCCGCATCCGGAGATCGACGCGCGGCGCGGCCTGCGCGGCCTCGAGCAGCGCTCGGCGCAAATTGCGGTTCTCGAACATATAGCCGAGCGCGCCGCTATCGGCATCGGGCTCGAAATCGAGCGCGCCGGGGGCGAGGCCGTCGGAGACGCGGATGCCCTGGATCGGGCAGCCCTTGCCGGCAAGGGCGGAGGCGACGCCGATCGCCTCGAACATCCGGTAGGGCGCGCTGGCGATCGCCGAGGCGCGCCCGTCGAACCCGGCGGCGAGGATCGTCGCGGGATCGGCGGGGTCGACGACGATCGCCGACAGGCCATGCGCATCGAGCGCGACCGCGAGCGCGCTGCCGACCAGCCCGCCGCCGAGGATGAGGACATCTGCTTGATCGGGCGCGCGATCCATGGCCCGGGCACTAGCACAAAGCCGGGGTCGCGCCACCGGTACAAAACAGGTCCATCTTGACGCGGGACTCGCCACGCGCGATGACTCTGCCTGCACCCCCTGAAATTGCGGAGGCTGGGCGATGGCGTCCCGGGCAAAGGCGCCGCTGTGGCGCGACACGATGAAGGCCGGCGCGCGCCGCAGCGGTGCGCTGATCGGCGGCAGCCTGTTGTTCCTGGGCGTGCTGGTGCTGTCGCTGGCGCTGGCGAGCTTCCATGCGCAGGATCCCTCGCTCAACACCGCCGCGGGCGGCCCCGCGCGCAACCTGATGGGGCCGTTCGGCGCGTGGATGGCGGACATCCTCTTCTCGCTGCTCGGCGCGCCGGTGTGGATGGTGATGCCGGTCGGGCTGATCGCCGCAAACCGGCTGTGGCAGGACCGGCCGGTCAGCGGCTGGGGCAGGATGCTGCGCGGCGCGGTGATCGGCGCGGTGCTGCTCGGCGCGGCGCTGGCGTTCGTGCCGTTCGATTCGACGCTGCCGGCGGGGCGCGCCGGGCTCGCGGGGCTCGCGCTCGCCGCGGGGCTGCGCTGGGCGCTGGCGTTCATCGGCAACGAAGGCGCGGCGCTGTGGATCGGGCGCGGGCTGGCGCTGCTGATCGGCGCGGGCGGACTGTTCCTGTTCCTCCGCTCGCTCGATTTCCGCCTGCCCGAGCGCAACTGGAGCCTGCCGCCGCTGCCGTTCAAGGGCAAGGGCGATGACGACGGCCCGCCCAAGCTGCTCGAGGCGCCGCCCAGGCCGCAGCCGCGCAAGGTCGCGCAGCCCGATGCCCGCCCCGGCCCGGTGATCGCCGACCGCCAGATCGCGCCTTCGCCCGCACGCACCCGCCCCCCGGCCCAGACCTCGCTCGATTTCCGCGATTCGTACAAATTGCCGCCGCTGGACCTGCTCAAGGCCGCGCCCGCCAACGCCAACGCCGCGATCGACAAGGCCGCGCTCGAACGCAACGCACGGCTGCTCGAGAGCGTGCTCGACGATTTCCATGTGAAGGGCCAGATCGTCGAGGTTCGCCCCGGGCCGGTGGTGACGATGTACGAGCTCGAGCCCGCCAGCGGCATCAAGGCGAGCCGGGTGATCCAGCTCGCCGACGATATCGCGCGCAACATGTCGGCGATCTCGGCGCGCGTCGCGACCATCCCGGGGCGCACCGTGATCGGCATCGAACTGCCCAATGTGCGGCGCGAGACGGTCGGGCTGCACGAACTGATCGGATCGCAGAGCTTCGACGACCAGTCGGCCTCGCTGCCGCTGGTGCTGGGCAAGAACATCGCCGGCGACCCGGTCATCGCCGATCTGGCGCCGATGCCGCATCTGCTCGTCGCCGGCACGACCGGTTCGGGCAAGTCGGTCGGCCTCAACTGCATGATCCTGTCGCTGCTCTACCGGCTGCGGCCCGACCAGTGCCGGATGATCATGATCGATCCGAAGATGCTCGAACTGAGCATGTACGACGACATCCCGCACCTGTTGTCGCCGGTCGTCACCGATCCCGCCAAGGCGGTGCGCGCGCTGAAATGGGCGGTCGAGACGATGGAAGATCGTTACCGCCAGATGTCGTCCGTGGGCGTGCGCAGCCTTGCCGGCTTCAACGACAAGGTGCGCGGCGCGAAGGCCAAGGGGCAGCCTTTGGGCCGAAAAGTGCAGACCGGCTATCACCCCGACACCGGCGCGCCGATGTACGAGGAGGAAAAGCTCGAATACGACGTGCTGCCGCAGATCGTGGTGATCGTCGACGAGCTCGCCGACCTGATGATGACCGCGGGCAAGGAAGTCGAGTTCCTGATCCAGCGCCTCGCGCAAAAGGCGCGCGCGGCGGGAATCCACTTGATCATGGCGACCCAGCGCCCGTCGGTCGACGTCATCACCGGGGTGATCAAGGCCAACCTGCCGACGCGGATCAGCTTCCACGTCACATCGAAGATCGATTCGCGCACGATCCTCGGCGAGCAGGGCGCCGAGCAGCTGCTCGGCAAGGGCGACATGCTCTACATGCCCGGCGGCAAGCAGATCACCCGCGTCCACGGCCCTTTCGTCAGCGACGAGGAAGTGATGGCGGTCGCCGATTTCTGGCGCGGCCAGGGCGCCCCCGACTATATCGCCGCGGTCACCGAGGAGCCCGAGGATGGCGGCTTCTCGCTCGACGGCGCGCCCGAGGATGACGGCCCCGAGGAGCAGCTCTACCGCCGCGCCGCGCAATTGGTCGCCGAAAGCCAGAAGGCCTCGACCTCATGGCTCCAGCGCCAGCTCCGCGTCGGCTACAACAGCGCGGCGCGGCTGATCGAGCGGATGGAACGCGACGGACTGGTATCGAAACCCGACCATGTCGGCCGCCGCGAAGTGCTGATGGACACCGACGGGCGGCCGCTGTGATTCAACGGCTGGACTCGTTTTCGAGTCGGTTCATCGCACGGTGGAATCATTTCATCGCACGTTAGGCTATGCTGAGAAGATGGAAGTCTTGGAATTACGCGCGGAGATCGCCCGCAACTTTGACGCGTTTCAGCGCACCTTGGCAGCAATCCTTCCGATGCAGCGGAATCGTTTCGCTCTCCTCAGGCACGGAGCGGTTGTAGCGTTTTTCGACAGGCCCGGTGCGGCCGATGCGGCCGGGGCGGCGCAGTTTGCTGACGGCCTCTATTCGATTCAGCAGGTTACGGACGAGCCCGTTGAGCTCGGCCTGTACGCCAATGCCGCTGATTGAATGGCGCCACGATCGAAAATGCCTGCTGCTCCCCGTCGTCGTCATCGCGCCGCCGAACGCGCCCAATCCCAATCTCACGCTTAGAACGACCGGTCTGCTCGATACGGGTGCGACAAGCACCGGCATTCGACAGGACTTGGCCGAGGAGATGATGCTCCGGCCTAAAGGCCAGCGCCGTGTCCATACCGCCAACGGCATGATTATGGCGAGTGAGTATCTTCTGCGCGTCGGCTTCGTCTGCGGCGACTATCGCGATCCTGACTTCGTACCAGACCAGCAGCAACCGTTTGTTATGGAAGAGCAAATTCTCGGGTTCGAGCTTCAGCGAGGTTTCAGCTACCCATTGCTGATCGGAATGGACGTGTTGGGCGCCGGCGATTTGTCGATTACACGCGATGGCCATGCCGTGATGCGCTTGTACTGACGGCGTTGAAGCGGATCATTTACGGTCCCGGCCGGTTCACGGGGCATTCAAGCCGCACCCGCTAGCGGCCACCCCAATGAATTTGGAGAAGCACGTGTTTCGAATGCCCCTTACGCTGACCGTCGCAATCGCCGCGCCGATGCTGATCTCCGCCGCACCGGCCGAGAGCGATCTCGCGCTGGTCCAGCAGCATCTCCAGAGCGTGACCAGCATGACCGCCGGCTTCGCCCAGACCGACCGCAACGGGCGGGTGCTCAACGGCACGATGACGCTCAAGCGCCCCGGCAAGATCCGCTTCCAGTATGAGAAGGGCGTGCCCCAGCTGATCGTCGCCGACGGCAGCTCGCTCTATTTCATCGATTACCAGGTCAAGCAGGTCGAGCGCTGGCCGATCGGCAACTCGCCGCTCGCCGTGCTGCTCAACCCCAAGCGCGATATCACCAAGTTCGCGCGGCTGGTGCAGACCCAGAATCCGGGAATCGTCTCGATCGAGGTCCATGATTCGCGCCATCCCGAATATGGCCGGATCACGCTGATCTTCCAGCGGAGCGCCGCCGGCCCGGCGGGGCTGATGCTCCAGGGCTGGGTGGCGCTCGATTCGCAGAACAACCGCACCACAATCCGGCTGTCGAACCAGCGCTTCAACGCGGCGGTGTCCGACGGAACGTTCCGCTGGAACGACCCGCGCCCGAAAGCCCGCCCCAATCGTTAATTTCATTCATGTTGGCGACAGGTTTAGCCGACTAAGACAGTAAGTGCGGATGGGGGTTTCTAACCCGGGATTTTCCCCCTGTTGCCCGGTATGGGCTCCCATCCTGCCTGCGTGACGAACGCCAGGTCGGCCCTCGCTCCAATGCCCCCGGAGCGAGGGCCTTTCTGTTTGCAGACTGTGTTGCAAGCTCAGCGACAACGTCTGCCCCTGCTGGATTGCCGCCGTTGCGCAGCCTGGTGAACCACAATACCCACCCGCGCATGCCAGAACGCCTCTTTCACTTTCAGCCGCGTTGGAAGGAGGAGTTGGTGGTCACCGCAAGCGGCGGTTCTTTTGTGCTCGAATTACCTATGGGCGTGTTGTCGGCCTACCTGCCGACCGAGGCGGAATGGCGGCGTCGTGCACCCGGTTGGGCAATCTCACTCTGGCCAAGGTTGAAGGTCGAGTTGGAAGCGTGGTGCAGCCAGAACAACGCCGCGTTCTACATCGATCAAGCTGCGGACGTGTATCCGCTCTAGCGATCAAACCCAGGCAACCGGCTCGGAAGCGGCCATGGCGGTCGGTGGCCAGCCCGGGCTGGCACCGCGAGCCAAAACCGCTACATCGCAGCGATGAAGATCGCCTCGTGGAACATCAACTCCGTCCGCTTCCGGATCGACATCGTCCAGCAATTCCTCCGCGAGGAAGCGCCCGACATCCTGTGCCTGCAGGAAACCAAGGTGATCGACGGCGATTTCCCCGCCGCGCCGTTCAGGAAGCTCGGCTATGATCACGTCATCATCCACGGGCAGAAGATGCACCATGGCGTCGCGATCATCGCCCGCGTGCCGGTGGTCGAGGACGACCGGCTCGACTGGCAGGCCAATGGCGAGGCGCGCCATGTCGGGGTCCGGCTGCCGGGCGGCGTCCGGCTCGAGAATGTCTATGTTCCCGCCGGCGGCGATATCCCGAATCGCGACGTGAACCCGAAATTCGGCCAGAAGCTCGACTTCGTCGAGCGAATGACCGAATGGTCGGCGCAGCTCGACGTGCCGACGATCCTGACCGGCGACTTCAACATCGCCCCGCTCGAATGCGATGTATGGAGCCACAAGCAGCTGCTCGACGTGGTCAGCCATACGCCCGTCGAAGTCGCGGCGCTGGCGCGGCTGCAGGCGGCGCACGGCTGGGTCGACCTCGGCCGCAAGTTCATCCCCGCCCCCGAGCGCTGCTTCACCTGGTGGAGCTACCGCGCCAAGGACTGGGAAGCCTCGGACCGCGGGCGGCGGCTCGATCACATGTGGGCGAGCCCGGCGATCGCTGCCAAGGCAGTGGCGCACCGGGTGTGCGAGCCGTGCCGCTCGTGGCTCAAGCCGTCGGACCATGTGCCGATCGTCACCGAGTTCGACTTTTGAGCGATCCGCGCCCAGATGCGCACAAAGTTGCCCGCGCCATCGATGCGCTGCGGCGCGGATGGCCGGTAACGGTGGGCGCGCTCACCTTGTTGGCGGTCGAGACCGCGGACCGCGAGCGGCTGGCGGCATTCGACCCCGAGGGCGAGGCGCCGCTGCTGCTGTCGACGGGGCGCGCGGCGACGCTCAAGCTCACCAACCAGATCGACGCCGCCGCGGCCGACCGGCCGGTACTGGTCGCGCGCGCGCCGTGGCTCGATTTCGACACCGCGACCGCGCTCGCCGATCCGCAGTTCGATCTCGCGACACCGATGAAGGGGCCGTTCCGCGCGATTCCGGTCGAGGAGCCCGAGGCGGCGCAGGCGGCGCTCCGGCTGGCGCGAATCGCGGGGCTGCTGCCGGCCTTTTTCGTCAGGCCGGGCGCCGAACCCGGCATTTCGCCCGCCGATATCGACGCGCACGAGGACGCCGACCGGCTGCGCATCGTCGCGCGCGCGCGGCTGCCGGTGGCGGGCGCCGAGGATGCCGAGATCATCGCCTTCCGCACCGACGAGATGCCCGGCGAGCATGTCGCGCTGCTGATCGGCGCCCCCGACGGTCGCCCGCCTTTGGTGCGGCTCCACAGCGAGTGCCTGACCGGCGACGTGCTCGGCAGCCTGAAATGCGATTGCGGGCCGCAGCTCCAGGCGGCGATCGGCGCGATTCGTGCCAGTGGCTGGGGAATCCTGCTCTATCTCAGGCAGGAGGGACGCGGGATCGGCCTGATCAACAAGCTGCGCGCCTATGCGCTGCAGGACCAGGGCTTCGACACCGTCGACGCCAATACGCGGCTGGGATTCGCCGTCGATTCGCGCAACTTCGCGATCGCCGGGCGGATGCTCAAGCTGCTCGGACAGCGCGCGATCCGGCTGCTGACCAACAATCCCGACAAGGTCGCCGCCCTCGAGGCCTCAGGCATCACCGTGACCGAACGCGTCCCCCACAATCTGCCCCCCAACCCGCACAACGAACGCTACCTCGCCACCAAGCGCGACCGGACGGGGCATCAGCTTTAGCCAAGGCTTCCGGCTTGCGATGTTGGATTTGTTCTTTTTATGTTCCGTCCATGCTCGACCCGTGTCGCATCCTTCGGTCCGATCCTCTGCCTGCGCCGTCTCGCGGTGGAGGGAAATGCATGGGGGGCGTGCCCTCAACTTCCTAAACTTCCGCAGCGCGGCAAGCGGCGGACGCGCCTAGGCGATCAGCCGCGCGGCCTCGTCGAAATCGTGCGCGATATCCAGCACGCCCAGCGCGCGGAGGCGATCGGCATGGCCGGAGGCGCAGTGGCTGCCCGCGCACAGGCCGATGACATGCGCGCCCGAGGCGACCGCGCCGGTGACGCCGACGGGGGAATCTTCGAGGATCACCGTCTTGCGGATGTCGACTCCGAGCGCGGCGGCGGCGTGGAGATAGAGGTCGGGGGCGGGCTTGCCGCGGGTGACATGCTCGCGGCCGCTGAAGATCATCGCGCCGAACGCATCGCGGATGCCGAGATGGTCGAGATGGCGCGTGATCCAGCGCATCGAGCTCGACGAGGCCACCGCGCGAGGGAGCAAGTCGGGGAGGCTGCGGACGAAGGCGACCGCGCCGGCGACTTCCTCCAGGCCCTCCTCGAGCGCGCGCAAATCCTCGGCCTCGCGCGCGGCGTGGAAATCGTCGGGGATCGGGCGGCCGATCCAGCGCTCGATCGCGGCGTGGAAGTCGGGGCCTGCCAATCCCATGAAATTGGCCATCGATTGCTCGGGGCTGGTCGGATGGCCGATGCCGGTGAGATAGTCGGCGATCTGGCGGTTTCCGGCATATTCGCTTTCGAGCAGCACCCCGTCGAAATCGAAGATGATGGCATCGAATCGTGTGGTCAGCAGTCCGGGGGGCTGATGCCCTTCGATGCCATCGTCGAATCTCACCCGCGGCCGCCGAACAGCGCGGTGCCGACGCGGACATGGGTGGCGCCGATCGTCACCGCGGTCTCGAAATCACTCGACATGCCTATCGACAGGCCGGCGAGCCCGAAATCACGGGCGAGTTTCGCCAGCAGCGCGAAATATGGCGCAGCTTCGAGATCGAGCGGGGGGACGCACATCAGGCCCGCCACCGGCAGGCCGAGGGTGCGGGCCTGGGCGAGCAGCGCGGGGAGCGCCTCGATCGGGCAGCCGCCCTTTTGCGGCTCGTTGCCGATGTTGACCTGGACGAAGCAGTCGGGGCGTTTGCCCTGGCTTTCCATGGCCTTGGCAAGGGCCTCGGCGAGCGAGGGGCGGTCGAGCGAATGGATCGCATCGAACAGCGCGATCGCTTCCCCGGCCTTGTTCGACTGGAGCTGGCCGACGAGGTGGAGCTTTACGCCCGCAGTCTCGTCGCGGAGCGCAGGCCATTTGGCGGCGGCTTCCTGGACGCGGTTCTCGCCGAAGACGCGCTGGCCGGCGGCGATCAGCGGGCGGATGGCCTCGGCGTCGTGGGTCTTGGAGATGGCGATGAGTTCCACCGCGGCGGGATCGCGGCCCGCCAGCGCGGCGGCGCGGGCGATCCGGTTCCGGACCGATTCGATCCGCGCGCTGGCATCGTCTGTGGGCATGCGCGCCGCTATAGGCAGGGGGATGCGCCGCCGCCACCCCCCGATTCCCGCCATCTGGCTGATGACCGACGCGCGGATGGGCGAGGAGCTGTGGGCGGCGCTCGACCGGCTGCCGCGGGGCGCGGGAGTGGTGGTCCGGCATTACGGGCTCGATCCCCGGACCAGGCGGTTCCTTATCCGGAGGGTCGCGAAGGTGGCGCGCAAGAAGAATCTGACTCTCGTGATTGCCGGGGGGAATCAGGGGTTTGCGCATGCAGGCGTTCACAACGGACGCGGAGGTGCGCGCACCAGGCTGAGGACAGAGTCGGCGCATTCGCGGCGCGAGGCCGTTGCGGCGGCGCGGCGCGGGGCGGATGCGGTGTTCGTCTCGCCGGTGTTCGCGACGCGATCGCACCCGGGCGCGCGGGCGCTGGGGCCGGTCCGGTTCGGGCTGATGGCGCGCGAGCTCGGCGTACCGGTGATCGCGCTGGGCGGGATGGACGCGAAGCGCGGCCGGCGACTTCGGGGGCTGGGGGCAAGCGGCTGGGCCGCGATCGACGCCTGGCTTTAGAAGCGGAAGGCGGTTCCGACATAGACCGCCTGGCTGTCGCGGCGGGTGTCGGTGAGCTGCGGCAGGCGCTCGCGCTCGCTCTTGTAGCGCACGCCCGCGGTCACATCGAGGTTGCGGGTCAGCGAATAGCTGCCGCCGACATCGATCGAATAGCTCGGCTTGTCGCCGATCAGCGCCGGCGTGTTCGCCAGCGGACGATCGGTAACGGCGGAGACGCGGCCGGCGACGCGCTTGCCCGAATAGCTGACGCCGACATCGGCGCGCTCGCGGCTGCCCGGCTGGTTGACCAGATCGACGCGCGTGACGTCGCCCGAGACGGCGAAGCGCTTCCAGCCGACCGACACGCCGAGATTATAGGCGATCGGCGCGAGGCTGAGCGTGGCCGGCGCGGCGGCGGTGCGGGCATTGCTGGCGACCGCACGAGTCGAGCTGGCGCGGACCGCGACGGTGACCGCGCGGCTGCCGCCGCGGCGCGATTCGGACGGGGTGAAACGGAAGCCGCTCTCCGGCAGCCCGCTGCGTGCGAGCACCGCGGCAAGCTTGGGATCGGCGGCGGCGGGCGTGAACACGCCAATTCCGCCGCTCATCGCCGGCGCGCGCTTGGCGGCGAGCCGGGCGACCGGGCGATCCTGCGCCTGGAGCGCGGGCGCGACGAAAAGGCCGGCGACGACGAGCGTCCCCAGTCCAATTCCCCCCATCCAGCGCGCGAGTCGCATTTTCATCCCTCTTAGTTAGGTAGCGGTACCATGATTCGGAACCAAGGTTCCACCGCAGTTAGAATTTTTCCCGACAGTGTTGCCCGGGACCCACAGAATCGCCCCCGAGCCATCAACCGCTTCGCCGCCTTGCTCCCGCCACACGAGCCTCTATAGATGCTCGACTTGCCCTGTCTGCCTAGGAATGTCTGCATGAACCGCCTGTTGCGCACCGCGATCCTGGGGTCGCTCGTCCTGTCGACCGCCGCCTGCGGCCGTGGCGACGCCCGCCCCGTCACCGACATCGCCGCTTCGAAGGTGACGACGATCGGCGTCAATGCCTATCTGTGGCGCGCGAGCCTCGACACGCTGAGCTTCATGCCGCTGCTCCAGACCGATTCGAACGGCGGCGTGATCGTCACCGACTGGTATGTGAACCCCAATGTCCCGACCGAGCGGATGAAGGTAACCGTCACCATCCTCGACCAGGATCTGCGCGCCGATGCGCTGCGCGTCGCTTCGCTGCGCGAAGTCAACCGCAACGGCGCCTGGGTGACCGCGCCGGTGCAGGCGGCGACGGTGCAGAAGCTCGAGGACATCATCCTTACCCGCGCCCGCGATCTCCGCCGCTCCGCGATCAAAACCGACTAGACAGAAAGAGACATCATGGCGTCGCGCTTCAATGCGCTGAAAGCGGACGCCGCGTGGCAGAAGGTGTGGGACGACCGCAAGACCTTCGCCGCGCGCGACGATTCGCCCAAGCCCAAGACCTATGTCCTCGAGATGTTCCCCTATCCTTCGGGGCGCATCCATATGGGGCATGTCCGCAACTACACGATGGGCGACGTGCTCGCGCGCTTCCGCCGAATGCAGGGCATGGAAGTGCTCCACCCGATGGGCTGGGACGCGTTCGGCATGCCCGCCGAGAATGCGGCGATGGAGAAGGGCGTCCATCCCGGCGGCTGGACCCGCCAGAACATCGCGACGATGAAGGCGCAGCTCAAGCGGCTGGGCTTCGCGCTCGACTGGACCCGCGAGCTGGCGACGTGCGAGCCCGACTATTACGGGCACGAGCAGGCGCTGTTCCTCGACCTGATGGCGGCGGGGCTGGTCTATCGCAAGGAATCGGCGGTCAACTGGGACCCGGTCGACATGACCGTGCTCGCCAACGAGCAAGTGATCGACGGGCGCGGCTGGCGTTCGGGGGCGCTGATCGAGCGGCGCAAGCTGAGCCAGTGGTTCCTGAAGATCACGCAGTTCGCCGACGAATTGCTCGAGGGCGTCAAGGCGCTCGAGCATTGGCCCGACAAGGTCAAGCTGATGCAGGAGAACTGGATCGGCAAGAGCGAGGGGCTGCAGTTCAGGTTCAAGATCAAGCAAACCGCGGCGTTGCACGCCCGCCACTTTGCGGACGATAGCTTTACGGTCGGCGAGGAGCCGGAGATCGAGGTCTATACGACCCGGCCCGACACGATCTTCGGCGCAAGCTTCGTCGCGATTTCGGTCGATCATCCGCTGGCGCAGGAAGTCGCGGCAAAGGAGCCCGAAGCGGCCGCGTTCATCGAACGTTGCAAGCAGGGCGGCACCACTGCGGCCGAGCTCGATACGCAGGAAAAGCTGGGGTACGAAACGGGCAAGGGGGTGGTGCACCCATTCGACTCAAACTGGACCCTGCCGGTCTACATCGCCAATTTCGTGCTGATGGACTATGGTACGGGCGCGGTGTTCGGCGTGCCGGCGCACGACCAGCGCGATTTCGAATTCGCGGCCAAATACGGCCTGGATATGCAGCGCGTCGTGTCGGACGGCGACAAGACCGACGCCGAATTCACCGAGTCCGAAGCCTATACCGGGCCCGGTACGCTGGTTAATTCGCACTTTCTCGATGGGATGGATGTCGCCGACGCCAAGCGCGAAGTCATACGCCGCGCCGAAGAGGGTTTTTGGGGCGAAGGCCAGACCGTGTGGCGTTTGCGCGACTGGGGCGTCAGCCGCCAGCGCTATTGGGGCACCCCGATCCCGGTGATCCATTGCGACGCCTGCGGCGTGGTCCCGGTGCCGCGCGACCAGCTGCCGGTGGTGCTGCCCGAAGACATTCGCTTCGACATTCCGGGCAATCCGCTCGACCGGCACCCGACCTGGAAGCATGTCGACTGCCCAGGCTGCGGGGGCCCCGGCCGACGCGAGACCGACACGCTCGATACCTTCGTCGATTCGTCCTGGTACTTCATCCGCTTCGCCAGCCAGCCCAGGGACAAGCCGTTCGACAAGGCGGTGGCCGAGCAGTGGCTGCCGGTCGCGCAATATATCGGCGGAGTCGAGCATGCGATCCTGCACCTGCTCTACGCGCGGTTCTGGACGCGGGCCTTGAGCCATATGGGGATGCTCGACGTCGCCGAGCCGTTCGCCGGGCTGTTTACTCAGGGGATGGTGACGCACGAGACCTATTCATTCGTAACTCACGAGGAGGCGGGCGAGCGCGTCAACTGGCTCTCGCCCGAGGAGCTCGAGTGGCGCGACGGCAAGCCCTTCATTGCGGGCACCGATCGTCCGGCGACGGTCGGCCGCATCGAGAAGATGTCGAAATCGAAGAAGAACACCGTCGATCCGACCGGAATCGTCGACCAGTACGGCGCCGACGCAGTGCGCTGGTTCATGCTTTCCGATTCGCCACCAGAGCGCGACCTCGAATGGAGCGAGAGCGGGATCGAAGGCGCGTGGCGGTTCGTCCAGCGGCTGTGGCGGCTGTTCGACGGGCTGGAGGAGGCGCAAGGGTCCGATCCGGCGCTCGACAAGAAGCTGCACCGCACGATCGCAGGAGTCGCGGTCGATATCGAGGCGCTGACCTTCAACAAGGCGGTCGCCAAGCTCTACGAGCTGGTCAACGCCGTCGAGCGTGCCGCGCCTTCGGCCTCGCGCACCGCCGCGATCCGCACGCTGGCACTTATCGTCGCGCCGATGGTTCCGCATCTGGCCGAGGAAGTCTGGGCGAAGACGGGGAATGACGGCCTGATCGCCGACGCGCCCTGGCCCGAAGTGGATCCGGCGCTGCTGGTCGATGACGAGGTGACGATCGCCGTGCAAGTGAATGGCAAGCTGCGCGATACGCTGGTACTGCCCAAGGGCACCCCGCGCGAAGCGGTGGAAGCGGCGGCGCTGGCTTCGGCCAATGTCGTGCGCGTGCTCGAAGGAAAGGCGCCCCGCAAGGTGATCGTCGTACCCGACCGGCTGGTCAATCTCGTCGCATGAGGCGCCTGGGGCTTCTGCTCGGCGCCTGTGCGCTCCCCGTCGCGCTTTCGGGCTGCGGGCTGCAGCCGCTGTACGGCGGCGGGGTCAACGGACCGGTGCAATCGACGCTGGCGGCGGTCGAGGTCGCGCCGATCGAGGGCCAGTCGGGCTGGCTGGTCGCCAATGCGCTGCGCGACCGGCTCGTCACCGGGCAGAGCGCGGCGCCGCGCTACCGGCTCGACGTGCGGCTCGACGACCGCATCGCCGGCCTCGGCGTGCGGCGCGACGATTCGGTCGCGCGCGAGCGGCGAACGCTGCGCGCGCGCTACCAGCTGATCGAGCTGTCGACCGGATCGGTGGTGCTCGACGCCACTGCGGGGTCCGACGCCGGCATCGACGTGGTCGGCTCCGAATATGCGACGATCGCCGCCGAGCGGACCGCGCTTGAGCGGCTCTCCGACATCGTCGCCGATCAGATCGTCGCGCGGGTCGCCCGGTTCGCCCAGAATCCGAGGCCGGCCCAGGATCCGACGACGCCCGCGACCGCGCAATGAAGGCGAGCGCGGCGCAGATCCGCGCGGCGCTCGACGCCCCCAAGCCTGATACCCGCCTCTATCTGCTCCACGGACCCGACGAATCGGGGGCAAACGAGCTCGCCGCGCGGCTGGCGCGCGCGCTCGGCCCCGATGCTGAACGAATCGACCTCGACTCGAAGACCCTGCGGTCGTCGCCGGGGCAATTGGCCGACGAAGCGGCGTCGATGTCGCTGTTCGGCGGCGCGCGGCTGATCCGAATCACCGGGACCGACGAATATGCCGTCGAGGCGATCACCCTGCTGCTCGCCGCCGAGCGTGCCGGCAATCCGGTGGTGGCGATCGGGCCGGGCCTCAAGGCGAGCGGCAAGCTGGTCAAGCTGGCGATCGCGTCGCCGCTGGCGATGGCGCACGCCTGCTACGTCCCCGAGGGGATCGACGCGGCGCGGCTGGTCCAGGCGATCGCGCGCGAGCATGGCCTCAGGCTCATCGGCGACGTGCCGCAGCGGCTGGCGGCAGCGTGCGGCGGCGATCGCGCGATTCTGACCCGCGAGATCGAAAAATTGGCGCTTTACCTCGACGCCGCGCCCGAGCGGCCGCACGACGCCGACGGCCGCGCGCTCGACGCGATCGGCGCGGATCTCGGCGATTCGGAGATGTTCGCGGCGATCGAGGCCGTGATCGACGGGCGGGTGGCCGAGATCGGCGCCGAGCTGGCGCGGATCGGCGACGGGATGGCAATCCCGCTGCTGCGGACGCTATCGCGGCGGCTGCTGACGCTGGCCGAGCTGCGCGGCGAAGTCGAAGCGGGCGCAACCATCGACGATGTCATTGAGAAACATCGGATATTCTTCAGGGAAAAAGGCGCGACTGCGCGGGCGCTGCGGCGCTGGAACGCGGCGCAGCTGGCGCGCGCGGTCGACCGGGTGCGCGAGGCCGAGCGCGGGATGATGCGCTCGGGCAGCGCCGGGGAAATTCTGGCCGAGGCCGAATGCGTCGCGATTGCCCGCCAGGCGGCGCGGCAGAACCGCTAGATCCGTTCGCCACTCAGGCGCTGGCAGAGCATGTCCAGCTGGTCGAGCGTCGAATAGGCGAGCGTCAGGCTGCCGCCCTTGGGCCCGTGCGCGATGCGGACGTTGAGGCCGAGTACGTCGCCAAGATGTCGCTCGAGCGCGGCGATATCGGTATCGCGGCCATTGCCCTCCTTGCGCTTCGACGGCTTGGCCTGGCGCGCCATCTTCTCGGCCTCGCGGACCGAAAGCCCCTTGTCGGCGATCAGTCGGGCGAGCTTGTCGGCATCGGGAGCCCCGATCAGCGCGCGGGCATGGCCCATCTCGATCGCGCCCTCGAGGAGCAGTTGGCGGACCCCGGCCGGCAAGTCGAGCAGGCGGAGCAGATTGGCGACGTGGCTGCGCGACTTGTGGACGATGCGGCCGAGCACCTCCTGGGTATGGCCGAACTCCTTGATGAGGCGGGCATAGCCCTCGGCCTCTTCGATCGCGTTGAGATCCTGGCGCTGGATATTCTCGATCAGCGCGATCTCGAGCGTCTCGACGTCGCTGAGCTCGCGAATGACCACCGGGACCTCGTGGAGCCGGGCGCGCTGGGCGGCGCGCCACCGGCGCTCGCCCGCGACGATCTGATAGTCCTTGCCGTGCGGCCGCGCGAAGATCGGCTGGATCATCCCACGTGCGGCGATCGACTTGGCGAGCTCGTCGAGCGCGTCCTCGTCGAAATGGCGGCGCGGCTGATCGGGGTGCGGGGTGAGCGAGCTGACCGGCAGCATGCGGATGCCGTGCTTGACGCTTTCGGCCGATCCGTCGAGCGGCTCCTCGCGGATATTGTCGCCGAGCAGCGAGCTGAGCCCGCGGCCGAGGCCGGGGCGGCCCTTGCGGGCAGGCGTGGCGGCGGCAGGGGTTTCGTCGGTCATGCGGCTTTCTTGTGCTTGGGCAGGCGCTCGATCACTTCGCGGGCGAGCGCGATATAGGCTTCGGAGCCGGCGCATTTATAGTCGTAGATGAGCGCAGGCAGCCCGTGGCTCGGCGCTTCCGACAGGCGGACGTTGCGCGGGATCACCGTCTCGAACACGACGCGGCCGAGCACCGCGCGAACATCGTCGGAAACCTGGTCGGTCAGACGGTTGCGGCGGTCATACATGGTGAGGACGACGCCGAGGATCGACAGGCCGGGATTGAAGCGGCTGCGGATGCGTTCGACGGTGTTGAGCAGCTGGCTCAATCCCTCGAGCGCGAAGAATTCGCACTGCAGCGGCACCAGCAGCGCATTGGCGGCAACCATCGCGTTGATCGTCAATAGCCCGAGCGACGGCGGGCAGTCGATCAGGATGACGTCCCAGCGCTTCTCGGCCCCGCGGTCGAGCGCTGCGCTGAGCCGGTGGGTGCGCGCGTCGAACTCGATCAGCTCGATCTCCGCGCCAGAAAGGTCCTGCGTTGCGGGCACGATGTCGAGCCGAGGCACCCGCGTCGGGATCGCGACATCCTCGAGCGCGATATCGTCGGTGACGAGCAGATCGTACGACGAATGCTCGCGGTCGGCGCGTGAGATGCCCAGCCCGGTCGAGCAATTGCCTTGCGGATCGAGATCGATCAGCAGCACCCGCTTGCCGATCGCGGCAAGCGCGGTGCCGACATTGATCGCGGTCGTGGTCTTGCCGACCCCGCCCTTCTGGTTGGCGATGGCGATACAGATCATTTGGGGCGTACTTCCCGCGCGACCACGATGCCGGACTCCGGTTGGGTAATGCTTGGTTCCACGTGAAACACACCCTGCCACGCGTGGCGCGCCGCTTCCACCTCCGAATGCGCATTCTGGCCTTTGGGAAGCAGCCAGACTGTGGATGAATCGGTGCAGTGAATTGTGGACTGAAACAGGCTGGGCAGCGCGGCAACAGCGCGCGCGGAGACGATCGCTGCCGGTTTGGCGGGCTTGTAGACCTCGACTCGGCTTGCCACGACAGCAACCTGCGCGCCAAGATCGAGCGCCGCGGCGGCCTCGCGGAGGAACGCGGCGCGCTTCGCGCGCGGTTCGACGAGGACCGTCCGCCGGTCCGAAAGGATCGCAATGACCAGGCCCGGAAACCCCGCACCAGCGCCGACATCGATCCAGTCGCCCTTCTCCGCCCCTTCGGCAAGCGGGAGAAGCTGGGCCGAATCGACGAGGTGGCGGGCCCAGAGATGATCGAACGATGCCGCTGAAATCAGGTTCTGGTAGGCGGATTCGGCGCGCAGGATATTGGCAAAGCGGCCCAGCATTGTTTCACGTGGAACGCCGAAGCGCTCGCGTACCCATAGCCGTGCTTCGTCCTCGGTCATGCTGCCCGCCGCCGCGCATGGAGAAGGATCGCAGACAGCGCCGCCGGCGTGATCCCTCGGATGCGAGACGCCGCGCCGAGCGTGGCGGGACGCGAAGCTGTGAGGCGCTCGACCATCTCGTTGGAGAGGCCAGGGATCGCCGCGAAGTCGAGGTCGGCGGAGATCCGCACCGCGTCGTTCGAACGGAGTTGGGCGACCTCCGCCTGCTGGCGCTCGAGATAGGGGGCGTAGCGCTGGTCCTCGACATATTCGGCGAGCAGTTGCGGCTCGGCGTCTAGGTCGGGCACGAGGTGGCGCGGCGTGATGCCGGGAAAGCGGAGCCAGTCGCGGGCCGGACGGCGGGCACCATCTTGCGCAACCGATACCCCAAGCGCGTGGAGCTTGCTGGCGGTGACCTCGCGACCGAAAGCCGAATCAAGCACAGCGCGCCGTTCGGCGCGATCGGCCAGCCGCTCGCGGCGCGCGGGGCCGAGGCAGCCCAGTCCCTCGGCCACCCCGCCGAGGCGGGTCTCGGCATTGTCGGCGCGCAGCCGCAGGCGATATTCGGCGCGGGCGGTCAGCATCCGATAGGGTTCGGTCACGCCCTGGAGCACGAGATCGTCGATCATGACGCCAAGATAGCTGGTCGCGCGATCGAGGATCAGCGGGGCGATCCCGAGCGCGTGCGCGGCGGCGTTGACCCCGGCGACGAGCCCTTGCCCCGCAGCCTCCTCATAACCGGTGGTGCCGTTGATCTGCCCGGCGCAGAAGATGCCCTGGATCGCCGGCAGGGCGAGCGTCGCGTCGAGCGCGCGCGGATCGATATGATCATACTCGACCGCATAGCCCGGGGTGACGATCGCCGCGCGTTCGAGGCCGGCGATCGAGGTCACCATCGCCGCCTGGACATCGACCGGAAGCGACGTCGACATGCCGTTGGGGTAGATCAGATGCGTATCGAGCCCATCGGGCTCGAGGAAGATCTGGTGGCCGTCGCGGTCGCCGAAGCGGTGGATCTTGTCCTCGATCGACGGGCAATAGCGCGGGCCAAGCGCGTCGATCGACCCGCTGAACAGGGGAGAGCGGTCGAGCCCGGCGCGAATCGCGTCGTGGGTCGCCGCATTGGTACGGGTGATGCCGCACGCAAGCTGGGGTAACGCCCGGCCGGCCGACATCGGCGACATCGTCCATGGATCGGCGTCGCTCGGCTGCGCTTCGACCCGGGCCCAGTCGATCGTGCGGCCATCGAGACGCGGCGGAGTGCCGGTCTTTAGACGCGCCATTGGCAGTGCCAGTTCGCGGAGCTGGGCGGCGATGCGGTGCGCCGATGGCTCGCCGATTCGGCCGCCCTCGAGGCGTTCTTCGCCGCGAAAGATGCGGGCGCCGAGGAAAGTGCCGGTGGCGAGGACGACGGCAGGTGCCGACAGGACACGCCCATCGCCAAGGCGGACCCCGGTGACGGCGCCGTTCGCAACTTCGAGCGCCGCGGCCTCGCCTTCGACCAGGGCGAGCCCCGCCTGCGCGGCGAGCATCGCCTGGATCGCCGCGGCGTAGCGAGTGCGGTCGGCCTGGACGCGCGGGCCCTGGACCGCAGTGCCCTTGCTGCGGTTGAGCATGCGGTAATGGATCGCCGCGGCGTCGGCGGCGCGGGCGATCAGCCCATCAAAGGCGTCGACCTCGCGGACCAGATGCCCCTTCCCCAGCCCGCCGATCGCCGGATTGCACGACATCGCGCCGAGCTTCGTCAGGTCGAAGCTCAACAGTGCGGTACGCGCGCCGCGCCGCGCCGCGGCCGCTGCAGCCTCGGTCCCGGCATGGCCGCCGCCGATCACGATGACATCGAAGTGCATGATGAGCGGCGTTAGCGCATCAGGGTTCCACGTGGAACATCATTTACCGATACAAAAGCGCGCGAACAGCGTGTCGAGCATCGCCTCGACATCGGCGCGGCCGGTGACCGCGTCGAAGGCGCGGCGGGCGCTGCGGAGATGCTCGGCGAACAGCAGCAGGTCGGTCTCGCCCGCGGCGGCGTGGAGCGACAGCGCCGCCGAGGCGCAGAGGATGCGCTGGCGCTGGTTGAGCGCGAGCTGGTCGGGCGGGGGCAGCAGCAGCCGCGCGGCGGACGCGAGCCGTGCCCAGAGCGAGTCGACGCCCGCCCCCGTCGCCGCCGACACCGCGACGCTCCCCTCGGGCCCGGCACCGCGACCTGCCTCGTCAGCCCGGGCATGGACATGGAGCGCGCCCTTGGGCGGGGCATCATCGCCGAGCCACAGCGTCAGGTCGGCGCCCGCCAGCGCCTCGCGGGCGCGGGCGATGCCGATCGCCTCGACGGCGTCGCCGGGGGCGTCGGCGAGGCCGGCGGTGTCGATCAGCAGCCACGCGATGCCGTCACGGACGATCGGCGCCTCGATCCGGTCTCGCGTCGTGCCGGCGATCGGCGAGACGATCGCGGCGTCGCGCTCGGCCAGCGCGTTGAGCAGCGTCGACTTGCCGGCATTGGGCGGGCCGGCAAGGACGACGCGAACGCCGTCGCGCAGCCGTTCGACCGGGGGCCGCACCACGACGGCGTCGATCTCGAGCGCGAGGCCCGCGGCCGCCGAACGCAGCGCGGGGACCGAGTCGGCATCGGCGACATCGTCCTCGTCAGAATGGTCGAGCAGCGCCTCGGCCTGCGCGGCGAGGCCGAGCATGCGCGCGGTCCAGCCTTCGACTTCGCGGCGCACCGCGCCCTCGGCGGCGCGGATCGCGGCGCGGCGCTGCGCTTCGGTTTCCGCCATCAGCAGGTCGCCCAGCCCCTCGGCTTCGCTCAGGTCGATCCGGCCATGCTCGAGGGCGCGGCGGGTGAATTCGCCGGGCTCGGCGGGGCGGAGGCCGGGCAGGCTCGCCAGCGCCGCCTCAACCGCGCGGACCACGGCGCGACCGCCATGGAGGTGGAGCTCGGCGACGTCCTCGCCGGTGGCGCTGTCGGGACCCGGGAAGACCAGGACCAGCGCACGGTCGAGCAGCTCGCCGTCGTGCTTGAGCGCGCGGAGCGCGGCGCGGCGCGGCGCGGGCAAGTCGCCGGCGAGCGCGCGCACCGCCGCGAAGCTCCCCTGCCCGCTCAGCCGCAGCACCGCGATCGCGGCGGGCGGCGCGCCGCTCGAGACCGCGTAGATCGTGTCCATTACTTGCCGGTCTTGGTCGCCGTCTCGAACAAGCCGCGCCACATGTTCATTCCCGCCTCGCCCATCGGCGACCAGGCGCGAGTCATGGTCTCGAACAGTTCGGGGCTGACGCCCTTCTCCATCGTCTCGGTCATCATCGCGATATAGCGATCGTGGAGCGGCGTGAGATCGGGCAGCCCGACCGCGCGGCGCGCCTCCTCGGGGGTGCAATCGACTTCGACGTTGATCTTCATGGCTTCTCCCTCCGCCGGGGCGTGCTAGACTGTCGTGCATGACCTATGCGCGCGACTGGGGCGTGGTGACAACGCCCATCGGCTCGATCCGGATCGAAGGCAGCGAGGCGGCGGTCGACTCGATCCGCATCCTGCGCGAGCGCGAGGCGGCGCGCCGGCCCGACCGGCCCGCAGTGCTGGCGGCGGCCGAGCAGCTCGAGGCGTGGTTCGACGGCGCGCTCCGGCAGTTCGACGTGGCGCTCAAGCCCGCGGCGAGCCTGCGTGGGCAGGCGCTTCGGGACGGGCTGATCGCGGTCGGCTATGGCGAGACGGTGAGCTATGGCGGGCTCGCGCACCTGCTCGGCTCGGGGCCGCGCGCGATCGGCCAGCTCTGCGCGCGCAATCCCTTCCCGATCATCGTGCCGTGCCACCGGGTGCTGGCGAGCAGCGGGCTCGGCCATTATTCGGCAGGCGACGGGGTGGCGACCAAGCAATGGCTGCTCGCGCACGAGACCAGACACGGAGGCGCCAGGTGACGATGATCTCGGTCGATACGCTCGACGGCGCCGACAGCTTCGAGGCCTATGCCGCGGAGCCCGCGGGCGCTCCGCGCGCGGCGATTATCGTGATCCAGGAGATTTTCGGGGTCAATGCGGGCATCCGGCAGAAATGCGACCGGCTGGCGGCCGACGGCTATCTTGCGCTGGCGCCCGACTTGTTCTGGCGGCTCGAGCCGGGGATCCAGCTCGATCCCGATACCCCCGCGCAGTTCCAGCAAGCTCTTGAATATATGGGCAAATTCAATGGTGATGCCGGGATCCGGGACATCGAGGCGACGATCCGCCACGCGCGCGCGATGACCGGGGGCAAGAAGGTCGGCGCGGTCGGCTACTGCCTCGGCGGGACGCTGGCCTACAAGACCGCGGCGCGCACCGATGTCGATGCCAGCGTCGGCTATTACGGGGTCGGGCTCGACACGCTACTCGGCGAGAAGCACGGCATCGCCAATCCGCTGCTGCTGCATATTCCGCAAGAGGATCATTTCGTCGGCAAGGCGGCGCAGGCGGCGATCCATGCCGGAGTCGACGATCATCCCAAGGTGACGATCTTCGACTATCCGGGCGAGGATCATGGCTTCGCGACCGAGATGGGCAAGCGCCGCTCGGCGGCGTCGGCCGACCTGGCCGATTCGCGAACCGCTGCGTTTTTTGCGGAGAATCTGGGTTAGGGTCTATCCACGGTTTGCATTCGCTTTTCCCCGGCGAAGGCCGGGGCCCAGTAGCGAGCCGATTCAGACGGTGGGGTGCCATCTCATATCCGTCGATACTCGGCCCCGGCCTTCGCCGGGGAAAAATTTGGACGGGCCGACTCCGGCGCTAGACCAACGTCGCCAGCCCGGTCTCGTGGTGGACGACCCCCTCGTAGATCATCCGGATCGCCACCCAGACGATCACCGCCAGCCCGACAAAGCCGATCCAGCGGTGGCGCTCGATCACGCGGGCGATAAGGTTGGCGGCGAGGCCCATCATCGCGACCGAGAAGACCAGCCCGAAGACGAGGATCCACGGATGCTCGCGCGCGGCGCCGGCGACACCGAGGACATTGTCGAGGCTCATGCTGACATCCGCAAGCGCCACCGACCAGGCCGCGGCGACGAAGCTCTTGGGCGGGCGCGTGGTGATCTCCTCGTGCTGGCTGCCCGCGCGCAGCTCGCGCCACATTCGCCACGATACCCACAGCAGCAGCAGCCCGCCCGCGAACAGCAAGCCGATCACCTGGAGCAGCTGAGTCGCGACCAGCGCGAAGGCGATGCGCATCACCAGCGCGGCGCCGATGCCGACGAGGATCACCTGGCGCTGCTGCTTGTGCGGCAGTCCCGCAGCGAGCGCGCCGACCACCACGGCATTGTCGCCGGCGAGGACGAGATCGATGACGATCACTTCGCCGAGCGCGGCGAGCGCATCGGGGGAGAGCAGGGCGAGGTCCATCGTCACGGGGTACGAACGCTTGGGACCCGCGGCAAGCCTCAGAAGATCAGGTGGAGGATGCCGAGCTTGTTATCGACGATCCCGTCATAGATCATCCGCCCCGCGACCCACAGGATCACGACCAGCCCGATATAGGCGATCCAGTGGTAGCGCTGGACCAGCCGCGCGACGAAATTGGCGAGCAGCCCCATCAGCAGCACCGAGAAGCTGAGCCCGATGAACAGCAGGGCCGGGTTCTCGCGCGCGATCGACGCGACGAGCAGGACATTGTCGAGGCTCATCGACAGGTCGGCGAGAGTGATCTGGATCGCGGCCTGGAGGAAGGTCTTGGCGGGTTTCTTCGGCGCGGCGTCGGCAGCGACATTGGCGACCGATTCGCCGGCGCGGTGGTGCCGCGCGTGCTGGATCTCGCGGAACATGTTGTAGGCGACCCACAGCAGCAGCAGCCCCCCGGCGAGCACCAGCCCGGTGATGTGGAGCAGCTGCACCGCGATCAGCGAGAAGCCGATCAGGAACACCAAGGCCATGCCGACCCCGAGCAGCAGGACACGGCGGCGGTCCTTCTCGGGCAGGCCGGCGGCGAGCGACCCCATCACCACGACATTGTCGCCGGCCATGGTCAGGTCGCCGAGGATGATCTGGCCGAGGCTGGCGAGGCCCGAGGGAGTGAAGATCGCGGCGAAGCTGAAGCTCATGGGGGTGCCCTAGCGAGGGTAGAGACGGGGGCCAAGCAAGGACTGCTCCCCGGCGCAGGCCGGGGCCCAGGATCGGCGGACTTCCGGCGGAATCCCGCCCTCTGAATCGGCTCGCGACTGGGCCCCGGCCTGCGCCAGGGAACAGTTTGCGCCAGCGCCTAACCTACTGGTTCATCGAATCGAAGAAATCCTCGTTCGTCTTGGAATCCTTCATCTTATCCAAAAGGAACTCCATCGCGTCGATCGTGCCCATCTGCATGAGGATGCGGCGCAGCACCCACATCTTGCTGAGCTTGGCCTTGTCGACGAGCAGCTCTTCCTTGCGGGTGCCCGACTTGCCGACGTCCAGCGCCGGGAAGATGCGCTTGTCCGCCACCTTGCGGTCGAGGACGATTTCGGAATTGCCGGTGCCCTTGAACTCTTCGAAGATGACTTCGTCCATGCGGCTGCCGG
>JAZKCD010000043.1:18486-28221 GCA_040388355.1 Pseudomonadota bacterium | reverse complement strand
CCTTCAGGGGAGGGGTTGGGGTGGGGCCTCTCCTCTGGGCGACAGGCTCGGTGAGACTGACAGGCCCCACCCCCGACCCCTCCCCTGAAGGGGAGGGGCTTAGTGTGCTGCCGGTGCCGCACCCCACCCGACACAAAGAAGGAATCCCCACGTGAAGCTTCTCGAAGGCAAGACCGTCCTCGTCACCGGCGCCTCGGCCGGCATCGGCCGCGCCGCGGCGATCGGCGCGGCGCAGCACGGCGCCGACGTCGCGATCAACTTCTCGCGCGATGTCGCCGGCGCGGAGAGCTGCGTCGCCGAGATCGAGAAGCTCGGGCAGCGCGCGATCCATGTGAAGGGCGACGTCTCCGATCCGGCGACCGCGACCGACTTCATCGCCAAGGCGGTCGACGCGTTCGGCAAGGTCGACGTGTTCGTCAACAATGCCGGGATCTGCCCCTTCCACGCGTTCCTCGACATGCCGGTCGAGACCTTCGAGCGGACGATGCGCGTCAATCTCCATGGCGCCTATTTCATGGTCCAGGCCGCCGCCAACCAGATGGTGAAGCAGGGCCATGGCGGCGCGATCATCGCGGTGTCGTCGATCTCGGCCCTGGTCGGCGGCGAGTATCAGACGCACTACACCCCGACCAAGGCGGGCCTCGTCTCGCTGATGCAGTCGACTGCGATCGCGCTCGGCCGCCACGGCATCCGCTGCAATTCGGTGCTGCCCGGCACGATTCTGACCGACATCAACAAGGACGATCTCGCCGACATGGAAAAGCGAAAGTACATGGAGGGCCGCGTGCCGCTCGGCCGGCTCGGCCAGCCCGAGGACCTTGCCGGCCCGATCGTCTTCCTCGCCTCCGATCTCGCGGCCTATGTCACCGGCGCCGCGCTGCTGGTCGACGGCGGCGCGTTCGTGAACCTCCAGTGATGGCGCGCGCGATCCTCGCAGCGGGGCTGCTGCTGCTCGGCACCCCGGCGCTGGCGCAGCAGCCGCCCGCGATCCCGGTCGTCGTCCCGCCCGCGCCCAGCCTGCGTTTCGATCCGGCGCAGCTGCCCGACCGCAACGCCGTGATGGCAGTGCTCGATTACACTGCGCTCGCGCAGATCGCCGCGCTCGAGGCGCGCCCGCACGGCGTTCGCACCAACGCGGTCCAGGACGCCACCGCCAACTGGGTCTCGGCCGCCTTCTACACCGGCGCCGCGCGGCTCGCGCGCAGCTCGGAGCGGCCCGACATCCTCCGCTTCCTCCGCCAGGTCGCCGAGCATTACAATTACGCCCTGCCCGGCGCCGCCTCGCCCCGCAACATGATCAACGCCGACGACCAGGCGATCGGCGAGCTGTACGAGGAATTCTACGCGCGCACCGGCCAGCCGGGCATGCTGATGCCGCTGCGCCAGCGGATGGATTACACCCTCGCCTCGCTGACCCTGACCCCCGCGCCCAAGCAGCTGGTCTGGTGGTGGTGCGACGCCTTGTTCATGGCCCCGCCGGTGATGGCGCGGCTGTCGGTGCTGACCGGCGACCCGGCCTATCTCAAGGCGATGGACGTCCAGTGGTGGCGCACCTTCGACCGGCTATGGGACGACGAGGAGGGCCTGTATTTCCGCGACGAGCGCTTCGTCACGCGCCGCTCGGAGAACGGCAAGAAGATCTTCTGGTCGCGCGGGATGGGCTGGGTCGTCGCCGGCGCCGCGCGCGTGCTCGATTCGATGCCCGCCGATTTCCCCTCGCGCCCGCGCTATCTCGACACCTTCAGGACGATGCTCGCGCGCCTTGCCCGGCTCCAGCAGCCCGACGGCCTGTGGACCGCGAGCCTGCTCGACCGCGAGGCGCTGCCCGGGCCGGAGACCTCGGGCTCGGCCTTCATCGTCTATGCAATGGCGTGGGGCATCAACCACGGCGTGCTCGACCGCGCGACCTATCTGCCGCACGTGCTGCGCGGCTGGGCCGGGCTGACCGCCAATATCCAGCCGAACGGCCTGCTCGGCCATGTCCAGCGGACCGGCGACCAGCCGGTGCCGACCGCCGCAAGCGACACCGGCCTCTACGGCACCGGCGCGCTGCTGCTCGCGGGGCTCGAGGTGATGGAGCTCGGCAAGCCGGTGACGGCGCTCCCGGTCGCCGAGCCCGCACGCGATCTTCAGGCGTCGGTCGCCTACACCCCGCCGCCGCTCCCGGCCTCGGCCACCCCCGACGAGCGCCGCGAATATGTCCGCCGCAATGCCGAGCGCCAAGCGGTCCGCGACCTCGCCTACGACCCCGACACGCGGGTAGAGGCGTCCGCGACCGGCGTGGTGATGCCGCGCATCAGCCTCCCCCTCGAACCCCCGGCCGATCGCACCGCGCACGCCACCGTCCGCTACGCCGCCTATCGCTTCGACGATATCCTCTGGGAGAATGACCGCACCGCGCACCGCATCTACGGCCCCGCGCTCGAAACCGCCGAGCCGCCCTCGACCTCGGGGATCGACGCCTGGGGCAAGAATGTCGTCTGGCCGTTCATGGAGCGCCAGCTCAAGACCGGGAAACAGCACGACTATCACGGCGACGGCATCGACTATTACAACGTCAACACCTTCCGCGGCGCCGGGGGCCTCGGCATCTGGGCCAACAACAAGCTGTGGGTCTCGCGCAACTATGCGCGCTACCGCATCCTCAAGGACGGCCCCGACGCCGCCGATTTCGAAGTCGACTATGCCCCCTGGCCGGTCGATGTCGACCGCAAGGCATGGGAGACGCGGCGCTTCACCCTGCCGCTGGGGACCTTCTTCACGCGGATGGTCTCGACGATCGGGTCGGACAAGCCCGGGCCGATCACCGTCGGCATCGGCATCTCGAAGCGCGCGACCAGCACCGAGGCCGGAAGCTTCGCCGCGAACCGCGCAACCGGGCGGCTGAGCTTCTGGACCCCCACCGATCCCGACAAGGGCGCGATGGGCATCGCGCTGCTCGTCGACCCGGCGATGATCGTCGACGTGAAGGAGGACGCCGACAATTATCTCGTCCTGCTGCGCGTCAACCCGGGCAAGCCGTTCGTCTATTATATGGGCGCGGCGTGGAACAAGGGGCTCTACGTCCACAGCAAGGCCGATTGGGACGAGGTCGTCGCAGGCGAGCGGCCCGACTTCGACCCGAAGGCGAAGTGAGGGTGCGCGGGTGCTTATCCCGGTCCTTTTTCCTGCTCTCCTGCGAAAGCAGGAGCCCAGAGCCAAGCAGGTCAGCCTTTGCGACCCTGGGCTCCTGCTTTCGCAGGAGAACGAAACGCTACTTGCCGCGCAGGGATAAGCACCCCCGGTTTGCACTTGCGGCGCTGTTCGCCTGCCTTGCGCTGCCGGCGCACGCCCAGCAGGCCGATCCCCTGTGGCAGGGCTTCCTCGCGCCGCCGCCCGAGGCACGGCCGATGGTGCGCTGGTGGTGGTTCGGGCCCGCGGTGACCGAGGCCGAGATCGACCGCGAGATCCGCGCGATGAAGGCCGGCGGATTCGGCGGGTTCGAGGTCCAGCCGACCTACCCGCTCGCCCCCGACGGCGACCCCGCGGGGCTGACCAACCTCCCCTATCTCTCCGACGCCTTCATCGCCGCGCTGCGCCACGCCGCCCGCACTGCGCGCGCCGAGGGGATGCGCATCGACGTCACCGGCGGCAGCGGCTGGCCGTTCGGCGGGCCGCACATCCCGGTCAACCAGGCCGCCGCCAGCATCCGCATGGAACGCCGCGCCGCCGACGCGATGCTTCCCGCTTTGGGGCCGGGCGAGACTCTCCTCGCGGTCGTGCCGGCCGCCGAAGCGGGCCAGAAGCTGGTCTTCATCGCCGGCCGCACCGGCCAGCAGGTCAAGCGCCCCGCGCTCGGCGCCGAGGGCTATGTCCTCGACCATATCGACCCGGCCGCGGTCGCCAACCATCTCGCCACTGTCGGCGACCGGTTGCTCGAAGCCTTCAAGGGCGACTCGCCCCCCGACGCGATCTTCTCCGACAGCCTCGAGGCCTATGGCTCAAGCTGGACCGGCGACCTGCCCGCCGAATTCCGCCGCCGCCGCGGCTACGACCTGCTCCAGCACCTCCCCGCGCTGTTCCTCGACAGCGAAGACAGCGCCGCAATCCGCTACGACTGGGCCCGCACTCTCTCCGAGCTGGTCGACGAACGCTACCTCATCCCGATCAACGCCTGGGCGAAGGCCCATGGCACGCAGTTCCGCGCCCAGGTCTACGGCTTCCCGCCCCCGACGCTGTCGAGCAACGCGCTGGTTGCGCTCCCCGAAGGCGAAGGCGCCGACTGGCGCAGCTTCACCTCGACGCGCTGGGCGACCTCCGCCGCGCATCTCTACGCCAAGCCGGTGGTCTCCTCCGAAGTCTGGACCTGGCTCCACTCGCCGTCCTGGGCGGCGACTCCGCTCGACATGAAGGTCGAGGCCGACCGCCACTTCCTCCAGGGCGTCAACCAGCTCGTCGGCCATGGCTGGCCCTACACCCCGCCCGGCGTCGCCGAGCCCGGCTGGGCCTTCTACGCCGCCGCCGCTTTGAACGACCACAACCCGTGGTACGAAGCGATGCCCGACGTGTCGCGCTACCTCCAGCGCGTGAGCTGGCTGCTCCGCCAGGGCGAACCCGCCAATTCGGTCGCGATCTACTTGCCCACCGAGGACGCCTTCGCCGACATGCGCCCCGAGCACGCCTCGGTGAACGAGGAGATGCAGCGCCGCGTGCCCCCCGATCTGGTCGCGCAGGTGCTCGACAGCGGCAACGGCTTCGACTTCATCGACGCGCAGGCGATCCGCGCGCACGGCATCGGCCACCGCGTGCTGGTGCTCCCGCCGATGGAGCGCATCGACTCGGCCGCCTGGCGCGCGATCGCGGCATGGGGGGCGAAGGGCGGCAAGGTGATCGCGGTCGGCAACCTGCCCAGCGCGGCAGGCGGGCTGCTCGACGGGCAGCGCGAGAGCGAAGCCGTGCGCCAGACATCGAAGCGACTGGCGGGCACCCCGGTCGTCGCCCAGGCCGATCTCGGCGCTGCAATCGCCCGCGCCGCCCGGCCCGACGTCCGGCTCGCCACGCCCGACCCCGCGATCGGTTTCGTCCACCGCAAGCTCCCAGCAGGCGACCTCTATTTCGTCGTCAACACCGGCAACACCCCCGTCGAGACCAGCGCGCGCTTCGTCGGCGACCGCGGCAACGGCAGCTGGTGGGACCCGGTGACCGGCGGCCGATCGCCGGCAGGCTCGGGTGAGATCGCGATCAGCCTCGCGCCCTATGAATCGCGCATGCTGCTGTTCGCCGGGGCACCGCAGGCCGCGGCCGGACCGCCGCAGACCGAAGCCGTGCTCGACCTGGCGGGCGGCTGGACCCTGACCATCGCGGACCGCCCCGAGCGCGCCCTGACCGGGTTCACGTCATGGACCGATGATCCCGGCCTCCGCTTCTTCTCCGGCACCGCAACCTATCGCCGCACCGTCACCCTTCCCGCCGGCGCGGCGCAATGCACCGCAATCGACTTCGGCGAGGGCTCCCCCATCACCCAGCGCCCCGGCGCGCGCCCGATCGCCGCGATCGCGGCGCCGGTGCGCGATGTCGCGGTGGTGCTGGTCAACGGCCGGCGCGCCGGCAGCGCCTGGGCGCCGCCCTACCGGCTCGACCTCGGCCGCCTGCTCCACGCGGGCGAGAACCGCATCGAGGTCCGCGTCTCGAACACCGCGCTCAACGGCCTCGCCGGCCGCCCGCGCACCGACTATCGCCTGCTCGCCGCACGCTACGGCGAGCGCTTCCAGGCGCAGGACCAGGACCGCATCGCGCCGCAGCCTTCCGGCCTGCTCGGCCCCGTCACGCTCGTCAGCAAGGCGTGCGCCGACCGCTAGAATTTGATCCCACCGGATTGAACTCCGTTTTTCCCCGGCGAAGGCCGGGGCCCAGTTGCGAGCCGATTCAGACGGCGGGATGACACCTGGAGTCCGCCGATACTGGGCCCCGGCCTTCGCCGGGAAAGAATTCAGTTCGCCGAATGGGCCTCCAGATTCGCCGCGTCGATCGCCGCCAGCAGCCCGGTGACCGCCGCGCTCACCGGCGTCGCGATCCCGTGCTTTTGCCCCAGCCGCACCACCACCCCGTTGCGCGCGTCCCATTCCATCGGCCGCCCCGCCTCGCGATC
Source organism: Pseudomonadota bacterium (assembly GCA_040388355.1). Taxonomy (GTDB): domain Bacteria; phylum Pseudomonadota; class Alphaproteobacteria; order Sphingomonadales; family Sphingomonadaceae; genus Sphingomonas. Next base: position 22,094 of record JAZKCD010000043.1, on the reverse strand, counting down.
GGCGTGGATCGAGTTCTTGCCGTCGCGCGGGCCGTCGCGATAGCCCTGCACCACGCCTTCGATCAGCGACTCGTCGAGATCGGCTCCCTCGGCCCGCCCGACCGCGATGCATTCGGCCACCAGCGCGCGCATCACCCCCGCCGCGGGCTCGCGCCATGCCACGCCATTGCCTTCGAGCGTCAGCGCCATCACCGCGCCCGCGCTGTTGACGCACAGCTTGCGCCACACCGCGCTCAGGAAATCATCGGTCTCGTCGACATCTATCCCCGTCCCCGCGAAGAACCCGGCGAAGTCGCGCCCGTCCACGCCCGCAGGCACCAGCATTGCCCCGCGCCGCCGCTGCCGGATCCGCCCCGGCGCGTCGCGCTCGGCGGGGATGTCGACCATCACCGGCAGGATCTGCGCGGCCGGCACATGCTCCGCGAACCGCGCGACATGCTCGACGCCGTTCTGCAGCACCGCTACCCGCGTGCCCGGCCCGGCCAGCCGCTCCAGCCAGCGCGCCGCGCCCGCGACGTCGTAAGCCTTGGTCGTCACCAGCACCCAGTCGACCGGCCCCGCCTCGCCCGGATCACGCAGCTGCCGCGGGTTCGCCGCGATCGGCCCCTCGGGCGTGTCGACCGCAAGCCCCTCGAACGGCGTCCGCACGCACAGGCCGACATCGTGCCCCGCCCGGTCCAGCCACGCCGCCACCGTCCCCCCGACCGCGCCAGGCCCCACCACTGCGATTGTCGCCATCGCCCTTCTCCCTCTAAACTAGGTTTGACGCGTCCGCCCGAATCTTCCATATATTGCCGGACGATCCCGTATTATGGGAATTGAGAGGATCCTATGGCCGCGCTTACCCATGATCTCCCGCGTTCGCAAATCACGGCGGCGATCGACTTGCTGATCGACAACCTCGTCAACCTCAAGGACGAGACCGGCGCCTTCCTGCTCCATCTCGACGATGGCCGGATCATCGACACCAAGGGCTGGGCCGGCTGGGAATGGACTCACGGCGTCGGGCTGTTCGGGATGTGGCGCTATTACGAGCAGACCGGCGACGCGAAGGCGCTCAGCGTTATCAAGCAATGGTTCGAGGACCGCTTCGCCGAGGGCACCCCGACCAAGAACATCAACACCATGGCCCCGTTCATCACGCTGGCGTACCTGTACGAGCACGAGCCCGATCCGCGCTACGTCCCCTATCTCGACACCTGGGCCGAATGGCTGATGGCGCCCGACGGCCTGCCCAAGACCGAGGAGGGCGGCTTCCAGCACATCGTCTTCAACGACGAGAATCCCGGCGAGATGTGGGACGACACGCTGATGATGTCGGTGCTGCCGCTCGCCAAGATCGGGCTGCTGCTGGGGCGACCGCATTATGTCGAGGAGGCCAAGCGCCAGTTCCTCGTCCACATCAAATATCTGTTCGACCGCAAGACCGGCCTGTGGTTCCACGGCTGGGACTTCAACGGCCGGCACAATTATGCCGAGGCCTTGTGGGCGCGCGGCAATTGCTGGGTGACGATCGCGATCCCCGAGATCATCGAGATCCTCGACTTGCCGCCCGGCGACGCGCTCCGGTCCTTCCTGGTCGATACCCTCGCCGCGCAGGTCAAGACGCTCGCCGAGACCCAGGACGAGAGCGGGCTGTGGCACACGCTCCTCGTCGACCCGACCTCGTATCTCGAGGCCTCGGCCACCGCGGGCTTCGCCTATGGCATCCTCAAGGGCGTCCGGAAAGGCTATCTGCCGCGCCACTATGAGGCGGTCGGGATCAAGGCGGTCCGCGGCGTCCTCGCCAATATCGACGAGACCGGCGAGCTCCAGCAAGTCAGCTTCGGCACTGCGATGGGCAGCACGATGCAGTTCTACAAGGACATCCCGCTGACCTCGATGCCTTATGGCCAGAGCCTCGCGATCTGCGCGCTGGGCGAATTCCTGCGGACCTATATCTGATGCTCCTGCGCGCGCTGGCGGCGCTGGTGCTGGCGTTGCTGCCCGTGCCGGTGCTCGCGAGCGCGGACTGGATCGACACCGCGCCGGGCGCGCAGGGGTTTGCGGTCGCGGGTTCCGCGGGCGGCGCAACTGTCGTCGTGGCGGCCGGGGACCACGAAGTCGTCCGCATCGCTGCCGGGGACCTGCAGCGCGACATCGCCACGGTCTCGGGCCGGACCGCCGGACCCGAGCAGATCTGGGCCGGTACGCTCGGCCGCAGCCCCGCGATCGACCGGCTCGTCCGCGAGCACCGCATCGATGCCGCACAGCTGAAGGGCGCGTGGGAAAGCTTCCTGATCGTTACGGTCGAAAACCCCGCCCCGCACGTCCCCCGCGCGCTGGTGATCGTCGGCAGCGACCGCCGCGGCACCGCCTACGGCATCTACGAGCTGTCGCGCGCGATCGGTGTCTCGCCGTGGCACTGGTGGGCCGACGTGACTCCCGAGCGCCACCCCGACCTCCATGTCCGCCCCGGCACGCGCCGCTTCGGACCGCCCTCGGTCAAGTATCGCGGCATCTTCATCAACGACGAGGATTGGGGCCTCGCCCCCTGGGCCGCAGGCAATTTCGAGCCCGAGCAGGGCGGCATCGGCCCCAGGACCTACGCGCGGGTCTTCGAGCTGATGCTCCGGCTCAAGGCCAACACGCTGTGGCCGGCGATGCACCGCGTCAGCCCGCCCTTCAACGCCGACCCCGCCAACGCCGCGCTCGCCGACCGCTACGCCATCGTCATGGGCTCGTCGCATGCCGAGCCGATGCTCCGCAACAATGTCGGCGAATGGACCGCCGACCCGCACGATTATGATTACGGCAGGAATCCCGATGGCGTCCGCGCCTATTGGGAGGCGCGCGCGCGGACCAACGGCAAGTATGAAAGCATCTGGACGCTCGGCATGCGCGGCATTCACGACAGCGCGATGCAGGGCGCCGCGGACATGCCGACGCGGCGCAAGTTCCTCGAGCGCATCTTCGCCGACCAGCGCGCGATGCTCGCCCGCCACGTCGACCGCCAAGTCGAGCGCGTCCGCCAAGTGTTCATGCCGTACAAGGAAGTGCTCGACATCTATCGCGCCGGGCTGGCGATCCCCGACGATGTGACGCTGATGTGGCCCGACGACAATTTCGGCTATATCCGCCGCTTCCCGACCCCGGCCGAGCGCAGGCGCAGCGGCGGCTCGGGCGTCTATTACCACCTCTCCTATCTCGGCGCGCCGCTCGCCTATCTGTGGCTGTCGACCACGCCGCCCGCGCTGATCGGCGAGGAGATGGGCCGCGCGTACGATCTCGGCGCCGACCGGATCTGGATCGCCAATGTCGGCGACATCAAGCCCGCCGAGCTCGCCACCGACTATTTCCTGGCGCTGGCCTGGGACGTTCCGGGCACACGCGCCAAGGGCGTCGACGGCTTCGTCCGCGACTGGGCAGCGGAGAATATCGATTCGGCCCAGGCCGGCGCGATCGCCGCGATCCTCGCCGAGCATCATCGCCTCAATTTCGAGCGCCGCCCCGAGCATCTCCAGTGGGGGCTCCCGGGCCAGAAGCCGCGCGCGAGCCCGTACACGATCGCCGAGGCCGATGCCCGCCTCGCCGCCTTCGCCGCCAACCACGCCCGGCTCGCCGCGGTC
>JAZKCD010000043.1:0-18476 GCA_040388355.1 Pseudomonadota bacterium | reverse complement strand
AGTGGTAATCTTCCCACTTGCGGATGATCAGGCCGACATCTTTCGCTTCGTAAGTAGGCAGACCATTGGAGTTAATGAAAACTCTGGTGTGCAAACCATGTGCCTCGCCATCAAAAACAACTGCGCCGTCACTTTGTTTGTACACGCCTTTTTCGAGCTGCTCGGCTATCCCGTCGAAGCCGCCGCACTCGCCAACCGCCGCTATTTTTCCGCCGAAGCCTATGATCGCCTCCGCGACGACAGTCCCGCCGAAGCCGCCCATCGCGGCGCCTTCGCCCGCCGCGCCGACGAACGCCTCCGCGCGCTGACCCGCAGCTATAATTTCGTGACCGCGGGCGGCAAATGGCGCGGGATCATGGCCGAGGAGCCCGCCGACGGGCAGTGGAAGAGCTTCCGCGCCACGCCGCCCGTGCTGCCCTCGGAATATCCCGGCAACCTGCCCGCCATCGCCCGCCCGCATGCCGCCGCGCCCGCGCCCGCCCCGCCGATCCTGATCGAAGCCGAATCCGCCACCGCGCCTGGCTGGCGCCGCATCGATGGCCTCGGCAGCGGCGGCGCGATGGTCAGCGGCGGCGCCGGGCGCATCGCCTATGCCGTCACCCTTCCGCCCGGCCAGTGGCGCCTCGTGATCGACCTGCTCCCCACCTATCCCGACGCCGACACCGGCGCGCTCCGCCTGACCCTCGACCGCGACGGCACCGCGCTCCCGCTCGTCATCCCCCGCGAGACCGGCAACCCCGCCTGGGCCGAAGCCGTCCTCGCCAACCGCATCGCGCTTCCGGTCGACGGCATCCTCGAAGGCGGCCCCCACCGGATCACCCTCTTCGCGGCCGATGGCGGGGTGATCATCGACCGGCTACGCTTCGAACGCAGCGGCTTGTAGCCGTCCCATATAGTGTGATAGCGCTACAGAATATGAAAATGAGAGGGTGAGGATGGCAACCAGCGGCACTTCCACGGCGCGTCCTGTCCGCTGGTACAATTATTGGGGCTGGGGCTCCGGCGACATGCTGGGCGCGGGCGCGCAGGCGGTCATCACCGGCTGGCTGCTGTATTTCTTCACCACCTTCTGCCATTTGTCCGCCGCCGAGGCGGGGCTGATCCTCGGCCTGCCGCGGCTGCTCGAGGCGATCACCTGCCCGCTGATCGGCTATGTGTCCGACAATCTGCGGCACACCTGGATCGGCCGGCGCATCGGGCGGCGCAAGATCTTCCTGATCATCACCATCCCGCTGCTGCCCAGCTTCGCGCTGATCTTCATCGCCGGCCACAGCTTCACTTATTACCTGCTCACCTTCATCTTCTTCGAGTTCGTCTACACGATGTTCCTCATCCCGTGGGAGACGCTCGCCGCGGAGATGACCAACGATTACCGGAAAAAGGCCAAGTTCGCCGGCGCGCGGATGATCGTCGCGCAGACCTCCGCCATTCTCGCATCCTATCTGCCGACGCTGATCATCAACAGCCTTGGCGGCAAGGATTCGCCCAGCACCTTCCTGATCATGGCCGCCATCTTCGGCGCGATCTTCAGCACGGTCGTGCTGCTGGTGGTGATCTTCACCTGGGAACGCCCCTACACCGAGGCCGAAACGCAGGTGCAGCCGCGTCCGCTCGACATGAGGACCGCGGCGATGATTCCGGTCGTGATGTTCCGCGACCTGTTCTCGACGCTTCGCATCCGCGCCTTCCGCCAGCATCTGTCGATCTATCTCGGCGGCTACATCTCGCAGGACATCTTCAACACTGCCTTCCCGATCTTCGTCGTCACCGTGATGATGGGCGCGACGCTGATCATCTCGCAGCTGCTGACGACGATGTACGTGGCGCAGCTCATCTCGGTGATGATCGCCATCAACATCGTCATCCGCACCGGGCCGGTGGTCGCCTATCGCATCGCGATCAGCTTCTTCACCGCCGGGCTGCTGCTGTTTCTCGCCTTCTATTTTCTCAGGCCGGCCGCCTTTGTCGCGGACCTGGGCGCGCTCGACGGCAATATCCTTTCGGCGCTCAACCCGGCTTCCGCGGCGTTCAGCCCGATGCTGATCTTCTGGCTGTTCGTGCCGATCCTGCTCGCCGGGCTCGGTCGCGGCACGCTGAATTTCGTGCCCTGGTCGGTCTACAACTACCTGCCCGACGTCGACGAGGCAGTCACCGCCCAGCGCCGCGAAGGCATCTTCGCCGGCGTGATGACGCTGGTGCGCAAGCTCGCCCAGTCGCTGGCAATCATCTGCACCGGCTGGATCATCGACCTCGGCGGCTATGTCTCGCCAAAGGGGCTGCCCGGCGAGGCCGTGCACCAGACCCCGCAGGCGATCGCCACCATCACCTGGCTGCTGGTCCTCGGGCCGATCCTGGTCATGCTCGGCGGCCTGTTCGCCTCGTGGCGCTTCCGCCTCAATGCGCGGACGCACGACGTGCTGATGGCCGAGATCGATCGCTTCAAGGCCGGAGACACCACCCCCCCGACTCCCGAGGCGCGGGCGATCGTCGAGGATCTCTCGGGCTGGCGGTACGAGCAATTGTGGGGAAACAACCCGGTCTCGGGGAAACGATGAGAAGAAAGCGGTCTGTCGCAAATCGGGAATCCTGAACGCGGAAGCGCGTCCGAATCCCATCAAATGACACCGGTAGCCCTCTCAGGCGGGCGTCGATTCACCCCTGCCCAAAATTTTCACCGATCTTGCCATCTGCGTTATAATGTGGGAAAGAACCACAATAGTTGAGACGGAACGACCGGCCCAAAGCCGGCGAAAATCCTGCAGGCAAACACAAGGGGAGGCCTTGAAAATGAGCGATCACACGGGTTCGATGCGTCTGCGTTTCGGCGCTTCGGCTATGGCACTGGGCCTTGCGCTCGCAATGGCGGCGCCTGCTGCCGCGCAGGACGCCGGGGCGGACAGCGAACAGCCCGCCGACGACCAGCCCGAGATCGTCGTCCAGGGCTTCCGCGCCTCGCTCAACAGCGCGCTCGCGATCAAGCGCAGCGAGACCGCCGCGGTCGACTCGATCGTCGCCGAGGACATCGGCAAGTTCCCCGACAGCAACCTCGCCGAATCGATGCAGCGCATCCCGGGCGTCGCGCTGTCGCGCGGTGACGGCGGCGAAGGCCGCAACATCGCGGTCCGCGGCCTCGGCTCCGGCTTCACCCGCGTCCGCATCAACGGCATGGAAGGCACCGCGCAGACCGGCTCGTCGGACATCTATGGCGCGGGCAATTCGGGCCGCAGCTTCGACTTCAGCGTCTTCCCGACCGAAATCTTCTCGTCGCTGTCGGTACGCAAGACGCCCTCGGCCGATGTCGAGGAAGGCTCGCTCGGCGCGACCGTCGACCTCAAGGCCCCACGGCCGCTCGACGGCAAGGGCGGCTTCGTCCTCACCGCCACCGGGCGCGGCGTCTATAACCAGATCAGCAAGCGCGTCGATCCGCGCGCCTCGCTGCTGGTGTCGGACAGCTTCGCCGACGGCACCATCGGCGTCCTCGCCTCGGTCGCCTATCAGCGCCGCAACATCCGCGAGGTCGGCTATTCGGCGGTCGACATCCTCTCGGCCAACACCAACGGCCTCGATCCCGACGGCGCCGGCTCGCAGCCCGTGCTGCCCTATTGCACCCCGGTCGGCGGGTTCGTGTCGGGCGGCAACACCTATGTCAGCCCGGCGCCCGGCCATCTCCAGGGCGGGTTCAACATCGGCGCCGACGCCAATAATTGCAGCACGGGCAACCCGCGCACCAGCACCCAGGCGGCCTATGCGACGGTCTTCAACCTGCGCCGCGCCGATCTGCCCAACGTGCCCGGCAGCGGCGCCTTCCTGCCGCGCCTGCCGCGCTACGTGAATTCGGAGCAGGACACCGAGCGCCTGGGCGGCACGCTGACCCTTCAGTTCCAGCCCGACGAAGACACCGACATCAGCATCGACGCCCTCTATTCGCGCTATGAGGTCGAGCGGCGCGACAACTATATCGCCGGCATCTCGTTCGGCCGCAGCATCACCAATCTCGGCCAGCCCGTGGTCTCGGTGCGCGATATCCAGTTCGATCCGAACGGTTCGCTGGTCTATGGCGTGTTCGACGGCGTCGACGTCCGCTCCGAAGGGCTGGTCGACCAGTTCGTCTCAGACTTCAAGCAGGTCAATGTCAGCCTCCACCGCCGCCTGAACGACAGCCTCGAGGTCGATCTGTTCGTCGGCCGGAACCGGTCGCTGTGGGACGGCAAGAAGCGTTTCCAGACCTTCATGGACGCGATCGACGTCGACGGCTTCACTGTCGACTATCGCGACGGCCTGACGACGCCGAAGATCACCTTCGGCTTCGACGTCGCCAATCCCGCCAACTACAGCTACGCCCCCTCCACCGGCGGCGGCACCACCGTGCTCGGCGGCTTCAGCTTCCAGGGCAAGCCGTCCAAGAACCAGACCGACAACTTCACCGGCGAGGCCAATCTCGCCTGGAATGTCACCAACGGAGTGAAGTTCCGCTTCGGCGGCCAGTTCCGCCAGAGCGACTATAACGCCTATGTCTCCTCGCCCTACACTGCCGACACGGTGGTGCGCGCGCTGCCGGCCGGCACCACGCTGGCGAGCATCACCCGCACGATCGACGGCCTCGACGAGCTGTTCGGCGGCGGCGCTCCCGCGAGCTGGCTGGCGATCGACCCCGACAAGTGGGACGCGGTGTTCGATTTCGACGCGGTCCGCTTCTGCCGCACCGAATGCGGCGCCGGCGCCTCGCGGATCAAGGAAGACGTCCACAGCGCCTATGCGATGACGACGTTCGACCTCGGCGATTCGATCGGCCTCGGCCTGCGCGGCGATATCGGGGTGCGCTACGTCCACACCAAGATGCGCGCCTCGGGCTATATCTCGGTGGCGGCGACCGCGGGCTCGACGCCGACCAACCTGCGCGGCCAGTTCGCCCAGGTGATCCGCAGCTATGACGACTTCCTGCCTTCGGCCAACCTCGTGATCGAGCCGACCCGCGACCTGTTCCTCCGCGTCTCGGCCGCCAAGGTCATGTCGCGGCCCGAGCTGGGCCAGCTCGCGCCGACCAGCGGCATCACCGCGACGACGCGTACCGGCAACATCAACAACCCCTATCTCGATCCGATCCGCGCCAACACCTTCGACGCGGCGGTGGAATGGTATTACCGGCCGGGCTCGCTGATCTCCGCGGCGTTCTTCTACAAGGACATCAAGAGCTTCATCCAGCGCATCACCAGCCAGATCCCGTTCAACCAGCTGGGCCTGCCCGACGCGCTGCTGACCAACACCAACACGCTGCCGACCGAGATCTTCACGATCGGCCAGCCGGTCAACACTCCCGGCGGTCCGCTCACCGGCTTCGAGTTCAACCTCCAGGCGCAGCTCGACTTCCTGCCGGGCTTCCTCCGCCACTTCGGCGTGCTGGCGAACTACACCCATGTGACCTCGACGATCGACTATTGCCTCACCAGCGTCGGCGGCACGTGCACGGTCAAGACCACGGCGGATCTGGTCGGCCTGTCGAAGAACACCGCGAGCGGGACGCTGTTCTACGAGGACAGCAAGTTCAGCATCCGCGCGACGGGCAGCTATCGCGACCGCTATATCCGCGGCATCCCGGCCTCGCCCGGCAGCGACCTGCAGGGCAATGCGCCCAATCTGTTCGTCGACGCCTCGGCCTCGTACCAGCTCACCGACAATTTCAAGCTGATCGTCGAAGCCCAGAACCTGACCGACGAGCGCAACAACCTCTATATCGACAGCGTCCGCCAGGACACGCTGTTCGAGACCCGTATCGGACGCACCTTCACTTTCGGCGTCAACGCGAAGTTCTGAAGGCCCTGGCCTTCTTCCTCACCTGGGCCGTCGGGAAACCGGCGGCCCTTTTCTTTGTGGGCTGTGAATATTTTTGCAAAGGCGGGATGACTGCTTCCGACCCACTTGTTGCCGGTCCAGGCGTCGGCGCCGATCCCCGAAACCAGCCGTTCAAATTCTCACGGGTCGACCGCGCCCGACCCATTGCCGGCGTTCGCAAGACATTTCAAACTGACCGAATGAAGGCTTAGCTCGGCTATCCGTCCCAGCGAGGCCCCTTGCAATCAGCCGACAAAACCTCGGATAGCCGGTATTCCTCGGGATTGTCCTTGTCCCTCAGGTAGATCACATCATCCACGAGCGGCCGGCCGCTTTCGCGAACCACCACCACCGCTACATGCCAGAGCAGTTTAAATGTCGGTTCCGCGTATGTGAGTCTCACATACACGCGGGAGGAGCCATCTTCGCGGGATTCGGTCTTCTCGATGTGAAAAGTCTGCGGATGCGATCGCTCCGAGGAGCCTGAGTAGACGCCCATCTCCAACTGGCCGAACGGAGGCTTTTCGGTAGTGCCAGGATTCTTTCGATACCAGTCGGCGAAGCAGGCCGTGTTATCGTCGAACCGGTGAAGCAATCCCTTGCTGAAGTATGGCCCGAAGACCTTCGGATCACCCATGCCGGCAATCGGCTGACGGGCCACTGCTTCCTTGTAGAAACTGGCGACCATCGCTTCGGCCTGAGCCGCCGGGACGGACGGCTTGCCCTGCGAAACAGCCTGACCGCATGCCGAGATCGCCAGCAGCGGCAGAAGGAAGATGCACATTACTGGGCCGGATAGGCCGGAGATTTTCATGCCCAATTACTATCGTTGCTCGGCGGAGGCGTCGAGCGTCGGTCTTGCTTCAAGTGCGATTGAGAATGGCAATTCAAAGGCCCCGGTCTAACCTACGAGTCGTTGCAACACTGGCAGCTTGTCGATGCTGTTCGCTCGAAAGCGGACTGTCGCAGATCCACCCACAAGCGGTCAGGAGAGACCGTCACCCCGCCACCGCGCGAGCAGGTCCGCGCCTGCCTCGCCGTCGCCGATCCGCCCCGGCGTACGCATCAGCCGCGGCGCCGGCGCGGGATGCGTCACGCCGTCGCGCTCGACATAGAGCGCCCGCGCCACCGCGTGCGGATGCCCCGCGGCCTCGGCGAACGACAATATCGGCGCCACGCACGCATCGAGCGGCTCGAGCAACGCCGCCCATTCGTCGCGCGTCCGCGTCAGGAACGCCGCCGCCAGCGCCGCCCGGATCGCGTCCGGCGCCACCGCGCCGCGATCCTTGAGCCCGGCATCCAGCCCCATCCCGTCGACCAAAGCCGCCCAGAATTGCGGCTCCAGCGCCCCCACCGCGACGTGCCGGCCGTCCGCACACACATAGCTGTCGTAAAAGGGCGGCGCGCCGCCGAGCAGGCTGTTGTCGCGCGTCGCGGGCACCTTCATCCCGTGGAACATCGCGGTCAGCGCCGCGGTGCCGTCGAGGATCGCTGCGTCGATCACCTGGCCGCGGCCCGACCGCGCCCGCTCGAGCAGCGCCGCGCAGATCCCGAATGCCGCCATCGCCGCGCCGCCGCCCATGTCGCCGATCAGGTTGAGCGGCGGCGTCGGCGCCTCGCCCGGCCGCCCGACGCCTTCGAGCGCGCCGGTGATCGCGATATAGGTGATGTCGTGCCCCGCGCGCGCCGCGAGCGGCCCGGTCTGCCCCCAGCCGGTCATCCGGACATAGACCAGCCGCGGATTGAGCACCGCGGCCTCATCGGGTCCCAGCCCCAGCCGCTCCATCACCCCCGGCCGGTACGGCTCGATCAGCACGTCGGCGAGCGCCATCGCCTCGCGGATCGCCGCCAGCCCTTCAGGGGTCTTCAGATCGGCCGGCAGCACCGCCTTGCCCCGCCCGGTCACCGGATCGGCATAGCGTTCATAGCCCGGCCGCGACACGCGCAGCACCTCGGCCCCGAAATCGGCGAGCAGCATCCCGCAGGTCGGCGCCGGGCCGATCCCCTCCATTTCGAGCACGCGCACGCCGTGCAGCGGCAGGTCGGTCATCATCGCCGCACCCTGCCCCCGCACCGGCAGCGAATCAACGCTCCCCGGGCCAGTAGAGCCGCATCGGATTGGCGACGAGCAGCTTGTGCTGGAGCTCGGGCGTCGGCGCGATCCGCGGGATGACGTCGACCAGCCCGCCATCGTCGGGGATGCGGCGCTCCATATTGGGGTGCGGCCAGTCGGTCCCCCACAGCACCCGGTCCTGGTAATCCGCGACCAGCGGCGCGACCGCCGCGACGAAATCGTCATAGGGCTCGCCCTGCGCCGAAAGCCGGTCGGGGCAGGTCACCTTGGTCCAGATATCGCTGCGGCTGTCGAGCAGCGCCCGGAACGCGCGCATGTCCGCGCCGTCGGGCCCCTGCGCCACGTCGGGCCGGCCCATATGGTCGATCACCACCGGCACCGGAATCGCCGCGAGGAAGGGCCGCAGTTCTTCCAGGATGTCCGCCTCGAAATAGACCACGACGTGCCAGCCCCCGGGCAGCCGCCCCGCCACTTCGAGGAACCTGTCCTTGGGCGCGTTGTCGACCAGCCGCTTGAGGAAGTTGAACCGCACCCCGCGCATCCCGCCCGCATCGAGCGCGGCCAGATCGGCGTCGGAGATCGCCGGATCGACCACCGCTACGCCGCGCGCCTTGCCTTCCGACCGGGCGATCGCGTCCAGCGTCGCGGCATTGTCGGTGCCGTGGCAGCTCGCCTGGACGATCACGTTGCGGGCAAAGCCCAGCCGGTCGCGCAGCGCGAACAGCATCTCCGGCCCCGCATCCTGCGGCTGGTACTTCGCCAGCGGGCTGAACGGGAAGGCGGCCGCGGGCCCGAACACATGGCAATGCGCATCGACCGCGCCCGGCGGCGGCACGTAGCGCGGCGTCGAGGGCGCCAGCGTCCAGCTGCGGATCCGGCCGCTCTCGTCCACGCTCATCCGAACACCACGCCGTCCATCAGCTTGCGCGCGGTGCGCAGCAGCGCCACGCTCGAAACTTCAGCATCCTCGTCCATGTGCAGCACGATGCTCATCTCGCCCGTGGAGTGCTCGACCGACAGGGTTTTCGGATTTCCTTCTGGTATATCAGATACTTGTGCGGCAGGTGAATCTTCAATAAGGCACGCCGTCGCCACGCTCACCGCGCCGAGCACCCCGATCGTCGCATGCGCGCGGTGGGGGATGAAGCTGCGCACGGTCACCGCGCCGCCATGCGCGGGCGGGGCGACCAGCATCATCTTGGGCACCGATTTCCCGCTGACATCACCGAGGTTCATCATCGGCCCCGCCTTGAGCCGGATCGCCTCGATCCGCGCCTTGAGCGCGGTGTCGGCATCGAGCGTGTCGCGGTCCTCATAGCCGGTCGCACCGACGTCGGAGGCCTTGAACACCACGCACGGCATCCCGTTGTCGATCAGCGTGCACGTCACCCCTTCGATCACATCCACCGCATTGCCCGTCGGCAGCAGCGCCCCGCACGACGAGCCCGCGGTATCGCGGAACTCCAGCGGGATCGGCGCCGCCGTCCCCGGCACCCCGTCGATCCGCGCCTCGCCGTCATAGCTGGGCATCCCGCCCGGCGTCCGGATCGTCGCGACCGCGATCTGCCCGGTATTGACCATGAAGATCGCCACCCGCGTCTCGTCCCCGGTCGCGTCGATCAGCCCCCGCTCGACTGCGAACGGCCCGACCCCGGCGAGCATGTTCCCGCAATTCTGCGCGTCGCTGACTACGCCCGTGTCGACGAATATCTGGAGGAAGAGATAGTCGACATCGACGCCTTCGCGCGCCGATTTCGACACCACCGCCACCTTCGACGTCAGCGGATCCGCCCCGCCCATCCCGTCGATCTGCCGCGGATCGGGCGAGCCCATCACGCGCAGCAGGAAGGCGTCGCGATCGGCGGGCAAATCGGCCGCCAGGAAGAACCCGCCCTTCGACGTCCCCCCGCGCATCCACATGCAGCGGACGCCGTCACGCATAGACCAGCCCCATCGCCGCGAGCTTCCCCCGCATGTCGTAGATATCCAACCCCAGCTCGCCCGCCGCCAGCCGCTGGCGCTTGCCCGCTTCCGCCGCCTCGCGCGCCTGCGCCTTGGCCAGCACCGCGGCCGCGTCCGCGCGCTTCACCACGCAGACCCCGTCATCATCCGCCACGATCACGTCGCCCGCCTCGATCGCCGCCCCGGCGCAGACGATCGGCACATTCACCGAGCCCAGAACGGCCTTGACCGTCCCCTGCGCGAACACCGCTTTCGACCACACCGGAAACCCCATCGCGGTCAGGTCGCGCACGTCGCGCACCCCCGCGTCGATCACCAGCCCCCGGCACCCCCGCGCCATCGCCGAAGTCGCGAGCAGGTCGCCGAAATACCCGTCCTCGCACGGCGATGTCGGCGCGAGCACGAGGATATCCCCCGGCCCAAGCTGCTCGATCGCGACATGCACCATCCAATTGTCCCCCGGCGGCGCCGAGATCGTCACCGCAGACCCCGCGATCCGCGCGCCCGCATAAATCGGCCGCAACCGGCTCGCGAGCAGCCCGATGCGCCCCTGCGCCTCGTGCACCGTCGCGACTCCGGCCGCGGCCAGCCCGTCGATCACCGATGCCTCGGCGCGGGCGATGTTGCGGACGACGCGGGCCATGCTCTGCTCCCTGGAAAGACCGACCCCGCCTACGCCGCGCCGACCCGCGTCCCCAATCGGAATTGTACGCGGGCAATAAGCTATTGCTATAGGTGCGTATATGACTCGCCCGTTCGACCTCAATCTGCGCCACCTGCGCGCGCTCTCGGCGATCGCCGCGCATGGCAGCATGAACGCCGCCGCGCAGGCAGTGAACCTGTCGCAGCCCGCGCTCACCCAGGGCCTCGCCAAGCTCGAACGCCAGCTCGGCAGCTCCCTGTTCGACCGCCGCCCCGACGGCGTCTCCCCCACCGAAGCCGGCACGCTGATGGCCGAGCGCGCCACCGCCGCCTTCGCGCACCTCACTGCCGCCGCCCCCCGCCGCGGCGCGCGCGGCTTCGCCCGCCCTGAGCAGCTGATGACCGCGAGCCAGCTCCACGCCTTCCTCGCGCTCGCCGATGCCGGCAGCTTCGTCGGCGCCGCCGCCGCGACCGGCCTGTCGCAGCCCGCGCTTCACCGCGCCGCGCGCGATCTCGAGCAGATCTCGGGCATCGCGCTGGCCGAACGCCGCGGCCGCGGGGTCGTCCTCACCGCCGCGGGCCGCCGCCTCGCCCGCGGCATCCGCCTCGCCGCGCGCGAAGTCGCCGCCGGGATCGCCGAGCTCGCGGGCGAGGAAGAGAGCGGCACGATCGCGATCGGCGCGATGCCGCTCTGCCGCGCGCTGATCCTTCCCAGCGCGATCGCCGCGTTCGTCGGCGGCGCGCCGCGCGCGGTGGTCGATGTCGCCGAGGGCTCGTGGCGCGAGCTGGTCGAGCCGCTGCGCGACGGGGTGATCGACCTGATGATCGGCGCGCTGCGCGACGAGACTCCGCACGGCCTCCACCAGCGCGCCCTCTTCGCCGACCGGCTGGTGGTGATCGCCCGCGCCGGCCATCCGCTCGCCGCGGTGCCCGATCCCAGCCTCGACGATCTCGCCAGCTATGGCTGGATCGTCGGCCAGGCCGAGACCCCGCTGCGCGCGCATTGGGACGCCCTTTTCGCCGGCCGCGCCCCCGAAGCGCCGATCGAATGCGGATCGGTGATGGTGATCCGCGGCGTGCTGCGCGACAGCGACCTGCTCACCCTGCTCTCGCCCGACCAGGTCGCGCTGGAGATGCAGAGCGGCATCCTCACCGCCATCGGCAAGCCGCTCAGCCAGGGCGTGCGCACCATCGGCATCACCACCCGCACCGGCTGGCGACCCACCGCCGCCCAGCGCCGCTTCGTCGAGCTGGTCGAGCAGGCAGTGATCGACACCAGAATTCGGGAAACCGAATAGCCCGCTCGACAAAGTGATTGGCGGGGACCGCCGCGCCTCCCCTAACCCGCAATCCATGGACGCAGCCTTCGCCTTCATCGGCTTCGGAGAGGCCGGCGCCGCCTTCGCCGGCGGCGCGCCTGCGCGCGGCTATGACTGCAAGACCGACGCCGCCAAGCTGGCCGACTTCGCCCGCGCCGAGGTGCACGCCTGCACCAGCCCCGCCGAGGCGCTGGCAGGCATTCCCGCCGCGCTCTCGCTGGTCACCGCGGACCAGGCGCTCGCCGCCGCCGAGACCGCCGCCCCGCTGCTCGCCCCGGGCGCGCTGTGGTTCGACATGAACAGCGTCGCCCCCGGCACCAAGCGCGTCGCCGCCGCCGCGATCGAAGCCGCGGGCGGGCGCTATGTCGACGTCGCGGTGATGTCCCCCGTCCACCCTTCCCGGCTCGCAGTGCCGCTGCTGGTCAGCGGACCCCACGCAGCCGACGGCGCCGCCTTCCTCGCGACGATCGGCTTCACCAGCGTCACCATCGTCCCCGGCCTGATCGGCGCCGCCTCGTCGATCAAGATGATCCGCTCGGTCATGGTGAAGGGCCTCGAAGCCCTCACCACCGAATGCGTCCTCGCCGCCGAGGCCGCCGGAGTCCGCGCCGAAGTGATCGCCTCGCTCGACGCCAGCTGGCCGGGCACCGACTGGGCGGAGAAGGCCGATTACAATCTCGACCGGATGATGGTCCACGGCACCCGCCGCGCCGCCGAGATGGAAGAAGTCGTCAGGACCCTCGACGCGCTCGGCACCGGCGCGGCGATGACGCGCGGCACCGTCCAGCGCCAGCGCGCGATCGGCGCCCTCGCCCTCCGGCCCGCCCCCACGCTCACTGCCAAGATCGCAGCCATAAGAGGCGCCGCATGACCCTGATCATCGACTGCCACGGCCATTACACCACCGCGCCGCCCCAGCACGATGCCTGGCGCGACGCGCAAAAGGCTGCGTTCAAGGCCGGCGAGGCCGCGCCGCCCTATCCGCAAATCACCGACGACGAGATCCGCGAGACGATCGAGGCCAACCAGCTCAAGCTCCTCATCGAGCGCGGCGCCGACATGACGATCTTCTCGCCGCGCGCCTCGACCATGGGCCACCATATCGGCGACGAGGCGGTGTCGAAGGCCTGGGCTCGCGTCTCGAACGACCTCATCGCCCGCGTCTGCGCGCTCTATCCGGAGAGTTTCGCCGGGGTCTGCATGCTCCCGCAATCCCCCGCGGCCGACCTGCAGGGCTCGATCGAGGAGCTGGAACGCTGCGTCACCGAGCTCGGCTTCATCGGCTGCAACTTGAACCCCGATCCCGGCGGCGGCCATTTCGCCCATCCGGCGCTGACCGACCGCACCTGGTACCCCTTCTACGAGAAGATGGCCGAGCTCGACGTGCCTGCGATGATCCACGTCTCAGGGTCCTGCAACCCCGCGCTCCACGCCACCGGCGCCTTCTACATCGCCGCCGACACCATCGCCTTCATGCAGCTGATCCAGGGCGATTTGTTCCGCGACTTCCCGACGTTGCGCTTCATCATCCCGCACGGCGGCGGCGCGGTGCCCTATCATTGGGGCCGCTACCGGGGCCTCGCCGACATGCTCAAGCAGCCCAGCCTCGACACGCACGTCATGAACAACGTCTTCTTCGACACCTGCGTCTACCACCAGCCCGGGATCGACCTGCTCGCCGAAGTGATCGACACCAGGAACATCCTGTTCGGGTCGGAAATGGTCGGCGCCGTCCGCGGCATCGATCCCCAGACCGGGCATTATTTCGACGACACCAAGCGCTATGTCGACGCGCTCCCGATCACCCCGGCCCAGCGCCACGCGATCTTCGAAGGCAATGCCCGCCGCGTCTTCCCGCGCCTCGACGCCAAGCTCAGGGCCGCGGGCATATGACCTTCGTCCGCAACGCCTGGTACGTCGCCGGCTGGGACGCGGAGATCGACTCCGCGCCGCTCGCGCGCACGATCTGCGGCACGCCGATGCTGTTCTACCGCACCCTCGACCGCTCGGTGGTGGCGATGCGCGACGCCTGCCCGCACCGGATGCTGCCGCTGTCGATGGGCATCCGCGAAGGCGACGGCATCCGCTGCCGCTATCACGGCCTCAAGCTCGGCCGCGACGGCCGCGCCGAGGAAATGCCGCTCAAGAGCGACGCCGCGAACCCGCGCATCTGCGTCGAGACCTATGCGGTCCACGAGCGTCACCGCTTCGTCTGGGTCTGGATCGGCGACAAGGCGCTGGCCGATCCCGCGACGATCCCCGACCTCTGGCCCTGCTCGACCCCCGGCTGGACCTTCGACGGCGGCCATTACCGCATCGCCTGCGACTATCGCCTCGTCATCGACAACCTCATGGACCTGACCCATGAGACTCATGTCCATGCCGGATCGATCGGCCAGCCCGAGCTGATGGAGGCCCCGCTCGAGACTCGGGTCGAGGGCGACAAGGTGTTCGTCACCCGCTGGATGCCGAATATCGACGCCCCGCCCTTCTGGCGCGGCGCGCTCAAGCAGGACGGTCCGGTCGACCGCTGGCAGATCTGCGAGTTCGTCGCGCCCTCGGCGGTGATCATCGATGTCGGCGTCGCGCCCGTAAGCGCCGGCGCGACGATCGAGAACCACGACCAGGGCGTCCGCGGCTTCGTCATCGACGTGATGACGCCCGAGAGCGAGACCAGCACGCATTATTTCTGGGGCATGGCGCGCAGCTTCGACGTCGACGACATGGGCTTCACCGCGCGCTTCAAGCGCCAGCAGGGCGGGGTGTTCGCCGAGGATGTCGAAGTGCTCGAGGCGCAGCAGCGCTCGATCGAGGCCAATCCCGATCTCAAGCTCAACGCGTACAATATCGACCAGGGCGGCGTCCGCGCCCGCCAGGTCATCGCCCGCCTGATCCGCGCGCAGGAAGCCCCCGCATGACCGCCCCCCGAGACATCCACGCCTATCTCGCCGAGCTCGAGGACATCCCCGGCACCCGCGTCTTCACCGCGGCGCGCGCGCGCCAGGGCTATCATCTCAACCAGTTCGCGATGAGCCTGATGAAGGCCGACAACCGCGCGCGCTGGAAGGCCGGCGAGGCGGCGTACCTCGCCGAGTGGAAGCTGACCGACGAGCAGAAGGCCGCGATCCTCGCGCGCGACTACAACCGCCTGCTCGATCTCGGCGGCAACATCTATTTCCTGGCCAAGGTCTTCTCGACCGACGGCCAGAGCTTCCTCCAGGCGGTCAGCACGATGTCGGGCATGAGCCTCGACGACTATTCCGCGATGATGATCGCCGGCGGCCGCTCGCCCGAGGGCGTCCGCTCGAAGAAGGACCCGCGCTGATGGCCCGCATCACCGCCGGCGTCGCCACCAGCCACATCCCCGCGCTCGGTGCCGCGATCGATCTCGGCAAGACCGGCGAGCCCTATTGGGCGCCCGCCTTCGCCGGATACGACTGGACCCGGGCGTGGGAGGCCGAGCAGCGGCCCGACGTCGTCATCCTCGTCTACAACGACCACGCCAGCGCCTTCGACATGAAGATCATCCCGACCTTCGCGATCGGCTGCGGCGAGGAGTTCGTCCCCGCCGACGAAGGCTGGGGCCCGCGCCCGGTGCCCGTGGTCGAGGGCCATCCCGACCTCGCCTGGCACATCGCGCAGAGCCTGATCCTCGACGAATTCGACATGACGATCATCAACGAGATGCAAGTCGATCACGGCCTGACGGTCCCGCTCTCGCTGATGTTCGGCCAGCCCGCGGCGTGGCCGTGCAAGGTCGTTCCGCTCGCGGTGAACGTGGTCACCTACCCCCCGCCCTCGGGCAACCGCTGCTGGGCGCTCGGCGAGGCGATCGCCCGCGCGGTCGCCAGCTTCCCCGAGGACCTCAACGTCCAGATCTGGGGAACCGGCGGGATGAGCCACCAGCTCCAGGGCCCCCGCGCCGGGCTGATCAACGCCGAATGGGACAATCGCTTCCTCGACCGCCTCGAAGGCGACACCGACGCGCTGCGCCGCATCCCGCACATCGAATATCTCCGCGAGACCGGCAGCGAAGGCATCGAGATGGTGATGTGGCTGGTGATGCGCGGCGCGCTCGGCCGCGCCACCCGCACCCTCCACCGCCACTATCACGTCCCCGCGAGCAACACCGCGGTCGGGCACATCGTGCTCGAGCCCCTTTCCTGACCGGAGAAGAGACATGAAAATCGCCCTCGCCGGCGCCGGCGCCTTCGGAGAGAAGCATCTCGACGGCCTCAAGCTGATCGACGGCGTCGAGGTGGTCAGCCTCGTCGGCCGCCGCCTCGAGCCCACCCGGGCGATCGCCGACAAATACGGCATCCCCCACGCCACCACCGATCTCGCCGACAGCCTCGCGCTGCCGCAAGTCGACGCCGTCATCCTCTGCACCCCCACCCAGATGCACGCCGCGCAGGCGCTGCAATGCATGGACGCGGGCAAGCACGTCCAGGTCGAGATCCCCCTCGCCGACAGCCTCGCCGACGCCGAGGCGGTGCTCGCGAAACAACGGCAAACCGGCCTCACCTGCATGGTCGGCCACACCCGCCGCTTCAATCCGAGCCACCAGCTCGTCCACGACCGCATCGTCGCGGGCGACTTCGCGATCCAGCAGATGGACGTCCAGACCTATTTCTTCCGCCGCCAGAACATGAACGCCAAGGGCGAGGCGCGGTCGTGGACCGATCACCTGCTCTGGCACCACGCCGCGCACACCGTCGACCTGTTCGCCTGGCAGGCCGGCCCGATCGTCCAGGCCAATGCCCTCCGGGGCCCGATCCACCCCGTGCTCGGCATCGCGATGGACATGTCGATCCAGCTCAAGGCGGAGAGCGGCGCGATCTGCACGCTCAGCCTGTCGTTCAACAATGACGGCCCGCTGGGCACCTTCTTCCGCTACATCGGCGACACCGCGACTTATATCGCCCGCTACGACGATCTGTTCACCGGCAAGGAAGAGCCGATCGACGTCTCCACCGTCGCGGTCTCGATGAACGGCATCGAGCTCCAGGACCGCGAGTTCGTCGCCGCGATCCGCGAGGGCCGCGAGCCCAACAGCTCGGTCGCGCAGGTCCTCCCCTGCTACCGCGTGCTCGACGCGCTCGAGCAGCAGCTGGCGTGAAGACCCTCATCCCCGACCGCGGCGAGTTTCGCTTTCCCCGGCGAAGGCCGGGGCCCAGTCCCTACGCATTCGCGGCGGCATCCCGCCCTCTAGCTCAGCTCGCACCTGGGCCCCGGCCTTCGCCGGGGAAAAGCTGGCGCCGCAGTGACGAGGCGGCGGCATGAAGACCCAGGTAGCGATCATCGGCGCAGGGCCGTCCGGGCTGCTGCTCGGCCATCTGCTGCGCGCGGCAGGGATCGACTGCATCATCCTCGAGCGCCAGGCCCGCGCCTATGTCGAGAGCCGCATCCGCGCGGGCGTGCTGGAGACCGTCACCACCGATCTGCTCCACCGGCTCGGCATCGATGCCGGGCTCAACGCGCATGGCCTGAACGAGGAAGGCTTCAACCTCGCCGACGGCGAACGCCTGATCCGCATCGAGATCACCCGCCTCACCGGCAAGCACGTCACGGTCTATGGCCAGACCGAAGTCACTCGCGACCTGATCGCCGCCGCCCCGGAACGCGGGCTGAAGATCGTCTTCGAAGCCGGCGACGTCGCGCTCCACGATATCGACAGCGCCGCCCCTTCGCTGACCTACACCGCCGACGGCGAAACCCGCACCCTCCACGCGGATTTCATCGCCGGCTGCGACGGCTTCCACGGTCCCTCGCGCAAGGCGATCCCTGCCCCGCTCGTCCGCGAGTTCGAGCGCGAATATCCGTTCGGCTGGCTCGGCATCCTCGCCGATGTGCCGCCGTGCCATCCCGAGCTGATCTATTCGAACGGCCCGCGCGGCTTCGCGCTCGCCTCGATGCGCTCGGCCAGCCGCAGCCGCTACTACATCCAGGTGCCGCTGACCGAAAAGCTCGCGGACTGGCCCGAGGCGCGCCTCTGGGACGAGCTCGCGCTCCGCTTCGACTCGATCTCCGCGCGCGGCGTCACGCGCGGCCCCGCGCTGGAGATGTCGATCGCGCCCTTGCGCTCCTATGTCTTCGAGACGATGCGCCACGGCCGCCTGTTCCTCGCCGGCGACAGCGCCCATATCGTGCCCCCCACCGGCGCCAAGGGCCTCAACCTCGCCGCCTCCGACGTCGCCTATCTCTCCGACGCGCTGATCGCGCACTACCGCCAGGCCGACGACACCGCCCTCGACGGCTACCAGGCCCGGGCGCTCGCCCGCATCTGGAAGGCCGAGCGCTTCAGCTGGTACCTCACCAAGCTGATGCACCGCTTCCCCGAGGACGGCGCGTTCGAGCACCGCATGCAGATCGCCGAACTGGACTATGTCGCCTCGTCCGAGGCAATGCAGACCGTGATCGCCGAGAATTATGTCGGGTTGCCGCTATAGGCGCGCCCTCTTCTTAGCCCTCTCCCGCCTTCGCGGGAGAGGGTTGGGTGAGGGTCTTCTTCTTCCTCTTCTTCTCCTTCTTAGCCCTCTCCCGCCTTCGCGGGAGAGGGTTGGGTGAGGGTCTTCTTCTTCCTCTTCTTCTCCTTCTTAGCCCTCTCCCGCCTTCGCGGGAGAGGGTTGGGTGAGGGTCTTCTTCTTCTG
>JAZKCD010000042.1:0-161126 GCA_040388355.1 Pseudomonadota bacterium | reverse complement strand
TCACCGATCATTATCTCCAGATCATCGCCAATCGCGCGCCGATCGGCTTCGAGGCCGAGTTCGTCGGCACCCGCGGGCACAACACGCTCTATCGCGGCATCCTGATGCCCTTCTCGTCCGACGAGGACACGATCGACTTCATCTACGGGGTGATCAACTGGAAGGAGCTGGTCGACGCCGAGACCCAGGCGCGGCTCAACGCCGAGATCGAGGAATCGCGCCGGACCGCGCCGACTCCGCCTATCACCGCCGCGGTCTGGGCCGACGGGCCGAGCGCGGGCTTCGACACGCCGGCCGAGGTCCTGCCGCCCGAGGAACCGCTCGGCACCAGCCTGAGCGACCGCCTCATGCTCGCGCGCGAGACCGCCGCCGCCGCGCGCGCGTCGGACACGCGCAGCCGCTCGGCGCTCTACCGCGCGCTCGCCCGCGCCTATGATTTCGCCGTCGCCGCCGAGGAAGAACCCGAGGACTATGCCGCCTTGCTCGACCAGGCCGGGCTGACCGTCCAGGCCCGCGCGCCGATGACCCCGGCGGCCAAGCTCGTCTTCGGCGCCGATTACGACAAGACTCGCCTCACCGAATTCGCCGCGGTGCTCACCCATGCGCGGCGCTGCGACGTGCCGCAGGGCGGGCTCGACGCGTTCCTCGAAGTCGCAGACGGCGGGATCAAGGGCGTGGTCAAGGCCGAGCGCGCGCTGCGCCGCCCCGCGCCCCAGCCCGACATCTATGCCCGCGCCGCCGAAGAGCTGCGCAGCCGCTTGCCCCTCGCGCATGTCGACATCGCCGCGGGCGACGGCGAATTCGTCGTCCTGCTCGCGCGTGCAGGCGGAAACGGGCTCGACATCGTCGGCCGCTTCGACGGCGACGCTTCGCTGACCGAACGGGCCGTGCGCAAGGCCGCCGCCTGACGCCCCTGAAAGTTCGCGCGCGGCGAATTGTGCGCACAATAGTTGCAAATGTTACGAGCCCTTCCCGCAAGGCTTGAGGTCGCATGTCGGCAGGCGCATAGGGGCGCGCATGCCGAAGATGACAAAGACGCTGCAACAGGCGTTCGAGGCGCGGCTGCTCGAAGGAGCGCTGCCGGGGGAGCTTGAAGGGTTCGACGAGGCCGAGCGGCGCGAAGCCGCCGAGCTCGTCGCCGAAGCCGCCGCGACGCGCCCGCCGGGCACCGCCGCGATCAGCCTCGAGACCTATGCCGAGGAAGAGCATCGCCGGATGCGGCTCGCGGTCGTCAACGACGACATGCCCTTCCTCGTCGATTCGATCTCGGGCGCGGTCGCCGCGCACGACATCGCGATCCACCGCATCCTCCATCCGGTGATCAAGGTCGCGCGCGACGCCGCCGGCAAGCTCACCGATATCGGCCCCGAAGCGCCGGGCGCCCGCCCCGAATCGATGGTCTATATCGAGATGGAGCGCAGCGACGCGAAGACGCGGCGCGCTTTGGTCGCCGATCTCGAGCGCACGCTCGAGCAGGTCCGCGACGCGGTCGAGGACTGGCGCGCGCTCCAGGCGGCGATGGCCGCCGACGCGCCGCATCTGCCGACCCCCGAGGGCACCGCCTTGCTGCGCTGGTTCCAGGGCGGCGCGATGACCTTGCTCGCGCACGAGAAGTGGCGGACCGACGGCACCACCACCGAACAGCTCGGCATCGCCCGCTACGACCAGGCCCAGCCGATCCTCGCCGACGCCTCGCGCCAGGCCGCGGTCGACTGGTTCCGCACCGGCGGCGAGGCGCCGCTGCTGCTCAAGTCGAACTGCATCTCGACCGTGCATCGCCGCGTCCCGCTCGACATCGTCGTGCTGCCGATCCTCACCGGTGCCGAAGTCACCGGCCTGTCGATCCATGCCGGGCTGTGGACCAGCGCCGCGCTGTTCTCCGATCCCGAGGAAGTGCCGGTGCTGCGGTCGCGGCTGAGCGCGCTCGAGCAGAAATTCGGCTTCAATCCCAAGGGGCATACCGGCAAGGCGATGGCGCACGCGCTCACCGCGCTGCCGCACGACCTGACCACGGCGTTCGACGCCGCCGCGCTCGAGGCGCTGGTGCTGACCTCGATGTCGGTCGCCGATCGCCCGCGGGCGAAGCTGGTGCTGGTGCGCAGCGCGCTCGGACGCCACCTGTTCGCGTTCGTCTGGCTGCCGCGCGACGAAGTCTCGACCGGGCGCCGCAACGCGATCGGCGAGATGCTCGCCGAGGCCTCGAACGCCAAGCTGATCAATTGGTCGATCGCGCTCGAGGACGGGGTGGTCGCGCTGCTGCGCTACACGCTCGACTTGCGCGGCGGCGGCAAGCTGCCCGATTCGGCGGAGCTCGACGCGCGGCTCGAGCGGATGGTGCGCGGCTGGCAGCCCGCAGTCGAGGCGGCGCTCGCCGAGCAGGCCGGCCAGGGCGCGACTCGGCTCGCGCTGCGCTACGCCAACGGCTTCCCGACCGGCTATCGCTCGACCGAGACTCCCGACGAGGCCGCGCGCGACATCTTGCGCATCGCCACGCTCAAATCGGCAGGCGACCGTTCGGCGCGGATCTGCCCGGCGGCGGGCAAGCCCGGCGAATACCGCATCAAGCTCTATCGCACCGGCGGCGCGCTGGCGCTATCCGATGCCGTCCCGGTGTTCGAGAATTTCGGCTTCCGCGTGATCGACGAAGTGCCGACCAAGCTCACCGGCGAGAGCGGCACCTATATCCACGACTTCGAAGTCGCGCTGACCGGCGGCGCCTCGCCGGTGCTGACGCGCGATCCCGGCATCGTCGAGGAAGCGATCGCGGCGGTGCTCGAAGGCACCGCCGAGAACGACGCGTTCAACCGGCTGATCGTCGAAGCGGCGATGAAGCCGAGCGCGGTCGTGCTGTTCCGCGCCTGGTTCCGCTACTTGCGCCAGACCGGCATGAGCTACGGCCTCGCTACCGTGGTCGATGCGCTGCGCCGCGCCCCTGCGGTCGCCGCCTCGCTGATCGAGCGCTTCGCCGCCGCGCACGATCCCGCGCGCGCGGGGCTGGAGCAGGACGCCGTCGCCGCCGCCACCGCGGCGATCGACGCCGGGCTCGACGACGTCTCGGCGATCGACGACGACCGCATCCTCCGCGCGATCCGCGGCGTGGTGCTCGCGACGCTCAGGACCAACGCCTTTGCCCCTGCCGCCAAGGAGGCGCTCGCGTTCAAGTTCGATTCGGCCAAGGTGCCCGGCCTGCCTCGCCCGCTGCCGTGGCGAGAGATCTGGGTGTACAGCCCGCGAGTCGAGGGCATCCACTTGCGCGCCGGCCCGGTCGCGCGCGGCGGGTTGCGCTGGTCCGACAGGCGCGACGATTTCCGCAGCGAGATCCTCGACCTGATGAAGGCGCAGCGCGTCAAGAACGCCGTGATCGTGCCGACCGGTGCCAAGGGCGGCTTCTACCCCAAGAACCTCCCCTCGCCCGCCACCGACCGCGACGCCTGGTTCGCCGAAGGCACCGAGAGCTACCGCATCTTCATCCGCACCTTGCTGTCGGTCACCGACAATATCGTCGCGGGCAAGGTGATCCATCCCGAGGGCGTGACGATCCTTGACGGCGACGACCCCTATTTCGTCGTCGCCGCCGACAAGGGCACCGCGACCTTCTCGGATGTCGCCAATGCGATCGCAGTCGAGAAGGGCTATTGGCTCGGCGACGCCTTCGCGTCGGGGGGCTCGCACGGCTACGACCACAAGGCGATGGGCATCACTGCCAAGGGCGCCTGGGTCTCGGTCCAGCGCCACTTCCTCGAAATGGGCGTCGACGTCCAGGCCGATCCGGTCCGGGTCGCGGGCTGCGGCGACATGTCGGGCGACGTGTTCGGCAACGGCATGCTGCTGTCGAAATCGATCCTGCTGGTCGCGGCGTTCGACCATCGCCACATCTTCCTCGATCCGCACCCCGATGCGGCGGCGAGCTGGGTCGAGCGCGACCGCATGTTCGCGCTGCCGCGCTCGAGCTGGGCCGACTACAACCCTGCGCTGATCTCGAAGGGCGGCGGCGTCTTCGCGCGCACCGAAAAGTCGATCCCGCTCAGCCCCGAGGTCCAGGCGATGCTCGGCGTCGCGGATGCCGAGCTCGATCCGACCAGCCTGATCCACGCGATCCTCAAGGCGCGGGTCGACCTGATGTGGTTCGGCGGCATCGGCACCTATGTGAAGGCCGCCGCCGAGAGCCATCTCGACGCGCGCGATCCGGCCAACGACCGCCTCCGCGTCAATGCCGAGGAAGTCGGTGCCAGGGTGATCGGCGAAGGCGCCAATCTCGGCGTGACCCAGGCCGCGCGCATCGCCTTCGCGTCGCATGGCGGGCGGATCAACACCGACTTCATCGACAATTCGGCCGGCGTCGATTGCTCGGACAATGAAGTCAACATCAAGATCGCGCTCAACCGCGAAGTGATCGAGGGCCGGCTCGATTTCGACGACCGCAACACCCTGCTCGCGGCGATGACCGACGACGTCGCGCACCTCGTGCTCGAGGACAACCGCCTCCAGACGCTCGCGCTGTCGTTCATGGAGAATGACGGCGCGGTCGCCCTCCCCTCCTATGTCCGCACCATCGAGATCCTCGAAGGCTCGGGCCGGCTCGACCGCGCGGTCGAGGGGCTCGGCACCAACGAGGAGCTGCTCCGCCGCGCGCAGGAAGGCCGCGGGCTGACTCGGCCCGAGCTGGCGGTGCTGCTCGCCACGTCGAAGCTCGCGCTGCAGGAAGCGATCGAGCAGGGCGACCTGGGCCGCGACCCGGCGCTCGAGCCCGACCTGATGGCGGCCTTCCCCGCCGCGATGCAGAAGAAGTTCGCGCGCGCGATCGAGGAGCATCGCCTCCGCAACGAGATCGTCGCGACCAAGCTCGCCAACCGCGTGGTCAACCGGCTCGGCGCGCTCCACCCGTTCGAGCTCGCCGAGGAGGAAGGCGCGTCGATGCAGGACATCGCGGCGATGTTCGTCGTCGCCGAGCGCCTGCTCGGGCTCCCCGCGATCTGGGCGGCGATCGAGACCGGCGCGATGAGCGAAGACGCGCGCATCGCCTTGCTCGACGAAGTCGCAGTCGCCACCCGCGGCCAGGTCGCCGACCTGCTCCGCGTCTGCCGCCCCGGGGTCAGCCCTGCCGAAGTCATCGCCCGGCTCAAGCCCGGCTTCGACAATCTCGACCGCCAGGCCAGCGCGCTGCTGCTCGAGGAAGTCCAGGCGCAGAGCGGCCGCATCTCGGCCAAGCTCGTCGCGGCGGGCGCCCCCGCGGCTTTGGTCGCGAAAGTCGTCCGCCTGTTCGAGCTCGACGGCGCGGTCGGCCTCGCCGATCTCGGCGAGAAGCGCGGGATCGAGGAAGTCGTCCTCACCCGCGCCTTCACCCGGCTCGGCCAGGCGCTCGGGCTCGACTGGGCCCAGTCGATCGCGGCGCGGATCACCTCTGGCGATCCGTGGGAGCGGCTGCTGATCGCCGGGCTCGCCCGCGACTTCCAGCAGCTCCGCCTCGAATTCCTCGCCCGCGCCAAGGGCAAGGACCCGCAGGCGGCAGTCGACGGCTGGCTCACCGAGAATGCCGCGCGAGTCGAGCAGTTCGCCAGCCTGATCCGCCGCGCCCGCCAGGCCGCCGCGCCCAACGCCGCGATGCTTGCCCAGATCGCCGGCCAGGCGCGGGTGCTGTTGGGTCGGGAGTAGGCGGGTCTTAAGCCCCACCCCTTCAGGGGAGGGGTTGGGGGTGGGGCCTGGCAGTCTCACCGAGACCAGCGTCCGGAGGTGAGGCCCCACCCCAACCCCGTGCCGGGTGAACAGTGCCCCGCACTGTTCAGGCCATGCCGGGGGCATGGCCGACCCGGCGCGCCTGAAGGGGAGGGGCTAAGAAGTGAAATTGATACCCTTTGCGACACTTTGGCGCACCCGAATCAATTGCAATTGCGAATCGTTCGCGTTATCGGCTGGCACCCCTCACCGAGACGAATGCCACCCGAATGCATGGAACTGCCCCCCCGGCTCAGAAGAAGCGCGGCCGGAAGACCTTCTGGCTGAAGCAGCTCCATACCTGGCACTGGATGAGCTCGGCGGTGAGCCTGATCGGGCTGCTGCTGTTCGCGGTCACCGGCTTCACGCTCAACCATGCCGGCGACATCGAAGCCGCCCCCGTCACCCGGGAATACACCGCGCAGCTGCCCGCGCCGCTCCTCCCCCAGGTCGCGCCCAGCGACGCGCCCGACGCCAAGAAGCCGATCCCGGCCCCGATCGCCACCTTCATCGAGACCAAGCTGCCATTGAAGGCCGCGGGCGACGCCGAATGGACCGCCGACACCGTCTATCTCGCGCTCCCGCGCCCCGGCGGCGACGCCTGGATCTCGATCGACCGCGCCAGCGGCGAAGTCACCGGCGAGACCACCAGCCGCGGCTGGATCGCCTATCTCAACGACCTCCACAAGGGCCGCAATTCGGGCACAGTGTGGAAGTGGTTCCTCGACATTTTCGTCGGCGCCTGCATCGTCTTCGCCGGCACCGGCCTCGTCCTGCTCCAGCTCCATTCGAAGCACCGCAGGAGCACCTGGCCGATCGTCGGGCTCGGGCTCGTGATCCCCGCCGCCATCGCCCTCTTCTTCATCCACTAGGGAAGAATATCATGCAGATTCGCCTGACCGGACTGACCTATGCCGCGCTCGGCGCCGGGGCGCTGCTGCCCGGCGCGGCGGCGGCGCAGACGTTCGACGTCACCGTCGCCATCCCCCGCCTCACCGTCGCCGAATATCACCGGCCCTATGTCGCGATGTGGATCGAGAAGGAAGGCGGCGGCGCCACCACGATCGCGGTGTGGTACGATGTCGGCAAGGCCAAGGGCGAAGGCACCAAATGGCTGCGCGACGTGCGCCAGTGGTGGCGCGCGTCGGGCCGGTCGATGAAGTTCCCCGCCGACGGCGTCAGCGGCGCCACCCGCGCGCCGGGCGCGCACCGGCTGAACTTCGTCGGCGGGCGCGGCGGCATGCCGGTGCTGGCCCCGGGCAAGTACACTTTGGTGGTCGAAGCCGCGCGCGAAGTCGGCGGCCGCGAGATGCTGCGCCTGCCTTTCGCCTGGAACGGATCGACCTTCGCCAATGCCCGCGCCACGGGCACCGCCGAGCTCGGTCTCGTCACTCTCCTCATCAAGCGCTAACCGGAGTCGACCCCCATGAAGCTCACTCTGCGCACTTCCATCGTCGCGCTCGCCGCCGCGGCGACGATCGCCATCCCCGCGGCACTTGCCCACCGCGTGTGGATGCTGCCGTCGTCGACGATCGTCTCGGGCGACGATAATTGGGTCACGGTCGATGCCGCGGTGTCGAACGACCTGTTCTTCTTCGATCACCGCCCCAGCCCCGCGATCCCGACCGTCACTCAGCCCGACGGCACGCTCGGCAAGGTCGAGAACCACGCGGTCGGCCAGTTCCGCGCGACCTTCGACGTCCATCTGACGCAACAGGGCACCTTCCGCATCGCGATGGTCAACGAAGGCGTGTTCGGCAGCTACAAGCTGAACGGCGAGACCAGGCCGATCCCGCGCGGCACCACCGCCGCCACCCTCGCCGCCGCGATCCCCGCGGGCGCGACCGACGTCCAGACCTCGTCCAACGTCAGCCGCAACGAGATTTTCGTGACGCAAGGCGCCCCCACGAACACGATCTTCACCCCCACCGGCAAGGGCCTCGAGCTGGTCCCGGTCACCCACCCCAACGACTTGATCGCTGGCGAGGCGGCGAGCTTCAAGTTCGTGCTCGACGGCAAGCCCGCCGCCAACATCGCGGTCACGGTGATCCCCGGCGGCATCCGTTACCGCGACAATCTCCACGAGATGGCGCTCAAGACCGATGGCGAAGGCAAGGTGACGATCACCTGGCCGGCGCCGGGCATGTACTGGCTCAACCTCTCGATCGGCGGACGGCCCGAGGGCGGGCCCGGCATGGGCGCCGGCGCTCCCGGTGCCCAGGCCGCGCGTCCCGCTCCTTCCGGCCCGCCGCAGCGCCGGGTGATGTACACCACCACGCTCGAGGTCCTCGCCCCCTGAGCGAACCCCGGATCGCGATTCCGGAGGGCCTGTCCCCGGCGGCGTTCCACCGCCGCCGGGAAGGCGCCGCCGTCGCCCTGCTCGCGGGCGAGACGATGGGGACGAGCTGGTCGGCGAAGATCGTCGGCGGCACGCCCGCGCTCGGCCCCGAAATCCAGTCTGTGCTGGACTGCATCGTCGCCCAGATGAGCCATTGGGAGCCCGGCTCCGACCTCAGCCGCTTCAACCGCGCCGCGCCGGGCAGCTGGCAGCAGCTTCCCCCCGAATTCTCGCGCGTGCTCGCCGCCGGCCTCGCCGTCGCCGCGGCGAGCAACGGCGCGTTCGACCCCGCAATGGGCGCGCTCGCCGACCTGTGGGGCTTCGGCCCGCCGGGCCCGCGCGCAGGCGTCCCCGACTCCGCCGAAATCGCCCAGGCCCTGACCCGCTCGGGCCGCAGGGGAATCGAGCACGACTCGGCCCTCCTCCGCGCCCGCCGCACCGCACCCGCTTCGCTCGATTTCTCGGGGATCGCCAAGGGCTATGCCGTCGACGCCGTGGCCGGCCATTTGCGGGCCGCGGGCTTCGCCGATTTCCTCGTCGAAGTCGGCGGCGAGCTGGTCGGCGAAGGGATCAAGCCCGACGGCCAGCCCTGGTGGATCGACCTCGAGCCCGTCCCCGGCGCGGCGCTCCCCGGCATCCGCGTCGCGCTCCACGGCCTCGCGGTGGCGACCTCGGGCGATTACCGCCGCCACTTCACTGCCGCCGGCCGCCGCTACGCCCACACGCTCGATCCGCGCACCGGCGCGCCGCTCGAAAACGGCGTCGCCTCGGTCAGCGTCCTCCACCCGCAGTGCATGCTTGCCGACGCCTGGGCGACCGCGCTCGGGGTGCTGGGACCGGCCGGGCTGGCCGTCGCCGAACGCGAAGGCCTCGCGATGCACATGGTGGTGCGGCAGGGCGCAGGCGTCCGCGAGCTGCTTTCGCCCGCCTTGCTGGCGATGCTCGAATAATCCTGTTACGCAAAAACCACTTGACAAACATAACCAGATAGGCTAGCGCTCCAATCGTCCGCGATGCTAGGCCAGCATGGCGGCAGGAAGGTCCGGGGAAGCGCAAGCCGATCCGGAAGGACCGATGCGGAGTCGTTCGGCATGAAGCCGGGTAGCTTCGCCCGTTACGTCAAGGGGGCGCCTCGCTATACATACCTCCACTCCCAAGCTGTAAGGGGAGGGAGGGGCCCCGACGCAGTCTCGACGCGACTTTTCTACCAATACCAAAGCCGTCGAGCCCGAACGCCAGGAGAAAGACGCATCGGTCCTTTCCTTCTTGGTCCAACCCGACGCGGTTCCCGCGCCGGGCTATCCGCGCATCTTGTTGATTCCCGGCCATAAGGGGGCAGCCGACACGCATCCTCCGCTGTCACCCCGGACTTGTTCCGGGGTCCACGCTTTCCGCACCGGCAATATTACAGGCTCCAGGGCAGCCGCCAGCCGCGAGATGGACCCCGGAACAAGTCGGTGCTTATACCCTTGCGCCAAGGCCTCTCTTGTTCCCCTGCGAAAGCAGGGGCCCAGGGTCACAAGGGACAGACCTGCTTGGCCCTGGGCCCCTGCTTTCGCAGGGGAACAGAGGTTTACTTGGCGCGGCGGGATACGCACCGCCCCTCCCTTCCAGAAAGGGGAGCGCAAAACCTCAGGCCTCCGCCCACCGTCGCAGCAGATTGTGGTACACCCCCGTCAGCTCGATCACCGACCGGTCGTCCTGCCCCAGCTCCTCCGCCAGCCGCTGCACTGCCTGGTCCATCTCGAACAATATCCGCCGCGCGCCGTCGTCGCGGACCATCGACTGGACCCAGAAGAAGCTCGCCACCCGCGTGCCGCGCGTCACCGGCTCGACGCGGTGGAGGCTCGACGAGGGATAGAGGATCAGGTGCCCCGCGGGCAGCTTGACCGATTGCGCCCCGAACGCGCCTTCGATCACCAGCGCGCCGCCGTCATAGGCCGCAGGATCCTCGAGGAAGAGCGTCGCCGACAAGTCGCTGCGGATGCGGAAGTCGCTGCCGCGCTGGATGCGCACGGCATTGTCGACATGCGTGCCGAACTGCTGCCCGCCGGCATAGCGGTTGAACAGCGGCGGAAACACCTTGAGCGGCAGCGCCGCCGCGACGAACAGCGGCGAGCGCCCCAGCGCATCGAGCACCATCGCCCCGGCCTCGCGGTGCGCGGCGCTGCCCTCGGGAAGCTGCTCGTTGCGCTTGGCCAGCGCCGACTGCGCGCCCGACGTGACATTGCCGTCGACCCATTCGCCCGCATCGATCACGCCGCGCACCCGCGCGACTTCGTCGGCGGTCAGCAGATCGGGAACCGCGATCATCATGCCCGCACTGCCTCCGCCAGCTCGGCATGGCCATGATCGGCCAGCCAGCGCTCGACCTTCTCCGCAAAGGCCGGGGTGCCCGTCGCGACGCTGCGCCCCAGCCATTCGCGTGCCTCGTCCGCCCGCCCCTCGGCCAGCAGCATCCGCGCATGGTTGAACGCCCCGCGGAAATCGCCGCCCTCGGCCGCCCGGGCATAGCAATCCGCCGCCCTGGCCATGTCGCGCGGCACCACCCAGCCATCCTCGTGGAAGCTGCCGACATGGTTGACTGCCTTGGCGTTGCCGAGCGCCGCCGCCTTCTCGAACCAGGCGAGCGCGCCGGGCTTGTCCTCGGTCACCCCGTCGCCCAGCGCCAGCGCGGTCGCGTAATTGTACATCGCCCAGTCGAGCCCGCGCTCCGCCGCGATGCGGAAGCACTCGCCCGCGCGGCGCTTGTCGACCGGGGTGCCCCAGCCGAGATCGTAGCAGCGCCCGACCATGTTGAGCGCCATCAGGTGCCCCTGCGCCGCCGCCTTGTTGAACCAGCCAAAGCCTTGCTCGGGCTCGCCGCGATCGAGCAGCATCTGGCCGTACACCGCCTGCGCCTCGGCGACTCCGGCCTCCGCCCCTTCGCGAATCAGCGCCGCCCGCTCCCCCGGCGAACCGGCGAGGCGGGCGGCGATGGTCTCGGGGGGCAGCTGGTCGAGCGACTCGGTCATGCCCCGAGCTTTAGTATTTGAACGAGACCGTGGCGAATGCCGAACGCCCCGGCGCGATCGCCGCATAGTGCGAGCTGTAGACCTGGTTGAAATAGACCTTGTCGGTGACGTTCTGGACATTGACGCTCAGCTCGACATGATCGGTGAGCTTGTAGCCCGCGCGCAAGTCGAAGCGCCAATAGCCGGGCGCGGTGCGCGACAGGACCTTGGTCGCCGGGGTGACGGTGATCACCCCCGCCGCGGTCTGGCTCGCCGTGCGGTTGTCGGCATAGCCGCCGAACACCCGGCTGGTGTAGAAGGCGCCGCCGCCCAGCGAGAGCCGGGCGGTCGGCTTGATGTCGCCCCAGAAGGTGAAGCTGTGCTTCGCGGTCTGGGTCGCCTGGCGGCCGTTGGTGACCGAAGGCACCAGCACCGTCGTCGCCGGCGCCGCGCCGACCGCGGCTACCGCCAGCGAGGTGAAGCCGCCGTCGACGATCACCGGATCGAGATAGGTATAGCCGCCGAACAGCGTCAGCCACTTGGTGACATTGCCGTTGAAGCTCAGCTCGACCCCGCGGATGCGGCGCTTGCCGATGAACTCGATCGTGCCGTTCGGGCCGGTGGCGCGGGCATTGTCGGTATCGGTCTGGAACGCGGCGATGGTCAGCGCGAGTTGGCTGTCGAAGATGTTGGCCTTGGCGCCGACTTCGTACGAACGGGTCTGCTCGACCTTGAGGCTGTCGAGCAGCGTCAGCGCCGCGGCATAGGCGGCGGCGGTGGTCGGGGCGCCCAGCGAATTGGGCTCCTGGCCCTCGCCGAGCAGGCTGTTCGGCGGCGTCGCGGCGGTCGCATAGGAGGCGTAGAGCGTCGTGTTCGCGGTCGGCTTGAACACCAGGCCGGCCTGGTAGTTGAACAGATCGTCCTCGCGGGTGAGGCTGAAGGTGGAGGTCGCGGTTGCGGGCTGGCCCGGCGTCACGGTCGACTTGAAATGATCGAAGCGCACGCCGAGGTTGAGGATCAGCGAAGGCAGTAGCGTGATCGAATCGAACGCATAGAGCGACTTGGTCTGCGCCTCGTTCTGGGTCTCCTGGATCGGCAGGCCCCTGACGATCGGGGTCACGACGCCGGTGGCGGTGTCGTTCGAATAATTGACCCAGGGGTCGTCGGGGTTCGGGTTGAACAGGCTGGTGCAATAGAAGCGCGAGATCGTCAGCGTGTTGCAGCGCGGGGTGACGGTCGATCCGGTGGCGAGCACGAACGCGCCGCGGCGCGCCTTCTCCCAGCTGATCTCGGCGCCGAGCGCGAAACTGTGCTTGACCGATCCAGTGTTGAACACGCCGAACAGGTCGGTCTGGTTGGTCAGCCCCTGGGTATAGCCATAGCGCGTGTTGGCGCGGCGCCAGACCAGCCCGCCGGTCAGCACGTCGCCGCGCGCGGCCGCAGCGCCGGTGGTCGGGTTGGCCGCGGCGGTGCCATAGACATTGCCGGTCGAATCGTCGGGCAGCAGGAAGCTGTAGGCCTGGTCGTTGTGGGTGAAGCGCGAGGTGTTGCGCAGCGTCACCGTCCCGAAATCATGCTCGGCGCGCAGCGTCGCCTGGTGCGTCGCCGCGTCGCGGAAGTCGCGGCTCTTGAGGCCGTAATAAGTGGTGCGGTCGACATGGCCGGTCACGCCGCCGAAGGTGGTGATGTCGCCCAGCGCGGGGGTGGTCCAGACCTCGCCGGTGCCGGGCGCGTTGCCGATCGTGTAGAGGAACGGGATGCCGCTGTCGGGCAGCTCGTGGCTCTCGAGATAATAATAGGCGGCAGTCAGCCGAGTCGAAGTGCCGAGCCCGATCGTGATCGAAGGCGCGACGCCCCAGCGGCGCGCCCAGATCGCGTCGCGGCCGGCGACGTCCTGGTCGTGCCACATGCCTGCGAGGCGGACGCCGACAAAGTCGCCGATGTTGTAGTTGCCGTCGATCGTCACGCGCTTGTAGTCGGCGCTGCCCGCGCTCCCGGTCAGGCGGATGAAGTCGCCCTGCACCGGCAGCTTCGAGATGATGTTGATCGAGCCGCCGGCGCTGCCGCGGCCGCCCAAAGTCGAATCCGATCCGCGGACGATCTGGACCTGCTCGGTCGAGAAGACCTCGCGAGTCTGCGCCGCGGGATCGCGGACGCCGTCGACATAGGTGCTGCCCTGGCTGTCGAAGCCGCGGATGAAGGGGCGGTCGCCGATCGGGTTGCCGCCTTCCGCGGCGCCGAAGGTGATGCCGGGCACGGTGCGCAGCGCCTCGGCGAGGGTCGAGGAGCCGCTCTCCTCGATCACCTGCGCCGGCAGCACCACCACCGAGCGCGGGGTGTTGACCACGGTCGCGGTGGCCTTGGGGCCCTGGAGCTCGTCGGCATGCTGGCCCTTGACGACGATCTGGTCGCGGTCCTGCGCGGTGCGGTCCTGATCGTCAGCAGCGGTATCGGCGGGAGTCGCGTCGGTCTCCGCGGCGAGCGCAGGCGCGCTGGCGATGAACCCCACACAGGCGAGCGCCAGGAAAGCGGGCGCGCTGGATCGGCTGGTGGCGCTTGAGCGAATCACGACGGTAGGTCCCCTTTTTTGGTTCGTTGCGGGACCAGCTATTGAGAATCGTTCGCAGAGTCAACGCTAATGCGACTAGTTCGCAAACTAGCCGGTGGCGCGCTCCGCCATCAGCCAGCTCCGGATGGCGCTCGCCAGATTGGGCGGCTCCTCCGCCTGGATCCGCGCATGGTCGATCGCCGCGACCAGCGCACTCAGCGGCAGGCTGCGCGCCACCGCCGCGGCCTCCAGCGCTTCCCAGAACAGCGGCTCGAGGCTGATCGAGGTCTGGTGTCCGGCAATCGTCACCGACCTTTTGACCGGCCCCGCGAACCCGCCCGGGGGCGGATCGATCGCCGCGCCTCCCATCAGAAGCACCCGTCGTCGCGGTTCGGGCCGGCATGGCCCGCGGGCAGCGGAATGCCGAGCGTGTCGCGCAGCGCGAGCTCGGCATTGCAGTAGCGTTTGTCGGTGTGCAGCGCCGCGATCCGCACGAATTCGAGCGGCGGCCCGAGCCCCTCGTCATTCACGACGAGCCGATAGACCTTGATCGTCGCGCGCTCGTGATCCGCGAACGGCCGGCCGTCGGTACCGTCGAGATCGGCCTTGATCGCGATGCTGGCGGGCGTGCCGTCGACCAGCGCCCGCGCGAACCGGACCGCGCCGATGGTCCGCTCGCCATCGAACGGATTGTCGCGGATCGTCTCGACCGGCAGTTCCTCGCCGTCGGCGAACGGCGCCAGCCCGACCGCATTGCCCTCCGACGGGCCGGTCAGCACCATCCAGGCCGAATAGCCATGGGCATTGCCGTTGCCGCGCCATGCCCGGACGATCGTCGCCGCGCCGCCGCCGGGAAGGAAGCCCGGGACCTTGTTGACTCCGAAGCCGAGCGCGACCGGCGCGATTTCGGTGATCCGGGGCGAGGCGGGCAGTCGCGGCGGGGCAGAGGCGCCCGGCGTGGCCGCGATCAGCAGTGCGAGAGCGCCGAGATACCGCATCTGCAATCGCTCCCTTCGCCTGGCCGGGCCTCAATCATTCTTGTCGAACAGCCCGGCGAGCTGCTCGATCATCGTCCCCGCCAGCTGCTCGGCGTCCATGATCGTCACGGCCTTCTGATAGTAGCGCGTCACATCATGGCCGATGCCGATCGCGACCAGCTCGACCGGCGATCGGCTCTCGATCCACCCGATCACCTGCCGCAGATGCCGCTCGAGATAGCTCCCCGAATTGACCGACAGCGTCGAATCGTCGACCGGCGCGCCGTCCGAGATCACCATCATCACCTTGCGGTCCTCAGGGCGGGCGATCAGCCGGGCGTGCGCCCACAGCAAGGCCTCGCCGTCGATATTCTCCTTGAGCAGCCCCTCGCGCATCATCAGCCCGAGCGACTTCTTGGCGCGGCGCCACGGCTCGTCGGCCTGCTTGTAGACGATGTGGCGGACGTCGTTGAGCCGGCCGGGTTGCGCCGGGCGCCCCTCGGCCAGCCATTTCTCGCGCGCCTGCCCGCCCTTCCATGCGCGCGTGGTGAAGCCGAGGATCTCGGTCTTGACCCCGACCCGCTCAAGCGTGCGCGCAAGGATGTCGGCGCTGATCGCCGCGATCGAGATCGGCCGCCCGCGCATCGATCCCGAATTGTCGATCAGGATGGTGACGACGGTGTCCTTGAACTCGGTGTCGCGCTCGCGCTTGTAGCTGAGCGACAGCATCGGATTGACGATCACCCGCGCCAGCCGCGCCGCGTCGAGGATGCCTTCCTCCTCGTCGAAGTCCCAGCTGCGGTTCTGCTGCGCCATCAGCCGGCGCTGGAGCCGGTTGGCGAGCTTGGTCACTGCGCCCTGGAGGTGGACCAGCTGCTGGTCGAGATACGAACGCAGCCGGTCGAGCTCCTCGGGGTCGCACAGGTCTGTCGCGGCGACTTCCTCGTCGAACTGGCGCGTGAAGGGCTTGTACTCGAACTGGGGCGGCAGGTCCGACCAGGGGCGGTTGGGGCGGACCGGCAATATGCCGTCCTCGCCTTCGTCGCCGTCGGCGCCTTCGCCGTCGTCCATCGCGTCGGAGTCCTGCTCCTGGCCTTCGCTTTGCGAATCGTCGCTCTCGCGCTGCTCGCCGCGCGCCTCGACATCGCCGTCGCCCTGCTGCGCCTCGCTGTCGCCGTCCTCGTCGCCGGGATCGTCCTTGTCGTCGGTGCCTTCGTCGTCGCCGCCGCCCTCGTCGCCTTCGTCGGGGAGCATGTCGCCCTCGACCAGCTCGAGATCCTGGAGCAGCCGCGTCGCCAGCATCGCGAACGCCTGCTGGTCGTCGATCGCCAGCGCCAGCGCGTCGAGATCGCCGCCGCCCTTCTCCTCGATCCAGTCGCGCACCAGCGCCATGCCGAGCGCGGCGCTGGCGGGCGATTCGGCGCCGGTCAGCCGCTCGCGCACCATCAGCCCGATCGCGGTCGACAGCGGCACTTCGTCCTTGTTCCGCGCGCGGCTGATCGGGTCCGAGCGCAGCCGCATCTCGAGCGAATGCGAGAGATTGGCGGCGATTCCCGCATAGCCCTTCGACCCCAGCGCCTCGACTCGCGCGGTCTCGACCGCGTCGAACACTGCCCGCGCCACCGGCTCGCGCGGGGCGCTCTTGCTGTGCAGCCCCGAATCGTGGAGCCGCATCCTGAGCGCGAACCCGTCGGCAAACCCGCGCGCCTCGGCGACCTGCTCGGGGGGCAGCGTGCGCGAAGGCATCGGCACCTTGATGCTCTTGCCCGACTGGTTGGGCGCATCGGCGGTGAAGGCCAGCTCGATATCGGCGTTGCGCGCCAGCGCGCGCGACGTGCCGCCAAGCACGTTGCGGAATTTCTCGAGGGGCGTGTCGGTGGCCATTTGCGGTTGCCTTAGCGGCTATGCGGCCCGCGCCGCAATCGCTTCGGCAAGCGTGCGCAACTGGGCGCGCAATTCGGGCGGATCGAGCACTTCCAGCTCGGGCCCGATCCCGAGCAGCGCCACCGCCGCCTGCTCCATCGTCTCGATCGGCAGCCGCACCACGCCGTCCTCAGCCGCGCGCACTGCCTTCGCGGCATAGGCGCCGAGCTGGGCGAGCCGTTTCATCCCGAGCGGAGTCGCCCGGACCGTCGCGACCCCGGGCCGCAGCCCGGCCTCGAACCGCGCCAGCTCGTCCGCCCACCAGGTGGCCAGGTCGAACCCCGCGGGCCGCTCGAACCGCGCTTCCCCCACCCGCAGCGCGTGGATCATCGCGACGTTGAACAGCCGCACCTTGCCCCCGCCCTGCGCGACCAGGTACCAGCCACCCGCCTTGAGCACGAGCCCGAGCGGCTCGACCGTCCAGTCGCCGGTCGCGGTCCAGCTCTCATAGGTCATCGCCGCGACGCGCTGGTCGAGCACTGCGCGCGCCAGCGCCGGCAGGTGCGTCACCGGCGCTTCCTCGCGGTACCAGTCGACCGAGTCGAGGTGGAAGCGCGCGCTCATCCGCCCGGCATCCTCGCTCATCGCCGGGGCGAGCGAGGCCATCAGCTTGCCCCGCGCCCGCGACGCCGCCGCACCCAGCCCCAGCGCCGCCGCCGGCCCGGGTAGCCCGATCATCGGCATCGCCTCGGCTTCGTCGCTGGCGAGACCGGTCAGCCGCGTCCGGTAGCCGTCGAGCAGCTGGAACCCCCCGCCCGGCCCGCGCTCGCCATAGACCGGGATGCCCGCGGCACTGAGCGAGTCGATGTCGCGATAGATCGTCCGCACCGAGACCTCGAACTCCTCGGCGAGCGCCTCGGCGGTCAGCCGGACGCGCAACTGGAGCAGGATCAGGATCGCCAGCAGCCGGCTCGCACGCATGAAATCGCCTCACCCCGATAATAGCTGACGGAAAGTGTCAGGTGGGCGCGGCTATGACCAGTGCAAAGGAGACGCCCGATGACTTCACGCCGCAATGTCCTGCAGACCGCCGCCGGTCTCGCGCTCGCCAGCGCCCTGCCCGTCATGCCCGCGCGCGCCGCGCCGGGACCCGGCACCGGCAAGCCCGGCGAGTTCGACTGGCTGACCGGCGAATGGAAGATCCACCACCGTCAGCGCAAGGCCGACGGAACCTGGATCGAATTCGAAGGCGAGGCGACCTGCTGGGGCATCCTGAACGGGATCGCCCATGTCGAGGAGCTCCGCATCCCCGCGCGCGATTTCTCGGGCATGGGCCTCCGCCTGCTCGACCAGGAGACCAGGGTCTGGAGCGATTTCTGGGTCAACGCCAAGCAGGGCCAGCTCGGCACCGCGGGTCTCACCGGCGGCTTCGTGAACGGGGAAGGCATCTTCGAGTCGGTCGACGAGACCGACAAGACCA
Organism: Pseudomonadota bacterium; assembly: GCA_040388355.1. Classification (GTDB taxonomy): domain Bacteria; phylum Pseudomonadota; class Alphaproteobacteria; order Sphingomonadales; family Sphingomonadaceae; genus Sphingomonas. Next base: position 143,215 of record JAZKCD010000042.1, on the reverse strand, counting down.
AAGTCTATCGCGGCGTGTGGGACCGTATCGCCGCGGGGAAGTCGCACCGCTGGTACCAGGCCGCGTCGAGCGACGGCGGCAAGACCTGGGACATCAGCTGGACGATGGACTGGACCCGCGCCTGAACCCGGGATTGTCTTTGGCCGCGAGGCCCAGCATGCTGGCGCGCGGACAAAGGGAGCCTTGCGATAATGCCGGATTGGATAGCCTGGGGCCGCATGACCCAGACCGAGTATCGCGCCAATCTCAACGGGCTCGGCATCTTCTTCGGCGCGGTGCTCGGCTTCGTGATGGCAGGCACCGACACGCTCGCGCCGCGCGATTTCGCGATGACGCTGTTCCTCTCGGCGACGGTGGTGATCACCATCCTCTATGTGAGCTCGAGCCCGCGCCGGATCGTCTATGCGATCCTTTCGGCGATCCTCATCGCCGCGCTGCCGCGCATCCTCGCCCAGCTGCTCAGCGACGGCGCACAGATTCCGCGCAACTTGCAGCCGACGCTCGCGGTGTGGCTCGGCATCACTCTGCTCGTCGAGTTCCTGCCGCGCGAAAAGGCCGCTCCGGCGAACACCGAACGCCATTAGCCAATTCCTAAGCTTCCCGCGCGATGCTCGCCCGACACCAAGTCGTCGATGGGGGCATCCATGCGTTCGTGGGGCAAGATTGCACTGGGCCTGGTCACTGCAGTGACCTTGTTCGTCGCCGCCAGCGACCCCGCCGAGGCGCGCCGCCGCTTCCGCTTCGGGGTGATGCCGAGCTTCGGGGGCAGCAGCAGCTTCGAGGAGAAGATCGACAAGGTCTACGACCTTCCCGACAACGCCACCTATTCCAACGACGGCAAATATTACGACCTGGGCAGCTTCTACCAGATCCGCGACGGTGCCGAGATGCACGGGCCCAAGCCGGTCTTCGTGCTCTACAGTGGCGACCGTTACGTCCGGCTCGACGACGCCCAGCTCGCGATCCTCACCGAGGATCTCGGCATGGACCCCACCGCGGTGTTCCGCGCGAAATATGCCGCCAACGTCCCGCCCGTGGCGAAGAGTCCCAACGAGATCGAACGCCGCGAAGGCGAGACCAGCGAGCAGTTCCGCGCCCGCGTCCGCGCGATGGCGGGAGCGCACGGCAAGCCCGCCGCCGCCACTGCGCCGGGCGCGTCCGCCAGCGGCGGCCCCGGCTTCGGCGGCTATCTGGTGGTGCTGCTGCTCGGGATCGTCATCGTCTTCGCCGCGCGCAAGTTCATGGGCAAGCGCCTCGCCGCGGCGATGACCGAGGATGAGGAACCGGGCCCGGACCGGGTGCGGACCCGGTCGTTCGACCAGCGCGTCGCCGAACGCCTTCGCGAAGTGCAGGGGGACGCAGGCCCGACGCTATCGCCCGCCGCCGCACCGGCCGGCGTGCGCACCTTCGGGCGCCGGATCGCCTAGGGCGTATCGACATTCACTCTGGAGAACCGCCCAGGTCTCTTTGTCACCCCGGACTTGTTCCGGGGTCCACGCTTTCCGCACGGGCAATATCTAAAGGCTCAATGGCTGACCCCGGCCGCACGCGTGATCTCGTGGCGGCTGCCCATAGAGCCTGTAATATTGCCGGCGTGGCAAGCGTGGACCCCGACACAAGGCCGGGGTGACAGGCGGGGCTCGATCGGCCGAGACCTGAATGTCGATACGCCCTAGGGAAAACGGCGCAGGACCCGGCGCATCACCAAAGGACATCGCAGCCGAAGTCCGCGAAGGCGCGATCGCTCGTAACCACCGCCAACTTCTCGATCAGCGCCTGTGCCGCGATCAGCCTGTCGAACGGGTCGCGATGGTCGCCCGCCAGCGCTCCGGCACGCAGCGCATGGTCGTAGCGCAGGTCCAGATGCAGAAAGCCATCGGCCGAGACCAGCGCGTCGTACCGGTCGACGAAGGGCGCCATCTGCGGGAGCTTGCCGATCCGCACCTTGTTGGCGATTTCCCAGGCGCAGACGGTGGGGACGAATATCCGGGCCGCGCTGTCGGCAAGTATCGCCCGTGCGGACGATGAAAGCCGATCGTCGTCGTGCCACCACCAGATCAGCACATGCGTATCGGCGAGAAATCCCGTCACCGGCTTCTAGACCAGCGGATCATCCTTGCCCTCCCAGAGGTCGAGTTCCTCATCGGACATCGGCTCAAACCAGACCGAATCGGGAATACCGCCCAACAGACCCTTGAGCCTTCCGGGCTTGCGCGGCGGCAGCGGCGCGTCGACGACCGGAACCAGCTTCGCCCAGGGTCGGCCCGCCTTTGCCAGCACGATCTCCTCGCCGGCATGGGCGCGGTCCATCAGCTTGGACAGCTGGGTCTTGGCATCATGGACGTTGAACGTCTTTTGCAGATCGGCCTCGGCCACCGCACCCTCCGAAGATGGACTTAGTCCAGTTAGTCCATCTTCCGTCCGGCTTCAAGCCTTGCTGACAATGCTCTCCGGCAAGTCGGTCCCGAACACCCGCTGGTAATATTCCGCCACCTGCGCGCGCTCGGCCTCGTCGCACTTGTTGAGGAAGCTCAACCGGAACGCGAAGCCGACATCGCCGAAGATCAGCGCGTTCTGCGCCCAGGTGATCACCGTGCGCGGGCTCATCACGGTCGAGATGTCGCCGTTCATGAAGCCCTTGCGAGTCAGGTCGGCGACGCGGACCATGTTGTCGACCACCGCCTTGCCGTCGGGCTTGTCATACTCGCCCGACTTGGCGAGCACGATCTGCGCCTCGACCGCGGCGGGGAGATAGTTGAGCGTCACCACCACGTTCCAGCGGTCCATCTGGCCCTGGTTGATCTGCTGGGTGCCGTGATAGAGCCCGCTGGTATCGCCGAGACCCACCGTGTTGGCGGTCGAGAACAGCCGGAAATAGGGGTTCGGGCGGATCACGCGGTTCTGGTCGAGCAGCGTCAGCTTGCCCTCGGTCTCGAGCACGCGCTGGATCACGAACATCACGTCGGGGCGGCCGGCGTCATATTCGTCGAACACCAGGGCGGTCGGAGTCTGCAGCGCCCAGGGCAGCAGCCCCTCGCGGAATTCGGTGATCTGCTGGCCGTCCTTCAGCACGATCGCGTCGCGGCCGATCAGGTCGATGCGGCTGATATGCGCGTCGAGGTTGATGCGGATGCACGGCCAGTTGAGCCGCGCCGCGACCTGCTCGATATGCGTCGACTTGCCGGTGCCGTGATAGCCCTGGATCATCACCCGGCGATTGTGCGCGAAGCCCGCGAGGATCGCGAGCGTGGTGTCGCCGTCGAACACGTAGGCGGGGTCCAGATCGGGCACGCGCTCGTCTGCCTCGCTGAACGCGGGGCATTCCATGTCGGTGTCGAGCCCGAACAGCTCGCGCACCTTGATCATCTTGTCGGGTGCGTCGAGGATCGTGGTTTCCCGGCTGTCGGGCTGGGTATTCGAAATATCGGCCATGTGTGCGAGTCCTGTGTCGCCTGAGCGACTAGAGGCTCAGCGGGAGTGCCGCAACAGCCAAGTGGGCGTTAACACTTTCCCTGAAATCGGATTCGTGAGACGATGACGTCAAGACGCCGGACGCGCGATCCACAGGGGGACGTCATGAAGAAAGCCTTGCTCGCACTAGGATTGTTCGTGACGCTGGGGGGCTGCCCCGGCCCACAGCCGATGACCAACAACACTGCGACGCCGCTGCCGCTGCCGACGGGCACCGCGACTCCGATGCCGTGGCTGACCTCGGATCCCGAGTGCACGGGCACGCTGACTCGCGCCGAATGGCTGGTCTGCGACAATAAGGGCCTCAACGATCTTCACCGCCGCCTCGCCCAGGAATGGCAGGTCGCGCGCCAGAACGCCTCGCCCGAGCGCGAGCAGGTGCTCACCGACCAGCTCTATGCGCTGCTGAGCGAGCGCGACGCCTGCCAGGACGCGACCTGCGTCGCGACCGCCTATCGCCGCTATCTGTCGGGCCCGCCGCCGCGCGCGACTCCGGCGCCTTCGACCTGGAAGCCCAAGCCGAAGCCCAGGCCCAAGCCGCGCTGGCACCCGCGCCCCGGCCACGATCGCGGCGGCGATGGCGACTGGCAGGAGGATCGGGACGGTCCGGTCAAGGGCCAGAGCTGCGTCGCCCAGGCCGGACCCGGCCCGGCACAGCAGCTTTCGCGCCAGTGCGATGCAGTCAATTCGGGCCCGGGCGCGCTGTGCAGCCCGCGGCGCAGCTGCGGCGACCTGCGCGAGCAGATCACCCATGGCTGCCGCCAGAGCTACCGCAAGCCAGGATTCTGCCGGCTGTAGAAGGCGCTAGTCCGGATCCGCCTCGGGCCCGATCGCCGCGGGGCGGTCGTCGGGCACGCCGTGCAGCGCGCGGTCCAGCGCATCGCGGTCGAGCGCGCCTTCCCAGCGCGCCACCACCACCGTCGCCACGGCGTTGCCGATGAAGTTGGTCAGGCTGCGGCATTCGGACATGAAGCGATCGACTCCGAGGATCAGCGCCAGTCCCGCCACCGGCACCGACGGCACGATCGCCAGCGTCGCCGCCAGCGTGATGAAGCCCGATCCGGTAACGCCCGCCGCGCCCTTCGAGCTCAGCATCGCGACGCCGAGCAAGGCGAACTGCTCGCCCCAGCCCAGCTGGATGCCGCATGCCTGCGCGATGAACAAAGCCGCCAGCGTCATATAGATGTTGGTGCCGTCGAGGTTGAACGAATAGCCGGTCGGCACCACCAGCCCGACCACGCGCTTGTCGCACCCGGCGCGCTCCATCTTCTCGATCAGCGCGGGCAGCGCGGCCTCGGACGAAGAGGTGCCGAGCACGAGCAGCAGCTCGGCCTTGAGGTAGCGCAACAGCCTGAAGATCGAGAAGCCCGCCGCCCGGCCGACCAGGCCGAGCACCCCCAGCACGAAGATCAGCGCGGTCAGATAGAAGGTCCCGACCAGCGCGCCGAGGCTCAGCAAGGTGCCGAGCCCGTACTTCCCGATCGTGAACGCCATCGCCCCGAACGCCCCGACCGGCGCCACGCGCATCACCAGCCCGACCAGCTTGAACACCACCAGCCCGACTCGCTCGAGCAGGTCGGTCACCGGCCGCGCGGGCTCGCCGGCCAGCACCAGCGAGATGCCGAACAGGATCGAGACGAGCAGCACCGGCAGGATCGAATCGCCGGTAAAGGCCGAGAGCAAGGTCGTCGGGATGATCGCGAGCAGGAACGCCGACACCGACTGCTCGTGCGCGAGATCGACATAGTCATGGACCTTGGCGGCGTCCTTGCCCGCGGTCAGCGTCGCCGGATCGACATGCATCCCCGCGCCCGGCTGGACGACGTTGGCGACGATCAGCCCGACGAGCAGGGCGAGCGTCGAGAAGAACAGGAAATAGGCGAAGGCCTTGAGCGCGACCCGCCCGGTCGAGCGCAGCTCGGTCATCCCGGCGATGCCGGTGACGAGGGTCAGGAAGATCACCGGCGCGATGATCATCTTGACCAGCTTGATGAAGCCGTCGCCGATCGGCTTGAACAGCCAGTCGGCCGCCTCCGGCCAGACGAAGCCGGCGATCACCCCCAGCACGATCGCGACCAGCACCTGGAGGTAGAGATGCCCCCACAGGCTGGGCCGCCGCGCCGCCGCTGCCGATCCGATCACAGTCCCGACAGCCATGCGCCCCTCCCCTGCGCCGCCGCGGCGTCAGGGACTCAGCATAAGCGGGCGGCCGGCGGCTGTCACTTGCGCGCCGGCCGTTCCGCGGTCACTGATCCAGATCGCCGGCCTTTCCGACGCCCGCGCCGTCGCGCCGCATGAACGGCGTGAAGCCGAGGCTCGCCGCCGAGCGGATCAGCAGCGTGCCCGCCTGGAAGGTCAGCTTGTAGTTGCTCCCCGCGGTCAGCGTGCCCTGGGTGATCGCATAGCTCCCCGGCGCCTCGCCCGCCGCTCGCGTCAGCGCACCGCTGAACGCATCGCCCGAGACGAGCGAGCCCGCGGTCACCTGATAGGTCAGCGCCGGATCGGGCTGGCCCTGGTTCTTGGCGAGATCGTCGGCGGTCACCGTGATCTGGCGGCGCAATATGTCGCCGGTCGTGGTGGCGGGGAGGGTCACGCTGTAGTTGCCGGCATCGGCTCCCGTGAGCCGCCCCGAGACATAGACGGTCTTGCCAGCGCCGGCATTCTTGTCGGCGAAGGTGAGCGTGACGTTCTTGACCATGACGCTGTCGCCGTCGACGATGCCGTCGAGCGCGATATAGCCGGTCCCGGTGGTGGTGCCGTCATAGGTCTTGGTGTTGACTCCGGCCCAGCTGGTCAGCGCCTTCTTCAGGATCGTGCCGAACGCGGTCGACAGCGACAGCGTGTAATTGCCCGAATCCGCGCCGATGAGCCGCACGTTCGAGACATTGACGTTCTTGTCGGTCCCGGCATTCTTGTCGGCGAAGGCGTAGGTCGCCTTGGCCACCACCGAATCACCCGAAACCACGCCGCCGAGCGTGATCGCGCCCGTTGCGCCGGTCGTCCCGTCATAGGTCTTGGTGTTGATCGCCACGGTGCCGGTCAGCGCCTTGGGAGTCACCGTCAGCGTCGATCCGCTGCCGAACGCAAAGGCATAGCCCGCGGCGCTCTGCAGCGTGCCGAGCCCGATCGTGATCGCATAGGGGCTGCCCGCGACGCTCGCGCGCGGCGCGAAGCCGGCCGAGGTGATCAACGGATCGCCGCTGAACGCGGTCTCGAACGTATCCGGCAGATAGAGGCCCGCCCCGCCTGCCTGGAACCCGCTCACCGAGACCGGGTGCGGGCCGTTGGTGAGATCGGTGCCATATTCCTTCGACCGGCTCGGGGTCGAGAAGGTCAGGGTCGGCTGATAGGCGAACACATAGCGGTTGCCCGATTGCGGGATCGGCCCCGAATCGATCGTCCGGTTCCAGATCGCGGTATTGTTGCTGTTGAGGGCGCCGTTCACCCCGTACGTCTGCCCCGCGGAATAGATCAGCCAGCGCGTGCCGCCGGTGGCGATGACTGCATCGTGGCCCGCGAAGTTGATGAAGTTGCCCGGTGTCGACAGCGTCACGCCCGCTCCGCTGATGCTGCCGGTCGCGGTGATGGTGAGGGTGCCGCTGCTCGTCCGCGCGAGCACCGATCCCGACGCGTTGAGGGCGCCGGCAAAGCTCAGCGCGCTCGCCGAGCGGATGTCGATGCCGCCGGTGTTGATGCTGACCGTCCCGACCTGGACGCTGCTGCCGTCGAGCCGAAGCGTGTTGGTCAGGTCCGCCATGCCGCGCAGCGCCAGCGCGTTGGTGCGGGTCAGGCCGTTGGTGAAGAGATCGGTGCCCGACGCGCCGAGCAGCGCGCGCGCGGTGATCGCGCCGAGCACGACCGGCGCCGCGGCGGGGTTGCGGATCTGGACGTCCGACTGGCGCGCCGTGCCGCCGAGCAGCGTCGACAGGGGGCTGAAATCAATCGTGCCCGACCCGATCAGGGTCAGCGCCTCGCTGCCCACCCCGTCGGCGTTGCTCTGGAGGATGAGGCCCGCGCGCCCGTTCATGATGTTGGTGCTGGTGATCGTCACTGCGCCGTTCGCCAGCATCAGGCTCTGGCTGTTGGCGGTGTTGCCCAGCGTCACCGCCAGCCCGCTGACGGTCAGCGCACCCCCCGCGCTGATGTTGCCGCGCAGCGTCGCGTTGCCCGTCGAAGTCAGCTGGATGTTGCCGCCGACCGTGCTGAAGCCGCCGTTGGTGGTCGAGCCCAGAAGCGCCTGCCCCCCCGAATTGATCGTCAGCGAACCCGAGGCGTTGGTATTGGTGATCTGGATATTGCCACCGCCGGTGGCGGTCGCGGTGATGTTGCCGCCCGCCACCAGCGTGCCCGCGAGGATGTTGCCGCCAAAGCCCTGGCCGCCCGGGCGGACCGCAGTGAGATCGATATTGCCGCTCGCGGTGAGCGTGCCCACGGCCTGGAGATCGGTGATGTTGGCCCTGAGCACGATGTCGCCGGCGGTGACATTGGCGTTGGTCACGCTCACCGCGCCGCCCGTCAGCTTCAGCGTATCGTGCAGGTTCGCCTGGGTGAAGGAAATGCTGCCGACGCTGCCGTTCAGCGTCAGCCCGTTGACGAAGGGACTGGCCTGCCCGGGCGCGCCCAGCAGCGCATTGGCGTTGACGGTGCCGAACGCCATCTGCGTGCCGCTGTCGTAGATGATCTTGAGGTTGGTGCGCTGCCCCGCGGTGCCCGCGCTCAGCGTCGACTGGAACAGCGCGATCGACTGCCCGGTATTGCCGAAGAACACGTCGAGGACGATGTCGCCGCCGCCGACGCCGTCGGCGTTGCTCTGCAGCACCGATCCCGCGCCCGTCGCCCTGATCTGCGAGTCGAACCGCGTGCCGTTGGCGGTGAGCAGGATATCGCCATTGGCCGTGACCGTCGCCGGCGCGGGATTTGCGGTGCCGAGCTGGACGATGTTGGCGGAGGTGGTCAGCGTGCCGCCGACCGCCACGGTGCCGCCGAAGATCGCCGTCCCCGGCGTGGCGATCTGGAGATTGCCCGCGATCGTCGCGTTGGCGACCTTGACGATCCATCCATAATCGCTGGCCGTGCCGACGCTGTTGATCGTCAGGTCGCCGCCGACCGTCGCGCTGTCGACGCTGAACTCGCTGCCGGTGAAGCTGGTCGATCCGCCCGAGCTGAGCGATCCCGCCGCGAACGAGCCGCCCTTGAGGTCGATCAGCCCGGACGCGGTCCACGAACCCGCCCCGCTGATGCCGGTGCCCGCGGCGACGCGGATCGTCTTGGCGTTGATGCTGCCGGTGTTGACGATGGTCCCGCCCGCGCCGATCGCCGCCGCGGTGTTGCCCGCGACCGGCGCGCTGGCGAGGGTCACCACCGGCGACGAAGCCGCGCCCGCGGTGAGCACGATGCCGTGATCGGTGCCGATCGCGCCGGTCGCGGTCAGCGTGCCGAGGACCGCGATCGAGGCCGGATTGCCCGAGCCGCTGCGCGCGGCGGCGAGCACGATGTTCTGGCCGCTGATCGTCCCGCCGGCCTGCAGCTCGGCGTTGAACGCCGCGGCGTCGCGCCCGCGGTTGATCGTGAACGAGAGCGGGCTGCCCGGCGCGTTCTGGACGGTGACGTCCGACGCCACGACCATCCCGACATCGCCGCCCGCCGCGATCGACGCCTCGGTCCCGCTGCCGGCATAGAGGATCCGCGAACCCATCAGGACGATGTCGCCCATCCGCCCGCCGCTGCTGCTGGCCGACGACGCGGTCTGCATCTGCGCGCCATGCTCGATGGTCAGCCCGTCGCCGACGGTGTTGGTGGCGAAGCGCAGCGTCGAGCTGGCGGTCAGGAAGTCGCTGTCGCTGGTCAGGTCGGCATCGCCTGCGAAGAAGGCGCCGGTGTTCACCACCGAGCTGCCGCCGAACAGCATCCCGTTGCGGTTGATCAGATAGACCGCGACATTGGCGTCGGAGGTCAGGCTGCCGAGGATGTTCGAGCTGCCGCCGCTCAGATCGCGGTTGAGCACCGCGATATTGTCGGTCCGGTTGGTCACCCCGCTGGTCGCGCGCGAATCCTTGAAGTTGACGCTGTTGCCCGCCGCGATGTCGAAGCCGGTGCCGCCCCAGGTGAGGATCGTGCGGTTGTCCTTGAGGTCGACGCGCAGATCGGTGCCCGTCGGCGTCGGCGTGGGGGTGAAGACCGGCGTGGTCGAGCCCGGCGTGCCGCCCAGCCCCGCGGTGACCGCCGTCACATTCCCCGTATCGGGCAGGTTCTGCGCGCTCGCGGGCAGCGCGAAGAGGAGGGCGCCGGCGATCGCGGTGGAAGCGCGGAGCGCGGTGCGAAGCGAGGTCTTGGTCATCTTGATATCTCCTCTGGGCCTAGCGGCGCGGGGCGAACTGGACGGAAAGCGAAAGCAATACACGGTCGCCGGCGCGCGGGGCGCCGGGCAGCTTCAATTCGGGATCTTGCGGATGGGCATAGGCCGCCTCGAGCGCCAGCCGCCCGGGCAGCCAGGCGCGGATGCCGCAGCCCCATGAGCGCAGGCTGCGGTCGTTCTCGGTGGTGAAGGCGTCGCCGTTCCAGATATGGACGACGTCATAAAAGGCGAAGGCCTGCGCGGCAACGCGCTTCGACTTGAGCGGGATGACGAGGCGCGGCTCGGTCCGCACCGCGATCGCCTTGTCGCCCGCGGTGACCCCCGGATCGTACCCGCGGCCGATGGTCAGGCTGCCGACCGAGAATTCCTCGAAGCTCAGCAGCGGATCGCTCGCCCATTGCGCCTGGCTGCTGGTGGCGACGCTGAACAGCTTGCCGAAGCTCACAAACCCGTCGACGCTGCCGCGGATCACGGTCGCCGTGGCGACTCCGTCGAAACGGCTCGGCGCATAGCCTGCGGGCGTGATCGTCGCGGTCTGCGTCGTGCCGAACAGGTCGAAGCCCTTGCGCAGCTCGAGCGACGCACCCATCCCCCATTTGTCCGGCGCGCCGAACCGCGGCTCGCGCTCGCGCATCGTCAGCCGCAGATAGCCGACGCGGAGCTTGTCCTGCGTCACCGGGATCGCGCCGAAGCCGGGGAAGTTGAGCACGACGCGCTGCTCGATGAACTCCACCCCCGCGCCGAAATCGGCACCCGCGCGCACCGAGCGGCGAAGCGGCGCGGTCACGTCCACGCCGGCGATCATCGAGCGCGAGCGCAGGTCGAGCCCGCCGAGATCGGGCCGCGACCAGGCGTAGCTGAACCGCCCGCCGAACGTGACTCCCTGCTCGTCGGCGAAATAATGGCCCGCCTGGATCACTTGCTGCTCGCGCAGCTGGCTGGTCGAGGACACGCCGATGAAGGTCCGGTCGGCATTGCCGGTGAGCCCGTAATATTCCGCCCGCAGCATCCCGCTCTCGCGCCCCAGCGTCCGCGATCCGCTGTTCTGCACCGATGCCGCGAGCAGGAAGGGCGTGGTGCTGACCGACAGCATTCCGATGACTTCGCCGGGGCCGCCCGCCGGGCGCAGCGCCAGCATCACCTGGAGCCCGGGCACGTCGTTGGCGCCCATCAGGATGCGCTCGAGATCGCGCGTGTTGAGCGCGGGGAGCGCCTTCATCGCGGCGATCCGCGCCTCGATCGTGCGGCGGTGCCGCCCCGGCGATCCGCTGACCTGGACGTCGACCAGCCGCGCGAGGATCACTGCCAGCCGGACCTCGCCTGCGTCGATCTGCTGCGGCGGGATCGTGACCGCGGCGACAAAGCCGGCGCGGCCGAGCGCGTCCGCCGCCTGGTCGCGCAGGTCGCACAGGTGTGTGAGCTTTTGCGGCCCGGGCGCAGGCGCGACTCCGGCCAGCGCGGCGAGCGCCTCGGGCGGCAGCGCGCTGCCGTCGGCCTGGACGTAGCGCAGCCGGCCGATGCTGACCTCGAGCGCTGAGCCGGTGAACGGGCAGGGGCTGGCGCGCGGGGTATCGTCGCGGACAGTGACTTCGCCGTCCGGCGCCCGCGGCGCGGGGCGCGGCGCCTCGACCTGCTCGCGGCTGGGAAGCGCGCCGGGAACCGACTGCGCGGCCGCGGGGACCGCACCCAGCACGAGGCACGCCGCCGCCATGGTCGCGCCAAACGCGGCGCGGCTTGCCATCGGCGGCATTGTTTCCCCTCTCCAAGCCCAGCGGGAATCGTTCCCGCAGAAGAAGTTAACAGGTTTTCAACCAGAATGAACCCGTTTTTCCCGCGCCCGCAATCGCCTGCCGCCCAATTCCGCACCGCAACCCGATTGACAAGCGCAACCCCCCTCCCCTAGAGCCCCGCGCCTACCCCGTGCCCAGATGGCGGAATTGGTAGACGCACCAGCTTCAGGTGCTGGCGCTCGCAAGGGCGTGGAGGTTCGAGTCCTCTTCTGGGCACCAGGGACCCCTTTTCAGGGGGTCCCAAACAATCCCGAAAAGCTTGCAAAACCGACGGTTTTCCGCCATATTCTGGCTCAGGAAGTGCCACCCGGTTTCACGCCATCCCAATGCGTTGTTGGTATCGGTGTTGGTACTTCAGGTACCAACAAATGGAGATACCAACATGGGTCTCAGCGCGGTGGCCGTGCGCAACGCCAAGGGTGGCGAGCGGGCTTACAAATTGAGCGATTCGGGCGGCCTGCACCTGTTCGTCCAGCCCAATGGCGGCCGCTACTGGCGGTGCGCCTACCGCTGGGACGGGCAGCAGCGGACTGCGGCCTTTGGCGTCTATCCCGACGTCAGCCTGGCTGACGCGCGCGAGAAGCGCGACGCGATGCGCAAGCTGCTCGCGGCCGGAAAGGATCCGCGACAGGTCGCAATCGAAGAGAAGCTGGCAGCCAGACTCGAGGCTGCGGTCACCTTCCGCATCGTCGCAGACGAGTGGCTTGCGAAATGCGAGCGCGAGGGCCTTGCTGACATCACTATGTATAAGAAGCGCTGGCTGCTGGACTTTGCTCACCCGAAGCTTGGGGACAGGCCGGTCAACCGAATCTCGGCGCACGAGCTGTATGAGATGCTGCGCGGCGTGGAAGCGAAGGGCTTCTACGAGACGGCGCGCCGGCTTCGCGGCACCTGCGGACAGGTTCTGCGCTACGCGGTCGCGACGGGTCGAGCGGAGCGGGACGTGTCCGCCGATCTGCGCGGCGCGCTCATCGCGCCGAAGGTCAAGCATCTGGCGGCCGTTACCGATCCGGACGACGTTGGCGATCTGATGTGCGCGATCGATGGTTTCGACGGCTATCGTGTGACGCATGTCGCCTTGCGGCTGAACCCGCACGTCTTCGTGAGGCCGGGCGAGCTGCGGCACGCTGAATGGTCGGAGTTCGACTTCGAGCAGAATGTCTGGACGATCCCCGCCGAGAAAATGAAGATGCGCCGTGCGCTGTCGGTGCCTCTGTCCCGCCAGGCGCTCGAGATCATCGCCGACATCAGGCCCGTGACCGGCAAGCACCGTTATATGTTTCCCTGTCAGGGAAAGCGCGATCGGCCGATGTCCGAGAACACGATCAACCTCGCGCTCCAGCGCATCGGATTCGGCGATGGTCGGATGACGGCGCACGGCTTCCGCGCGATGGCGAGCACCCTGCTCAACGAAACAGGCAAGTGGAACCCTGACGCGATCGAGCGGCAGCTGGCCCATGTCGATGCCAACAGCGTTCGCAGGATCTATGCCCGCGGCGAGTATTGGGACGAACGGGTCAGGATGATGCAGGCCTGGTCCGATCAGCTCGACGAGCTGCGCGCCACCGCCGAGAAGCGTGCCAATACAAAGGAGGTCAGGGCGGCCTGACCAAGAACGCGCGTTTTCAACGGTAATCGGGCGGGTGCCGGTGAACCGCGGGTATGACGATCCGCTAGGCGCTTTGTAACCGCGATGGGTCCGCCCATTTGTGCATCTCGTCATAGATCCGGCCAAACATGGTGTCGAACTCCGGACCATCGACCTGTTTAAGCCAGCCAAGCTGAGGGAGCCGGTTCAGGCCGATGTCCACCACCACGCTGCCCAAATATCTGGCGTAGACGATCTCTTCTCTTATCTCCCTCAGAGAGAGCCGGGGATGCTTTAGTTCAACGGCGGTTGCGTAGATCGCTTTCATCCGGAACGGCGCGGGCGGGTGGGACCTGAGTCGCGCGGTTTCGATCGACCATTCCCGATGGTCCAGAATCTGGAAGACCAGGAAGGCCGCGAGCAGCGTCATACGCAGCCGCTCGCGGGGCGTGCCGACTAGCTTCTCATGCAGGAGCTTGGCCATCTCATCTTGAGGCTCTTCACTGAACCGGTGCTCGAGCAGGCGAAAGTGAAGATGGAAGGCTTCGGTGTCCGCGATCAGCTCGCGCGCCATCTTCGTGGCAGCAACCGCTTCGTCTTGTTCGAGCGGGGCGCCGCCATCCACCACGCTCCCCAGCGCCTTGCCGGACCCGCCGCCGCTATGTCGGTGGAGAATGTGGGCGGCCTCGTGCAGCAACACGAAACGATGCGTCTGAATCAGCAGGAACGCGAAGAGCTGTTGGCGCTCTGGATCGTCGCGCCAGGGAATGTAGCCATCTTTCCAATCGAAGAAGTCGTTCTCGAGCGCGTTAGCAATCGGCTTCGGCTTCGCCTCTTCCGGCGTCCACGATATGGTAGGATTCCCGAACTTTATAAAGACGCCCGCGCCGACGATGGCCGCGCAGAGCCGGCACATCATGTCAGCGACCTCTCCGCTCACCAGGATCTGGCGATAAAGCGTGTTCGCGCCTGCCTGTAACTTGCGCGACGCGGTGAAGGCGAAAGCGATCGGGTTCTCCCGGCTAACGGCTTGGAGGACCTGAAGTGCGTCCCACTCCAGAATGGCAAGCCACGGGTTGTGTGGAATCTCCCGCGTATCGAGCCTCGGGCCAAGCCCGAACTCTGCGATATCGGCGGGGGGGGCACCGTCTGGCATGACCGGCAATCTGCTACATGCAACCCAGCGGTTCAACTCGGCCTTGCCGATCCAACGTCCAACCTGAAACGTCGACGACGGCCTCAAGTACCGTCTTCCCGATCGAAAGAGGATCGATGGCCGCTTTCGGAAACTTGGGTGCTTGCCGGAATGATGAAGATTGGTGGCAAAACGTAAGTTGGGTCGACGTCAATGGCAGCTGACCATCATAGCGGGCATCCCGAGACGCTTGCAAACGATCGATGCGCCATCTCAACGGGGGTCCGCAATCCACTGGTTCACCTGCGACTCGTACCAGCCGGTGCAGTTTCTGCTGATCTGAACCTGCTTCGGGAAGGTGCCCGCTCCTATCTTCCGGTACAGCGTTGAACGGCTCAAGCCGGTGCGCTGGAGGACGGTCCTGAGGCGGATGATGGTGTCGCTAGCTTCGCCCATGATGGTGGTGATCCTTGGAAGGGCGCGGTCGCTAGGTCCACCGCCTAGGCTTGAGCCTGACGCCCCTTGTTGAATGCCTTGTCGCTCTCGAGGAAAGCCGCCAGCATCGCGGGGATGAGATCGGCCACGGCCTCCTCCTGGCCGTAGGTCTCCCGGTAAGCCGCCGCATAGCGGGTTAGATCGCCGTGTAGCTGCGGGCTCAGGTGGATCGTGAGCTTGACCGGCGTCCGGTCCGGGAGCTTCGCGAGTTTCAGCTCGGCCATACCGCCTCCACTACCCGCGCCATGGCGCAAGGATCAGATCCTTGTGAACGACCAGCCGCACCGGCGCGCCGGGACGGATCGTGATCGTCGGCTGGATATTGAGATTGCGCATGGTGATCTGGTCGCCGGTGCGCGAGACATTATCCTGAGTCGAGCGGCGAAGGGCCTGAACCAGATCCCCGTCTCCGGTGAACGCCAGCTCGGAGCCAACACCGAGCAGCGTCGACAGCGCAACACCCTTGATCAGCTGCCAGGTGTGCATGTCGACCTTGTCCTCGAGCCCCGCATAGCCGGATGGATCGGTCGCGGGGACATTGTCGATGCGAAGCGAACTGCCGTCGGGCATCACGATACGTTGCCAGACGATCAATGCGCGCTTCTGCCCGAAGGCCACGACACTGTCGTAGCTGCCGATCAGCCGCGCACCTTGGGGGATCAGGAGCGTGCGTCCGGTGGGGCTATCATAGACTCGTTCCGAGACCTGCGCAGTGACGAGGCCGGGAAGATCGGAACGCAGCCCGGTGATCAAGCTCGCCGAGATAACGCTGCCCGCCATGAGTACGTAGGGCGAAGGCGCTGGCGTCAATGCGTGTGGATTGGTGTCGCCCTTGGGATCGACCGCCGCAACGAACTCCGTCTTGCGCGCCTGCGCGTTGGGATCGTTGGTCGCGTCGAGGGAAAGCTTACCGGGCGCAGCCGGCGTGACGGTGGCGATGGCGGGAGCGGGTTGTCCATCGATGGCCGCGCCGCCCTGCGACCGCGATACCAGCAGTCCCGATTCGCGGGCTGCCTTGCGCTCGCTGAGCACGCGTTCGCGCTCGGCAGCAGCGGCTTGCGCCGCCGGATCGGCCCCGGGCACTGGAGTCTGCGTTTCCATGGCAAGCTGGCGTTGCCGCTCGAGGATCGGCCGCCCGAGATCGCCAGGCAGCGGAGGCCCTAGCTTGGGCACATCGCCATAGCCTGCGGGCAGCCCGTTCAACGCGTCGGTTGCAGGCTTGGCCGGCTGCGACAGCGCCTCCTCCTGTGCGACCTGCCGAAACACAGCCGGCTTGAGCGCCATCCAGGTGACCGCGATGAGGCTGACCGAACCGACCGCCGAGATGGCGACGATCACGCCACGGCGGAATCGGATCGCACGCCGCGGCCGCGCGCGGATCGCCAGCGTTTCAGGATCGACCTTGGGCGGAGCGGGGGCAGGAATGGCGTCGCTCACGACTTCCTCCGCTTGGCCTGCGCTTCGTCGGTGCGCGTGATCCGCACCACGTCCTGATGCTTGAGCCCGAGCCGGAGCTCGGCGGCGTCGAAGAGGCGGTCGACGACGTAGAAGCGCCCTTGCAGCCGGTAGTTGACCAGCTGCGCCTCACCGTTCCGATCGACCAGAAACAGCGGCGGCGCCTCGCCGACGGCGATGCGCGCAGGAAACTCGACATACGTTTGCCGCCCGTCGTCGAACGCGCGCAGCGGCCGCCATGCCGGCCGATCACCGGTAATCGCGTAGTTGAAGTGGAGCTCCTCAGGCGCAATCCCGGTCGCGACCGGCCCTGCCGCCTGACGCTCTTCCACGACGCGCTTGAGCGCCAGCAACGCATCCTGCGGATAGGTCCAGGACAATGCCACCATCGCGGTCGTGGCCGTGCTCGTCAGCGCCAGGTGATAGCTGCGCCGGTCGGTAGTGATGACGATATTCGTCCCCAGCCCCGCCGAGAACGGCTTCAGCAGCACATGCGTTCGTTTGGTTTCGCCCGTGCCGCTGGTCGTATCGCCGATGACCCACCGCGCGGTGTCGCCGGCCGCGACCGAGATCAGCGCCTCACCCGGCTGCAGCGAGATGTCGGTGACACGCTCGGGCGCGGCATAGACCTGATAGAGCGAGCCCTCGGCGTACGGGTAGACCTGAACCGCGTTGATAAACCCGGCGACCACGGGTTCGCGCGTCGCGGCCCGATTGGCGACCGCAACGCCGATCTCAGCCGGCGACGGTTTTCGAGGCTTCAGCCGATGGTGCCGAATCGGCTTTGCGACTGCGACCGGCGGCACGGGTTCGGCCTTCGGTGCAGCCGCGGGCGCGGACTGAACTCGCGGTGCGTTGGGCACGGGCTGGGTCTCGGCGTGCGCGCTGGCGTAGAGCGCGAGCAGCGACACGGCGCCGAGGGGCGCTAGGATGCGTCGGGTCATTGCGGGATCTCCTGGCTGACCGGGGCGGTCTGGTTGAGGTTGGGATCGAGCGGCGAGCCGCTGGGGATGTTGACCGGGGGTTGGGTCACCGCCGCGGGCGTTGGCGTCGCGGGAACCTCGAGCTCCCGGCTCCAGTCGACCGCGTCGACGTAGATGCCGAGCGGATTTTTCCGCAGCACATCTGCGTTCGCTGGCGCCCTGGTCACGATGGTGAGGATCGCGGTCCAGTTCGAGCGCCCGGCGAACGAGCCACGCTCGAATACGGTCTCCGACCATTTCAACTGGAACGACTTGTCCGACGCACGCACCACGCTGACAACCTGCACCGATACGGTCCGCTCGCCGACATGCGCGAAGGGGTTCGCGGCGCGAGCATAGTCGCCGAGAAACTGGCTGCCGCGCTGGGTGGTGAACGCATAAGCGTCGAGCCAATCCTGGCGCATCACGACGGGGTCGAGCGACACGCCGCGGACGTTGCGGATGAACCGCGACAGATGCCATGCGACTTGGGCGTCCGTCGGCCGGAACGCCGCCTCGGCCTCGGTCACCGCCCTTGCCTCGCCCAACCGGTCGACCTCGACCACGTAGGGGACGACGCGGCTCTGCACCGATTGCCAGAGCACGCCGCCGCCCAAGCCCCCGGCCAGCAGCAGGCTGCCGAACGCCATCAGCCGCCAGTTGCGCGCCTGGACGCGAGCCGAGCCGATCCGCTCGTCCCAGAGCTGCCCGGCGCGCTGGTAGGGGGTCTCCGGCTCGGGGGTCTGTCCATAGCGCTGGACGGCGCGTTTGAAGATCATCAGTCATCCTTCTCTTTGATGTCGGGATGGGCGGACGCACCGCCACGATCGCCTTGCTGGAGGGTGTGCATCGCCACTTGGCGGTGATGGCGGGCAGTCTGCTGGCCGCGCATCGCACGCGCCCATGCCGGGGCAGCGTCGCTACCGCCTGCCGGCGACGAACCCGCCGAACCGGCGGAACTTGTGCGGTTGAGCGCGTTCCACGCGCCTTGGCGGCCGTCGGCAGCGGCCTCCTTCAGCCCGAATGCGTCCGACGCCCGCGATCGCATGGCGTTGCCAGCGGCCTGCGCAACACCGCGCAACCCGGCGCCGACGGTCGGCTTCGCGGCAGTCTCCTTGCCGAGCGTGTAGGCAGTCGAAGCCGCCGAACCCATCGACGTGCCCGCGCGGACCGCGCCCATCATCGCGCCGCCAGCAGCACCGGCGGCGCCGACCGCCGCGCCACCCGCGAGCATAGGCACGGCCGCAGCGCCGATCGTCGTGCCAAGCGCGGCACCGGCCCCGAGCTGGGGAGCGCCGGACACGAGACCCGAGGCGATGCCGGGGCCAAAGATTCCCAGCCCGAATAGTGTCAGCGACGCGAGCACCAGGCTCATCGCACGCCCGAGATCGGGTTCCTGTCCCGCCGTCGCGCTGGTGAACTCCGAGAAGAAGTTGGAGCCGATACCGACGATGACGGCGAGCACCATCACCTTGATGCCCGAGCTCACGACGTTGCCGAGCACGCGCTCGGCGAGGAAGCTGGTGCGGTTCCAGAGCGCGAACGGCACGAGGATGAAGCCGGCGAGCGTCGTCAGCTTGAACTCGATGATCGTCACGAACATCTGCACCGAAAGGATGAAGAAGGCGAGGATGACGATCACCCAGGCGAACAGCGTCACCATGATCGTCAGGAAATTCTCGAAAAAGCCGATGAACCCCATCATGTCGGAGACCTGGTCGAGCAGCGGCCAGGCGGCGGAGAAGCCGGTCTCGGCGACCTTGCCGGGCCGAAGCAGGTCGTCGGCCGATAGCGAGCCGCCGCCCGCTGTGAGGCCCGCTTGGGCAAACGACTTGAAAATGATGTCGGCGAGCGTCGAGAAGCTGTTCAGGATGAACGCGAACGCGCCGATATAGAGGATCTTCTTGAGGAAGCGGCCGATGACATTGTCGTCGCCGCCCATCGCCCAGAACAGGCCGGCGAGCGTGATGTCGATGCCGATCAGCGTGACGGTCAGGAAATGGACGTCGCCGCCAAGCAGCCCGAACCCGCTGTCGATGTAGCGGATGAAGGCCTGCATGAAGCGGTCGATGACGCCGAGATCTTGCACGTTTGAATCCTCGATTGGGTTGGTGCCGCGGGGCCCCGGTCTGGGGAGCAAAGCCGGAACCCCGCGGGCTGCGGACGCTGGCGGCAGGGGCAGCCGCCAGCATCCGGTCTCGCTATTGCGGGGTGTAGGCGGAGCCGGTGCCGAGGAACTTCCTGGTGCGGGCGCGGCCGTCGATCTCGGCCTGGGCGCGGCGCGCCGCCTCGGTCGACTGCGCGCGATATTGCGCGGCCATGAGATTCTGGATCTGGAACTGCTGCTTGGCGGTCAGCGCGAGAAGCTGGTTGGTGGCTTGCGTCACCTGAAGCGCGCCCTCGGCGCCCTGGCTCCTGGAGACGAGCTCGCTCAACGTCTGGGCATCGGCCTGGACGTTCTCGACGACTTGGCTTTGCACACCCATCGTCTGGCGGAACGCGCTTATCTGCGCGTCGAGCCGGGCCTTGGCGGCGGCGACCTGCCCGTCGCGCTTCAACGCCGCGTCGAACTGCTCGGGGAAGAGCTTGCGGTACTGCTCGTCGATCCCGTCGACGCGGAAGCTGATACCCTGCGCCTGGCCCATCAGCCGGTCGATGGCCTGAAGTTTCTCGGTAATGGCCTGAAGCTGCGGGAAATCGATCTTCGACAGGTTCTTCGCCTGGTTGATCAGCATCGACGCTTCGTTCTGCAGCGACTGGATCTGGTTGTTGATCTGCTGGAGCGTCCGCGCGGCGGTCAGGATGTTCTGGCTGTAGTTTCCGGCATCGAACGTGGCGATCTGCGCGCTCGCCGGTGAGCTCGTCGTCAGCACACCCATCGCCAGCGAACCGGCGGCGCCGAGGCCGAGCGCGGTCGCGATGAGGAATTTGCGGGCAGGGATACGCATTGCACTTACTCCTGTGCTGGGGGGAAATCGGTGAGGAGGTCAGCGGCCCAGTCGAGGCCGGCGTCGGAAAGGAAGCGGGCGGCGAATCCATCGTCGCCATGCTCAGCAATCAGCGCGTCAATGCGCGCCTGGGTCGCTGGATCAGAGGCGCCGCACAGCGCCAGCGCGACCGGCCCGAGCCCCAGCTCGAACAGCCGGTTGCCCCGCGCCGACTGCAGATAATATTGTCGCTTGGGCGTCGCCCTGCTGACCAGCTCGATCTGGCGGTCGTTGAGGCCGAACCGCTCATAGGCTTCCCGCCCCTGCGGCTCGATCGCGCGGTCGTTGGGCAGCAAGATACGTTGCGGGCAGCTCTCTATGATTGCCGGCGCAATCGAACTTGAGGCGATGTCGGCAAGGCTCTGGGTGGCGAACAGCACCGCGACATTCTTCTTGCGCAGCACCTTCAGCCACTCGCGGATGCGCGCCGCGAAAAGCGGGTGGTCGAGGAAGATCCAGGCCTCGTCGAGCACCAGCAGCGTCGGCCGCCCGTCGAACCGTTCCTCGAGCCGGTGGAACAGGTAGGTCAACACCGGGGCCACGACGCCCGCCTGCCCCATCAACGCCTCGGTCTCGAAGCATTGGACATCGGCGAAGGCGAGATTCTGCTCGGCCGCGTCAAGCAGCCGGCCATAGGGGCCGTCAAGCGTATAGGCACCGAGGGCGGTCCGAAGCGCATTGGACTGGAGGAGTAGCGCCAAGCCGGTGAGCGTCCGCTCCTCGGGCGGCGCGGAGGCGAGGCTGAGAAGCGCCGACCAGAGCTGGTCTTTGACCTCTGGCGTGACCGCGACCTTCTCGTGCGCAAGCAGCGCCGCGACCCATTCGACAGCCCAGCTTCGCTCCGTCGCATGGTCGATCCGGCGCAGTGGCTGGAACGCCAGCGTCTCGCCCGCGTCCGCGCCGAGCCCAAGTGCATGATGAGCGCCGCCCATTGCCAGCACCGCGGCACGAGCAGAGAAGCCCTTGTCGAAGATATAGACCTGCGCATCGGCATAGCGCCGGAACTGCAACGCGATCAGCGCCAGCAGCACCGACTTGCCCGCGCCGGTGGGTCCGACCACCAGCATATGCCCGACATCGCCGACATGCGTGGCCAGCCGGAAGGGCGTCGATCCGGCAGTACTGGCATAGAGCAGCGGCGGGCCGTCGAGATGTGCGTTGCGCGCCGGCCCTGCCCATACCGACGACAGCGGCATTAGATGCGCGAGGTTGAGCGTGTGGACCAGCGGCTGACGGACATTGGCGTAGACTTGGCCGGGCAGCGACGACAGCCACGCCTCGACCGCGTTCACACCTTCGCGGATCGTCGTGAAACCCAGCCCGTTGACGATCCGCTCGACCTGCCGGACCTGGTCCTCGACACGGCCACGATCTTCGTCGGCAATCGTGATCGTCGTGGTCAGATAGCCGAACGCGACATGGTCGCCGCCCAGCTCCTGCAGGGCGAGATCGGCATCGACGACCTTGTTGTCGGCGTCGCTGTCGAACAGCTGGACCGGCTGGTTGTAGATGACCTCGCGCAGCATCGCGGTGATCGACTTGCGCTTGTTGAACCATTGGCGTCGGAGCTTCGTCAGCACCTTGGTCGCGTCGCTCTTGTCGAGCGCGATGAAGCGCGTGACCCAGCGATAGGCGAAGTCCTGGTGGTTGAGCGTGTCGAGAATCCCCGGCCGGCTCATGTTGGGGAATCCCATCACCGTCAGCGTGCGGAGATGAAGGTTGCCGAGCATTGGCTCGAGCCCGCCGGTGACGGCCGTGTCGGCGAGCAGCCCGTCCAGATACATCGGCGTTTCGGGCACGCCCACGGCGTGTCGTCGTGTCGATATGGCGCCGTGTAGGAAGGCAAGCGTCTCGGCATCGTCGAGCGCCCGCACCTCAGGAATGAAGCCGGAGAAGAGATCGAGCGCGCGGTCGGTCTCGGCGATGAAGCTGCCGAGCGCGGCGCGCCAGTCACGGCCCTGATCCGCCTCGGGCCGTTCGACCAGCGACCGGCCAGCGGCATCGGTCGCGTCCGCTGGCGGCAGCCAGACCAGGGTCAGGTGATAGCGGCTTTCATAATGCTCGCCTTCGGCGAGGAAGGCGGCTCGCCGCTCCTGATCGACCAGCCAGCTCGCGGCATCGGGAAATTGGCCATCGGGATAGGCGGAAGCCTCACGACGCTCGGCGTCGAAGAACAAAGCCCAGCCGGTGCCGAACCGCTTGAGCACATTGTTCGCCCGGGCGCAGGCCGAGATCAATTCGGCCTCGGTCGCGGATTCGAGGTCGGGGCCGCGGAAGCGCAGCACGCGCAACAGACTGCCGTCCTTGTTGAGAACGACGCCGGGCGCGACCAGCGCCGCCCAGGGCAGATGGTCAGCAAGCCGGTCGGCGCGACTGCGATATTCAGCGAGGTTCAGCACGCGAAATGGCCTTTCTGGCGGAGATGCCGGATCAGGACGGGCGCAAAGTCCGGATCGCGCCGCGCGGCGAACACGGCGAGGCTGTGCCCGATCGCCCAGAGCGCAAAGCCGGCGATCCATTGCTGCAAGCCCAGCCCCACCGCCGCGGCGATCGTGCCGTTGACGATCGCGATCGCGCGTGGCGCACCGCCAAGCAGGATCGGCGAGCCCAGGCTGGCGTGGATCGGCACTTCGAACCCGTCGATATGATTGCCGGCGCCGATCACGCGATCAGCGCCCCGCCGCCGAAGCTGAAGAAGCTGAGGAAGAAGCTCGACGCCGCGAACGCGATCGACAGGCCGAAGATGATCTGGATGAGCTTGCGAAACCCCCCGGCGGTTTCGCCGAACGCAAGCGTCAGGCCGGTAACGATGATGATGATCACCGCGACGATCTTGGCGACCGGTCCCTGGACCGATTCCAGCACCTGCTGGAGCGGCTGCTCCCAGGGCATGCCCGAGCCCGCGGCATGCGCGCTGCCGGCGGCGGCGAGCGCCAGGCCGAGTGCGGCGCCGATCAGCAACGGCGAGCGATGGCGGGGAATACGGACGAGCATCATGGCTGTTCTCCTTCGGGGGCAAGCGAGTCTGAGAGGTTGAGGACGGTGTAATTGCCGTCAGGATCAAGCCCGGCGACGCGGGCGATGGCTTGGACACGACGCGCGAGACCGCGACCGGCGATGAACACGACGAGGTCGATCGCCTCGGCGATCAGATGCCGCGGCACAGTGACCACGGCTTCCTGCACAAGCTGTTCGATCCGATAGAGCGCGCTCAGCGCGGAGTTGGCATGGACCGTCGCGATCCCGCCGGGATGACCCGTGTTCCAAGCCTTGAGCATGTCGAGGGCTTCGCGCCCGCGCACCTCGCCGACGATGATCCGGTCGGGCCGCAGCCGCAGCGTCGAGCGAACCAGCTCGGTCATACCGACGACACCGGGGCGCGTGCGAAGCGCGACGGTATCGCGCGCCGGGCTCTGAAGCTCGCGTGTGTCCTCGATCAGGATCACACGCTCATCGATGTCCGCCATCTCGGCGAGCAGCGCGTTGGCGAGCGTGGTCTTGCCCGAACTGGTGCCGCCTGCAACAAGGATGTTGCGGCGATCGCGCACCGCGCGACGGAGGTAATCCGCAGTTCCGGGAGACATGAAGCCGTCCCCGACATAGTCAGCCAAGGTGTAGATGCGCTCCGCGGGCTTGCGGATCGCGAAGCAAGGCGCGGTCGCCACGGGCGGCAATATCCCTTCGAACCGCTCGCCCGCCTTGCCTTCCGCATGCGGCGGCAGTTCGGCCGAGACGATCGGCGCGTCGCCGTGCACCTCGGCACGGGCATGGCTCGCGACCAGCCGGATTATCCGCTCGACCTGCGCGGGCTCCATCCGCACGTCCGTATCGACGCGGCCCTCGCCCAGTACATCGAGCCTGAGCGCTCCGTCGGGATTGACCATGACCTCGATGACGGCCGGCTCGGCAAGTGCCGCGGCGATCGCCGGGCCCATCGCTGTGCGCAGCATCGCGCGCCGGCGATCGGCGGAGAGACCGGCGGTCATTGCCCAGCCTCATTCTCGAACAGAATCGTGCGTCGGCCCGCGGCAATCTGCCGTCCTACCTGGGAAACGAACGCTTCGAACCGGTCGCGGGCAATTGCCCGGCCCGCCGCGTCGTTCTCCGCGAGGGGCGCGTGGATCGCGAGTTCGTAGCGCACGAACAGCGCGAGCGTCTCGAGCAGGATATGGCCGTCGCGCTCGATCCGGCCGATCGACGTTGTGAGCCGGTCGAGCCTCAGCCCGAACCTGTCTTCGAGTTCGGACGTGCCGCGACGGTTGAGCCATGCGGTCACTGCATCCGCGAGGACTGCGGACTTGGACGCGCCGGGCTTCGCCGCGAGCACCTCGAGCCGGTCGCTGACGGGCCTGGGCAGGAACAGCTGGTGGCGGACCTTCTCGGCCATCGTCAGAGATCCAACTGCAGATCGTTGTGGTGGCCGGCGCCGGCGTCGATCGCGTAGACAATCCGCGCCGTACCCAGCGCACGCGCCTGATCCATCGCGCGCTTGTCTCCGGCGACATCAACATCGTCCTCGCCCAGCCCCAGCGGGTCGGCGGTGGCTGGTTCGGGCGCTGCGGGCTTGTCGAGCTCGTGTCCCGGATGCCGCGCCTGCTCGAGTCCGCCTGCCGCGCCCTCGCCATCGGCCTCTTCGGCCGCGCTCAACCGGGCATCGGTCCCGCGAACAATCCCACGCCAATCGTCGCCGCGCGGTGCAGGACGATCAGCATAGCCCTCACGCGCCAACGCTGGCGGCAGCAGCACGCGGGCGGTAAAGCTGCGATCCTCGAAATAGCGCAATTTCTGCGCGCGGATCGGGGCCGTGCCCGCGATCAGCACCAGTTCGTCGGTGGGCGGCAGCTGCATAACCTCGCCGGGCGTCAGCAGCGCACGGGCGGTCTCCTGCCGGCTGACCATGACGTGGGCCAGCCAAGGCGCCAGCCGGTGCCCGGCATAGTTGCGCATGCTGCGCTGCTCTGTGGCGGTGCCAAGCGCGTCGGAGATCCGTTTGGCCGTCCGCTCGTCATTGGTCGCGAACGCGATGCGGACGTGGCAATTATCCAGGATCGAATTGTGCTCGCCGTATGCCTTCTCGATCTGATTGAGCGATTGGGCGATCAGGAATGCCCGGACGCCGTACCCTGCCATGAAAGCCAAGCTGGTCTCAAAAAAATCCAGGCGGCCAAGCGCCGGAAACTCGTCGAGCATCATCAGCAGCTTCTGGCGGCGGCAGTCCCCCGCGGCGTGCAGATGCTCGGTGAGCCGGCGGCCGATCTGGTTGAGCACGAGACGGACCAGCGGCTTGGTTCGGCTGATGTCGGACGGCGGCACGACCAGATAGAGTGAAACCGGGGACTTGCCCTCGACCAGATCGGCGATCCGCCAATCCGAACGCGACGTGACTTCCGAGACGGTAGGATCGCGGTAGAGTCCGAGGAACGACATCGCGGTCGACAGCACGCCCGAACGTTCATTCTCTGACTTGTTGAGCACCTCGCGCGCGGCCGATGCGACCACAGGATGGACCTGCGGCGCGTCCGGTGTGCCGAGATGATTGGTAGTCATCATCCGCCGGAGCGTGGCGGTGAACGCCCGCTGTGGATCGGACAGGAAAGTCGCGACGCGGGCGAGCGTCTTCTCCTCGTCGGCGTATAGAATATGGAGGATCGCGCCGACCAGCAGTGAGTGGCTGGTCTTCTCCCAGTGGTTGCGGCGCTCAAGCGCGCCTTCGGGATCGACCAGGATATCGGCGATATTCTGGACGTCGCGGACTTCCTCGGCTCCGCGGCGGACCTCGAGCAGCGGATTGTAGCGCGCCGAGCGGGCGTCGGTCGGATTGAACAGCAGGCAGTGCGAGAAGCGCGCGCGCCAGCCTGCGGTCAGCTGCCAGTTCTCACCCTTGATGTCGTGGACGACCGCAGAGCCGGTCCAGCCAAGCAACGTCGGCACCACCAAGCCCACGCCCTTGCCCGAGCGCGTCGGCGCGAACGCCATGACGTGCTCCGGCCCGTCGTGGCGAAGATAGTGCGACCCCGTCCGGCCGAGGAACACGCCTGCTTCATCTAGCAGTCCCGCGCGCCGGATCTCAGCGTCGGTCGCCCATCGTGCCGAACCGTATGTGGTAACATTCCGGCGCTGGCGCGCGCGCCATAGTGACCCGAACACTGCCGCGCCGCAACCAACGAACCCGCTCGCGGCCGCAATTCCACCAGCCTCGTCGAACACCTCGGGCGCATAGGCGTCGTAGTGATACCACCATCCGAACAAGGACCAAGGGGGATAGATCGGCCGGTTGAACGCCTGGAACAAGGGGCTTCCCAGCTCGGGCTGATAGGCGAGGGCCGCGGCGGCCCATTGTGTTGCGAGCCAAATGCCGCCGAGCACGATCGCGAACACGATCAGGATCTGGCCGATCAGGAGCTTGGTGGGGGTCAAGGCTGCTCTCCACCGCGCGAGGGAAAGCGCGGTATTGAGCTAAAATCTCAGACGAGCGCGCGTAGCGGGACTCACCACGCGTTGCCAATTCTCGCCAATCGCTGCCAATCTATCGCTCGCGGCCCGGTTGGCGAGTTTATGTCCAGAGTAAGAAGAGCTTTCTAGCTGGGTCGCTAAGCAGACTAGTTTCCCAGTCAAATCATTGACTTAAAATCACCGAAACCATCAATGGTACTATGCGGATTCGTGGAAAAGGTTGGATGTGCGTGGACGGATTGTTCTCCCGTCGCCGCAGCGTGATAGACTTGAACGCTGCAGATGACCGGGGTGAGATTACGTGGCTGAAATCCATGACGCGCTGAATTATCCCTACATCCGGGTGCGCGACGTCGATTGGCTAAAGAGTACGCTCCTGCTCTTTCCTCACGTCGCTCGCATCCGGCCCTATGATGCCCCTGAGGATGACCCGGAGGTCGATGTCTTCGCCCGAACGATCGGTGCGGCGGATGAGCCTCTCCTGCGCTCGATATATCCCAACGACATCCCGCATCATCTTCAGGATGACCTCCTGGATCATTTGCGGGCGGCGCTTTCCCGGGATGGAAAGGCGCTGCGCCGCCGGTTTGGAAAATCCGCGACACAACGCGAGCTGGAGGGCCGCGGATTCGGCGGCGACGTCTGGGCCAGACGGCTGCGCGGGATCACGCAGGTGCACGGCGAGAAGTTCGCGCCTCAGCTTCTCTATGAGCTGCGCGAGAACGGGCTCGCCTGGGAGCCGGACCAGCCCGATCATTGGAATTACGTTGAGATGCATCGTGTCATTGGCGACGCCGTCATGTCCGCGCTTGCGTTCGCTGCCGCCCAGGCCCGGGGCATGCGGCTCGTGACGGAATTCCCCGATCTTTACGCGCAGACCATCAAGCGTCCCATCGGCGAAATCTTCTCGGGCGTTACGGCGAAGCCTATTCGCGAGCGGCCGTCAGTCCTCAGTCGCAAAGGCGAGCTACTCGCAGAAGCAGTCATATTCCGACATTGTGATCTGTCGCGCCTGGATGCCGGAAGCTTGGCGATGCTCAGCAAGGAGCATGAGGCTCTTTCGGACTTCCGGGACAGCGTGGAGGAATTCGCCAGAACCATCCCAACCGAGATGACGGACCCCAAAGTCATCTCGCAACATCTCAGCGATCGCGCCCAGCACGTGGTCGAGCGCTGGGAGGCGACCAAGCGGAACAGTTTGCCATCCTTTCGAAGGATTTTCGGCGAAGAGGCGGGTAAATCAATACAGGACAGTTTGAAGGATGCCTTCAAGGACAGCGTCAAGGCCGCGGTCCCCGGCGCTCTGCTTGGACCAGTGCCAGTCCAGCAGGCTCTGATATGTGCTGGCGGCGGGCTGGCGATTGGTGTCGCATTCCGGCTTTTCGAGCGGACGGAGCGGCAGAAGAACGACGCGCAGGGCCTCCGATATCTCAACATCATTCAGCGACATGGCGTCGGCATCTCGGTGAGCGCTGCTTAGAGCCCGAGCACTGCCGGCATGCGAGCGTGGAGTTGATCGGTAGAAGGCTTGAGGTCGGGATAGTCTCCGGGCTTCAGAGCGGCCGCCGGTTGACCGTCGTAACATCCCCAGACCCAAGTATGAGATGAAGCTCCGCGGATCGTCGGCCGAGCTCGTCCGGCTCGACCGAACCCAGCCAGAACCACGGAAGCCGGCATGAGCACTGGTGTCCAAAGTCTTCCTCGCCGACGTCGTGCGGAACGAGCAGCGTGTCGCGGCAGCTGAGGCAATGGACATGAAAGGCACCGCAGACGTCGCACTTCCCGACCTTCTGCGGATAGGCGAGCAGCCTGATGCGACCGATGGGATCATCGGCCTGGACCGCCTTCATCTCCACTTGGGGAAAGCCATCCCAGAAGATTCTGCCGCCCTTGCACGACCCAAGGCATTCCGGCCACTTCGTCGGGTCGAAATCCGCGATACGATCGAGAGGGATCAGGCAGATGCGCACTGTGTCCTGAGCCCGCCGCAAGGCCGCGTCGGAATGGCCAGTCGGGCAGACGAGATAGCCGTGCCGGGCATCGACATCGTCCATCATGCCGAGAAGCGTTTCCACGTCCTTGACGTGAATCTTTCGCTCCATCCGCTTTGCTTCGACGATCGATCGACGAAGGAAGTCGGGGATATGCCGCGACTCGATGAGCACATCGACCTGTCGCAGCACGCCACTTCGCGACCCCATGATGCGCGCGTTCGGCGTTATGCACAGGCCGGTCGAAAGCTGATCGGCGAACAGTTGCGCGATCATGCGCTCATAGATCTTCCAAGCTTCCATCGACCGTCCGTTGCCGCTCGCCGCAACGGACGCGAAATAGCTCCGATCCGCAATACAGAATGTCGGCAGCTTCGGTCATAAGGGGGCATGTCGGAAATCCGGAGGGACGATAGCGAGATCATCCGTCGCCGGGCGGCGCTCGAACGGGCGATAGCCAAGGGGTGCTCCTCTGGATGGCTTCTTCGTCTCTGGAGCCGCTTCGTGAAGACACGTGACGGCGGCCGATGCCTGAACTGCGGGCAGGAAGGCGGTGTCCAGGCCCACCACGTGATGCGCCGGACACTTGTGCCCTTCGCGGCGCTCGAGCTTGGAAATGGTATTTCACTTTGTCGGCCGTGCCACCGGCTGGTGCATGCCACATTCAACGGGCGGCCTGACCCGGCACTGCCGATGGGCGCCGCCCAAGGAGACGATCAGGACGAGTGGTCATTCCTGTTCGGGACGCTGATGGACGATGCGACGAAGCGCGGGCTTGCGCATGACGAGCTTTACTTCCTGAGCGATGAGCTGCTCCGCTTCTCCCTCGCCTACCAGGGATACGAACCGCTTCTCGAAGCGGTTGCGGACGGAGAGCTCAGCCGGCTTCGCTTCATGCACGAGATCTGGCGCGCCATGCCGGAGCACTTCTATGTCGAGTTGGCTTCGGAGCTCGGCGCGGAGCTGCTGGCCGCCATGCATGGTGCTTGAACCCACGATACAGAGCCAGGTTTTGGGCGAGGAACGGGCCACGCGTATGGACCGCTTTTACGATCTCGGGCCACGCGCTGACGATATTTATTTGGAAGGGGTTTGACTGCGGATGTCACGGAAAGCAACTTCCCCGAAAGCACGCCTTCTCAAGTATTGCGGTCCAACCGCCTACGCTCTCCAGAACCTAGAGAGCGGCCAGATATTTTGTCAGCATTATACCGCCTACAATGACCCGTTCGAATTCTGGACGACGATATCCACCGGCATTCCTGATCCCGACCGCGAACCCGAGCGATACCTTGCTGCCTTGCGAGCCTGGGGGTTCGATTGCCGCACCGTCGCCGAGGCGAAGGATGACGAGCTTATCCAAGGGTCCGTCGATGACTATTTCGATGAATGCCAGCACTACGCTCCGCCCTTCGAGGGGATGAGACAGGGAATGCGGATTTCCTGCTTCAGTTCGGAAGCCGACAATCTGCTCATGTGGTCTCATTACGGTGACGGCCTGCGCGGGTTTTGTATCGTCTTCGATGAAGATGTGATCACACTTGGCGACGAGGCCGCGTACGTCCTCGACGTAGCCTATCTGGGTGCGCCTCCGCGGGTAGACAGCTTCATCTACGGCGTGGCGCGGGATCAGGACTGGTACAGCCAGACTGCCATCGGAGAGACGAACACGGCGATCAAATATCAGGGCAGGACCGGATTGGAGGGGGAGATCGCGATGTATGAGGAGTCCGGGGAGCAGGCCCTCCGGACAATGCGCGAGATATGGCAGCAAGTCTTTGCAACCAAGCCGGCCGAATGGATGTATGAGCGCGAGCGGCGCCTCCTCGTCCAGACCAACCGGGACGATGCCGCTCCGGTCCTGCGAACCTACGACCGTGCTGCGATCAAGGAGGTTATTCTGGGCGAGCGCATGCCCCAGAATTACAAGGCTGACCTTCTCGCCGTGATGCTGAAGATCTATCCAAACACCCCTGTGAGAACCGCGCGTCGCTCGGCGGGAACCTACACCTTGAATATCGAGTGAGGTGCTGTCCGTCGCTCTTTCAAACCCGCGTTTTTCATGTCTTCGAAGCCGTCCTTCACCTCGTCAATCCACCCTTCGGGGCTCAGGATGGGATTGCCCGCTGATAGAGCCGCGACACGGGTTCCTCTGCGGCGGACTTCTTCAGATTGCACGGCTCGCACAGCAGCTGAAGATTGGTGACGTCATTGGCACCGAAGCGGGCGAGCGGCACGACATGGTCGTAGCGTTCGGTCTCAAGGCGGTTGATCAAGCCTGCCAGACTTCGCTTGCAGGCGCGGCATTCGCCCTTGTCGCGATAGAAGATCGCGCGCCGTGCCCACACCGGGATAGCCAACCGCTTTAACGTGCCGCGGCGGGTTTTGAGTTCGTCGCCGAAGCCGGCCATCTCGATATAGTCCGCGCAGAGCCGGTTGAATTTCTGCAGGAAAGCCACATCGCCGAACAGGACGTGGAAGACCTCGTCGGTCAGTTCGTCGAGAGCGTCGTGGAAGCGGTCGGACTCCCTTGCAAAGTCCCAGAAACTGTCCTCGTCCTCGAGAGCCTCCTCCGGGAACGGCACGGTGAAGATCCGCAGGAATTCGCGAAGAAAACGGTGGCCTGGGTCGCTGGCGTCGACTTCCTCGGTCACGATATCGATGGAAATCTCGCGGATGAAGTGATGAAGATTGGTATAGCGATGGAACGGGCGCATCAGCGTCAGCACCCGCATGTCTCCGAGAATATCCTCGATGCCGCGAAGATACGCACCCGAGCTGCTGACGATGTTGAAGACTGCATTCGCCAGATAGTAAACGCTGAAGCCGCGCGCTTCGTAATAGTTTTCCGGCCGCGGCCGACCTTCGTTCATTGCCGCTGCCCCCCGCGTTCTGTCACCATTACCCCTGAAACCCGAGCGCACGCGCTTCAGTCAGGATCCTGTCACCCTGTACGGCTTGCTTGCGGCTCGGCGGCTTGCCATTGCTGGCCTGCTTGCCGAGGCTGAATGAGATCGACCGCTGCCACGGTTGCAGGCTCTGCGTATCCTTTGCCCAGGCGGCGATGTCGTACCAAGTCTGTGCCGGAATCTCGGCGATTCGGGTGACCTGCTCGCTTTCAGCTTCGCTGACATGTTCCTCGAGTACGCTGGCCGAGCCACCGGCATGCGCCCGATCCCGCGAAAGCAGACCTGCTTCGACGGCGGCCGGAATCTCGATGATTTTCGCGCGAAAGCCTTCCCAGCACGCCTCCTTCTTGCACCATTCGCCGATGTCCTGACCGCCGGGCGGCATCGTCACGTGCGTGTGGGCGTGGACGCTCAACAGCTCGATAAAGGCCGCCAGCGGTTCAGACAGATCCTGTGCCGACCAGACCGCATCGAAATCGACGCGCTTGGCGGTGTGGTAGGAAAGCCAGGCCAGTAAATAGGTGACGATCTGGGCGCGGTAGCCACCGAACTTCTGGCGCGAGACGATCTTCTCGGTCTGTTTGAAGAGAATGGCCCGCGCGACGCAGCGCTCGAAATAGCGTTCGTCGGGCTGGAAGGCTCCGCGCTGATCGAGGGCGAACATGAAGTCGAGATAGTTCTTCTGTCCGTGGCGGCTGACGATGTGGGGCAGCTGCGACCACGTTTGTTCGAACTTCGCGAGATCGGTCTTGGTGATGAGCTGGCTGCGCGGGTGGATGAGTTCCCATTTGCGCCGCTCCGCATCGGTGCCGGCCTCGGCAAGTGCATCGTGATATTGCCCGCGCGCGCGCTCGTAGAACCAGCGCGACTGGCGCTGCATGCCGCTCGCCGGCGGCGCCCAGATCGAGCGCGACAGCTCCTGCATGCCCCGGTGGAACGGGTGGTTCGACGAGAAGTCGGCCATGTTGACCTTGTTCTGGTTGTTCGCCGACTGGGAAATTCTCGGAGCGATCTCCTCGACATCGCCGTCGCTCAGAATCTCGGTGATCTTCACCGGGACCTGCAGAAGGCTCGCGTCGACCTTGTCCTTGCGCCACGCCCGGAAGATCGACCCGGTTGTCTGTCCACCGT
The DNA here is from genome assembly GCA_040388355.1 of Pseudomonadota bacterium. GTDB lineage: Bacteria > Pseudomonadota > Alphaproteobacteria > Sphingomonadales > Sphingomonadaceae > Sphingomonas. The sequence continues at coordinate 110,493 of JAZKCD010000042.1, read as the reverse complement.
TCACGATCTGGAAGTCGTCGGCCTCGAGCAGATCGGCCGTGCCGTCCCCGTGATCGACCAGCTTCAGCCCGGTCGCCGTCACCGACAGGCCGTTGTTGAAGGCGAGGAACATCTGCGGCTCGTCGATGATCGTCTTGCGGATGCCCTGATTGACCTTGCCCTTCAGCTGCAGAAAGCTGCGAACATTGCGCTCGAGCAGGCGCGGGCCATGCTGGCGATACATCTCGACCAGCAGATTGCCGGGCAAAACCGCCATGAGACAACGGTAGCCGCCGCCTGGTGGACTCGCCACAATGCAGCGAACCGATCCGCCGAGCTTTGGAAAGTCGACATGGATTGGCTCTCGGTTGGAACCGCTGGACACAGCGCGATGAAGGCGGCGCAGATCCCACAGATGGCTCGACACCTCGATCGAGCCGATCATGTAGCTGTCGATCTGGTCGATCGTGGCAAGACCGTCGGTGATGACAAACAGACGAACATGGCTGAGATCGCTGCGGGCCTCCCAGATCGCCCGCGTCATATCATAGCCTCTTAGCGCCTCCTCGCGTTCCCTGTGCAGCCCGCCAAGCGCCTTCTCCAGATAGGCGCCGATACGCTTGAAGCCGGTGTCGATGTCGGTCTTCGGGACTGTCGTCGCTGTTCCATCGAGACGCGGCATGACGAGAAACAGATCGAGCCGGTCATTGTCCTCGGACAGGAAATAGCCGGAGCAGCGAAGGCCACGGCCTTCGACAGGACAGGAGATGCCGTCGTCAACCTCGCCGGCATCGGCGAGATGTTCGAACATCAGTTCGGCAAAGGCCTCGGCGCGCATGGCCCCATCCTCTGCCGCGTCCGCGCGCGCGATCACATCCTGGAGGATGTTGGTCGCGTAGGTCTGGAGCTCGTCGGCCTCAGTCACGGGTCTTTTCCACGAGCCGGGCCACGTCCTCCGCCGGGAGTTCGTAGGCACCAAGGTCATCGGCTATGATTGAATATTGAATATCCCCTACGCCCCTTGGAAGGGTGGCCTCCGTAAGACGCGGAAAATCACCCTCGACTCGGAAGAAGCGAGCGTCGGAAGCCTGCCAGCGATTCCGCTGATAAAGAGGGGCATGGACGTCGAGGTAACCGCCGAGCAGGAGCCTGTCGTCCAGAGCCATTGCTGCGGCCGGGTCCTGCCCGACCAGGTCACGCAGTCGCTCGACAGCCATTGGCAGCGAAGTACCCCGTGATGCGCTCTCATCCAGTGGCAGATAAGCCAGAAGAAGCGCGTCATGCGGACGCTCGTCCAGCTGCTTCTCGTTGGCGATCATGATCCGGGCATGCCGCTTTGCGAGACTGGTCTTCACTTCAATCGCCAGACCCGACCGGATGAAGTCCTGATGCTTGGGGTCCGGACCGGTCCACGCCTCGACAGCGGCAAGCGCATCGAGTCTGGGTAGCAGCAGCGACTCCAGGATCATGAGCTCTCCCAGCATGCCGCGCTGCCTTTCTTCGGAGAGCCCTTCCGCGGGGACCCGCTCGAACAGGCCCTGCCACATGCAGAGACGGTCGATGCAGCGGCGAAGCGCTGTCGCGACACTGGGTTCCGAAGATACGGCACCGATCAGATCAGCCGACATCACCGCGAATATCTCGAGCAGACGATCGTCCTCCAGCGCGATGCGGAGCACCGTGCGTGGTTCCTCGGTCACTTCGTGGACCATGCGCACACCGCGACAGGTGGGAATATGATCTCCGCCGGGTCGGTGCTCACCCGCGCCCTCGATGAGCAGGCCTGGTCTGCGACTCGGCCAGAAGACGCAGGCGAAGACGTCCGCGGCGGCTTCTGCATCAAGCCGGATGCGCTGCAGGCCGGAGGGGCTGGCAGGCACGTCGCCGAGAGCCGACCATGTCTCGAGAAGCTCCTCGGGCCTCATTCGAAGATCCTCTCGAGCTGCTTCACGCTGTTCTCTGCATAATCTATCAGCGGAGCGTCGTCGTCGAACGGGAAGCTGATCGCGAAGCCCATCAGCGGAACGTCTTTCGGGAGACCGGCATCCAAAGGGTAGATCAGAAGCAGGCCGCGATCGCGACTGCGCTGCTTTCGAATGAATGGCCCGCTTGCGGTCTTCGGTTCGTCCTTCTTGGGCTCCGGCTTCTTCTCCCACGCCTCGAGCGTCTGCCCCATCGCGCGCTCCTGCGCCGGGCGATCGAGATCGGCGACTTCGTCCGCAGGGCTCACCAGACGGCCGATGCTTATGCGACCGTCGGCCCCGCTGTTGTCGTATTCACGCTCGGTCAGCGTGATGTCGTAGGGACCGATCCTGCAAGGCACCTTGGAACGGCCCTGCCCGGCAAGGACGACCGTCCATGTCGCGAGTCGTCCAGCACCAACACGATTGGCGACATAGTCGGCCAGTGCCTGGGCATTCGCCTTCCATGAGTCGCGCGATGTCTGAATTTGACGGAGCAGTGAGGCGACCTCCCCACCATTGACATCGTCCCACTGATGACGCCCCTTTCCGCGGCTTGCTGGCAGTGCCTCGATGAAGGCGGAAAATGCGGCGAAGTTCTGATCTGCATGAGCGGGGTCGAACGAGACGGTTTCGGAGATCGTGCCCGAGAATCCCGCGCGGACGCGTGTTCCGGATCTCATCTTGTTGGCGGCGGTGATCAGCAGACCGTCCGGATGTGCCCTGACCCGATGGCCGAACTGGAGCGGTGTCTGTCCTGTATTGAACGCAAGGTCGAACTCCTCGCGCAGCTCCGCGGTCGCCGTCGCAATGTGGCGGTACCAGCGGATCAATGTGGAGGACGTATAGAGCCGGCATAGGTCCGCATACCGCGGTCGATACCCGAACCATCGTCCCATCTGCATCAGCGTGTCGTACATTTTGGTAGTACGGATGAAGTAGCTGACCGACAGTCCCTCCAGAGTCAGGCCGCGCGAAAGCTTGTCGCCGCCGACGGCGATGACCGACAGGCCATCGGGATGGTCGGAATAATCGAGAGCGTCCTTGGCCGAGCCATTGACCTGCTTCACGCGCACGCGCTTGGCCGCATCGAACAGTTGTTCTCGGACCTCGTTCCACTCCACGGGGGGCAGGTCATGATCAGCCAGCTGGCTACGGAGCTGCTCGGCCTTTGCGGCAAACTCCTTCTTCCACAGGGCTTCGAGTTCGGCGAGCGCCGCCCCGCCGGTCCCTGGAAATTCGAGCTGGCGTACCACATCGACGAGAAAATCATCGACGAGACGGGCCACCTTCTCCTGCACTGCCACCAGACGCGTGACGTGAATGAGCATCGAATTGTCGACGTTGATGTCACCGCGAACGCGCCGTGCCGCGCAGACCAGCAGGAATGACAGCATTGCTTGATGGAGCGATGCCGGCAGGCTCGTGACAGGATGATCTTTCTTGTGGCCGGGCGGGAAGACGGCATAGGCGTCCGTTATCCGGCAGGTGATCGGCAGTCCCTTGGCCTCGCCCTCTGCCCCGGGGCGATTGACGCCGAAGACCTTTTCCGGCCCGATGTAGTTCGACGGAGCCGGCAGATTGATAATGAAGCTGCTCGGGAAGAGATCCTTGCCGACCTTCTTGTTGAACGCCTCATGGTGCATGAACACGTTGGCAAACGGGGTCGCAGTGTAGCCGACGTACGCACTCTTCTCGAACCCCACGAGAAGTTTCCGAATGAGCCGGTTGGTTTCCGTAGGATCGGCATCCTCGTCGATGGTACCATCGTCCTTGCGATACTCGTTCGTGTTGGCCGAGGCGTTGTCGGCCTCGTCGTCGATGACGAGGACGGGTACGTCGCGGATGATCTTCCCGCCCGGTGTCCGGGGATCGTCCTTGCCGCGCACCGACTGTACCCACGCAATCAGGTTTTTCAGGATGCTGACTCGCTTCTTGACCACCAGGATGATCGGATCGCGTCCGCCCGGAACCAGTCGCGTTCCCTCGGCAGTCCCGGTTTTGAAATCACCACCGTCGTGGCTGCTGGTCAGCGAATGCGCGACGAGAAACGGTGCGCTGGGCATCTTGCCAGCCCCGACGCGCTGGTTTTCCTGATCGTCCGCAAGCAAGCTCAGACGGGTGTCGAAGCCCAGGAACCCCTCGTCCAGCCTGAGCTGTGTCTGACTTCTCAGACTGTTGTGGACACCGGCGAGCACGATCACCAGCGGATACCCTGCATCGACCGCCTTGCAGATGAGGGCCGTATAGTTGGATGTCTTGCCTGACTGAACGTCGCCGACGACGAGACCGCGACGGTCCCACGCACCCTCCGTCGTAGGACTGCGAAGGCGATCAAGGATGTCGTCCGTCATGCGGTCGAGCTGGACCAGCGGATCGTCGGCAAACTGCTTCCCGCGATCCAGCCAGTGACGGTAGCGATCCCAGAAGGCGAATGGCTGCGTTTCCCGCGCCTTCTTCACCCACGCCACGAATTCCTTGTCATCGATGATCGAGTAGCCGCCGACGAGCGTGTTGTTCCGAGCCTCGAGCTGTTTCAGCAGCCGCGTCCGATCGACACCGGCGTAAGGTGGCATAGCGACCACGATGTCGACCGTGCGCTCGAGAGCCTCCTGCGTGATCCGCGTCTCGAGCTCGAGCAGAGAGTTGGCGGTCCCATAGGCGCTGCGAAGCTGCTGTTCCGGTGATCCTGTCGGCATCGTCCCCCCGTCTCGTTTTTATGTCGCCTTGTTCGCAGTCTCGCGTGCGACCTCGTCCAGAAAGACCGTCACGACCTCCGGATGCTGGTTGAACGGCTCCATGATGAGAAGCGCGCGAGCCGCCTCGGCCCGGTCGCGTCCGCCTTCCACCATCGCGTCGAACACTTCGCGCATTGCGGCCCGCAATTCCCCCGCCGCGCCTTCGAAGGGCTGACCGAACGCGTCAGGCATCTCGGCATTGTTAATGACGATGAGGGGAGCCGGGATCGTCTGTTCGATCAGGCTGAATAGAGCCTGCAGCGGAGCCCGCTCCGCGGAAATTTCGAGCACTTTCCGGACTAGCGGATGCTCCCGATTGATCTTGTAGAACGATTTTCCGTGTTTGGTCAGATGCGTCCAAAGAAACGCTTCCCTGTCGCCGAGCTGGCGCTGGATCACCTTCCCTCGATGCCGATAGATGCTTGAGGCTCGCGCTCGGGTAGTTCTGGCGATGCGCTGCAGGTCCCGCCTCAACGAAGCAGGTGGCCGCGCACGCGACTTCTTGACGTCGATCTGCCATTGAAGGTCGGCAGAGTTCGCCAGATCGATGCGAATTCTGGCTAGCTTGAAATGCTCTTCCTTCTGAATGCCGAGGCCAAGCCAGTCTCCGGCGACAAGCAGCCGACGATTCCGGTAGATGTAGAAGCCCTGATGGGCGTTCCAGCCCTTCGGTCCGGCCGCAGCCTGGTGCTGGTCGGGCGTGATGCGGCTGTGATGCGGAAGGATGAAGGGCTTCACCTCGAGCTTCTCGCCATCGGCGACCAGCGTCTCCGCAGTCTGAGGGTCGGTGAAGTCGATGCCTTCGAGGAACGGATCCCAAGGCTCGATCGCCCGGCCGTTCATGTGAATGCTGATAGCTCCACGGCCCTTCAGGAATCGGTGAAAGACCATCGACAGATGATGCTTCACGGCGTCGGCGCGTTCCCGGAAATGCTTCTGTGCCACCTCGTCATCAGCGTCGACCGTGCCGACCAGTGCGTCAAGGCGATCCCAGAAGAGAATGGTCCCGCTGCTCTGGCCGTCGAGCAGGGCATGATCCTCGGCGTCGAGGAGTTCCATCTTCTTCAGCAGCCGCCACTCACCCGTCCCGGTGCTGGCAATGTAGTCGAGATCCCAGCGTCGCAGCGCCGGTGACGAGGTCTTTGTCTTGCTCAGCACCGTGAGGCAGCGGCACTGCGATATCGACGCCGTTTTCATGCCAAGGCCAAACCTGCCCAGATCATTCGCCGCGCGATCTGCGAGCGGGCTGAGGCTGCCTGGCTTCATCGCCTGACGAAGCTCGTCCTCGGTCATGCCGCGGCCGTCGTCACGGATCAGGATGCGGGAATTCCGGCCGTCCCATTGCATGTCGACCCAGATGTTTCGCGCATCGGCCGAAATGCTGTTGTCGATGATGTCGGCCAAGGCCGTCGGCAGGTCATAGCCGAAGGCGCGAAGCGATTCGAACAGTTCCGCTGCTCCAGGGCTGGCGATGTCATAGTCAGGCGACACGGGACACCCCGACATCAATCGGCTCGGCTTCCTCGGCGGCCCGCTCGGCGGTCAGGATCGCGAACAGCGCCTCGCCGATCCAGCGGGCCAGCAACGGCGGCACGGCATTTCCCACTTGGACATACTGCTCGGTCCGGTTGCCCTTGAAGAGGTAGTTGTCGGGGAAGGTCTGGAGGCGGGCCGCCTCGCGGACCGAAAGGCTGCGACACTGGATCGGATCGGGATGGATGAAATAGTGGCCGTCCTTCGAGATGTGGCTCGTGACGGTCGTGGAGGGTCCCCGGGAGAGCTGCACTCGGAAGCGGTCGGCGAATTTGCCCGAGTTCCAGTTCTCGTGCTCGGGTGCCAGTTCCTCCGGAAAGTCCGAGGCCTTGGGTGACCGATCGGCGACTTCGGCAAAGACTGCTGCGAAGAAATAGCGCGCAAGGTCGCTGGCCATGTGCCCTCGGGCGGCATGATTGGGCAGCGTCTCCAGTTCCGGATCGACCAGCCAGTCGCGGAGATCGTCCGGACAATCCGCCGAGATGCCGACGCCGCGCGCTTCCCGGCCCGGCATGTCGTTCAGTCTGCGGAAGGCATCGAGACATTCCTGAGCTCTTTTCGCGAATGCCGCGTGGAGATCATCGGGCAGCCCGGTTTCCATGTCGGCGACGAATGCCATCGCATCTGTCACCGTTCTCCGCCATTCCTCCAGGCTGTCGAGGCCACGGCTGAGACCGCTCCGCAACTTGGGCATCCCGTTCAGTACATTGCCGACGGTTGCGGTCAGACTGTGGCGGACCATCAGGTCTGCAAGCGCGGTGTCGGGCAGGTCGGCCGCAAGATCGGACCTCAGTCCCACCACGATCACACGGTGGCGAGCCTGGGGAACGCCGAAATCCTCGGCACGAACAATGAAATCGGAAGCGCGCGGCTCGAACTTGCTGAAATCGAGCTGGCGACGGCTGCGCGGATCGAGTGCGATCAGGCGATAGCGCTCTCCCTCCGGCCGGTCGCCGCGCAGATCGCGCAGGACCTGGTCGAATATCCGGTTCTCTCCGTCGACCGAGGAGGACAGCATCCCCTTGACGTTTTCCATGACGAAGGCGGCTGGCCGGAGCCGGTCGAGAATGCGGATGTATTCGCGGTACAGGAAGTGCTTCACGTCCTCGCTCGCGACGTATCCCTTCGTGCCCTGGTTGCGGGCGCGGCCGACGAGTGAATAGGCTTGGCAGGGCGGGCCGCCGATGAGGATGACATTGCCGTCGGCTGCTGCACGGATGGCGTCGAGTCGGGGATTCAGCTTGTCGTCGGGATCTTCCTTGCCGAGTTCGAACTTCCACGCCTCTTCTTCCGCTGCCTTCCATTCGTCGGGGTGCAGCTTGGCCCAGTCGGGCTCGACCCCGCCCTCGTTGATCAGCTTGTAGTAGCTGTCGGGCAGGGCGCTTTCGAACTGGCGCAGGAAGCTCCGCAGTCGCAGTGTCGAATGGGCGGCGGTTTCCTTCTCGATCGAGAGCGCGATCTTGAAGGCGCGCGTGCCGTCGGCACCCGGGACGTTGGAAAATCCCTCGGCGAGTCCCCCTGGGCCTGCAAAAATATCGACGACCGAATATGTTGGCAAGAATCACACGCTTTCGAAGTGTCGGGCAAAAGATCGATGATTACCACCTCCACAGCGAAATGACAGGCGCCGAACCATGGTGGATGTAGTAGATCAGGCTACCCGCTCGCGGATGATGGCCGGCATCCGCGGGAAGGACACGAAACCCGAAATCATCCTGCGAAAGGCGCTCCATCGTGCCGGGTTCAGGTTCAGGCTGCATGCGAAGGATCTTCCCGGCCGACCGGATGTGGTGCTCTCGTCACGACGTGTGGTTGTCTTCGTCCAGGGCTGTTTCTGGCATCGGCATGCCGGCTGTCACTGGTGCAGCACGCCGGCATCGAACTTCGAATTCTGGGAAGCCAAGTTTGCTCGCAATGTTGAGCGGGACCGGAATACGGTTCAGGTGCTGAGCGAGATGGGATGGCGAACGGCTGTCGTCTGGGAGTGCGGTCTTCGGAAGACCCTTGCCGCATCGACGGTCGAGCATCTCATCCGGTGGATGATGTCGGACAGCGTTTTGTTCGAGAGCGGGCTTGTGCGCCCGAAGGAGGTGGGGATAGTGAAATCGACGTAGCCTCATGCCTCGCTGTCACATATCCTGGGTCTGATCCGTGCGAGACCCAGGATATGTGACACACTTCCCATGTCACATATCCTGGGTCTAAGAAAAGTCAGACCCAGGATATGTGACATTATGAACGACACTCCAGCCGGCCCCCAGCGCGAGAAACTCGCCGCCGTTCTCGCGATCCGCCCGATTGTTCGCGCGTACGAACTTCGCCAGCAAGGTATTGATCCAAATACAATTTCCCGCGCCGTTCGCACCGGTGAACTGATTCGGATTTCCCGCGGTCTCTATCAACGATCCGACTCCGACGTGGAACCCGGGCAGCCGCTGGCAGAAGCGGCCAAGAGGATTCCGAAGGGCGTGATCGCGATGGTCTCGGCTCTGGCCTATCACGGCCTTACCGACCAGATGCCGCGCAAGATATGGGTTGCGGTCAACGTGAAGGACTGGGGCGCGCCTGCACCATCCTACCCCCCGATCCGCATTGTCGAGTTCCGCGACAAGTACATGCAGCAGGGAATTGAGCATCATCGGATCTCGGGTGTCGATGTTCCGATCTATTCCGTGCCAAAGACGCTCGCGGATCTGTTTCGCAACCGCAAGCTGGTCGACCGATCCGTAGCGGTCGAGGGTCTGCGCGCCGCGATCGATCAGCGCAAGGCGACGCCCGGCGAGATCGCAGATGCAGCGATGGCAGCCGACGCCTGGAACGTCATGCGGCCCTACCTCGAAGCGCTTACCTCGAATGGCTAAAGGCGCGACAAACAGGGCCGCCTCCGTCAAGCAGCGCCTGCTCAACCTCGCCCGCAGCGAGGGACGGCTTTATGATGTCGTTCTGGTCCGCTACGCCCTCGAGCGCCTGTTGTATCGGCTGTCCATCTCCGACCAGCGTGATCGCTACATTCTGAAGGGCGGCATGCTGGTTGCGCTCTGGGTCGACAACGGGAATCGCGAAACCCGCGATGTGGATTTCCTTGGTCACGGAGACACTGACCCGGAGCAGCTCAAGGCCACCTTTGCCAAGTTCCTCACGGTCGACTGCGACGATGGACTTTTGTTCGACGTAGGCAATCTGCGGGCAGTCGTCATCCGCGAAGAGATGGAATATGGCGGCCTGCGCCTCCGTACAGAGGCTTTTCTGGAGCGAACGCGCATCCCGGTCACGATCGACATCGGATTTGGCGATGCCCTTCCGGATGCAGCGCGACAGCTTTCCTATCCGACCATGCTCGACATGACGTCACCGCAGATCCTGGCATATCCGCCCGCAGCGGTCATTGCGGAGAAGTTCCAGGCCATGGTTGCGCTTGGCATCGCAAACGGCCGGATGAAGGATTATTTCGACCTGTGGGCAATCCCGAAGGGGCTGCCCATAGGCGGCGAAGAACTCGATGCTGCAATCAAGGTGACCTTTGCTCGACGCCAGACCGCGATTCCTGCGGATCGACCGCCCGGTCTTTCGGCGACCATGCTCGCCGATCAGGCAAAGCAGGGCCAGTGGCGGGCTTATGCACGTTCCATTGACCTGGAAGCAGTGACGCTGGACGAAGTCGTAGAAGCGGTGTGGAATCTCGTGGGTCCATCCTGCGTCCGTCTGTCCGCTTCCTGAATCGAAATGTGAGCACGAAGCCTGGCCAGACTGGCCAGCACCGCAAACGCGATCGATGATCTCGAACGGCTACATCGCCAGCTTCGTCAGAAGCGCAGGGTTCCCGGACGCATTGCGTAAGTCGCTGCGTGGACTAGAATTGTCGTGAGCAGCTGCTCGCGCAGCCGAAGGATTGCCATCGGCCATTCCGGAAGTTCCTCGGCCACGATAGTCGTGCTGAAACGCGCATGGACCAGCAGGCTGACCGGCTCGGCGTACCCGACAAGCTCGAACCTCTCTTCGCACCAGTGAATCGCATTGCTGCGCTTCTTGTCCGTCGAAAGGGCGCCGGTGGGCACAAGAAGCCCGAGCATGAGCGGAATCGGCCCGGTCTGCGCTTGCGCCTGATCGCAGGTCGCTCCTCCTCTGATGACGACCAGCTTTCCTTCGCCACGACGAGTCTGCTTGAGCTTGAACTCCTGATCCCGGAGGTGCGCGGCCGTCACGCCGAATCTCGCCAGCATGGCTTCGTCCGTCAGCCGCGCCTCGTCGAGGGGCATGATCGCACCCCAGTCGGATCGGCTGACCGTTTCACCCGGCGAAACCGCCAGATGCAGCATCCGGTTCATCTGGGCCTTCTGCACCGACGTGAGCGGCGCTGCTGGCTGGAAGGTGACCGCTCGTTCCCAGAGCGCGTTGCTGGCCTGGTCTTGGGGGCGGTTCAGAATCCTGTCCGTCAACAGCGGCGACAGGGCGGAGATGACGGCGCCCTTTCGATCAAGCGGTGCATTCGTCGCCCCTGCCGCGGCCACGGCAAGGACGCTGAGAATCCGATCGAGGGCCCCGGGATATGTCGCAACGGCTCGCTGGGCATCGGGTACGAGGCTGCACAGAAGGGCCAGCGTCGTGTTCGCGGCGGCCAGAACATCCTGCTCCCAGTTGAGCAGAGCCTCCAGCTGGGGGATCGAGGTGATCTGCTCGAGAATTGTCTGGCGCAACCCGTCGGCGTTCCATCCTTCTCCGATCCGGAACCTGGTCTTGTCCAGCGCCAGCACGGCCAGCGGTCTCTTTGACGGGGGAAGAAGTTCTTCGAGGCGTTGCGTGAGCGCCAGCCTCTCATGTTCATGGGACGTCCAGAGGACGAGAAGGTATGGACCGTGCTGCTCCGGAACACAGCGATCGAGAAGACTGGCCAAGGTATTGTAGTGCTGAACTCCGGCGGGCTGCGCCTTGACCAGATGAAGATCGCTGAACAGGATGCGCAGCCCGGCAAAAAGCGAAGGTTCCGGCAGGCCGAGAGGGTCAAATCTGATGCCGATGCACGGGGCGCCCAGGATGTGCAGCGCGTCGATCAGCGTTGCGAGTTCCGAGGGCTCGTCGTCGAGTACGATGTACCGAGCCGGTGTGAACATCAGCCGCGCCCGAAGACCAGGGCAGCGACTGCGCCGTCATATCCGTCGGGCACTTCCGCCTGATCCATGGTCGGAAAGACCAGTCGTCCCTCGTTGAGATCCATCACGAGATTGGCGAAATACAGGCCGAGGCCGCTGCCGCCCGGGCGGCGCGTGAAGAAGGGGGTGACCATGGTCGCCGGATCGTCGAGGAATCCGGTGCCATTGTCAGCAACGACAATTGCCGGTCCGCCTTCGTAGTCCGGCACGACATTGACATAGATGCGCCGGTCGGCCGGTTCCGCGTGACGAACCTTCACCCAGTGCACCGCATTGTCGATCAGGTTGGTCAGCGCACCAAGGACCAGTCCCGAGGCGAAGGTTGCGGTGGCGTCCGGTCCGTTCTCTTCCAGAGCCGGGCAGTTGAGCTTGATCCCGTGCAGTCGGAAGCGAAGGAGGCTGAGGTCTCGCGCGGTGCGAACAATATCTCTCAGGGAACCCGGCTTGCTTGTGGTGTTGCGAAGAAGCTGCGCCGAAGTTTCCAGGACGCCTTGAAGCTGCCCTGCCTGCTCACGCAGGTTTTCGATCGTCATGCCGGGATCGTTGATCGATCCGGTGAGAACCCGTACTCCCCGCTCGACCTCATGGAAGATGATGGCGAGACCGGCGTGCGACACGCCGGAGCGGGCAAAATTCTCGCGCAGCGTCTGATAGTCGGACTCGATCTTGCGGATCGTGGGCTCGAGTATCTCGTCGACATGGTTGAGTCGCGCCAGGCGGCGCAGTTCGGCCAGAGGACCATCGACGCCCTGCGGCGTGTCGCTCGCGCCGCCCGTAAGCTCGCGGATCCGCTCCTTGTCGATATTCCGCTCGACCTGAAGCACCCACAGGGCACCGAGCACCACTCTCTGAAGCCGTCCGTATTCCTCGGTCTCGACAAAGCCTTCCCGATTGGTCTTCTCGTGCAGGCCCTGGCTTTCCGCCAGACCCAGATCGACGACCCCGATCGTGATGTTGCGACTCAGCCTTTTCGTCGGCTCGTTGACGCGTCGCAGATCAAGGCCGAGCCAGTCGTCGCTCGGCTCGCCGTAGTTGTAGACCCGAACGCCATCTCGATAGACCCGCACGCCGCCGTTCTGATTCAGGAAGCGCTCCAGAAAGCGGGTGTCGCCGTACAGCGGCAGGATCTTCTTGTCGCGATCGAAGATGTGGAAGCGGCCGGTGACAGTACCGATACCTGCGAGCGTGTCCCTGTCGGCGGTGATGCGTCCCCGGCGCTTTGGTCTCGGCTCGTCGACCGGGTCGAGATCGTCGGGCTCCTGCGCCGGCGGGATCTGGAAGTGCGGCTCGTCGCGTTCGACGATGCGCCGCTCCAGCTTCAGACCCGGCACTCCTGTGAATTCGTAGCGGTAGCGCAGTCTGTCGCCATCGAATTCGAACTCGAACCTGTACGGCGCCATTTCGAGCAGCTGCTGTACGCCCGGGAGTGTGGCCAGCCATTCCGGGTGGTCGGGGACTTCCAGGGTCACCTCGAAATCACCGACCCGGTCGCCGAATGGCGACGCGATCGACGTCACTTGGCGATAGAGGTCGCGGATCTCGCCCCTGGTCCAGTTGTCCGCGCGCAGGCGGCGGACCTCGATCAGCGTTCCCGTTCCCGAGGTGAAGACCTCGGCAGGGCGCTCACGTACGACAATCTCCGCTTCGGACAGGTAGGTCTTGTCGAGAAGCGTGTCCCAGTCGAAGTTCGCCACGCACTCGGGCTCCCCCTCGGCTCGGGTGACCAGATTGATGGCATCCCCCAGCTTGTGCACTGCGAACCGGCCGACCCCCTTCTCTCCGAGGGGGAGTCGCGCGTACTTCGGCGATCTGACGCTGTTCTCACGATCCCTTTCGCGGTGATCGTGTCCGGGAACCAGCCAGACGTTTTCGATCGTGTCTAGTGACATTCCCTGACCGTTGTCGCGGATCGAGATCATCGCCTCTTCCGTACCCACGTCATGGAAGGTGATCGTGACCCGGTCGGCATCGGCGTCGTACGCATTCTTGACGAGTTCGAAGAGAGCCAGTCGCGGCGAGCCGATGAGCTGGTCACCCAGCAGCTGCAGCAGACGAGCCCTTGGCTTGAAGGCCCGCTGCAAGACACGTTCACCCGTCACAGCAATCGACGCCCCCTGACCCACTCATGATTCGACGCCGCAAAAACAATTCCCGAGCACACGCTAGACGAAATGCATCCATGCACAAAGCGAGAGCGTCGAACACGGTCGAACGGCACGACTCCCACACGCTCGATCAGTGTTCGGTGAAGATCGGTGCAATGCCAGATTTCAAATCGGTGACGTTTCGATCTATCGTTCCGTCCAAGAGGATGTCCATGGCAATGCAGCGACGTTCAAAGGCAGGTTCCGACACGCCGCCTCGTCGCGCCCGCGAAAGCACGCCCAGCGCCAACACGCCATGGAGCGAACAGGAACTCCGGCGATCGGTCGAAGTTTACGTATTTCTTCTTCGGCTTCAGCTGCAGGGGATGGACCAGAAGTCCGAGCCGATTGCGCAGGCCCTGCTCAGTGGCCCGCTGGCGCTCAGGAATGATGCGGCAATCCGCTATCGCATGCGCAACATCTCCGCGGTGGCTCGGGAGCTTGGCGCTCCGATCCTCGACGACTTTTCCGTCGCGGAAAGTGTCGGCAGCGGGGTTCGACCCCGCATTCGCGCCATGCTTCTGGAAGATGCGGACTTCGCCCGGCTGCTCGAACCACGCACCGCCTCACCGGATCAGGAAAGGCGGGATGCCCTGTCCGCTCTCGCCATCCTGCGGGAGCGGATCGCGGAGCTCGAGGAACAGCTGGCATGGGTCGGGCACAACAACCCTCCGGACACGGTCACAACCGAAGGCATCGACCGCGAGACATTTGCTCAAGCCCTGTCGGACGTCGATACGATCCGGAGTGAGCTCGAAGCGGCGACCCCGGACAGGGCTGTCGTCGAAAAGAGCAAGTCGCGGCTGGCCCGATTTGCAGCTGCGCTCGCCAAGTGGGCCGGCGAGCGCGCCACGAAGTTCACGGACGTGGCGCTGGCGGCCACCGCGCCTGTCGCCGTCGTCAAGATCTTCGGCCTCATGCCTGCCGTGGTCAATGCGGCGGAGGCCGTAGCTCGAGCGCTGAGCCACTAGCATCAGATCGATCCCTGGCTCAGGCAATCTCGGGCCCAGCCCGCGACCGACCCAGTCGCCAGTTGATGCCGTCGGCAAGAGCGGTGCCAGCGACCTGCCTCCCCAGCTGGCGATCGAGCACCGGTCGCCACGGCACAAGCGTGAATTCGCGACTCTTCTCGACGAGCGCGAACTGGCCGCTCATGAGATCGATCTTCCGCGCGAGTTTCCCGTCGACTACGCCGCCCGTCGGCGTTTCCACGAACCGCTTTTCCAACTCTTCTGACAGCTGCCCCGCGATCCGCCGCAATTCCCGGCGCTGCAGGACCGCCAGGGCATTAGCGTAGAGCCGGACCTGCCCCCCGTCGCCATCGGCAAGCTCCTGCTCGACCAACCATTGGCGGCGAACCGCAAGAGCGACACGCACGTCGCGCCCGAACCCGGTATCCCGAATCGGCAACGGGGTGTCCGCAACCAGTTCACGATCAAGCCAGGTCGCCGCATCGGCATCGCGCAGCTGCTCGAGCGGCGCCGTCGAGAGCATCTCGATCTCGATGGGCTGGTCGCGATACCGCCGCGCTTCATAGGCCGCAGCGCGGTCGATATGGTCAGCCGCGATCGCCCAGGTGCCGTCGGCCTCGCGGTCCACGCCGCCGCCCGCGCGGCGCATGGCCTCAAGCCGCCGAACATGCGCCTCGGCGAATGCCTGGGTCGCAGACGGGTCGTGCCGCCGATGCAGCTCGGCCGAGTAGCGCCCGGCATTTGCCGATGCGACCTCGGCCACGACGCGATCGGCGTCGCGGATGGCAACGCTGCGCGCACTCAAGCGGACGATCGCATTCTCCGGTGTCGCTGGCACCGCATCGCCCCTGCCGATGTCGACATAGTGCGCGCGACCATCGACTCCGTCGACCAGCAGATAGTGCCGGTCGCCGTGCTCGTCCGCGAGGCCGCGCATGATGACCCGTCCCACCACCGGCACGGCATTCGTGTCGCTGATGCCGAACAAGCTGCGTCCGAGCCACGGTCGCTTGAGCTTCCGCGCGGTCAGCTCACGCTGCATGGTGCGGATGATGTCGCCACGCTCGCCGATCGTGCGCAGTGTCGCTTCGAGATCGTCGGCGAGTTGCCATCGACCGCCGCCCAGATTCTTGGCCAGCCCCATGCTCGCGAGCTTATGCAGCCGGCCGGCGCGTAGCGATTGCTGGAACGCGTGGCGATCCGCGGAGGAAACGACGCGTTCGCCATCCATCGAGCGGATCAGTCGGCGGTCAATCGCCGTCAGCCGCTCCTCGCCGATATCACGCCGCAGCCGCACCTCGATTTCCTGGTCGGTCCGAGGCCCCAGGTCGAGCGTCGCCAGTTCGGCGGCACGCTCGCGAATTCCGTGCGCGATGTATTCGCGGGCGATGACCAGATTCTGGCCGCGGTCGTCGATCCCGCGGAGCAGGATATGCGTGTGCGGGTGCGCGGTGTTGAAATGATCGACCGCGACCCAATCGAGTTGGGTCCCTAGATCGGCCTCCATCTGCGTCATCAGCCGGCGGATATACGGCTTGAGATCGGGATATTCCGAGCCATCCTCGGCCGAGACGATGAACCGGAACTGGTGACGGTCGCTGTTGCAGCGTTCGAGGAACGTCTTGCCGTCCGCCTGGTCGCGCTCGGCCGAATAGAGCTCGCCCGGCGCGCCTTCGCGGGTGACGCCATCGCGCTGGATGTAGCGCAGATGCGCACGCGCCGCCGACTGCCCCTTGCCGCCTAGCCGGACCAGCCTGGTCTTCACCACCGCGCGGCGCGCGCGAAATGCCGCCAGCCGGTCGCGGCTCGACAGCAGCCGTCCCATGCTCGCACCACGCCCGATACGGCTGCCGTCGAACCGGCGGTTTCGGATCGCGCCTTTCTCCGCCGAACGGACTGCTGCCGCGACCACCGTGGCGACGTAGCGTCGGGCACGCTTGCCGCCGCCACGACTGCGGATCTTGCCAAGCCGCGGCTTGAAGTCGTCGTCGTCGCTCACAGCAGCCACCGGAGCAGGAGAGTCTCGCAATGCAGAGCAGAAAATGGGGGATTTCCGCCATTCCTCGTGGAAGCGTCTCGCAGCGCCCAAGCCATGTCTCGCAAAAAAACGATGTGCAGACAAACACATAGCAATGCCCGCGAGGCATTGCCTTTCTCTTGCATTCTCTTCTTCCTTCCTCCTCCCTCCCCTCGGCGTAAGAAGAGAGCCGGGACACGATGCCTGTCCGGCACCGCATCCCGGCCTGCAAGGAAGCCGCAATCACGCATCCGCGAATGCCCGAACCGCATCCCCGCGCCGTCTGAAATTGCGCAGTCCCATCATCCCGTGCGCGTTTCCGTCGCCATCGACGATCATCACCGCGACGAACCATTCACCGTCCAGTCGCCCCAGGATTCGCACTCGATCGAGCTCGATTCCCTCCTCGCCGACGCCTTCATAAGAGCCGATCCAACGCTCCTCGACGCGCGCGTCCCAGTGAAATTCGACCTCCTCGGCCTTGAGAAAGCGATGCGCCAGCGCCTCGCCGACGCCTCTCCCGAACTCCAGTTCCAGCCCCGAGATCAGTGCCGAAACCACGCGATCCGCCGCGGCCGAGATGGGTTGATAATGGGTCATGAGATGTCTCCGTCTGCCGCCCTCATCATCGAGGACGCGGCCTCGACGACGGGCGGCGGAGCGGCTGTCAGGGCCGCCGGAGCGATAGCGGAGGCGCCGCGAAGCGGACGTGGGGGGAACCGATTTGCGCAGCAAATTGGGGGGCACCCGCGGGCCTTGATAGCCGCTCCGGCGCCCGTCATGCTGGGACGACCACGACGAGCCCCTCCACCCCGACCGCTCATTCCGCGTCCTTCCGGACCGCGAACAGCGTTGCCTGCGGCGCTTTGCCCGAACTCGTTGCGCCTTCCGGCGTCGGCTCGCGGCGCACTGCGAACAGAGCCGGCGGATCGACCTTGACGAGCTGTTCGCGCTGTTGACCGGATGCCCCACCAACGTTGCCGAGATAGGCGACGGTCTCACCGGGGAGCCGCTGGCGGCCCGCCAGATATGCGGCATATCGCGCCGGCCCGGCATTGTACGCGGCGAAAAGTCCGGGGTAGCCGAACCGGTCGTACATCAGCCGGAGATAGAGGGCGCCGGCGAGGATATTGTCGCGCGGATCGTCGGGATCGTCGCCGAGCGTGAGGCGCTGGCGCATTTCGGCCCAGGTCGCCGGCATCAGCTGCATCAGCCCCATCGCGCCCGTGGAGCTGCGGATCGGGCGACCTTCGAGCGTCGTCGCGCCGCCGCTCTCGGCGCGCATGACACGCACGATCCACGCCTCGGGAATGCCGAACCTGAGGGCCGCCTCGGCGATCAGCGGCTGCCAGCGGTCGATCGAATCGGCCGCCGCGGGCCGTGCGACTACCAGCGCCAGCGCCGCAACGACGAGCCTCAGCGCGCCCATAGCAGCTGCGCCCGGCCGATGATGTCGCCCTCCTCGGTGACACCGAAGTACCGTCCGTCGAACGAATCCGCGACGTCCGGCATCAGCAGGAAATACTCGCCCTCGCGGAGCGTCCGACAACCGGACCACCAGGGCATCGGGCGACCCTGTCCATCGCTGACTTTGCGCGTGGCAACCGTCCGCCCGTTGACGGAGATTGCGGCGCCGATCGCGCAGACCCGATCGCCTTCGACCCCGGCGACACGCTTCACCAGCGGCACGTTCACCGGGACATAGCGGCGCTCGGCGGCGAGGCGGCGGACGCGCGCCGGTGTCCAGGCGATGACGGTATCGCCTTTGATGACGGCCGCGCCGGGGCTCACCCAGTACAGCCCGATCGGTGCGCTGGCGCTCGCATTCCAGACGAGGCGAGGCGCGGGTGGGAAGGCGATGCTTATGACGATCAGCCAGAAGCCGAGGTCGAGCGCGAGGATCCAGCGCCACATGCGGGCACGCCAGGCGTGGTCGCGGCGCCGCCGCTCGAGCTCGTACTCCGGCGTCGAATCGCTGGCCGGATTCACGACTTGGCCTCGTCGGCCCGAGCGCGGGACCAGGCCTGCAGATCGTCGATATGGTACTGGACCATGCGCGCATGGCGGCGCGGGGTCGGCCCGTCGCCTTTCGCGCGCATCCGCTGCATCGACCGTTCGGAGATTCCGAGGAAGTGCGCTGCCTGCGCGGTGTTGAGATAGGGGCTGCCGCGTCTGGCACGCTCCGCCCGCTCGATTTCGTCGTCCATGATACGCTGCCCGTCATACTGGCGGCCTACGGGCCGCTGGGGCAGCGGGAGTTGGCAGAATGTCGGGGTCCGGCAGAGTGTCGAAAACGCCCGCAGCGAAAGCGACACCCCCTGTCGGGATGCCTAGCCGCGGCGCCCGGTGGGGCGCCGCGGCGGCGGGATCAGCGCGACCAGATCAGATTGTGCGCGCCGTTCTCACCCTCGACCAGCGTCGCGTAGATCGGCGCGGGGAACGAGGGATCGTCGAGCTTGACCGAGACATAGGGCCGGTCCTCGCGCGACGACTTGCTCCAGCCGGCGCCGAACTCGACCCCGCCATTGGCGGTGACGCGATAGTCGGGCGCCTTGTCATTGTCCTTCGGCGAAGGCTTGAGCGTCGCCTTCACGTTCAGGGTGAGCGTGCGGATCGTGCCGGTGAACGTGCCGGACTCGTCGCGGGTGAAGCTGCCAATCTGTGCCATGATAACCTCCGTTGCTTCTTGTCGAAGCCGCCTGATTGCGGCCTCGATGGCGTCGGAAGGGCGGTGCTTACGGCCTGCGTGCACCCTTGGCCCGCAGCGAAGCGGAGGACGGCGAAGTCGTTGCAGGCATGAAGGCCGGGCACCGCCACGAGCCATCTCGAAGAGGCCGCGGGCGGCTGCACAAAAGAGTCCAACGGAAGTGGCGCGGATGCGGCTTCGCGCGCGGCAACGGCGTCACGGGTCGGCCGTCCGCGCTTGTCCTCTGACGAAGGGAGCGGCTATCGCCGGGGATATGGGGCAAGGAATGACGGTAGCGGACCGCGTGCGGGCATTGATCGAGCGTCTCGCCCCGGAGCCGGTGTGCGACGACTGCATCGCCGATAAGCTCGAACTAAGCGTGCGCCAGCACGCCAATCACAAGACGCGCGAGCTCGCGGGATCGCACGGATTCGAGCGCCGGGTTGATGCCTGCTCGCTGTGCGGTGCGACCAAGAAGGTGATCCGCCACGCTAGTCCTTGACCTGGGTCGCTACGGGTTCGGCGACTTCGGATGTCTCCTAAAAAGGGGCGCCTCAAGCGCCGCGACAGGGGGATGCGGATGGCCGATGAAGGCGAGCAAGAAGAGGCGATGTTGCGCGTGCGGGCGATGACGCTGCGCGAGATCGCCAAGGACACGCGCGTGTTCGCGGGCACGCTGGCGGAGCGCGATCTCGAGCGCGCACGCGCCGAGATCGAGGAAGCGATCGTTGCGATTGAGGAAGCGAAGGCTCCGTACTGGGCGATCGCCGACCGGCTCAAGGCCATCGCGCGCGTGCTCGGCGGCGTCCTCTACATGAGCGGAATAAACGCGGCCGGCGGGCTGTCGGTCCGCGAGCTGCAGGCGAAGCTCGCCACCTGGCTCGACGGCGCCTAACCGACCGATTTCAGGCGGACTCGGCCCGGACGGGCAGCACCATGCGAAGCATGATGCGGGTCGAGCGAAGCGCGGCCCGAAGCGCCCCGACCAGGTCGGGGCGAACGCCCGGCGAGGGCTGGTCGTCATGGTCGAGCAGGTCAAGCAGCCGCTCCTCGTCGCGGGTCAGGTCACCGTCGGATGGGTCACCGGCATCGAACCGGCGCCGGAACGCTGCCTCGAACAGGGTCAGCAGGCCGTCGATGACCGGCGCGAGAAAGCCGCCGCCGCGATTGGCAAAGGAGGACGCCAGCACCGGCTGGACCGGCTCGCCGAGATCGCGGGCACGCCGCCAGCAGCGCACGCCGTCAATGAGAGTCGAAGCTGCGGGCGAGGCAAGCGCAAGGCACATGGCGAGTCCTTCCTGACACCATACCCCTTCCCGATTCTCTTTCCTGACTTCCCGTTTTCGGAAATGTCTCCTCGATCGATAGGCCTGCGCTGTTGCAGCGGCAAGACAGCCAGGCTCGGCCTGTCGCATTGGTCCTTCCGGCGATCCAGGCACAAAAAAGCCGCGCCGCGAGCCCGGGACGGGCGAGCGGCGCGGCCGGATTTCGAGGGTCCGCGAGTTGCGGGCGGCGGCATCCCGCCGCCCGCTTGCTCGTCACGCCGCGAGCTTTTCCTCCTCCCCTTCCGCCTCGGGCGCGACGGCAGGGGTCGGCGCTGCGGGATCGGGATCGGGGTCCGGCATCTGCGCCGCCTCGACCTTGGCGGCGGCACGCACGGTGCCGACGCCGCCACGCCCGGTATAGGCAGACGGCGGGAAGGCCATCCATTTGGGGACCCATCGCTCGACCTTGGCGCGGCCATTGGCGCCCGCGATAGCGTCGGCGATGATCGCCTTGAGCGCCTTGGTCTTCTCGCCCGCATTGGCGCTGGCGACGGACTCGCCGGCGACTTCGGCGACGATCCGGGTGAGCACCTCCTTGTCGCGGATCAGTTCAAAGAATGCCGGATCGGCCTCCCACCAATCGGCCATGGCGACATTCAGATGGACGCCGACCGCTTCGACTGCAGCGCTTCCCGAGGCGAGCGCCTCCCCCATCACGACCGCGACGATCTCCATCACGACAGGATCGGGCAAGTCGAGCAGGCGCAGGAAGAGCCCGACCAGATCATGGTCGCCGCCGTGGCCGCGCGTGACGGTCGCGCGTTCGGGATCGAAGCCGAGCACGCCGAGCACCGCGCGGCGCTTCTCGTCGAACGCGGTCTCGCCCTTGCAGGTCTCGACCGACTCGCGAACCTCGTCGCTCCGCGCCTCCTGCGGTTCCGGGCTGACCCGGAACAGGTGCGAGCCGACAATGGCGTGCGCGACCATCAGGCGCAGCGCCGCGCCCGGATGGCTCGCCAGCACGGCGCGCGCGGCAGCGTGGCGGTGCAGGTCGATATAGGTCTGCATCATCGAGGTGATCTCAGGCCGCGCGGGTTTTGCGGCCTCAGGCTGATCGCCTTTCGCCGCGCGGCGGGCTTCCTTCCGGCTGACATAGCCCTCATGAAAGGTCACCTCGCCGGACGCGCGCACGTCGATATAGACGCGCCCACCCTTGCGCTTCGCGGCCTTCTCATGCTCCCAGACCTGGAAGTGCTCGGACGCGGGCACGATCACCACGTCGCTCCATCCGGCGTCCAAATACTCGGCGCGCTTGGCCTCGATCGCCGCGGTCTGCGCGGTCCAGAAGGCGTCGGGGTCCGCGAAATAGCGGTCGTCGCCGAACAGGTCCGCGACCGTCGCCACGCCGGAAGCCTCGACATCGAACAGGGCGTTTGCTGCCTTGATCGACGCCCCGCCGAACAGCCACGCCTTCAACTGGTGGCCGGTCGGCGTGTAATTGTCGGGGTCGTCGTAGAGCGCGAGCCACGCTTTCTGCTGGCCCTTGCTCGCCATGGTCAGGTGGCGGACGGTCGCCCGGTCGATCTTCTCGACGCGGTAGAGATCGCGGATTCGGGGGATCAGATTGCCGAGCGCGAGGATGCGCCGCACCATCAGTTCGGGGAAGCCGAAGGTCGCGGCGATATCCTCGACCTTCTCGCCTTCCTTCACCAGTCGAGTGAAGCTCTCCCACTGGGTCACTTCGTCGGCGTCAAGCCGCGCCATATTCTCGATCATCGAGATTTCGATGGCGGCGGCATCGTCGCCGGGTTCGAGGATCGCGCAGGGCAAAGGCTCGGCCTCACCCTTTTCCTCGGCAACGAGGGTCGCGGCGCGGAAGCGGCGGCGTCCGGCGACGATTTCGAAGGCGTCGGGCCCGCAATTGGGCCGGACGATCAGCGGCTGGATGACACCGCGCTTGCGGACGGTCGGCAGGAGGTCGGACACGTCCGGCTCCTTGCCGCGATGGCGCATATTGGTCTTGCTGACCGACAGCTTGTCGAGCGGGATAAAATCGAGTCTCATGGCACTGCTCCTTGTGAGCGCCGGTCCCGTTTCATCTTGAGAAGTGGGCGGGACCGGCTTTGGATCGCGGCGAGAGGCGCCGCTCCTTCATCCGCCGCCCGGCTCGTCCGGGTCGGCGGGAAGCACGGTCCCCGCGCCAAGTGAGGCGCGGTTCAACAGGGTTTCGGCCCAGATGATCGACCCGGCGCGGCGCGACCACGCTGCCCAGATCGACAGCGGGAAGGTCGTCGCGAAGCCGATGTCGCGCTCGATCTTCAAACCGAACGGAAGTTGGACGGCGGTGATCTCGCGCAGGCTGAAACTGCCAAGCTCGGGGCAGCCGAACCCAAGGTCGCCAAGCCCGAACAAAGTGTCGCCATCCTCGTGCAGTTCGGTCGCGAGCCAAGTCGCGGCACCAAGCGGGTTGAACAGCTTGACCACCGGTTGCGGGTCGAAAGACGCTTCGCGCTCCTGTGCGGCGCGCGAGGCTGCGGCGTTGGCGACAAGCGCCGCGCGCAGATCGGGAGGGAGCAGGATCATGCCGCGATCCTCCCTTCCTGCGCTTCGCCGTACCGTGCGAGCAGCCAGTCGGCTGCCTTGGTCGCCGCGCTGGCGGCGCGGAAGATCGCGCGATTATCCTCACGCAAAA
Source organism: Pseudomonadota bacterium (assembly GCA_040388355.1). Taxonomy (GTDB): domain Bacteria; phylum Pseudomonadota; class Alphaproteobacteria; order Sphingomonadales; family Sphingomonadaceae; genus Sphingomonas. Next base: position 87,360 of record JAZKCD010000042.1, on the reverse strand, counting down.
CCTCGAGCCACGATGCCAGATAGTCGGCATGGCGCACGGTCGGCTCGATGCCGAGCGCGGCGCACAGGAACGCCGACCCCATTTCGGCGACCAGTTCCTCGCGGGCATAATCCTTGCTGCCGAAGGCGTTGGTCAGGTCGCGCCCGAGCCGCGAGGCGTGGCCAGTCGCGTGGGTCAGTTCGTGCAGACAGGTCCGGTAGTAATTGACCTGCTCGAAGAAAGCGGGCTGCGGCGGCACCTGCACGAAGTCGAGCGACGGCACATAGAAAGCGCGGTCGCCGCCGATCCGGAAATCGACGCCCGAAGCCTCGATCACCGCCTCGGCGACGGGCACGATCTCGCGCTCGGGCAAGGACGCCGGGTCCGCCGCAAGTCCTTCGCGCAGGCCTTCGCACTGCGCGACGTTGAACACGGTGAAGCGCTTGAGGAACGAGATCGCCCGGGCGTCGCCGCCGGTCTCGACCGCGCGGGCCTTCTCGGCCTCGGGGACGAATCGGTCGGCGTAGACGACGGTCGCCCCGCGCTCGCCCTTGCGAACGCATCCGCCCGCGTCGAGGGCCTGCCGAAAGGTCAGCCACGACTGTGACGGCCAGCCTCGGGCGATCACCTCGCCCCACAGGATCAGGACGTTCACGCCCGAATAGCAGCGCGCGGTCAGCGCGTTGCGGGGAAGGGCGGGGCCGGTTCCGGCGCGGCCCCAAGGCTGAGCCCAAGGCACGCGTCCGGCGTCCAGTTCGGCGATGATCCGCGCGGTCACCTCGTCATAGAGGCTCGCGCGCGGAGCGGTGGTTTCAACATCGGGACGGCCGCGCCGGGCGCGACGGTTCGGGGCAAGGGACAAGACGCACCTCCTCGCCGCCCGAAAAAGCACATGCCTCCCCCGGAAAGCGGGGGTGGGCGGCAAGTTGCGACCGGAGAGGCCCGCGCAAGCGGACGGCGGCACCGAAGGGCGCAGCGAAGCGGAGCACCCCAGCGAAGCGGCGGGGGTTGCCGCCGGCCGTGTCGGGCCTAGCAGGAAGCGCCGCCCACCCGCGCTTGACGAGGGAGAGGCCACAACAAACGCGGCTGCGCAGCAGCCTCCGCCCGCCGGGCCCGCCAGGACCCGGCACCACGCCATGCGATCGTCACCGAAGGCCGAGACCGAAGGGCTCGGCAGAGCTTGGCGAGGCTACGAGCCTAGCGGCGTAGAGCGCGGTCGCGCGAGGATGCGCGCGAGGCGCAAGACCCAGCGCGCAGCCAAAGGCCTAGCGCTTGAACCCGACCAGCAGCGGCTCGTCTACCAGCTGCATCAGCTCTTCGCCGGCGAGCTCCGCGATCCCTGCGGCCTCGCCCGTGACCACACTGGCGACATTGCCGCCGGCATCGAGCCCGAACCCCCTGCCATGCGCCATCATCACCTTGTCGGCGGCGCCATGGACCGGCGCGCAGGAATGCAGGCCGAGGAGCGACAGCAGCGAATCGGTGTCGCGCGCGCGCAGGAACAGCTTGCGGCCGAGCTCGACGGGCTCGCGCGCATTGCCGCGCATCATCTCGCCGATCTTCTCGCGCGCGAAGTCGGCCCGGTCCTTAGCAGGCTGCCCGAACGACTTGTAGGCACGCCGCGAGCGCTTCTCCCGGATGATGCCATGCGCCAACGCCTGGATGATGTAATAGTCGGAGTAGAAGTAGCGGACCCGCCCCTCGTCGTCGCTGTCGTCGATCTCGATCAGGACGAATCCGCCGCCGACACCGCAGTCGAGCGGGGCGAGGCCGAGCTTGTCGCCATAGACCTGCTCTAGGCGCAGGAACCGCTTGCTGCTCTTCCACGACGCGGTCTTGGCGGTCTTGAGGACCGACTTGAGCTGGACGCGCCGCTGGAGATCGCCGTCGTCGAGCATGACATCATAGGCGTCGCGGTCGACCTCGGGCTCGAAAAGGGTAAGCGCATAGCCGCGCCGGGCGGCTGCGAGCTTCAGGTCGAAATAGAGGCGATGGAAGAAGATCCGCTCGCGAGTGACGCTGTTGGAAGGATCGCGGCAGAACTCGCCGATGCTCATGGTCATGCGGCAATTTCCCGTCAGGTTGAGAGCGCGCTAATGTCGCAGCATGACCGTGACTTCAAGGCGACTGATCGACAGCATCCTGGTGCTGCCCAACACCAAGCTGATCTTCGGCGTCCCCGGCGAAGGCGCGCATCCGCTCGATGTCGTCGAGTCGCTGCGCTTTGGCGACATCGCTGACATCCATCTGACGCGGATCGGCGCGATCGGGCTGACCTTCCTCGACAGCGGCAACCTCGAGTCGATCGAGCAGCTAGATTTCCACGGCGCCGGCCTGATTCCAGAGCATGTCACCAGGCGAAAGGACGAGATCGTCGCGTTGCAAGGTCGGCGGCTGCTGTTCGCGAACTTCGTCGCCGCCGCCCTGTTCGGGAGGATCGCAGCGCTCCAGCACACGAGCCTGACCGGCGCGGTCAGCGTCGGCATGAACGACATGCTGGCATTCCAGCGCGCGGGCGACCGGCTGCAAGTTGAAAACACGCCATACACCGCGCGAATCCTTGGAGCGAAGGCTACTGCGATGCCGCAGCTTGGGCCGGTGCCGACAGACCAGCTGACGAACGCCGCAGCGTTCACGAGCGGTCTGGCACAGCGCGCCGCCGAGTTCAGCTACGCCAACCTGCAGGTCTGCATGGCGATGAACTACCAGGCTGCGGTGCTGCACCATGCCCAGCATGCGCCGGCGAGCTTCGCGATCAACTTCTCGGTCGCCGAGGCGCTCGTGAAGGAGATCTTCCATGCCTATGGCCTGGTCGGCACCGCATCCGCACAAGCGTTCGCAACCCGCACGCACGGCATCGCCACCATGTCCAACAATGCCTTCCGCAAGAAAACGATGTCGGACCAGCTCGCGCTGCTCGAGACGGGCGGGTTGATCGACGCCTACCTCGAGCAGCGGCTGCAAGCCGCCCGGGTGCAACGCAACGACCTGATGCACGGCGCCATCCCCGTCGATGTCACCCAGTCGGGCCCGCTCCAAACGATGGTGCGCGACCTCTGGGCGCTGCTGCTAGAGGGGCCGTTTGAGCTGACCGCAGGCTACACAATGCGCTGGTAGCGCGCGCGCCGAAAGCAGAAAATCCGCTCCGCAGGAGCGCCACAAGGACGCACCCTTGGGCGGGGACGACCGGCGCGGCGGCGTGCGCGCGGGCCTGTGGGCCAGCCGCCGCCGCGACCCCCGGCACCGCCAAGTGTGTGCGACGCGGGACAAAACAACGCGCGGCCCCTGGCGCCTGGCGCAGCGGCCGCCAGAGCACGCTCAAATCACCCGCGTTCGACTAGAATCAATGTATGCCCGACGCGCGGGGACACGTCTTGTATTCTCAGATCCCCCGATCGGGATCCAGGCGCCGCATCTGAACGAACCCCTCACCAACCACCCGGCGTGCCCGTTCGAGATGCGAGTTCCAGCACATCTCGGCACCCGCAGCGTGACCGCTGACATCGCAACCGAGGATCGCGGCGGCGGCCTCGCGCCAGTCAACCCCGCTGTCGGCCGCGTCGAGCATTCGCGCATAGGTGAGCAGGTGCGCGCGATCATAGGCGGTGGCTGTGTCTGACGTTGGTGCAGAAGCCTCGATCGGCGTGATGCCTTGCGCAACCATGCGTTCAAGTAGCAGGCAAACCCGCAATATTCAATATAATGAATAATCAGCGCCTGCGCATTCCACGACGATGGCGCGATGGATATGCGACAAGTGGTCGGGCATAATTTCGCGCGACTAAGGAAACAGAAGGGGTTGACCCAAGAAGCGGCGGCGGAGAAGTCGGGCTTCAGCCAAGCCTATATCGGCTGGCTCGAGCGCGGTCGGCGCAATCCGACGGTGATCACGCTTTTTCTGCTGGCGTCCGCTCTCGACGCCTCGCCCGCGCAGCTGTTGCAACCTCTCGATCAAGCGTGATCGTCAGCCAAGCGCGCTCACGCGCGGATGACGAGCGGGAATGCGAGTTGACCAGAAGCGACTTTAAAGCTTCCGATCGTCGCGGGCACTATTAAGCGCCTGGCCCAATTGCGCTTCCCGCAAGAACTGGACCCCTTGGGTCCCTTGCCAGCCGGATGTTGGCGGGTGTCGAGTTTATCTTCAACTTGAACTGCGAATGTCAGTTTGTCGCAAAAAACTGGACTCAGGGGCTGCCCGAGTAGCGGACTGGAATCGCAACGATCACGTGCCCTTGTTGAGTGGAGCAGCGCCTCCGCCAGGCCGCGCACGGAGTGAGAAGAATTCGTACGTCCTCGGGGTCAGGGCGACTGAAATCGGATGATCCTGGGGTCGACCGGCAACAGCCGCGCGGTGGACGCGCGAGGATTCTACATTCAACTATCGCTTTGAGCCAACTGGCGGTTCAAAATCAGCCGGAGGCATCGACCCAACTGCGTGGCCCGCCATTTCCCATGCCTGCTGCTTGTCCCAAGTCGCCTTCAGATCCGTCCAGCGTACGGCCTGATCCTTGTCGTCGGGCACGCTGCCCTGAAGCCAAAATGACATCCAATCGACACTCAGCTGCGTGCTCGCGAGCCGTTGTCGCGGCATTTGCAGGCCATGCACCGCGTCGGGGAACACCATGAACTCGAAAGGGCGACGAGTTAGTCCGAAGGCCCCAATCACGTCTAGCTTATAGGGTATTGAAGTCTGATTATGGGTAGTCATCAGCGTGGGCGTTCGAACCGCATCAACGTTGAAGCTAGATTCGTAGCGGAGCCACTGCTCCTTATTTGTCCAAAAGATGCCGCCGTAATTTGACTTGCCGGCATAACCCCACGCCGCCTGCGAAATGAGGTCATTGCCGTACGTACCTGAATAGCTATCATCAATAATTACCGCGGCAGGAGCAACCTCGCCGGGATGGGTCACTGCGTAAAACGCAGCGAAGCCAGCTCGTGAGAAGCCGATTAGGCCTACGCGCGAACGGTCAATCAGTCCCTGGGACGATAACCAATCGGCAGCGGAATCAGTATAAACGACAAAGTCCGTGAGCTCAGCCAGCGTCTGCACTTTGCCGGGCTCTTCTGCAGGAAGGCTTATGGTCAGCACTGCGATCCCGCGCGCGGCTAAAGACTGAGCAGCATAGGCATCCCCTTCCGGTCCATCTGGACGAAATTTGTCCGGCTCATATCGATAAGCCTGAATCACCAGAGGAAAAGGTCGTTTGCCGCTCTCGGGCAAAACGAGCCCTCCCTTGATCTCGTGGCCGGAAGGCGTCTTCCACACCACCGTTCGCGTCGGCAATATTCTTACGTTCGCTAATGCCGGATCTGGGGGCAATAGTGAGATACTTTTGCCTCCAACACTCGCCACAACGTTTGGAGGGGTGTCTTGGCCTTCCTTAACTGACACAACCAGTTGATTCGACGTTTGCCGGGAGTCGCTCCTGTGGGTCGATGCATTTTCCATCGGCGGTGTGGCCGAACCACCCACCCATCGGCCATCACGTAAATTGTAGACTGTTGCGCCTGGCAGATTAGACCCGGTCCTATGCTCAATTCGGATCGAGCGCTTGTCCGGTAGCAACCCAACTCCGGTGATACGCCGAGTCTCCCCCTCAACCCTGGCTTCCAAGGGTTCCAATTCGACCCAGGTGCCATCCTCTGCGTCGAAAACAACCACATAGGCCATCGTCTTTCGCTCGGCCGGCCCGCCAGGATCCAAGGGCAAAGCCGTATTGACCAGCACGACGTGTCGGCCGTCTTGCAGCCAATAAGCTGAAGGCGGGACTGCATCGGAGAGTCGGCGGCCCACGTCGGTAGCCAAACCAGAGGGAGCGTCGAAAGCAGGCCGCTCCACCCCCCTGTCCGCATCCACAATGGTAAATCTAGGTATATTTCTGACGAAATACACCCCTTGCCCGGATTCCACACGGCTCGATCGAGGGCTGCGACGTAGACGATCGTAACCAATCCAATGTGCAGGTACGTCATCAAGGCGCGGGCTCGTCAGCAGAGCCAGCCGTCGGCCGTCCTCATCTGCGGCAGCAAGGACCAAGGGCTTGATACTACTCATCGCCCACGGTTTTTTGTCAGCGAACGAAACCAATGTAACATCATGCTCCAATGCAAGTTTTGGAGCAGTGATCGGCAAAACGTCGTCAAAGTCGAATACATGCATCGGATACGCCGGTCTTCCCTCAGAGGGTGCATTCGGCTCAGGCACTTCAGCCAGGATTGTCTTACCAACGACAGAAACAGCACTAAAGCCGCGTGGGAAGGCTGTCATGGGGTAGAATTGCGATTCCGCAATATTCAATCGGAATAGTTGCGGGTCGCCCGCCTTGTCAAAACCCTGGAAGCGAATGTTCATGTTGTCCGTCCAGACCGCGGCCCAAAGTTCAATATCCCGTGGGCTAGAAGAACGACGAACAAAATGCGCGAACGGTTGAGGCGGCCCGCTCCTACTATCTTTCGATTTGAGCGACGCAATCACGCTCCGGACATCATACACGAATATCTCATGAAAAACACAATCGCACCCGGCTTCACCGCGATATGTGGTGAAAAAGAATTTACTCCTATCGGGCGAAAAGGTCACCTCCTCGGGTAGAAAACGGCGCCAAGTCAAGGACGTGTTCGGCGTCCAAGCCTCCGAGGACTCACCGGGCGAACGACCCGCTGCACCCACCGCCGGACCGTCGGCCCCTTGGACAACGTTTGGAGAAAATAGAAGTAAACTGCCGCTTACAAGAAAGCGAAAGGCGCGTGCTCTCATGAAATTATCCACCTAGCAAACGTATTTGAAGCGATTGCTCCTCGCGACCGCACCGGAAATTCAAAAGTGCTTTCGCAATTCGAGCGTGAACCGCCTCAGCCTAGGGTCGCCATAGGTGGAATAACTAACGTCATTGGCGACAATAGGCGGCACATGATCAAACACGTTCTGGATGGCAACGGTAACTTCCGTCCCTTCGAGCGCCTTGGAAATCCGATCACCGAACCTGTATCCAATGTACAGGTCGTTGTAGGTTTGGCTCGGGATCCATTTGCTGCCTTGGCGCAAAACCACCAGGGCGCAGGCAGATGCGGTCAAAGATGGGGTGCATGCCTCGTAGCGACCGAAGTACTGCATGTTCCAGCCCGCGCGCCAGTTTCCCTTATTCCAGTCAAGCCCGACATTGCCCCGCCATTTCAGCGGCCCGGTAGTTTTGCCGGCATATTCGGGCGTCGGTCCAGATGCGGTGACTTGACGTTCGAGTCTACTCTGGGTGGTCGCGTTCAAATAAGCGTTAAAGGACCCGATCGAGGTCTTAAATGAATAATCACCCGTGAAATCTATTGCGGTTATTTGGGATTTGAAAAGGTTGACCGCGGTCTGATCGATTCCGATGATGGGGCCAGCCCAGCCTACCGGATCACCCGGTAGATTCACTCCCCGCGCAATTCTGCCGGGAAATTCCGTTTCATTATTGATTATATATTGCGGGTCTGGAGGGGTGATCTCACCAGTTTTCCGAATAGAAGTGACGTCGGCCGAGAGGCGCAACCCGGGAAGAAATGGCGGCGACACTATGACGCCGTATGAGAGGCTCTTTGACCTCTCAGGTTCAATGTTCTGGTTTCCGCCGGTTATCGTCGTCACATGACCGGTGCCATCACCGGTCAGCGCCATATTACCGCGTTTTGGATCGGTGAGATCTAGGACCCCCGCCAATGGCATAGAGGGCGCGTTGGGACGCGTAAAAGAGAGTGGCGGTGGAAGAAAGCCGGTGCCGTAACTCGATCTGAAAGTAATACCCGGCACCGGGGAATAACGTAATCCAAGAGTGTAATCCACGGACGAGAATGTGCTGACCGCCCTCTGAACACTGGGAAATGGACCGTTTTCGCTAGGCACAGCGATAGAGCTGGCGGCAAACTTCGTTTCGTAGTGATCGCTGCGGACCGCGGCCATCAACTCGAGATCGCTTATAAGTGGGATGGCGGTGGATCGGGAGACCAAGGGGGCTCTCATTTCCGCATACCCAGAATTTACCGCCGTCGATGTAGCAGGACTCCACAAGTAAATATTTATGAACGGCGTTAGGGTTGCTGAAACCGCGCTCGCAGCGCGCTCTTCACGATGCTCAACCACCGCCGATAGATTCAACGACCCTCCAGGCAATCGGAGGAGCGGTCCCCCGGCTCTAGCCGCGATTGAGGTGAGTTCCGTTCGGGCTGGCTGCGATAGGCGGGTTAAATCCAGGAGTGAGGAGTTGTTAAGTATGGGTATGATCGACGTATCAGTAAATGCCGCCTGTTGGGCGACCGTCAGATAAGCCGGGGAAACTCTCGAGAATGATTGCGCGCGACTTGAGACTTCGGAGCGGGCCCACTGGTAATCAATAGAGCCAGTCCAATGTGCGGGAAGCTTCGCAATAACCCCTGCTGCGATTCGCTTATTAACCAGGCTCGTCGTCGCATCCAAAACATTATCGGGCAGTTGAAGATTTACGAGGATGTTCTGCTGAAAGGGGTTGCTTGCGGCTGGGATAACGAGCGGAACGATCTGCGGAGTGACTCTGTGCAGGAGTGAAGAATCTCGAGAGAGATCCACATATGCCGAGATACCACCGGTTAGTGGCTGCCTGATGTTGAGGTTCTGCGCATCGGTGGTCGGTGTAGTAAGCAAATTTCGCGGGCTAAAAGCAAAGCTCAGGCGGCCCGAATTGGCCGCGAGGGGAGTCCCGCCATCGCCAGCCGTTATCGGCCCGACGTAGCCGGGTGGAACGATCGTGCGGTTGGAACCGACGGGAACACCGTTGTCCAACGTTAGGGGCCCGCCATTGCAAGCCTCGGCGTTGGCCGAGAAGCTCAACGTGCTGCAAATCGCGCCTCCTGCGTCGAAGAAGAAGGCGTTCGGGTCATTCGCGAGGACGCGCGCTGCTGCTCGGGCCGAGAACGATCTCTCGGAATTGTAGAGCCGGCTACCTCCAGAATAAGAAGCGCTAAATGTCACTTTCGTGTGTGTACGATTTATTGTGAAGCCGCCCCCCACGCTTGCGCGGAAGACTGAAGCGTCGGCCCTGAAGGTGTCGCCGTATAGAACTTCGATATCCAGGCCTTGGTAATTGCGCTTGAGGACGATGTTTATTACACCTCCTGTCGCGCTCCCTCCGTAGGCAGCTCCCGCAGTCGTCGGCAAGACTTCTACGCGCTCGATCGAAGAGAGCGGAATACCGGCGATCGAGGGCTGATTGAGGGTTCCGAATATGGAAACCGAGGGGATTCGACGACCATCAACGAGGATCAACGTCTGGTTTGTACCTAATCCCCTGAGATTTATGGAACCTGTGGACGCCCCGACGCCGGTCGTGCCGGCTTGTCCGATGCTCGACGACTGAGCATTCGCTGACAAGCGCGACGCCAGAAATTGATCGAGAGTGAGCGCCCCGCTATTGGTTATTTCCGTTGAGCCGAACACGACATAGGGCTGCGTGTCGTTCTCGGTTCTCGGAATATCGACGTTTTGCGAGCGGCTGCCGACAACAAGAATCTCGGCCTTTCCACGCTCATCATCAGCTACGCTCTCGTCATCGGCGGCGGCGTTTCCCGCCTGACTTTCCCCCGACGGAATCGAAGAGCGAACAATCGCGATCGCGCCCGACGCATCGCCACGAGCGGTAAAGCCGGTGCCAGACAGCAATGCCCGGAGCGCTGCATCGGCAGACATGGGGCCCTTGGCACCCGGACTGCGTGCCGAGCGTACTTCGTCCGACTTGTAGATGACCTGCCGACCGGACTGGCGCGCATAAGCATCAAGCGCAGATTTCAGACTGCCGGCCGGCACATTGTAGGTGCGTGTCTGCGCGTTGGCGGGCGTCGCGATCGCGACGATGCACACGCTAGCTGCAAGCGCCGCGGCGAATTTCCTCGAATAGGTCATCCTATGTCTCCCCCAGGATCTGCCATTTTCGCGACCCCTTGAGGAGAAGGACATTCTGCCGTCACAAAGCCGTAACGTGGAGGAAGGGGTCAGAGCAAAAAAGAACCGAAATGGAGATAGTCTGCACGAAGCGGTGGGAACTCGAGTTCGAAAGCAGTCACTATTGACTACACGTCGTACGCCAGCACTGCGGAGGCTTCTCCCTTCTTCAGCCGCCGCGCAAGATCGACCAGGCGCCGAACACGGGACTTGGCGGACTCACCCGGCCCCGGCCATTCCTCTGGCGCGAGCGACAGCACGGTCGCAATGCCGCGAAGGCTTGTGCCTGCATTAAGCCCGTCGAGCACCCGGAGCGCGGTGACCAGGCGGGAAAGACGGGCATCGGGCAGAACGCTAATGGTGGTCGGGGGTAGCGGGGAGCCGAACAGGGCAGCGAAGCGGTGCAAGGCCGCGATCTGGCACGAGAGTGCGCGGTCGGCAGAGACGGAGAAGTGAAGAGCGGTTGGTCTGCAGCGAAGGGTGCCAGAGATATCGATGCGAAGGGTGACGGCACCGAGGCGGATCGCCACATGCTCCGTGCGGTCGCCTCCAACGACGATCGCGCATGAACCTAATGACCCGATATCGAAAGCGATGGCCGGAGAGGCAGGGTTGGGCAACATCGGTACGGCATGCAGCACGTGCGAATCGAGCGCCGACGACCAGACAAGCCGCGCGTCGGGCGCAGCTAGCCTAGGATCCTCGGCGAAAGTGCAGCCCCCAGCGCGCGACGAACGAGGGGCCGGCGCCTTCGAGCAACTGGCCACCCGCCACCGTCATCGCGGGCGATACTTGCGCTGCGGATGCCTTCCGCGTCGTAGACGCGGCCACACGGTAGCCGGGATCGCGTCGCAGCAGCTCCCAAGCCAGCCCGGACCGCCCGCACGCCGCGATCCCCGCATAAGCTGCGGGATCGCGCCAGTCGCAGACAGCTACCCAGTCGCTCACGTCACTCCATCTCGCCTAGCTGCCCGGCGATATAGGCGGAGAGCGCCTCCGTCTGGTCCGGCCGGAGCGCATCAACCGCTGCGCGACTCTCCGCCAGCCCGTGCTCGAGTAGCCGTGAAGGGCATTGTCCCTCGACATTGCCGAGGTTGGGGCGGTGCTGCGCGTAGCCGACCAAAGCGGCGAGCTCAGGGTTAAACGCGCGCGCGATCACGGGCGGATAGACAAGCCATTGCAGCTCGAAGGGCTTCAGCCAGCCGAGGCAATAGCTAACGATGATACCGCGCCGCGCGCCGTCGGTCATATTGCCGCCACCGCCATGGAGGGTCGAACCGAGGAACAGCAACGCATCGCCCGGCTCCATCTCGATCGCGATCGCCTCATTCTCTGGAAAATGGGTCAGATCCTGCCGCTTATGGCTGCCGGGCCAGAGCCGGGTCGCGCCATTGGCGGCGGTGAACGGCGTCAACGGCCAGATGACATTGACCAGATACTCCATCCCACCCTTGGGCCCGCCCCACATGTCCTGGTCGCGATGCGGATATTGCCGCAGGGCGCCAGGGTGGATTTCGATACCCTGGGTGAGGTTGAGCGCGATGCGGTCGCACCAGGCACCGAGGACTTCCTCGGCGATGCCAAGGACCTGCGGATGCATGACAAGCTGCTCGCCGAGCGATGAGCGATTGAGCAGCCCACCGAACCTTTTGGTGCGGGCCCCGTAGAAGTCGCCTTCGCAAAAGGGCGTTGCAGCGAAGACCGGGTCGAGATCGGCGGCGAGCGCCACAATGGCCGCCGGGTCGATCGCGCGCGGCAAGACGGCAAGTCCGTCGCGCGCGAGCACGACCGCTGCGGGCAAATCGGTCATTGGAGTCTCCCGCCTTCATGCACTGTCGCGACGCCCATCGCGCTCGACCCGCACGGTGCGGAGGCAAACCGCAGCGCGAGCGCGTCGGGCCGGTAGATGCCGGTCCAGCCGAGCCGCACCGGCGTGTCGGACGTGATATGGAGCGCAAACGCGCCGAGCGTCGCGCCTCCGAACAGGGTCGCCGGACCGATCGGTTCGGCGAGCCAGCCCATGCTCAGGACTTCCTTGCGGAAACCTACCTCGACGAGCCCGGTGAGCCGCGTGACGCCGGAGACAAGCGCGTAATCGACCATCGCCGAGATAAGCGCGTTGCGGACCTCGAGCCGGCTCCTCGCACCCAGCCGGGACGGCAGGCAGAGGCGTGTGATTTCGAGGACGCCGGGACCGGCGGGAATGCCGAGGGGGCAGAGCTGGCCGAACATGCTGTCGAGCAGGTGCGGCCGGTCGGTCGGCAGCAACCGCAGCGAGCCCTGGTGCTCGCCTTCGTCGTCGAGTGCGATCAAGTAGATCGCGCCCTCCGCGTCGAACGCGTCCATCTCGAAGCGGCCATCGACGACCGGCACGTCCCAGCGCAGCAAGTCGACGAACAGCGCCTTGCGATCCTCGAACATGGTGTCGAAGGCCAAGGGTGCGCTGTCGCGCCGGTCATAGGTCAGGATGCGGATCAAGCCGGCGCTCCCACTCGCGGTTTCACGTGACGCGAGAAGAGCAGCGGACCGGAACGCCCGCTATCCGTGCATATGCACGTATTGACGCGGCGCGAGCTCGAGCATGCTGATCTCGCCGTCGAGCAAGGCGCCGATTACGAGCTGGGTGCGCGTGGCGACGTCGTAGCGCCGGCGAGCGTCGTCGAAATAGCGGTTCACGGTGATTTCGCTCAGGCCGAGGATCGACGCGATCTCCCAGTTCGACTTGCCCTGGCCGGCAAGCACGATGCACTCGCGCTGCCGCGGGGTGATCCTGGTCGTGCGCGGCAAGGCGAGTGCGTTGTTCGACACCAGCCGCCGCGCCGCCTGGAAGCTGAATGCGCCGACCAGTTGCGCGACCGAGAGATAGCGTTCGATTGCGAGCCCGCGGCGCGGTCCGGCGAGCGTGCACGAACCGGTCGGCTCGCCGGGCACGCAGCACGGAACGGTCAAGCCGCGGTCGAGGCCTTCGCGGGCGCCGCCAAGCAGAATGTCCCGGTGCCGCCGGCTTAGCGCGATCAGGCCCGAAAGCTCGGACCAGCTGAACGCCGCGTTGGTGCGCAGGCATGCATGGACGACGGGATCCTCGAGATAGAGGCGCTGCTGGATGAAATTGTCCGCCCAGACGTCAGGATAGTTCTGGAGATTGATGAGGCCGGGGCGGTTGTCCCGCAGGTCGTCATGATGAATGATCGCGAAGTGGCGAAAGCCCAGCTCATTGGCGAAGGCATCGATCAAGCCGCGAAGCTCGGCCGCGTCGGCTGCCGCGCGGACGCGCTGCACGAACCCGTCGGCAAGCGTCAGATGCGCAGCGATGTCGCGCCGGAGCGACTGTCCGGGCATTGCCTCTCCTCCACGCAGAGCAGCCCCAGCTCAAGCGCGAGCGTCGTGAACTCTCCCGTTGGGGAACCGAGACAGCCGACCGGCGAGAAGCCGTAACAGGCTGGGGTGGGAATCATCGGCGAATCGGAGCAACTTACCCCTTTCTCGCCCGAAGCCGGAGCGGTGACGCTCGAGCGACAACGCTGTCCTTCACCTACCGCAGCGCGTTGCCGTCGGCATCGACGACCAGGACTTCGCCAATATCGAGCGCGCGGATCGCCGCTTCGATCTTGGCGCGGTCACCGACCACCACCCAGATAAGCGGATGGCCGACGATGCTCGATGCGGCCGAATTCGCCGCATCGAGCGACACGCCCGTGATTGCCGCAGGGTAATGCGCATAATAGTCGTCGGGGAGCCGGGCCGCAGACTGATCGATGAGATAGCTGGCGATTCCGGCGCTGGTCGCCCAGTCGTTGCCGAGACCGAGCGTCAGATTGTCGCGCGCGGTCGCGAGCTCCGCGGTGTCGATCGGACGATCCTTGCCGATGCCGCCAAGGATCGTCGCCATCTCGCGCATCGAATCGGCGGATCGATCAGCCTGGACCGAAGCGCTGGCGACGAGCAGGCGCACGCCGCGGGTGCCGGTAAAGCCGCTGCCGGCGCCGTACGCCCAACCCTTCTCCTCGCGCAGCTTCATGTTGAGCCGCGACGTGAAGCTGCCGCCGAGCATCGTGCCGAAGGCTTCGCGTGCCGCCTCGTCGCCTTGCGTGCGCGGCGGCGCAATGACTGCCGCCTTGATCACGGTCTGCGGCGTGCCGGGCTTGTCCACCAGATAGATGACGGGCTTGGCGGGCTGCACGGCTTCGGGCGCAATCGTCGCCGGCACGGGCGCGGCAGGCCATGCGCCGAACGCGGCTTCGACGAGCGGACGGATCTCGGCCAGAGTGGCGTCGCCGGCGACGACGAGTGTCGCGTTGCCGGGGTGGAACCAGCGGTCGTAAAAGGCTTGGATCTGCGGCCGGCCGATCGCGGCTACCGACGCTTCGGTAAGGATCTGCCCATAGGGATTGTCAGGCCCGTAGACGAGCCGCGGCAACAGTCGCGACGCGTTGCGCGCCGGATCCTCGCGCGTGGCGGCGATGCCCGCGAGCGTCTGCGCCTTGAGCCGCGCGATATCGGCGACCGCAAAGGCCGGGTGCAGCACGACATCGGCGAAAAGATCGAAGGATGGGCGAAGCGCGGGCTTGAGCGTCGACAGGGAGACGGTGCCGGTCTCCGCGCCCCCCGCGGTCCCGAGCCGCGCGCCAAGCCCAGCCAGGGCCTCTGCCAGCTGCTCGCCGGTACGGCGCGTCGTCGCCTCGTCGAGCAGGTTCATGACCAGGCCGCCGGTGCCCGGCGCGACTTTCGCGAAGTCCGCGGGCGTTCCGGTGTCGAGCAGCAGCGTCATGCTGACCAGCGGCGCCCCTGTGCGCCGCGCGACCACGAGCTTGAGCCCGTTGGGCAGCGTCGCACGCTCGACCGCGGGGAAGCTCGCCGGCGCGGCGGCGGCGGGCATCGGCATCACCTTGCGGTCGGCGTGCGCATCGCTTGCGGCGAGATCGCCGAACGGCATCATGCGCAGCACATAGTCGCCGTCGGAGAGCCAGGCTCGCCCTACGCGCTGGGTGTCGGCGGGCGTTGCGGTCTGGAGGCGACCGACGCCCGCCTTCCAGCCATCGGCGCTGCCGAGATAAGTCTGGCTTTCGGCGAGCAGCCCCGCCTTGGAAGCGATGCTCTCGAGGCTTCGCGCAAAACCCGCAAGCGTCGACGTCCGGACGAGACCGAGCTCGGCCGGTGTCGGCCCAGTCGCGATAAGCCTGCGCAATTCCTCGTCGACGATTCTCTCGACCCGATCGATGTCGGCGGCGGGCTTGAGCATCACGTCGATCTGGAACTGGCCGCCGATCTCACGATTGTCGACGCTCGCGCCGACCTGAGTCGCCAGCTGCTCGCCGAGCACGAGGCGCTTGTAGAGCCGGCTGGTCTTGCCGCCCGCGAGCAGCGAGGCGAGTATCTGCAGATAGTCGGTGTCGGGCGAGGCATAGTCCGAGACGTTCCACGTCCGGATCAGCCGCGGCTGCGCGACGCGGTCGCTGACGGTCTCGCGGACGGTGCCGGTGCGCCTGACCACCCAACTGGTCAGATTCGCGACAGGAGTACCTGGCGGTATGTCACCGAAGTATTTCTCCATCTTGGCGCGGGCTTCGGCAGTGGTGATGTCGCCAGCGAGCACGATGACGGCGTTGGACGGCCCGTAGTAGGCCCGGAACCAGTCGCGCACCTCCTCGAGGCTCGCGGCGTCGAGATCCGCCATCGAGCCGATGGTGCTATGGTCATAGGGATGGCCGACCGGCGTCGTCGCGCGGATGACCAAGTCTTCGGCCGCAGCATAGGGCCGGTTGTCGCCCTGGCGCTTCTCGTTCTGGACGACCTTGCGCTGCTCATCGAGCTTGCCCTGGTCGATCGCGCCGAGCAGGTGCCCCATCCGGTCGGACTCGAGCCACAGGATCGTGTCGAGCGCGCCCGCGGGCACGGTCTGGAAATAGTTGGTGCGGTCGGGATTGGTGGTGCCGTTCTGGTCGCTCGCGCCGATCTTCTGGGTCGCCTTGAAGAAGTCGTCGTCGAAATTCTCCGACCCGTTGAACATCAGATGCTCGAACAGGTGCGCGAAGCCGGCCTTGCCTTTGGGCTCGTTCTTCGATCCGACATGATACCAGATATTGACCGCCACGAGCGGCGCCGAGTGATCCTCGTGGACGATGACGGTGAGGCCGTTCCTGAGCACGAAGCGTGTGGCTGGAACGTCGAGGCTGAGATCCGCAAGCGGATCGGCTTGGGCCGCGCGGGAAGCGTGTGGGCGCGCTTGGGCCAGCGCACTGGCGGGAACGAGGTTGAGCCATGCGAGCGCGATGGCTGCCGCGGAGACGGCGCGGCCTGGGGTACGGTGGATCAAGCGGGGAACTCCTCGGGCTAATCAGTTCCAAGGACACGCGCCCGCGCTCTACCCGTAACGGCGAGCAATAGCCCGCCGCCTAGTTGTCGATCTTCACCTCGTGCTCGCCGGACTGGACGCGCAAACCATAAGCGTCGCGCAGCAGCCGAACGAATGCGTCGACATTCGAGGCCTGGAAGGTGCCGCCGATGCGGATCGACGCCACGTCGGGATTGGTAATCACCAGCTTGCGCTCGTTGTAGCGGTTGAACTCCGTCGCGACGTCGGCAAGCGACGTCTGGTCGAAGCTCAGCATGCCGTCGCGCCAAGCAAGCGCGTTATCGACGCGCTCGGAGGATCGGGCCGTCACGAGCGTCGACCGACCTTCGGCGATCGCAATGTCACCCGTTGTGACCGTGGTCGTGGATGGAGCCGCGACTTCCTTGCCAAGTGCGCCTGTCCCCACCTCATCGACACGGACCCGGCCCTCGACAACGGACACGGTGACCTTGTCGCCATCGCGCCGCACCGAGAATTTGGTGCCGAGCACGGTGACCGTGCGCGGCCCCGCGTGGACGACAAAAGGAATGGTGCTGGAGTGCTTGACCTCGAAATAGGCCTCGCCCTGGTCGAGCCAGACCTCGCGGTTCGTGGGCGTCACGGCGGCCCGCAGCACGGTCGCGGTGTTGAGCTCGATCCGGCTGCCATCCTCCAGCGGCACGCGCTTGCGCCCGCCGATCCGGGTGGTGATCGTCTGCTGCTGCGCGACCTCGACGCGCGGCTGCGGCGCAGGCCAATGCACTTGCGACCCTACGCCCAGAAAGACGAGCGCGATCGACGCGGCAATCGCCAGCGGCTGCCAGCTCCGCCCGAACAAGGTTTGCGAGAAGGGCCGCCAGCGTGGCATGACCGTGTCGCCAAGCGAGCCGATCCGGTCGGCCTGACGCCAGCCGAACTCGAGACGCCAGAACGCCGCCTTGTGCGCCATCGACTGCGCAAGCCATGCGTCCAGCTCGGCCTGATCGGCCGCCTCCCAATCGGGCTCCTCGCGCCGCATCAGCCAGCGCGCCGCGGTCTCCTCGACATGGTTCCGGTCGACCGGATCCCTCTGGTCTGGCGCGCTCATGGCTTGCGCTTCCCGAGCAGCTTGCGGACCGTGGCCGGACGCTTCACCTTGCCCGAGCCGCCGAGCATGAAGTCGGTGATGGCGCGGATGCCGTTGGTGGTCTGCTTCTCGACGGTATCGATGCCGACGCCCATCCGCTCCGCGGTCTCTGCGCGCGACAGGCCCTCCACCTTGCGCAGGCGCACGACCTCGCGGCACCGCGGCGGCAGCTGGTTCAGGGCCTCCAAAGCCCAGCGCAGCTCGTCGCGCGCATTGAGATGGCGTTCGGTCTCAAACATATCGATATCTCTTGTCACATCCTCCAGGTCGGCGACGAGCTCGAACGATACGATGCGCGCCCGGCGCGCGGTGTTGATCAGGTGGTTGCGCGCGGTGGTGAAGAGATAGGCGCGCGTGTTCTGCGGCAAGCCGGCCTGGGCGCCGACGAGCACGCGTTCGTAGATTTCCTGCCTCATGTCCACGAGATCGGCGGCGACGCGCGTATTGCGACGAATATAGGCCGTGAGCGACCGTTCGAGAGGGAGCACCTCTCGGCAGAACCAGTCGTTGAGAGCCCTGTCATCGGTCATCGCGGCGGATCGCGGTCTCCTGCTTCATCATCGTCTCGACTGCGCAAGACACGCCGTCCGCGAATAGCCGTAACGCGCTTTCGCAACGCTTCGGTTTTAGCATTTCCGCGAACGTCAGCGAAGCGAGCCTGCGCGGGTTCAATCCGTCAACATCCGTGATGCTGCATTTTACCGTTACGGGAATGGGCGGCTCGCACGTCTAGGTATGCGGCGACTGTCAGCATGGAGAGCGCCAAGGTTCGGGGAGGCGACGATGGGCTCGATGGGAAGGTAACGGCGGACAGGAAGGGTTTCGTTCTTTCCCTCATAGCTCCCTAACGCCGGCACCAGCTCAGGCCCATCGCCGCTTCTCCGGCGAACCCAATACGTCCTGCATCCAGAGCCGCAGACACCTGCGAGACAAGCCCCGTCTCGTGTCGGCAGCCGAAACCCCGGCAGGACGGCCAGACTGGGCCGGGCGGCCCCCCGCCGCCCGGCCGCATTCTCAGGACTAAGAATGCCGGATCCAAACGAACCGCTAGAAATCGCATCGGCCGCGCAGCCCGACGAGCAGCAGCTCATCAGCCGCGCCGGTCCAAGGGCGCGGATATGGACGGCATGGGCGACGACCGTGATGGGCGATCCGGCACACAGGCCGGTCGATCCCCCGCTGATCGCAATTCCCTGCCCGGAGCTGCCGGGTATCGACATTTACCTGAAGGACGAGACCCGGCATCCGACAGGAAGCCTCAAGCACCGCCTCGCCCATGCACTGTTCCTGCACACGCTTTGCAACGGCTACCTGAGCGAGGGGACGATCGTGATCGAGGCTTCCTCGGGATCGACCGCGATCTCCGAGGCCTGGTTTGCAGCCAAGCTGGGTCTCCGCTTCATCGCGGTCGTGCCGAACGGCACCGCGCCGGCGAAGGTCGCGGCCATCGAGCATCTCGGCGGCGAGATCGTCTTTGCCGGAGCTGGTGGAGATATAAGCAATGTCGCGCGCCGGATCGCCGCCGAGACGGGCGGGTATTTCATGGACCAGTTCACCCATGCCGCCGAAGCGACCGACTGGCGCGGCGCCAACAACATCGCCGACGCCCTGTTCTCGCAGATGCGCGGAGTCGAGCACCCCGTCCCGAGCTGGATCGTGGTTGGCGCCGGTACCGGCGGCACTAGCGCCACGATCGGCCGCTACATCCGGTTGAAGCCGGAGTTAGCCGCAACCCGACTGTGCGTCGTCGACCCCGACGGGTCGGCCTTTTTCCGTGCCTATGCCTCGGGGGACTGGAGCAGGACAGGATGCACGAGCCGCGTGGTCGAAGGCATCGGCCGCAAGAAGGTCGAGCCGAGTTTCATCCCCGCGCTGGTCGACCAGATGGTGTCGGTGACCGACGCGGGTTCGGTCGCGGGCGCGCTCTGGCTCAAGAGGCGCATCGGCCGCGCGTTCGGCCCTTCGACCGGTACCAATATCATCGGCGCACTGATGCTCGCCCAGGCAATGGCGCGTCGCGGCGAGCGCGGCAGCATCGTCACCCTCGGCTGCGACGACGGCGAGCGCTACCGCTCGACCATCTACGACTATGCATGGTTAGCCGAAGCGGAGATCGATGTCGGGCCATGGCTCGACCTGCTTGAGCGGTTCGGCCGATCGGGGTTTCCCGAGGCCATGGTGCCCGACGCCGGACTGATGCATTGACCGGGCCCCACTTCCCGCATCTCCGTTCAATTGGCGCCAAGGATCAATTTCTTAAAGGCCGCCGCTCGTTGGTTCGCCGCCGCCGATCGAACGACAAGTCGCGTTAGTGCTGGTCATACCGCTCTTCCAATTTAATGTACCCGCATGCAAGCGCGAGCGCCGATGATCGGCAAGAATGCCAGCGAGATCTCAAATTCGCACTTCAGCGGTTGAGCTATCGATTATCGGCACATTTTGGCTCTCTTGTGCGAACTCTCAGTGCTGGAGGAATTTGGCTGGCGTGCACGTGGCGGGCTGACTAGCGTTGCGTATATGAATCAGATCGCGCGGTTGCAGAACGAGCCAAGGGCGCTCGAACTCCTGAAGGCGAGGCAGAGCACCTATCGACGAGCCTCGCTCGTTCAGGGGGCGCAGCTCGTTGTGGCCGTCGTGCTTCCTCTCGCGTTGGCGGTGATCGGATTGGTCTGCGAGGAGTCGCGGCCATGGGTCGCGATTACGGCACTCGCTGCAGTCATCTTTGACACGCTGGTGCTCGATCGGCGGCAACGACTCCTGCTTGAGCGAGCGGCGAAGATCTCCGAGCAGTTCGATTGCGAAATCTTAGAGATGGATTGGGACAGCTTCACTGCGGGACGCAAGCTCGACCGGGAGACGATCGTCGGAACCGCGCGGTCGTGGCGTGGCGACGAAGCGACGATCCGCGACTGGTATCCCCCCGTCGTAGCCGTCGCGCCGGTCCATCTGGCCCGGCTAATCTGCCAGCGCGCGAACCTCTGGTATGACTCGAGCCTCCGCAAGCGGTTGGCGGATGGACTGCTCATCGCCTCCCTCGTCGTCGTCGTGCTCGGCCTCGTCATCGGGCTCGCGATGCATTTCGACGTGGAAGCGTTCGCGACGACGCTTGTCGCGCCCGCCACGCCCTTCCTCGCTTGGTCGATCCGCGAGCGGTATCGGCAATCGGACGCCGCATCCGCCATCGAGACCATCAAGTCCGAGGCAGAGGATGTCTGGAAGCTCGCCGCCGCCGGCACGTGCGGCCCCGACGAAACCTCGGCGCGATCGAGGCGATTTCAGAACGCGATCTACGGTCGCCGCGTCGCCAACCCGCTCCCGCTGCCCTTCATCTATCAGCTGATCCGCGGCGAAAAAGAGGTCGAGATGAACGCGGGTGCGGAGGACATGCTGCGTGAAGCCGGCGTCAACATTTAGCCGGGTTGGCCCGGCCAGGCCCTCGCCCGGGAGAGTGACTTTCCAGCGCTGACTTGAGGGGGCCGTCGGCAAGCTTGCTGGCAACCCATGAGCGTGGTCCCTCGCCGATGACGTGCACGCCGATCTCGGCACCGCGGGCACGCGCACGATCGACGGATGTGGAGAGCCAGTTGAAGCTCGTTAGCACGAAGTCGTTGTCGTCCCAGGCCAGCAGCTTGGCGTGCAACTCTTCGATGGTTTCCAGCGGAAGGCCGCGGGCGCTCATCTCGTCTGGTTTGGGAAGGCGTCCCTCGTCGGCGAGCGTATCGCTCGGCCGCTGGTAGAAGAGGCTGACGCGCGTACCATGGGCCGCGGCTTCGCCGAGTGGGACGAATGCGGACGTCTCCGCCGCCACGCCAAGAAGGTCGCAGGCGACGACGATGTCCCGCTCGGCAGAATCCCTTGCGAGTCTGACCATGGCGTAATGGTCGGCGTCGATGACCAACTGCAGTCCGTGCTTGCCGCTCTCTGCGCCGACTATCTCGGCTCGCCGCGCATTAGTCCAAGCCCGATCGAGACGGCGGGCGACTGCAGGCCAGGCGCCCGCCGTCGGTATCTGCATCGTGAGGAGCCATGACAGGAGGCGAACCGCGACTCCGGGGCTGCGGAGCTTCAGCGCGACGTCGACGGCGTCGAAATTCGTCGATAGGAAGTTGCAGCTGCCGATCGCGCTGATCCAAGCGCCGGTCGCGGCATCGTCGTAGACAATGACCTTGGCATGCGATCCCGATGAACGCAGTGACAGCTGAACACGTTTGCGAAGGGCCGGCGAAAGCTCGTTCAGGACGGCGTCGGCGTCGCTTATCTTCGTCGGGACATCGCCTTCGTGGAGACGGTCCAGACCCCAGAGCAGGTCAACTCGGACCTTGCGCTTTGCCGCCGCCTCGAGGTCCGGGAGAAGCTTCCTGATCGTCGATTGACTGACGAAGCAGGAATGGATGACGACAGTACTGCCGGCGGATCGTAGCGCCTCTCTTAGGAGGTTCAGTTGGTCGGGCCCGCCTGCGTAGACGTCTTCGGCGGAGAGATCGGTGCTGAACTCGGTGCCATCGACCGCGTCGTCGAATGATCCGTCCTCGTCGTCCTCCTCTTCAAACTGGCTCAGGAACTCGCGGACCCTCTGCTTCAGATCCTCTCCGGCGTATGGGGGCAGACCCTCGAGGACGCCGTGCCTCATGGCGATCCGGGCGAACGGCTTGGCAGGCTTCCGCAATCTGATCTCCTCCTGCCGGAGCGTCTCGTCGGGCGCGAGGTGCAGGAGGTCGCGAAGTCGGCCGTCGGAGGGGTCATAGGTCGAGTACGTGACAGGAAGACAGTGTGCTCGCTGCGGCAGGTCATGCTCGTGGACAAGCGCCATGTCCTCTGAACGCAACCACGTGCCCGTGACTTGGTCGAACGCGAGCGATATCCACCGTTCGCTCGGCGTCTGGTTGGCCTCAATCTCCTGGTTGGCCGCCTGGCGCTTGCCGAGACCCGTGGCTTGGAACAGGAGGTCCGCCTCTGACGCTCTGATCTCGATGAAGTTGGCTCGGACCAGGTTTATAAGCGCCTCGACCACCAGACGTGGGCGCAGGTTAGTGGAAGCCACAAGGTCGTTGACGGTTCGCCGGGCGGTCGTGAGGTCGAGCAGGAGCATGTGCTCTAGCACGCTCCAGCGACGGCCAATGTTCGTCCCATAGTTTGCGGCCGTCTTCAGGACCGGGATATAGGCTACCTTCACTTTGGGGCATCCTCGAGCTTGGCGTGGCCGCGCTTCCGCGCCTCCTTGAGCACCTTCATGAGGCGGCCGATGTAGGCGTATTCGGCGCCCTCCGGCGTGGTTTCATCACATCGGGTGTCGAAGAACTTCCAACTACCGACGATGATGAGCTTGTGTCTTGCCCTACTCATGAGCACGTTCATTCGGTTCGCATGCTTCAGGAAGCCAACGCTCCGCCACGGTACGTAGCCGTTGTTGCGCACCAAGCTCACGATCACGACGTCGGCTTCGCTTCCCTGGAATTCGTCGACGGTCGCTCCCAACCGTTTGCCCTCGAGCATGTTAAATGGCGGACCTACGAGGTGTTGGAGATGTCCGCCGGCGATCACCGACCGAGCCCGCGAGTTAATCAGGTCGAGCTGGTCGTTATAGGGCGACAGAACCTGCACGTCGCAATCCTCGCCAACCACCGGACGGATCTGATTGAGGGTCGCAAGGACCGCCTCTGCCTCGACGGGCGAGGTGAAAAGTCCGACGGTCTCGCCGAATGCATGCTTCGTCGACTGCACCCAAGGCACGTCGACCCATACGACTCGCTCGTCAGGCAGCCAGCCATCTTCAACAATCGAGTACGGTGGGTCCTTTTTGAATCGCTCCCTGGTCTCCTCCGGCGTGTTGAGGCTCGTCCCCTTATCGCTTTCGTCGGGGTAGAAGGTGCGGCCGACGACGTCGGCGATGTGGGGATGCATCCGGTGTTGATCGACGAGGGTGATTGCTGGCGCCCGACGCCCTTCGCCCTCGAGACTGCGATTGAAGAGGTGACCGAAGAAGTCGACGCGTTCGCGCCAGAATGCACATCTGTCGGTGAACGTGCTCCTCGTTTCGTCATCGGCCACGATGTTTGCGTCGATGAGATTGGGCGCGAACGTCGCCGCAGCTCCAAGCGCGGTGCGAACCCTGAGCGGATCCGCGAGTAAGTCCTTGTACAGGTCCGCGTTGAAAGGCGGAAGCTGCTCGTGGTCGCCGATCAGCACGACGCGATGGCTCTCCTCGAGAGCTGCTACCATGTCGAAGCCGTGTGCTTTTCCGGCTTCCTCGATGATTGACCAGTCGAAACGTCGGCCGCGATCGACCAGATCTGCGAGATCGCCGGAATTGGACGTCGACAGGCTGATGTTCGCGGCGTCCTGCACCAGCATCAGCATAGTCCTGAAATCAGTGTCCCGGCTGGTCCTGCCCACGTCGCGGACGGCGTCCAAGCGCTCACGTAGATCGTCGCGGGTGCGAAGGGCGAGGTCACTCTTGGCTAGCGTCTCCATTCCTGCGCGCGCGATGGTGTCTGCTGCGAACTCCGAGCCATCGTCGGCACCCAGCCGGACAATGATGGGCCGATCCTCTTCGGGCAGCTTGTTGAAGTGCTCCGAGAGCTTCTCAAGGACGTCGTCCACGGTATGGTGCGAATGTGCCGTAATCAGGACCTGAGCGCTGGGATCCGAGCCGAGCAGTCGGTCGGAGAATGCCTTGATCAGAGTCGTCTTCCCGGTGCCAGGGGGCCCCTGGATCGCGAATGTCGGCTGCGTGTTCCACATGCGGTCGAGCGCTTCGATCTTCGAATCGTCAAGCTTGAGCGTGATGCGCGGCACGGGAACCTGTTCGTCTGACACCCGCGTGGAGTTCAGCGGATCGTCGAGCGCGCGAAGGAGGGTGTCCTGCTCCTTCAGCTCTTCGATCGCCTTCGCGCGCCGTCGGATCTGCTTGATGGTGCCGCCGAAGTTCCGTGCGAGGTAAAGGGTCTCGCCTCTCTTCGCGCTTGAGCTGGAGGTGGTGCTGAACCGATAGAGCGGGCCATCCTTCCCTGCGACAGCAGAGGTGAACTGCCACCTGATCTCAGTATTCGCGTCGCGCCCCAGCACTGGACGGGAGAGCAGTGTGTATGTGTCTCGTTTGGGACCTGGCTCGTCGTCGGCTTGGACGGTCTCTACTCCGAGATCGAACCAGTCCCGTAATTGGTCGGGCGGTGGCGGCAACATGAGGGATGCGGCGAGGTCCTTACGATCGGCCTCGTCGATCGGCGTCACCTCGATCTCGCTCTCATCCGCCAACCGGCGGGTCGCGGTGACGCGCACCGGGCAGATCTGCGCCACGGTCAACGCGGTGTCGAGCTGGTGGGTGATCCGGAAGAAGTCGTGCACGTCCTGCAGATGGGGCGGCATCTTTGAGCGAACCTGACGGAAAGCGAACACGCGGTTCCACGGCGCGGAGCGATCCCTTAGTGATCTGAGGTTCTTACTCGCGTCGGGGTAGCCGATAACGTCGAACTGCCTATCGCCGATGCTGAGGTGAACATCGTCCTGGTATGCGTTCGGTGCGTGTTCGACCGCTTCGCAATACGCTATGTCCCAGGTCGGGGTGCCGTTGTTGCTCCAGGCCGCGATGCGGTAGCTGAGCTTCTCGCCCCGAAGTATGTAGTGCGGGCGGGGAACGGAGCGGGCGATGACGCGAAAGTCACCACGTAGATCCTTCTTCATCCACATGCGCTGACGGTGCGCATCGTTGGCCGGTGCCTCGCCATTGCTGGCCCGTTCGATCGCCTCGCCCAGCGACGATTGGCGGCCGGTGCGAGCGGCGAGCACGACGGGGCGGCGGGCGGCGGCGGTCACGGTCCCGAGATCGTGGATGGCGTCCCGGATCGCCTTCAGGACCTCCCGGTCGTCGAAAAGCCTCCTCTCCGGATCGTCCTCGAGAAGGCCGAGCACGAGCGCACGTTCGGCGGCGTTGAACAGACCGGGCCGCTCGACGAACTCGCGCAGTTTCGGTCGTGTTTTTGGACGCGTGACGCTCGCGCCGAACACGTATGTCGCTAGCACGCCGAAGTCGAACCAATCGGTCGCGGTCGAGTATTCGCCGCCGTCCCGATCGAATTCGGATGCCTTCAGCGCGCCGCCGCCGCCCGGTTTCATCTTGTTATCGGTGCTGGATACGCGAAGCGACCACTCAAAGCCGCTGAGGCGGAAGTCCCCCAGTCCTTCCGGATTGACGAAGACGGAAGAAGGCGAGAGGTTGCGGTGAACCGTTCCCTCGCTGTGCAGGACAGCGATCGCCTCGGCGATGCGCAGCAGCCCTTGCCAAATCGGAACGCGGCGACCGACTTCGCCCAGATTCACGAGCCAGGGGTAGGCTGACCGGGTTTCGAGCACCTTCGACAGGAGCTCGCGGCGGCCACCGTCGAGTATTGCATAGAACTGCCTGTCGTCGACTCCCAGTTGCTGGAGACGCACGAAGAGTTCGGATGCCCCGGGGTGGCCCTGCAGCCGCATCAGGCCGCGGACCTCTCGGTTCCAGAGCGCGCGAAGCGCCTGCGCGTTTCCGCCGGTGAGCTTCCATGACTTGACGAAGTACCTGTCGCCGCCGTCATCGGCCTCCCAGAGATCAGGTACACCCCGCCCGGGATCCCCGTTCTGCAGCTTCCGCCGGAGGCGGTAGCGACCCTCGATCAGGTTGCCGGCCATGTGATGCTCTCCCCTTAGAGCGACGATAGGCCCGCTCCGTCCACTTGCAACCGGCCCATAGAACATCCGGCGCCAGGGGTTGAACGACACTCACCATCATTTGACCATCCGGCGGAGCCGATCAATCCTCCTTATCGCGCGCCGTTCTTGCGTCCTGCCGTTTTAGGATCGGCAGGTCGTACGTTTGTGGAAGTCCGATTTGGACTGATCGTGCCAAAAGCCGACAGACGGCAGCCCGCCAGTTTCGACTCATCTGCTTTCGGGGGCCGCTCAGTGGGTTGAACTTCCGCGTTGCAATGGCGGCACATGGCGAGATTTGGCGGCGCCAGGTATCTCCCGCTTCAAGGCGTCCATCGTCACGGTCTGGAGGAGGCCGATTTGCGGCTTCTTCCACTCGACGAGAGACCTTCCGCCATGCTCATACCAACACCCCTCGCGAGAGACGCTCTGCGCGCGCCACGGCAATCTCCCGCCTTTGTCGCTCTGCTCGCCGTTGCACTCGGCGCCGCTCCGCCCGCGCTCGCCAATAATTATGGCGAGAGCGCTTCGTGGCAATTCCAATCCCCTGCCGACCGCGCTTCGCAGGCCGCGATGCTCGACCTGATCGAACGGCGGCGCGGCGGCGTCTATGCGGCACCGATCTACACGACCAACATCGCGCGGCAGGTAAACTGCTCGATCTCGGCGGTCGCGACGGGCAACAACGGCGCGCAGACAGCGCTCGCCAATTCCCCGACCACCAATGGCGCGACCTCGGCCGCGACCGGCAACAGCAACACCTCGACGATCGGCGATAGTCGATCCAATGCCGATGTCGCCAACCGGCAGGCCAATTCCGGACCGGTCGCATCCTCGGTGATCGGCGCGACCACCTCGACCGTCAACGGCACCGCATGGCAGGCGCTCAATTCGGACCAGGCGAACAGCGGCGACCAGACCGCCGGCGTCGCCGGCTCGACCGCCTGCACGTTTGGGGCGTTCAACTGATGCGGCCGGGGGATGGCGCGGGTTCGCTCGCGCGTGGACTCGGTATCGCGGCCGCAGCCAGCGCCGCGATGCTCGGCCTGCCGGGCTGCGTCAGCATGCACGAGGCGCGCCTCGGCGCCGGCGAGGAACCGACGCTGATCGGCCCGGCGGTTCGGGACAACCGGACCCCGACCGACCCGGCGCTCGCCTGCTTTGCGCTTCAGCTTGCCATGCGGCACGCCAGGCCAGCCGTGATCGCGGTCGGCGACGTGCGCGATTACACCGGAAAATATTCGATCAGCGAGGGAACCGCGATCACCCAAGGCGGCGCGCTGATGGTGTCGTCGGCGCTTGGCAAGCTCGGCGGCGCGGTCAGCCTCGCCGAGCGGTTCGATCCGATGATTGCCGAACGCGAGCTCGGCTACACCGACCGCCGGCAGCTCGGCGACGGTACGGCGCATGACGTGTCCGGCGGCTCGGGTGCGGCCCGCGTACCGTGGCTGCCCTATTTCGGCGGGACGATCGCCGCCTCGGACTATTACATCGTCGGCGGCGTCACAGAGCTCAACTACGACATCCGCTCAGGCGGGATCGAAACCGGGGTCAGCTCGGTCGGCCCCAAGGCGCGGACCTACACCCAGTCGGTCGCGATCGATTTGCGCATCGTCGATACGCGTTCGCTGCTCGTGGTGAAGACCGTCAGCCTGACCAAGCAGTTCACCGGCTATGAAGTCGGGTTCAACATCTTCCGGTTCTTCGGGTCGAATCTGTTCGACATCAATGTCGGCGCCAAGGGCCAGGAACCGCTCCAGCTCGGCATCCGCACCGCGCTCGAGGAGGCGACGCTGCGTCTGGTCGGCGCGGTCGCGAAGGTCGATCCCGCACCGTGCCTGTCGCGACAGAGCTGGTCGATCGCCCCGGTTCCGCACGGCGCCGAGCATCCGCGCCGACGTGACGCCGATCTGCACACCGGCTGACCCGCCCTCCCAATCAACTTCGCACGATGGAGGCGCCTACCCGCCAACGCCCTTCGCTTGCCCTCTCTCAATCCCGTTCAGGAGTTTGTCCGATGCAATCCAACCGTCATGCCCGTTCGACAAAGCGGAGCCAGCTACTCGCCAGCGCCGGCGCTGCGCTCGTCCTCATGCTCGCCGCCACGTCTGCCCAGGCGCAGAGCGCCGGCGCCAATGCCACCGGCATTCGTACGCTTGCCAACCAGCAGATCAGCCAGAACGGCATCACGCGCGCCGATGCCGACGATGCCGCGATCGCCAGCGTCGTCACTGGCCCGCTCGATGGTGCCAGCGAAGAGATCGCCGGCAATGCGGTCGAGACCGCTGCGCGCGGCAACCAGGCGCTGCAAAGCCTCGACGCCGATCTGCCGGACGGGGAAAGCTACGGTCCGACCGGATTGACGGCCGGCACGCGCGGCGTCTTCGCGAGCGGAGCGAGCGTCATCGCCAATCGCCAGATCGCCGGCGGTTCGGAAGTCGCCTCCGACATCTTCGAGACGGCGCTGAGGCTCGACACGGGGCAGGTTTCGAGCAGCACGCTCGCGGTGTCGCGGAACGCCATGGAGGCCGAAGCGCGAGGCAACGATGCAGCGGCGGACATCGCGCTGACCGGAAACGCCTCCAGCAGCGGTACGGGGATCGCCAGTTTCCAGAGCACCGGCCCCGGCGGCGGCATTGCGGCACGCGCGCGCGCCAGCACCCTGCTCGGCGTCGGACCGGTCGCGGGCAGCTCGCTCGCCAACAGCTACAATCTCGACCGCGCGACAGCCTATGGCAATTCGGCGGACAACCGGATCTCCGCTGCGATGACCGCGATCGTCGTGCCTTCGGTCAACGGCGCCGCATCGACCGTTCCGACTGGGAGTGTCGGCGATCCGTCCGTCTCGGCCACCTTCGGACTGCTCAGCAATCAGTTGGCGGGAGGGATCGTCAAGGCGCTCTCGGGCGACCTCAATGGCGATGCGGTCTTCGGAACGGTGATCGCGGGGGATACCCAAGGCTCGGTGATCGCCAGCGACGGCAATATGCTCGCCGCTACGGCCTATCCCAACAGTTCGGCGAATATCATCAACCTCGATGCCGTATCGATTGGCGGTACTGCCCGTGAACCGGGCCGCGCGCCGGGTGCGGTCGCCAATCTGACCAACGTGCAACGCGCCGAGGGTACGACGCTCAACGCCTACACGTTCGGCGGCACCGCCGTCGATGCGCGCGGACGCCTGTCGGAGTCGACGGTATCGGCCTCGGGCAACAGCGTGCGGACGGTCGCCACCGCCAATCTCGCGAGCGGGAACCTGCTTTCGGTTCGCGCCGGATCAATCGAAACCAATGGCGGCAGCTCCTTAGGAGAGCGGACCGGGATCGCGCTCGTCGATTCGGAAGGCGCCGCCGTCACCAGCTCGGACTTCGGCGTCCAGAACGTGCAGGATTTCGCGCGGAGTCCGGTCACCGTCACCCAGGAGTACAGCACGACCGCAGTATCGGTTGGCGGCGCGGTCGACCATTCGACCATCCGGGCCGAAGGCAATGAAGCGCTCGCCGCCGGAACCGGGAACAGCGCGGTCAATCTGGCCGAGCTTGCCGCGACTTCGATGCGCACAAGCGCAGCGGTCAGCAATCTCCAGACGGGCAACGGCAATGTCCGCGTGACGGTCGGCGCCATCGACGCGCACAGCGGCGCATCGATCGATGCAACGGGCGGCGTCTCCGATGCGCGCCTGCTCGTCATCGGCAATATCACGACCGGGACCGCGATCGGGAGCAGCGCCTCAAATGGCCTGACCGTCTCGGGCACAGGCGTCGCCGCCAATCCGAACGGCGCCATCGCCGGCGCGACCGGGCAGAGCTACGGGGCGATCGGCGCGTTCGCGCTCGCCAGCGAGCAGAAGCTGGGCGAGCCGACCGGTGGCGATGCCCTGATCCCGCGCATCGCCAGCAGCGTGCTGGGCGAAACCGGCATTACGATTGCGAGCGCTGCGGAGGACTCGTCGCTCGTCGTCGCCGACAATGCGCAGCGTGCCAATGCGCTGGGCAACATCAGCGTCAATCGCCTCGCCCTCTCGACCGCGGCGCTCGATGGCACCACCTCGTCGCTGTCGTCATTCCAATACGGCCAAGCCTATGTCGATGCGAGCTCGAGCGCCAAAGTGAATGTGCCGGGCAGCCTCGACGCCTCGACAGCCGCGCTCACTGGCAACACGAGCGTCGCGCTTGCCGCGATCAACGACACCGACAACGACCTCCTGGTCGATGCTGGGCGCGCCGACGGCGTCGGTTCCGGCAATGCCATCGTGCGATCGGCCCCGCTTGGGCCGCCTTCCGCCAACGCCGACCATCTGCTCGCAAACCAGCAGTTCGCGGCAGGCGGGGTTGGCGCAGCCGCGAACCTGTCGCTTGGAAACAGCGATCCCGGCGGCGGCATGACCGGCTCGCGCCTCACGGTTTCGGGCAATGAAGCCCGCGCCGAAGCGTCTGCCAATCGCGCGCGAAGCGCAGTGTCGGTTGGCGCCATGTCACAAGGCAGTCCGAGAGTCGGCCTCGTCAACACCCAGATCAGCACGGCGCAGGCAAGCGCAGCGGCGCGAACTGATGGCGAATTTGCGCTGGCAGCGCCCGATGGCGTCGTGGCATCCGGATCCTCGATCGCGATCGAGGACAACAGCGTCTCGGCGCTTGCCCGCGGCAACGTCGCCGATAACGAGGTGACGGTCGCGGCCGCCGGTTCTCTTGCGGCGGCGCCCCGCGCCCAGACCATCGTCCGGAGCTTCGACGCGAGCGTGCTCGCACCGGCGGCGCTGCTGAACACGCAGAGCAACTATGGTGCGGTCGGAGCGACGGCGAACGGCACCAGCTACGGCGTGCCGCTGAACGGTCCGGGCGCGGTCGAACGCTCCAGCATCGGCATCGCCGGCAACAGCCTGATGGCCAGCGCTTATGGCAATGTCGCCAGCAACAGAGTGAACATCTCGGGGCCCGGTCAGGCGCCGACCGCAATTGCAAACGCCCAGGCCAACTACGGCAACGTCACCGCCATGGTGACCGGAGCCGGCTATGCCGGGACGTCGGGCCCGATGAGCGGCAGCGCATTCTCGATCACCGGCAACAGCCTCTCGGCGACGGCGGTGGGCAATCAGGCGACCAGCGCGATCGCCAGCCCCCGCTGACGCGGAGCCGCTTGCGGGCCGGCAGCCCCCCAGCAAGCCCCAAGCGGGAAAGGCCGTCACGCCTCCAGGGCGTGGCGGCCTTTCGAATGCAGCGACCTTGCGGGGGACAGACAAGGAGACCAAGCCTGTTGGGGCGGGGACGGCGATCGGCGTGTAAAGTAGGTCTTGACGACGTACTTAAACGTATCACGACGTGATTTTGTCATTGTTGGGGGCGGTCATGGCTTTTGATATTTCACAAATTGACAAGGATAGATGGACGGATATTCGGGACGCGGCGTACCAGGTTGTACTTCTCACCTGTCGCTCCGACGGTTTCTGGGCCCTACCCACCATCCCGGCTGAAGTTCATTCCACTTATTCAGTTCCCGGCGCGCCCGAAGATAAGATACGGCAAGCGGACGAATTCGGCAGCCCGAGTATAACGGTTTCGTACAATGCGCTCTCGGCGCTGACCGCTGTCCTGGGAGAGATCCCGCGATCGGTGGCGAGCCGAACCTTGGCACAGATCGATACTCATCGGGGCATGCACGGAGGGTATGGGTCCCCGACGCAGCGCATGAATCAGCGGGAGGTGAACGCCGTACCGCGACACACCGCAATGGCAGTGGTCTCCCACCTGGCATTCGCGAGCGGCGAAGCGCCGGCTGCATTGCGAAAGCATCTTGAGCCTTCGATCCGGTGGCTCCTCGACAATCAGCTCAAAACGGGAGGGTGGCCATATGACTGGACCAATCCGCCGCACGCCCTTGGCTTCCTTTCCACTGCAAGCTCTATTTGCGCATTGCGGTTGTATCTCGACGTCTTGAAAGTCGATGACCGTCGGCTTGCCACGCACGTTAATTCCGCAATCTTGCGAGGCCTCACGGCCCTTGCAGCCGAACAAAAGCGGGGCGCCTGGAGTGGTGACGGATCGCCTTCCGACAAACAGGTTCGAGATTCCGCCTTTGCTCTGAGTCTCTTGCTGAGGGTCAATCTGGAGGGGCAGTTGAACGGCCTGGTACCAGCCTTTCCAAATACAGTGGATTCAATGGTGAGAAGTTTCTCTCAAGGCGTGCTAAAAGACGGATGGCCGAAGTCAGCCGGTGAAAATGTACCAAATATCGCGGCCTCAATATCTGCTTTGACTTTGATGATAGAGGCCGGGGATTCCGGCAGGGTTCCACCAAGGACACTCGCTTCTGTGGGAGATTTCCTAACATCCAGCTGGAATCGCGATGAATATGCGTCGAATTTAACAGCGTGGGACTGGCAGTCTCTTGCGGTTCTCTCAGGCAGGATAGCCGGGCCGCTGAATCGTTCAAAAGCAGCGTCGATAGAGAATTCGTGCCAGCGCCTGAGGAGTAAATGGGTTCACGGGAGTCTGACGGCAAAAGACACTGCGGCAACGGACAGCAAAATTCGTAATGTGGTCACATTTGCATTGACCAGCGGAGCTGGATTTCGATCCGTCTCGCTCAAAGATAGGTTGATGACGCTGGCAATCTGGACTGGCAAGAAGGTCTCAGAGAAGCTCGTTGTTCAGGCCGTCATAACATTGCTTGGGCTGATACTGGCTTTTATTTTATTCGGTATCGACCCGATCGCCTACATCGGCAATCTGTTTTAGTTTGCCCTTGACCTGATGTGGGCTGCAGCGCTCAACCCAGTGGACGCTCAGCTGGTGCGCAAGGGGCCGAGCCCGGATGAAATGGCGATCATTGCGACGGCGAACGTTGCGGACACATACGAGCGTTCGAAGGCGACGAGGCAAGGCCGCCACACCCGCCGAGGCCTGCTCTATTCCGGCCATCCGCGCCACTATCGCACGACCGGTCCCCGATACACGGCGACGGGAACGATCAAGCCAGGGCGTAGGGATCGTCCAGCGCACAGCTTCGTCTCTGCTAGCAATGTCCCGACAACTCGAGTGCATCGACCCTAGCAGGCGGATGCGTTCCGAATCGCATCACATAGCGTTACGGTCGGCGACAGAGCAGCGGAGCACAACTACGTTCGGCGCTGAGCACGAAAAACGGAAAGGTCAACGTGATGAAATGGCACTGCTGAGAGAGAATGCAAAAACTCTGCAGTATACAGAACGATTGAGAAAAATATCATGCGATGTGTAGATGAGAAATTTCCCGATTTTGTTCGGAATAACGGCGTGATACGGAAGTATGATTACGACAATCGCCCCGGATCTTATTATTTTCTCGACCAGATTAACGAATCTAGGCATTCGCCGAGAAACAAGATAGCGTCGGCCAAGAAAGACCTGCCATCCGCCCCACGGAGGGTCAAGAATGACGGTTTCGGCCGTCGTTACCGCGCTCAGCGCGTACACATCTCCCTTAATCACATGAATGCGAGTGTCCCGGCGCAATCGCTTCTTGAGCCTTTGGAAGCTTGAAATTGCCTTGCTATCGATCTCGCAGCCGGCATAGCGGGAGGCAGATTCACAGACTCTCAGGGCGAGACCGCCGGCTCCGAAGAATCCATCGAGCACGGATCGACCGCTAACGAACGGCACGATTTCCGCAGCCACGTTAGCGCGTTTCACATAGGTCGCCTCACGCGTGCTCCGGAACCAGCCCTCGCGCTCAAGCGCCTGTTGCTGCCGGTTCCTCCGCAGCTGCTGTTGCCTCCGGTTCGCGCCTGTAGGCGCAGATGCTTTGCCAGATGCCACTCGCCTGCCTGTCCGAACTAAAGTCAGATACCGTTATGTCGAGTTCGTCGTCTTCGTGGTATTGCGCTCGCCTCTCGACGCGAATTAGGGTCAGATTGTCATACACCTCAAACCGCCACGATGACTCACCCTCGCCAAGCTTCGGCAGGCGCTCAGCCGGACACAAATAAACCTGGAATCCACATGATAGCATGAACCTGACCTGCTCCGCGAGCATGGGGGAGGCAGCCATCGCGTTCCGAAGATCGGCTCCGCGGCAGATTATAGTCTGCGTCTTTTCCTTAATCCTGCTGTCCTTCCCAACCTCTTGGACAAACTTCTTGAAAGGATCGGACCACGCGGTCTCGATGTCCTGCGTTGGCTCAAAATCGACAAATTCAATGCTCTTGGCGGACTGGCGGTGATAGCGCCTAGACATCTCAACCTGATGGAGGCCGCTGAGTGGAAAGCTCGCGCTCTTCGCCGAGAGGCGCCCTAACTCATCATTCATGCTCTCAATGCTTCGCTCGATCAGGAAGGTAATCGCAGGTGAGAGAGCAGAGGGGCGCTTGGAGAGCTGTCGCAGGTGATCGAACGCTTTCCTGTACCGGTCTTCATGTCCCCGATCGTCAATGGATAAAACACTCAGAGCATCATGCGCGATCGTGTCCCTGAGTAAGATTTCCCCATTTCCTTTTAGATAGCTGACCATTGCCTGCTCGGCGTGGGCAGGCAACTGAGCAACAGACGCCTCCAGTGAATTTAGAGCGCCTGTTGCGGCGGCACTGAGAGCCGCTTGTTGGGCGTGAAGTTCGGCCAGCGATCTGTCTGCTCGAGCAATCGCGGCGATCACGGTGGCGCACCCGCCAATGACGGTGGTGGCTAAAAAGGCCTTTGAAAACCCTGCCAGTGTATCAATTATCGTCCCAATCGCTGCGACGTCGCCGAAGGCTTTCTCTAGCCCAAAGCCTAGCAGTCCGACAACAAACGTGGAAATTAGGATCCGTGGGACAGTGACGTAGTCAGACAGCTTTCGAACGGCCGAGCCAGGCTCGGCCACGACGGCAGGCAATATTTCCATAATCCCCCCCAACCAGCTAGACTCGCTTATCTCCCCAGAAGCTGAAACGATCTTCCAAGATTCGTACGCAAGCCCGCAGTGTCAGGCCGAGAATAACACAAGTGACGATCGCTGCCATCATCTGAGATGTCTTCAGATAGTATGACCCAGATAGTATCCTGAATCCAAGTCCCGATGATGATCCAACGAATTCCCCTACGATCGCACCCAGAACTGCCAGCGGCGCCGACGTCCGCAATCCGCCTAAGAAGCCCGGCAGGCACCTCCGCAACAGAAACTTTCGAGTATAGCGCCAGCGTGTCTTATAAACGCGCCAGGCGAACGCGCGTTCGTCGCTAGGAACGGAATCCGCAGCGCCATACAACGCGGCAAATATGACAGGCCCACAAACGAGAGCCGACGCAATTATCTTTCCGACGATGCCGGGGCCAAACCATGTCGATAGGAACGGTGCGACCGCCAATATGGGGACGGCCTGGATTGATGAGGCCCCCTTGCTGATGAACGCCCTGGCGCGCTCGAGACTTCCAAACAGCAAAAATGTAAGCTGGGCCAAAACGGCAGCGATCAAAAGGCCCGCAATCGACTCCGTCCCTGTTATACCGAGATCGCTGATCAAGGTGGAGATGTTATTGTATCCCCATATCACCACCGCGGAAGGCGCAGGAAACAGGTACTCCGGAACACGGCTGAGCCGAACCACGAGTTCAATAAGAGACGCGGCTACCAAAACGGCAATCACGGAGCGCGCGATATTGATCATGTGACCGCTGCAAGATTTTTGCGCACTGCGGAAATCGCTGAGCCCAGTTCCGCTCCATCGATCTGAGGCCCGTAGCGTGGACGCTCGATCTGAGTTCTATATTGAAATGCGATGTCACTGGGCTCGCCGGACAAGCTCAGAATTACATCTCCGATTATTAGTGCTTCTTCCACGCTGTGGGTGGTCAAGATCACCAGCTTTTTGTGCGTCCGCGCCGCGCTTTCAACGGCCTCGAACGCCAGCTCCTTTGTCCAGTCGTCGAGACCGGTAAACGGCTCATCCAACAGTATAATGTTTTGTGGCCCGTTTAGGGCCATCATCAAACCCAACCGACGCAGCATCCCACCTGACATTTCAAAAGGATATTTTGCGTGAGCCGTCTCCAGCTTGATACCATCAAGTAGGGTACGAGCCGATTGTGCGGATACTCCTGTGGCCTCCCGTACATTGTTCACGGCGGTCAGCCACGGAAAGGCATATGGGCTTTGATAAAGAAAGGAGACTGTCTCGATACCTGCATCAGTGAAGGAGATGCTCCCGGCGAACGGAATCTGGCCTGCAATGGCCTTCAGTAACGTTGACTTCCCGCTGCCTGAGCGACCCATAAGGACGAGAATTTCGCCGGCCTTCCCCTCGAACGTAACACCGCTAACAATGTCTCGGTCATAACCAGCGGTTAAATTTGAGACTCGGAGCCTGCCAGGACTCATCGCTTACGTCGCCGTGATTGCGCGTTGAACGAGGTCTGCCGTGTTGGAAATGCCTTTTAGCTGTCCAGCGCTTTCAAGGTAGCCGACTACTGTTTTGATGCGTTCTGAAGTGGCCGTCCAAGCGGCAAGTTTGCCGGTCGGATCCAGCATGATGTCCCGCAGGAGCTTTAGCTTCTCCTCCTCAACACTCTTGTCCACCGGCCCCCCGACAAACTTCGTCAACGCCGCAATAGCAGCTCCGGGGTCATTGAAGGCCCGCGTCCATCCCTCCCTGGAAGCCGTGAGGAATCGCGCCATCTGGTCATGCTCCACCTCCGAGGGAGTCGCTTTTGCAAACAGCGTATAACCGTACGATTCGATGCCAAAATCGTCGTAGGCCAGCGTCACGGGGTCTTGGCCCTTTGACCTGATAGTCGCGGGTTGATCAGTCCTGAATCCGGTAATGACGTCGACTTGCCCAAGAAGAAGTGGCGTTAGATCAAACCGAAAAGGAACTAACGTCACCTCATCGATGCTGATGCGAGACTTCGACAGTAAGGCTCGCAGCAAAACCTCGGCCGCATCGCCAAACGCGACGGCAATCTTCTTTCCTTTGAGGTCGCTCGGTTGCCGGACCGGATTTCTCGATGTGGAAATCAGCGCATGCGGCGTCTTCTGATGGATAGCTGCCAGCGATCGTATAGGCAGATTTTGGCTGAGAGCGGTGATGATCTGTTCGATTCCTCCCGCCTGGCCTATTTCCGCTCCAGATGAGACGACCGTCTTGACGGCGTTCGTGTCTGTGCCGCCAGGCTGTAACGACGGCTGCAATCCAACGTCTCGGTATAGACCCTGCTCAGACGCCAGGATGAATCCGGAATGGTGTGCGTCGAACAACCATCCGAACTGAACTCGCACCTTTGCCGGGCCGACGTTAGCCGGTCGGCAACCCGCAAAGCCGAGCGGTCCCGCAAGGGCCAAGCTCGTCAGAAGGAATCTTCGATCCATGAACCCCTCCCCAATCACACTATGCATAGATGAAACGATCGGGGCTACCAAGTGGCTTGAGGAAGCCACTTCTCCAAAAGAATTTTCGAAGGGGCAATACGTCCAAGTCGAGGCATGTGACGGCTAGACGTACACGTGTCGGCTCGCACCATTGCTCTTTGGTGATCTAAGACCCGCCGCCCGTCCTAACGCTGCGTCAAAGAACTGATGGGGCCGTGAAGCCCTGAAACGGTCCTAAATCTGCGATGCCGAAAACTAGCCGGCGACCGCCTCGCCGCCACCCTTCCTACAATTTTGTCGTTGGGACCCTCCTGGAGCGACTAGATATTCGATCCGCGGGGCGCAGCAAGTACGAGGTGGTCGCTCACTAGGATTCGCCCGGATCCGCTATAACCGCATGGGCATTCGTGTCCTCGCTGGCGCGACGCTCAGTTACGGGTCAGGGCTTGTCGAGGGTCTATGGCATGCGGCCATGAACGACACAGCCCAAGCACCGGTGACGCTGACGCGCGAAGAGCTGTACGCCCTTGTCTGGGAACTACCGATGATCCGGCTGGGGGAGCGCTTCGGCGTCAGCGGGACCGGCCTCGCCAAGATCTGCAAACGACTAGACATCCCCTGCCCACCTCGTGGGCACTGGATGAAGCTGGCCGCTGGAAAGACCTCCCCGATCATCACGCTTCCGCCCGCGGATCGAGGCATCGCGGATCGCGTTACCATCGCACCCTGGTCCGTGGAACAGGATGCCCGGAAGCCGGAGGTCGTCGCTGCTCTTGCCGCGGCTAGCGCCGCAAGGCCGCCGATCGCCGTGAACGAGCGGCTGGCCCAGCCTCACGCAATTATCGCGAAATGGCTCGCAGACCATGAGCGCAGGACCAAGGAAGCACGAGCCGAACGCGACAGCTGGCGGCGTGGACTGATGATGCCGACGCCATTCACCGATGTCGATCGCAGACGGCACCGCATTTTGGATGCTCTCCTGAAATCGCTCGAGCGTGAGGGGATCAGACTGTCCGACGAGGGGCGCTGGCAGCTCACCGCGACCCGCGGAGACGATGCAATCGAATTCCAGCTGCGCGAGCGATTCAAACAGGTGAGACGCGCACCCACGGCGGACGAGAAGCGGTGGCATTCCTCACGCGAGTTCGTGCAGGAGCTGCAGCCGACGGGCACGCTGATGTTCGAGATCAAGACCTATCTTCCGTCAGGTCTCACGCGAACGTGGCGAGAGGCGGAGGAGAAGCCGCTGGAAAGCTCGCTGGTGTCAATTCTCCAGACCATGCTGGCCGCCTTTCCGCTCCTGGAGAAACGGCGGCTGGAGCGCGAGGAAGAATCGCGCCGGAATCAGCTCGCGGAGCAGCGCCGACGCGAAGCCGAGCAGGAGCGTCAGCGCGAGGACGGTCGCTGGCGCCGCTTTCTCGAGTTTGCCGGCGACTGGCGTGACGCCGAGCTGGCTCGCAGCTTCCTCGCCGCGCTCAAGGCGCAGCCATTCGAGGGCAAGGAGCTCATTGCCGGACGCTCCCTGACGGACTGGCTTGCCTGGGCTGAGGCTCAGGCATTTGAGCGCGACCCCTTAGGCGACGGCCCCGCGCCAATCTTCGCGTCGATCGCCGAGGTCCACGCCTGGACGTATCGAGATTAGGAGGAGGAGTTGGTCGTATCTCGCTTGGATTCGACGAAAGCCTTGAGGCTGGCCATCATCACCAGCCGTCTGCCACCAACCCTGATCGTCTCGATTTCCTCCGCGCCTAGCAACTCGTACAGCGTTGATCGGCCGATCCCCAGCATGGTCGCGGCAGTCCTGATCGACACAGTCAGCGGTTCGGGCTCCCCCGGCTGTTGCTTGGCCTTCGTCATCCACAATCTCCAAACACTATTGCGCCTGAATTTTAGACAATCGAAACCCGCTACCCCCGAACATCAAAAGCCCTGTCCGGGATGCAATGGTATAGAATGAGATAGGATGAGACTTGCAAAAGATTGTAACTTCGGAGTACTGTAGTTTTCTTGTTGGTATGTACTTGCTATCATCGACGAACTTTGATTTTATATCAGATAGTTGATTCGAAAGTTCGAGTACTCTTCTGCACCATTTCATTGAAATCGTTGGATAAATCGTCGAATAGACGCTCTATCCAACGTTTGCTCGACACTGAGCATCTACACAGTTGCAACCCACGATCCGCCCGAAACCCTCGCAAATCTGGGGGAAATGGTCGCTCAGGCCCCTACACAACCCATCTACACAAATGGCCGGTTGGCATGTGCCGTCGCAATGGCCATTTCTATGTGCGCCGTCGCGTCCCAAGTGCTGTTCGCTCAGAGATGGGTCAGGGTGAGATTTGGCGATCGCTACAAACGGACAGCCTGAAAATCGCGCTGCGTCGCTTCCCGCTGATATCATCTCTCGTCGAAGCAGCGATCGAGCAGGCTCGATTGAACAGCGGTCTCAGTGTGGATGCCACGCTACTCCGACCGTTGATCAACGATAAGGCGCGAACGACTGGGTTATCGTCAGTCACGCCTCTTCGCGAAACGTCTCAGATCGTGGAACAGGAACCGCTCCCGCTGGCAATGACCTTTGGGGAGGCTTATCAGAGCTATATCGATGATCCGACCCATTGCTGGGCCGAGAGAACGCGCAGGACCTACGACACAACCCGCAAACTCGCTGTCTCAATCATCGGCGAGAACACTCCGATCAGAGCCGTTGGTCGCGTTCAGATTCGCGATCTCGTTGGCACCCGCGCCTTGATGGCGATCCGGCGCATCGGTGGCTTCGGACTTGCGTGCACGGGGTCTGTCAGACCGGGGTTTGACAAGCCCGTTCGAGCGCCTCACCACTATCAAACTACCGTTTTGCGCCGATTTTCGGCCGTCCAGAACGGATTTCAGGAATCCTGAAAGCTGATTTCGTTCATGCTGCTCACTGATAGCGCAGCGTCTTCTCGAACCCCTCATTTGCCTTTGTCATCTTGGCCAGTCTTCTGAGCTGACCGCGAACATGTCGTTCGAACCGCGCATCGTCATGGGTGCCTGTCGCCGGATATTCTTCCTGGCCGATCAGCTCCTTAAGGCGCCTGGCGAACGCGGCCTGCTCGTTTGTGCAATCCCCGGCTTTCAGTGCACGGCAGACCCATTCCTCGGCGGCGGCCTTGTCATAATCGTCCTGCGCCTCATACCCGTGCCTGTCCGCTGCCGCCTGATCCAGCTTCGAAGCCTCGAACCGGCGCTCCAGCCATTTCCGGACCTGTTCACCATCCCACGCCTTTGACGGATTGTTCATCGCGCGCTCCAAGCCTCTTCCGCATGGCCCCAACAGATGGGAGTGGGCGAGGGCCTCCGATCGGCGATGCCGTCTATCCAATCGCCGCGGTCGCGCTGGATCAGAAGCCAACGCCCGAACGACATGCCAATTGCGGCGTCGGGTTCCATCTGGTCGATCATCTGCTGCACCTCGTTCGAGTTGGGAGCCCATAACATGTTCCTGATGCGTTCCATAACCGGATGCGCCGCTCGTGCAATCGGGAAGCAAGCATGGCGGAACCGGTCGATTATTCGGGGCGCGATCGTGGTAATGCCTGGCGCGCCGCTCTAGGGCGGGCAGCGCAAGTTTAGGCATTCAGATCGACGCATGGCACGCAAGCATCCAAAACATGGTCCCTATGGAGATTCGCATCGCGAGGAGGAGGCTCCGGCGACGGCAGTGCTATGCTGGCTCTGTGGCCGGCCTACCGGCAAGACCATTGTCTGGCACCATCCCGTGCCCAAGAGCCGGGGCGGGCGTGACGTCGTGCCGATGCACCCCATTTGCCAGCAGACGCTGATCGCCAATTTCAGCAATTCCGAACTGCAGCGCCACGGGATGGATGTGGAGGGTCTGCTGGCCAACCCCAACGTGCGCAAATTTGTCGATTGGGTCGCGAAAAAGGACGCAGACTTCACCGCGACCACCACCAAGAAGCAACGCTGACCACAAGGCGCCTTGGGCTCCAGGCCAAATCCAACCTTTCCGCGATGCGCTCAACTACAGTCGTCGCGCCGTGCTTATCGGAATCCAGAAAGCGGCCGTTGGCTTAGAACCGGCTGACGTCTGCTAATGGTGGCTATCGGACACCTGGCCATGCGCCCGAAGCGCGATGGAAAGGGCTTCGAACTCGGCAGGCCCTTCCCGATCTCCGTGCGCAAAAGTCGCGACCGTGATGGGCTCGGCCAGATCGGGAAAGTGATAGACCGCATTGACGGAACGGGGGCCAGCTCCGGTGTGGCCCCAAGCGCGGCCGGCGTCGCGCATCGAGCCGGTCATCAGCCCGAGGGCATAGCCGTGCCTTGTCCAGGGGCGGCCGGGCAGCGCGTCGCCCAGCAGGGTCGACCG
Source organism: Pseudomonadota bacterium (assembly GCA_040388355.1). Classification (GTDB taxonomy): domain Bacteria; phylum Pseudomonadota; class Alphaproteobacteria; order Sphingomonadales; family Sphingomonadaceae; genus Sphingomonas. Next base: position 45,608 of record JAZKCD010000042.1, on the reverse strand, counting down.
CGCAAAGATCGCGTCGACTGAAGACTTCTGGAGCAAATTCCCGCGAAACAGGGCGTGCAACAGCCTCGCCGCATCGACAGGCGTCCCGATCAGGCACCCATGATAGACCCATTGCGGATCGTAACTCCTGAGCTCGTGCCAGAAGATGTCTTCAAAGTCGGCGCGCTTCGATGCGAGGCGGACTGACGCCAAGCCAAGCGGTTCCAGCACCCATTCGCGAAGCGCCTCGCCCAGCGGGAGGCTTGCGGCTTCCTCTATGGCATCGCGTACGAACAGATAGCCGACATTGCTGTAGCTCCAGCCCGTGCCCGGCTCGAAATCAAGTGTATCGGCGCTTACGGCGTCAAGCAGGCGCGCCCGGGGCCAGGCGTCCTCACCCTTCGCGACGGCCTCATGATAGGCCTCGAGCCTTCCATAGTTCGGAACGCCGGCGCGATGCAGCAGCAACTGGCGCACGGTGTAGCGCTTGCGCGGCAGCGGCGCGTCGAGCTCGAGCTTCCCCACTTCAACGAGGCGGAGAGCGGCTATCGCGAGCACGGTCTTGGTGAAACTCCACCAGGGAAAGGTGTCGAGGATGGCACCAGCGCCGGTTGCCGGTGCGTCGTCCAGGACCCACGCCGAGTGAAAGGCGGCCGTCTGCATTCCCTCATGATTTCACGGATCAGGCCGCAGTCAATGTCCGAATGGGTCGGAAGCTCCCGTTGCGCGACAATTCTCCGCAATGCCCGCAATCGTCGCGCAACGTCCGAAGCTGCCGTTCCGCAAACGGCCAATTGTGGCCATGCGGTGCCCGCTCATCCGAAGGGGGCCTGGAATTATTGCGCATCTCGGGTGCGAGATAATTCCGGTGCCCGCTTCCGCGCTGCGCCTGGCCTACGGTGTGCATGATTTTTTAAGAAGAAAACTTGCATGGCTTCGCGCATGCCCCGTCTGCGTGTGCGGAGGATGGTGACGTGTCCGCACTGAATGAACTCAAGCGGCGGCTTCGGCCGGGCCAAGTCTATCGGCGCGAGGATCTCGCGCGCTGGTCGACCGCGGTCGACCGTCATCTGCGTCAGCTGGTCAGCGAAGGCCGGCTCGAGAAGGTGTCAGGCGGAGTTTATATGGTGCCGCGGCAGACCCGCTTCGGCGCTTCCCCCGCCACGCCCCAGAAGCTCGTCGAGACCTTCCTGCGCGACGATCGCTTCCTGATGGTCTCGCCCAACGCCTATAACGGCCTCGGCGTCGGCACGACCCAGCTCTATAGCGAGACCGTGGTCTACAACCGCAAGCGTCACGGGCGGTTCAAGCTCGATGGGCGGACCTACGACTTCAGGCTTCGGGCGTCGGTTCCGCCGCGGCTGACCGAAGAGGTGCTGATGGTCGATCTTCTCCACAATCTCGACCGGCTTACTGAGGACAAGGCTGCTGTCCTGCCCCGCGCGCTTGCGCGTGCGCGGGGAATGGACCGAGGGAAGCTCGCGAGGGCGCTGCACGATTACGGCTCCGCGCGCGCCGAACGGCTGCTGGAGCCGGTCCTGGCTGATGCTGCTCCATGAGATTCCGGATTTCCGCGACCTGATCGCGGTCACTGCGCGCGAGCCTGCACAAGCCTGCCGCGCCCGGGAAGCTGCCTTTCCGCCTGCAGCCCACGTCGCGCGCACTGGAAATGAAGGCACCTAATCCTTGTTCGGCGCGTTACGCGCAAAACCCAATTGGCCCGGACACGCAATGACCCTTCCCCAAGTGCTCGCCTTCTCGATCATCGCCGGCATGATGGCACTCTTTATCTGGGGAAAGCTTCGATACGACATGGTTGCGATCCTCGCGCTCATCGCCTCGCTGCTGGTCGGCACGGTGCCGATGAAGGAGGCTTTCAGCGGCTTCAGCGACGATATCATCATCATCATCGCCAGCGCCCTCGTCGTCAGCGCGGCGATAGAGCGATCGGGAATCATCGAGATCGCGCTTGCGAAATTCGCGAGCCGCGTCACCCGCGTGCGTTCGCAGCTCCTCCTGCTCGTCACCAGCGTGACCTTCCTGTCCGCGATGGTGAAGAATATCGGCGCGCTGGCGATGCTGATGCCGGCCGCGCTCAAGATGGCCAGGAAGTCGGAAACCTCGACGCCGGCTGTCTTCCTGATGCCGATGGCGTTCGGCTCCTTGCTCGGCGGGCTGATCACGCTGGTCGGCACATCGCCCAACATCATCGTGAGCCGCGTGCGGGAGGATTTGACCGGCCAGCCCTTCGGCATGTTCGACTACACGCCGGTCGGGCTGAGTCTCGCGCTCGCCGGCATCGTTTTCCTGCGTTTCGGATACCGCTTGCTCCCCCGCGACCGTCGCGCCGCGCCCGCAATGACCGAGGCGCTCGACATCACCGACTATGTCACCGAGGCAGTTATCCCCGAGCGCTCGCCCGCCATCGGCGAAACCGTCGCCGCATTCCGCAGCCGCAACCAGGACGAGGTGGAGGTGAGCGGTCTTCAGCGCGGTGACGACCGCCGTTCGCTCAGCCTCGGCCGCGCCAAACTCAAGGCCGGTGACGTCCTGTTGCTCAAGGGCGAGCCCGACGCGCTCGAGCGCGCCATCGCCACCTCCTCGCTCGAGCTCGATGGTCAGAACCGTACCGCAGTCACCGACACCCCCGATGCCGACATCGGCGTCATCGAGGCGGTAGTGAGTTCGGATTCCGGCCTCGCCGGCCGCGCCGCCGGCCCCATGCAGCTCCATGAGCGTTATGGGATCAACCTGCTCGCCATCTCGCGAGCCGGAAAAAAGCTGACCGAGCGCCTGGCCGATACCCGCCTGCGCGCCGGCGACGTCGTGGTGCTGCAGGGGCCGCTGGAGATTCTCCCGCTGCAGTTGCGCGAGCTCGGCTGCTTGCCACTCGCCGAACGCACGCTCCGCCTCGGCAGTGTCCGCAAGGGCCTGCTCCCTGTCGGAATACTTGGTGCCGCAATGGCACTGACCGCCTTCGGAGTGGTGCCGGTCGCCCACGCCTTTTTCGGCGCGGCCGCGCTCGTCATGCTGAGCGGTTCGCTGCCGCCGCGCGAAGCCTATGGCTATATCGAATGGCCGATCCTCGTCATGCTCGGTGCATTGATCCCCGTCAGCGAGGCGCTGCAGAGAACCGGCAGCACCGATCTGATCGCCTCCTGGCTCTCGCACACCGCGGTCAGCCTGCCGCCCTGGGCCGCGGTCGGGCTGATCCTGATAGCCGCTATGGCGGTGACGCCGTTCCTCAACAATGCCGCCACGGTGCTGGTGATGGCGCCGATCGCCGCTGCCTTCGCCAAGGACATCGGCTACCGGCCTGACGCCTTCCTGATGGCGGTCGCGGTCGGGGCCGGCTGCGATTTCCTCACGCCCATCGGCCACCAGTGCAATACCTTGGTGATGGGCCCCGGCGGGTATCGCTTCGGCGACTATGCGCGCCTGGGCGCTCCTTTGAGCGTGATGGTGATCCTGCTCGGCGTGCCGTTGATTGTCTTCTTCTGGCCGATCTGACCGGGCGAGGCCAGTGGCAGCGCCCGGCTGTTCGAGCGGCTGACGGGACACCCGAGGAGGACCAGCAGCTCGTCGGTCTCATCATATGGGTGCCTGGCGGGCTCGTCCATGCCGGCCCCGCGCCGCTGCTGCTCGCGCGCTACCTTTCGGCCGGGACGCGGAACGGGCCCGCCGGCAAGCGGTTCTTCGATCCTGTGGCAAGGAGCGAACCATGACCGACAAGCAGCAGAGCGACGGCGTCAGCAACCCGCCGAGCGAAGGCGAGAGCCAGGGCGGCGCCTACCCCAATCCCCACACCGGCAAGGAGGGAGATGGCTTCGACGGCGGGCAGAGCGACAAGAATTACGAAGGGCCGGAAAACCCCAATTCGACCACACGCTCGGACTGACGTAGTGCCGCCGGCGCTCAGGCGAATGCCGTCTTGGGGATATGCGTGATCCGGCATGCGAGATCGGCTTCTCCGGCCGCCACGATATAATGGTCGCCGGCATCCGCAATGCCAGTGGTGAACACCACGTCGCGGACGTAGAGCTGGTGCTCGATCGGACGAGTGAGCTCCGGATCGGCTTCGAGGAGGGGAGCGTGGTCGCTGCGCACGATCCGGGAAGGATCGTCGCGATCGAGGATCGACCAATAGGTGCGGTAGATGCCGACGATCTCCTTGGGCTCGACGCCGTGCCACAGCGTCAGCCACCCCGCATCGGTGAGGATCGGCGGCGTGCCGCCGCCCATTCGTGCGGTCGCCACCGTGCCGGCATGCGGACGGATGCCGGGCTGGAGGTGCGGCCGCCAGTGGCGCCCGTCGGGCGAAGTCGCGAGATTGATCGAAGGTCCCGCTCGCCATTCGCTGCCGGCCGGGGCGATTGCCGCCGTGGAGGAGGAATTTTCTCGGATCGGCGGTGTTGGCAAGCTCGAGCGGCCAGCCGTCGAGCACATAGCCCTGCTCGGACCAGCGGATCGCATGGACCCTGCCGTCGCGGATGGGCAAGCGCAGCGCCTCGGCAACGCGCACCATCATCAGCAGATTGCCGTTCGGCAGCCGCGTCAGCGCCGGGTTGAACGCGCCGAGCACATAGGTTTCGGCGTCGAGATGGCCCGCGAGCGGCGACCTCGACAGATCGATGTCGTCGGGGACCAGCACCAGCCGGTCCACGGCATAGCCGCTCACGGATGCTCGCGCCGCGTCTCGACGCGCATCAGCGACACGGCAGTGCGGCGCGGCTGGGTCAACATGAATTGCGTCGCCGCGGCGATGTCCTCGGCGCGCAGCATCTTGCCTTCGTGGATCAGCTCGCGCTGCTTCTCGGGCGGGAAATCGGGATATTGGAAATCGGCGCCGGTGAAGCCCGGCTCGATCAGCCCGACCTTGATGTCCTGCTCGGCCAGTTCCTCGCGCAGCGACTTGGCGAAGCCTTGGATGCCCGACTTGGCGGCGACATAGATCGAGTTGCCGCCGGCACGCGACACCGCCGACATCGAGCCGATCAACACGATGTCGCTTCCGGCCTTCATCCGCTTGGCGGCCGCCTGGGTGGTAGCGAGATAGGAAGTGAAGTCGACCGCGATCTGATAGTCCGTGTCCTCCTTCGAAGTCTCGGCCAATGCTTCGGCGGGCACCGCGGCGTTGATCACCGCGATGTCGAGGCCGCCGAGAAAACCGTCTGCGGCCGCGAAGAATTTCTCGACGTCGTCCGCCTTCGCCAGATCGACGTTGATTCCATCGCCTTCGCCTACTTCCCGGATCCGCTCGAGGGCATCGTCCAGATGCTCGGGGGTGCGCCCGCAGACGAATACCTTCGCGCCTTCCGAAGCGAGCAGCACGGCGATCGCCCGGCCGATGCCGGTGGTACCGCCCGTGACGATTGCCTTGCGTCCGGCAAGGCTCGGCTGTTCGGTATGGGCGTCGGAAACATCGCGGGCGCGCGGTTCGGCAAGCTCGGACATGGCAATCTCCTTCGCAATTCCGAACCAATCGAGTGGAAGTGAGTTCCTGCCCAAAAGCTGACAAGGAAATGATGATGACCGAAACCGGCCTGGTGGGCGGGTGCCTGTGCGGCGCGGTGCGATACCGGTTGGCGTCCGAGCCGTTTGATGCCGGCTGGTGTCATTGTCGGACATGCCAGCTCAGCTCGGGGAGCCCGGCGATGGCGTTCGCCACGGTGCCCGCGGGCGATTATCTGGTGGCCAATCCGGATACGATCGCGAGCGTCGCATCGAGCAGCTTCGGGCGCCGGAGCTTCTGTCGCCAATGCGGCACGCCGCTTACCATATCGGTCGATCATCAACCGGAGACGATCGATTTCAGCCTCGCGACGCTCGATGAGCCGCAACGGGTGCCGCCCGCTTTTCACATCTTCTACGCGAGCCGGATCGATTGGGCCAAGGCGGCCGACGATCTGCCGCGGCACGACCGCTTCCGCCCCGACACGCGCGGCCTGTCCGGCACCGAGCCGCCGGCCTGACGCCCGATCACAAGGTCACGGTACGTGCCGATCGGCCGGGTGGATCAGGCGGGAACGGGATTCACGGCTCGCGGCTTGGCCGGCGGCAGGCGGGCACTCTCCGCCTGAGCCATCAGCTCCTGCTTGCGCGCGAGCATCGCGTCGCGCAGCGCCACCAGATCGACGTCAGTCTCCCGGCACTGGGCGAACATGCCCTCGGACGGCATTTCCTCTTCATGGACATGGTGCTTGATCTCTTCCGAGAGCACCTTGACCTTGGCGTCGTAGAAATCATCCTCGGGCGCTCCGGCCTCGATGTCGTTGACCAGCACCTTGGCGCTGACATGCTCGACATAGGCCTCGTCGAGCGTGTCGTCCTCGATCTTCCCGCGAAACGCCGGATAAAAAATCTCCTCATCGATCGAGGTGTGGATCTTGAGCTCGGTGCAGATCTGCCGCGCGAGCATGGCCTTGGTGCCGGAGGCGGTCGCCGCCTCGAACCGCTCGAACAGGGCCTCGACCTTGCGGTGGTCGGCCTTCAACAGCGCGATCGCGTCGGTATAGCTTTGTTAAGCCATCGGAATCTCGCTGTGTTCGCCCGAATCCAAAAAAGCGCTAAGCGGCTCGCGGTTCCTGCGTTTCCATTGTCATCGGAGCGCTCATTCCTTGCCGAACAAGGCGCGCAACTCACCCTTTGCCTTCTCCAGCGTCTCGAGCCGCTCCTTGGGCAGATTGTCGCCGGCGCGGTTGATGTAGAAGGTCAGCATGCTCATCGCGGATTGCAGCGGCGTGCCTTTGCGGCGGTGACTATGCTCGGCCGACCGCTTGAGCGACCGGGCAATTTCCTTCGGATCGTCGTGCGTGAACACGCCTTCGTCGAGGTCGAGCGCGTCAGAATGCTCGGTCACGTCCTGGGACCATTTGTGCGCGGCCATGGCGACTATTCTCTCGTGCCGCTGCCCGGCTCGGCCATCTTGCGATGCTGCTCGGCGCCGACCGACTGCGGCAGCACGCCAGCGCCGGCGACCTGCACCTTGTTCATGAAGCCCGAGACGATCGAATCCTCGCCCTTCATCAGCGCATCCCAGCCATCCTTGGCGACATCTGCCGGATCGGCCTTTTCGTCCTGGCCGACCTTGGTGTCGTCCATGCCGGCGCGGTGGAAGAAATTGGTCTCGACCGGGCCGGGCATCAGCGTGGTCAGGGTGACCCCCTTCGACTCCTTGATCTCGTTGCGGATCGCGGCGGTGAAATTGTCGATGAACGCCTTGCTGCCGTTATAGACCGCCGAGAAGCTGCCGGGGATGAAGCCCGCGATCGATCCGGTGACGAGGATCTTGCCCTCGTCGCGGGCAATCATGTCGGGGAGCACCTTCTGTAGTAGATAGATCGTGCCAGTGATGTTGGTATCGATCACGTGCCGCCAGTCTGCGACTGAATGGTCCAGGAACGGCCCGCCGAGACCGTGCCCGGCATTGGCGCAAAGCAGATCGATCCGGCGCCCGGCGGCGGCAGCGAGAAGGCGGTCGACGCCTTCGATCGTCGACAGGTCGGCCTCGACCGTCTCGACATTCCCGACGCCCCCGAACCCGGCCGATGCATCGACGAACGGCGTGTCGGCGACAACAAGCAAATCATAGCCGTCCGCCGAAGCCAGCTTGGCTAATTCCCGGCCGATGCCGGAGGAGGCTCCGGTCACGATTGCAAATTTCTCTGCCATGATACGCTCCTTACTCTGCTGCGATTGCAGTTTCTGGCGCCAGGCCGGGCTTGAGCACGACCTTGGTCACTTCGTTCTGGTTGTCGTGGAACATCTTGTAGCCCTCGGGCGCCTGCTCGAGCGGGAGGGTGTGGCTGATCAGGAAGGTCGTATCGATCTTCCCTTCCATGATCGCGTTGAGCAGGCCGGGCATGTAATGCTGGACATGGGTCTGCCCGGTCTTCAGCGTCAGCCCCTTCTCCATGAACGCGCCCAGCGGGAACTTGTCGACGAACCCGCCATAGACCGCCGGCATCGAGACGCGCCCGCCCTTGCGGCAGGCGAGGATCGCCTGGCGGATCGAATGGGTTCGGTCGGTGCCGAGGAAGGTCGATTTCTTGATCTGGTCGATCACGTTGTCGACGAAGAAGCCATGCGCCTCCAGGCCGACCGCGTCGATCACGGCATCGGGCCCGATCCCGCCGGTCATTTCGAACAAGGCGGCCGCGACCGCGCTTTTCTCGAAATTGATCGTCTCGGCGCCGAACCGCTTCGCCAGCTCGAGCCGGTGCGGGAAATGGTCGATCGCGATCACCCGTTCGGCGCCCATCAGGAACGCCGATTGCACCGCGAACAGCCCGACCGGCCCGCAGCCCCACACCGCAACGATGTCGCCCGGCTCGATCTCGGCATTCTCCGCTGCCATCCATCCGGTAGGCAGGATGTCGGACAGGAACAGCACCTTCTCGTCCTCGATCCCGTCGGGGATGACGATCGGCCCGACATCGCTGAACGGCACGCGGACATATTCGGCCTGGCCGCCGGCATAGCCGCCGGTCATGTGACTGTAGCCGAACAGGCCCGACATCGGCGTGCCGTACAGCTCCTGCGCGATGTCCTGGTTGTCGGCGGGAAGCGCGTTGTCGCACGCCGAATATTGATGCTTGCCGCAATGATAGCAGCTGCCGCACGCCATGGTGAACGGCACCACGACGCGCTGGCCTTTCCTGAGCGTCGACTTGGGCCCGATCTCGACCACCTCGCCCATGAACTCATGGCCGAGAATGTCGCCCGCCATCATCGTCGGGATATAACCGTCATAGAGATGGAGGTCCGATCCGCAGATCGCGGTCGAGGTGACCTTGATGATCGCGTCGCGCGGGTTGAGGATCTCGGGATCGTCGACGGTGTCCATGCGGACATCGTGCTTCCCGTGCCAGGCGAGCGCGCGCATCAGGCTTTTTCCTCTTCGAGCTGCTTGCGCGTTCGCGCGGCGGTGGCGATCTCGCCGGTTTCCATGAGCTGCTTGAAGCGCCGCAGGTCGCGCTGCGACTGGATCTTGGGCTCGCGCTGGAAAAGCTTGGCGACCAGCTTGCCCATCATCCCCGCAGGGGGATCGTAGAGGATGGTCGAGGTGACCACCGTGCCGCGCGCGCCGGCATCGCGGAAGTCGATGCGGCCACTATGCGATATGTCCGCGCCTTCCTCGGAGGCCCAGGCGATGAATTCACCGTCGCGCTCTTCGGTGATCACCGAATCCCACTCGACGGTCTTGCCCGCCGGCGCCTTGACCACCCAATGCGATCGTTTGCTATCGATCACATCGATCCGCTCGATATTCTCCATGAACGTCGCCAGGTTGCCGAGGTCGCGCCAGAAGGCAAACAGCTCCGCGCGCGGCTTGTTGATCGTGACCGCGCGTCCGATCAGCGTGCCGCCCTTGGGCTCGACGAGTTCATCTGTCGCTTGATCGATTGCATCCGAGCGCTTGGACGCGGTGAGAGGCGCGTCGTCCCGCCCGGGATCGAGAGTATCGGCCATGAACGTCTCCAAGATGGTGCCGCAAGAACACTGTGCCGCGGCCCGCGTTCCTTGCGTTTCATCGAATCGACGAAGTGAATTGTCTTTTTTAACAAAGGTTAAGTCGGAAGCCGGCTTCGAAACCTTGAACGGCTTTATGGGTTTGCAGCGTCGGCGGACTGGAGAGGAGCAGTGACATGCCGCGTGGCGACAAGGGCGCGTACACCGACAAGCAGAAGCGCAAGGCCGAGCATATCGAGGAAGGCTATGAGAAGCGCGGGGTCTCCAAGAAGGAGGCCGAGGGCCGTGCCTGGGCGACGGTCAACAAGGAATCCGGCGGTGGCAAGAAGTCCGGATCCGGTCGCGGCAAAAAAGGAAAACCACGAGTCCTCGCGAAAAGGCGGGCGCAAGGGCGGTGCCGCCAGCAGCCGCTCCGCAAGCGATCGCTCGGCTGCCGCGAAGAAGGGCTGGGAAACGAGGCGCAAGCGCGGAAACGCCTGACACGCGTGACCTAATTATCGGCAGGATGCCGAACCGCGGGCCCAGTCTGCGCCACGGTCCTCGCTATCGCGATGCACGAGGCAATTCTAGCAAGCTGGGCATCCGATGCGTTCGCGGTCCGCTCCCAGCCTATACTGCGCAAGCCGCCCGAGCGGCCCAATCCCGTCCCGGTCCAGGACGTCCTGGCGGCGCTGAAAAGTCCCGACGACGCCAAGGCCGCAAGCAACTAGCTTCGACTCGGTCGCCGCGCATTGCAGTCGCCATCCGATCGAGCCGCAAGGAGCTAGTGTAGACACTAGTTAGTGCCCGCCTTGGTGGGTATGATTGCAATTCCGGCCTCCACCGGAACGGCTTCGATCTGATCAAGCTGCGCGAGCAGATCGCCGAAAATGTCATCGGCTGGAACAGGAATGTGGCTCGTAAATGTTGAGCCCAGGCGCTCTAGGTCGCGCCCGGTAAGGAAGCCTATCGACACGATCCGATCCTGCGACATCGCGCGGCGCCCTCTTTGAGCACACCTAACGATGCCTAGGACCAATGGTTCATTCTGCTCCGCCGGAAACAGTCCCATATGCGGACTGGTTTGGTAGCTCGGACGGACTAGCTCGGCGTTTATATTCGCCGCTGTTGGAAGGGTGAGCGAGTGCAGCCGCGTTATCGGCCGATCACAGCCATACGTTGCTGGCGTACACGCAGCTCTTTGACGCAGGCGTCGCGCTATGTCGCCATACCATCAGCCCCCTTGTGTCCATAGAGGTCCAAGTCTTCCGCTTCTGACTCAGACGCCAGACAATGCCAGTGATCGGCGTCGGATTTTGACGGATGACGAAGATAAAATCAGGCATAGCGTCAAGTGTCGAACGTAGAAGCAGAGTTGAGGCTTTAGGGGACTCGAACCATCAATCAGATATCTTCAGAGGTATTTTTGATGGCGGCTCCGCGCCGTTCGGGCTAGCGCGGCATGGCTGGGCGGGAAGCGAGGCGGTCCGCACGGTCTTTCGCCGCGCGTTCGAGGCCGCTGGACTTCCTTATTTCAACACACTCGTTCCGCGCGATATTAGCACGTCGTGCCATGACGTTGAATTTGTCACCGGATGCAATGAAAGCCTGGTCGCAGAACCTGGGGACCCCGACATTCGTGCGCTAATCGTCGCCATACAGGCCAAGGTGCCGAAGCGCTTGCCCGCCGTGTCTCGGAGCAGCTAAGCAAGTACCGTTGATCTGCGGGGCGGCATAGGTGGACAAGGCTGACAAAAAAAAGTGCAGCGAGATCGACATCTGCGACCTGTTCATTACGCCGGCGATCAAACAGGCGGGTTGGGATCAGATGCAGCAAATCAGACGCGAGGTGACGCTCGCGCCGGGTCCCGTCATTGTTCGAGGCAACCTTTCTTCCCGAAATAAGAAGAAACGGAAATTCGCTGACTACGTCCTCTCCTTGAAACCCGGCCTGCCGCTGGCCGTCGTAGAGGCCAAGGACAACAAGCATTCGATCAGCAGCGGCCTGCAACAGGCGTTGGGCTACGCCGAGATCCTCGACGTGCCCAGCGCACTCAGCTCCAACGGGGACGGGTTCGCCGAGCACAATCGGGCGGCATCCGCTGGAGAAGCCATTGAAACTGAATACAGGATGGAGGCCTTCCCCGATCCTCAAACCCTGTGGGATCGCTACCGGAAATTCCATCGGATCACGGCGGAAGAGCAGAATCTCGTCCAGCAGCCTTATCACATCGATCCTTCGGGAAAGGAGCCGCGATATTATCAGCTCGATGCCATCAATCGAACGGTGGAGGCCGTGGCCAAGGGTCAGAAGCGCGTGCTGCTCGTCATGGCAACGGGCACCGGAAAGACCTACACGACGTTTCAGATCATTTGGCGGCTATGGAAAGCCGGAACGGCCAAGCGCATCCTGTTCCTAGCCGACCGCAACATTCTGGTCGATCAGACGCTGGTGAATGACTTCAAGCCGTTTGGCGCGGCGATGACGAAGATCAAGAACCGCACAATCGACCCAGCCTATGAAATCCATCTCGGGCTTTATCAGGCGATCACCGGCACCGAGGAATCGGAGAAGATCTACAAGTCCGTGTCGAGAGACTTTTTCGACCTGATCGTGATCGACGAATGCCATCGGGGCAGCGCGGCAGAGGATTCCGCCTGGCGCGAGATCCTAGATTATTTCGACAGTGCGGTGCAGGTGGGTATGACGGCCACGCCGAAAGAGACGGAGTACGTCTCGAACATCACCTATTTTGGCGACCCCGTTTATACCTACACACTGAAGCAGGGGATCGAGGATGGCTTCCTCGCGCCTTACAAAGTGATCCGGATCGATATCGACCGCGACGTGGACGGCTGGACGCCACCGCCGGGCATGGTCGATGATCTGGGCGGGCTGATTGAAGACCGTGAATACAACCAGAAGGACATGGATCGCACGTTGGTTCTGAACCAGCGCACCAAACTGGTCGCTGACCGCGTGATGAAATTCCTGCGCGCGACCGATCCGATGTCGAAAACCATCATCTTCTGCGAAGACATCGATCACGCCGAACGAATGCGAAAAGCCATTGTCAATGCGGCGGGCAAGCTGGCGAAGGACAACAGCAAATATGTGATGCGCATCACAGGCGACAGCACCGAGGGCAAGGCCGAGCTGGACAAATTCATTGACCCCGAGGAACCATATCCGGTTATCGCCACCACGTCGCAGCTTCTTACAACCGGCGTCGATGCCAAGACCTGCAAGCTGATCGTTATCGACCGCAACATCAACTCGATGACGATGTTCAAGCAGATCATCGGACGCGGCACCCGGATCGACGAAGACAACAACAAGTTCTTCTTCACGATCATCGATTTCAAGCGTGCGACCGAGCTGTTCCGCGACGATGCCTTCGATGGCCCTCCGATCGTGATCCTTGGCGAGAACGACGACCCAAACACGCCTGGTCCCGAAGACCCGGACGGCGATCCCGATGACGACGCCGACGATCGTGAGGACGATGAGGACACCGGCGGCACACGCAAATTCGTCGTCAGCGGTGTGACCGCCCGCGTGGTGAACGAACGGATCGAATATGTCGGCAGCGATGGCAGGCTGGTGACCGAGTCGTATCGCGACTACGCCCGGAAACAGATTGCCTTGGAATATCGGTCGCTCGATGCGTTCATCTGGCACTGGAACGCCAGCGAACGCAAACAGGCGATCATCGATGAGCTTGAACATCGCGGCGTCATCCTGGAAAACCTGGCGGAGACGGTGGGCAAGGATTTCGGCGATTTCGATCTCCTGGTTCACGTCGCCTTTGGCGCGCCTCCCCTGACCCGGCGTGAGCGGGCGGAGAGGGTCAAGAAGCGTAATTATTTCGCCAAATATGGCGACAAGGCCCGTGCCGTGCTTGAGGCGCTGCTGGACAAATACGCCGATGACGGTGTCGAGACGATCGAGGATACCAAGGTGCTGCGCCTTCAGCCGTTCACGCAGCTCGGCACCCCGATGGAAATCATTAAGGGTGCCTTTGGTGGCAAGGATGCCTATGACGCGGCGCTTCGGGAACTCGAAGGCCAGATTTACGAACAGGCATCCAACGAATGAGCAATGTTTCCGGCGTCATCAAATCCATTCAGGACATCATGCGCAAGGATGTCGGCGTTGATGGAGACGCTCAGCGGATCAGCCAACTCGTCTGGATGCTCTTCCTCAAAATCCTCGATGACCGTGAAGCCGAGCTCGAACTGATCGACGACGATTTTCAGTCTCCGCTCCCGAACCATCTGCGCTGGCGGAGCTGGGCCGCAGACAAGGAGGGGGACACCGGCGAAAAGCTGCTCGATTTCGTCAACATGCAGCTCTTCCCAAAGCTGAAGGGCGATCTGTCCGCCCAGGGCGAGGTCGGCAAACGAGCGCAGGTGATCCGCGACGTATTCGAGGATACCTACAACTACATGAAATCGGGCACCTTGCTGCGGCAGGTGATCAACAAGATCAACGAGATCGATTTCAACAACAGCGAGGATCGCCACACGTTCGGCGCGATCTACGAACAGGTGCTGAAGGACCTGCAAAGTGCTGGCAACGCGGGGGAATTCTACACGCCGCGCGCGGTAACGCAGTTCATCGTCAACCGCCTCGATCCGAAGCTGAACGAAACGGTGTTCGATCCCGCCTGCGGCACCGGCGGCTTCCTGACGTGCGCGATCGAGCACAAGCGCAAATCGGTGACGTCGACCGCGGAGGAGGAGGTGCTGCGCGGATCGATCCGCGGCGTGGAGAAGAAATCGCTGCCGCACATGCTGTGCATCACCAACATGATCCTGCACGGCATCGATACGCCCAGCGGCATCCGCCACGGCAACACACTGGCCCGCGCCTACACCGATCATACCGAGAAAGACCGCGTCGCCGTGATCGCCACCAACCCGCCCTTTGGCGGGATGGAGGAAGACGGGATCGAGAACAATTTTCCGAGCCACCTTCGCACCCGCGAAACGGCGGACCTGTTCATGGCGTTGATCATCCGCCTGCTTAAAACAGGTGGCCGAGCGGCGGTGGTGCTGCCCGATGGCTTCCTGTTTGGCGAAGGGGTGAAATCCACGCTCAAGCAAAACCTGATCGAGGAGTGCAACCTGCACACCATCGTCCGCCTGCCGAACGGCGTGTTCGCACCCTATACCGGGATCAGGACCAACATCCTGTTCTTCACCAAGGGCACGCCGACGAAGAATGTCTGGTTCTACGAGCACCCCTATCCGGACGGGGCCGCCAGCTACAACAAGACCAAGCCGATGCGATTCGAGGAATTCGCGGCGGAGCAGGCGTGGTGGGGCGATGAGGCCGACGGCTTCCGAGCACGCAAGGAAACAGAGCAAGCCTGGAAGATCAGCGCCGCCGATGTCGCCGCGCGCGGATATAATCTCGATTGCAAGAACCCGCACCAGGCTGAGGCAATCAGCCATGACCCCGACGAACTGCTCGCCGCCTATGCTGCGCAGCAGTCGGGCATTCAGTCTATTCGCGACCAGCTGAAGGGTATTTTAGCCGAAGCCCTTGGAGGCAAGCGGGCGTGACTGACCTCGCGGAGTTGGTGGCCGGAAATATCGACATCTGGACCGGGGCGATCCAGCGCAAATCCGGCGCAGGGCGCGGCGGTGGAAAGCGGATCGGCCTCTATGGCATCGAGCGACTGCGCGCGCTGATCCTCGATCTGGCGGTGCGCGGCAAGCTGGTGCGGCAGGATGCGGGCGATGAACCGGCGGCCGCGCTGCTCCCCAAGATGGCTGCGGAACGTCAGCGGCGGATCAAGGCACGAGAAATCAAAGCTGCCAGGGGGCCAACAACGCCGAGTAGCAAGCCGTTTGACTTGCCCTCCGGTTGGGTGTGGCTTCCACTTGGGCAGACTGGCAACATATTCACCGGCAACAGCATAAATTCGTCCCTCAGGTCTGAGTTGGCGACAAATAGCGAAGGCCGACCTTTCGTGGCTACGAAGGACGTCGGCTACGGACTTGACCCGGTTGACTATGATAACGGGCTAACCGTCGCGCTGGATGACCAGAGATTCAACGTTGCGAGGCCGCATTCGGTATTCATTTGCGCCGAAGGGGGAAGCGCAGGCCGAAAAATCGCCGTAAGCGACCGCGAAATTTCATTCGGAAACAAACTAATTGCCAACGAGCCGTGGTCCCAGATTGAGCCCCGCTACGTTCTTTACACCTATCTTTCTGACTTCTTCTTTGACTGTTTTTCAAAGGATATGACGGGTATAATCGGGGGTATTTCCCGAGCCAAGTTCCTGGAGCTGCCATTCCCACTTCCACCCCTCGCCGAACAGCGACGGATTGTGGCCAAGGTGGATGAGCTGATGGCGCTATGCGATGCGCTGGAGCGGGAGAGCGCGGACTCGATCACCGCGCATCAGGGGCTGGTGGAAAACCTCCTCGCCACGCTGGTGGACAGCTCGGACGCAACAGACCTCTCCCGCCAATGGGCGCGGCTGGAAGGCCATTTCGACACGCTTTTCACCACCGACGCCAGTATCGACGCCCTCAAAAAAAGGATCCTCGACCTCGCCGTTCGCGGCAAGCTGGTGCAGCAGGATGCGGAGGATGAGGAGGCAACCGTCCTGCTCAAGAAAATTAAGGCGTGGCAAGCTGGAAAGCTGGCCAGGAGAAAGATTCGCCTCCCGCGAAAGCCTCTAAAGCCTATCGCAGAAGGAGATGCTCCTTTTGCCATGCCAAAAAATTGGTCGGCGGTCAGACTCGGCGAAATTATTTATCTCCAGTCCGGAGACGGGCTAACTTCTGCTCAGATGAGGCCCGGTGATGTGCCTGTTTTTGGAGGCAACGGCATAAATGGACATCATGATGCACAAAACATATTTCGAGAGACTATCGTCGTTGGTCGCGTAGGGTTCTACTGCGGGTCCATTCACGTCACGCCAAGCGCGGCTTGGGTTACTGATAATGCATTTGTCACTCACTTCGACGAAACGAGTATTCATCTAGAGTTTCTCCGCCTGCTGTTGAGCGCGACCAACCTGAAAGAGGATGAAAACGCAACGGCGCAGCCTGTCATCTCAGGCTCAAAGGTCTATCCGATAGCTGTGGGGCTCCCACCCCTCGCCGAACAACGCCGTATCGTCGCCAAGGTGGATGCCCTGATGGCGCTGTGCGACGCGCTCAAAGCCCGCGTCGCCGAAGCCGCTCAAACCCAGCGTCACCTCGCCGACGCCATCACCCAGCGGGCCGCTAACTGATGCGCCTCCGCTCGGTCTGGATCGGCCAGTACAAGAACCTCCGCGATTTCTCGATCGACTTTAATGGCGATGGGTTCATCGACATTTTCGTCGGCAAGAACGGGTCGGGAAAATCCAATTTCCTCGAAGCCCTGATCGAAATCTTCGACCACCTCCATGAATCGCAGCGGGATGGCGGGCGCGGAAGGCTCGGCGAATGCTTTTCCTACAAGCTGGCCTTCGAGATCGAAGGCGACGTGATGGAGGTGGAATGGAGCCAGGGCGCAGCTTTTGTCGTCAATTTCCAACCAGCCACCCGGTCGACGTTATCGCAAAGGCTGCCCGACAATATACTCGTCTATTATTCGGGCCAGAACGACAATGTGAACGCCCTGATCGCGCGCTATGAGGATCGTTACCGAGGCCGCCTGCGGACAGCCGGAGACACCATCATCCAGCGCTTCGTCGGCATCGGCCCCGCGTGCAAAAAGCTCCTCATCGTCGTTCTCATGCTCCAGCCGGAGGGTAATCTGGCGCGGCAGTTTCTCTGCAGAAAGCTTGGCATTCTCGGCAACAGTCGAACAGTCAGGATCGTCCTGAAGCGACCACCCTTTGCAGGTCGGGGGGATCATGATCCCTTTGATGAGGATCAACGCTTTTGGGGTACGCAAGGGCCGGTGCGTGCGTTCCTGGATCAGCTCGTGGGATGCATAGAGGGCGAGTGGACACCGGGTAGCATCTATGATCGCGAAGAGGACAAGTATCGCCTCAACTGCAACCTGGACGCGTTCCGGGACACGCTGGGTGATGATGCGGGCGAAGCGATTTTTCGTTCGTTTGATGCGATGCGGATTGCCGGATTACTGGACGACATCGGGATTATGCTGACGCTGGAGGGTTTGGAAATATCGGAGCTGAGCCATTTCAGCGATGGCCAGTTTCAATCGGTCTATGTCCTGGCGGTCTCCGAACTGTTCAAACGGCGCAATTGCCTGACCCTGCTCGACGAACCTGACGCCTTCCTCCATCCCGAGTGGCAGTTCGATTTCCTCGATCAGGTCAGCGCCATTTCAGCCGAAGCTGCGAGGACCAACCATATCCTCTTAAGTAGCCACAGCGCCTCGACGGTCGCCGCAAGATGCGACAGCCGTATTCGGATGTTCACGGCAGGGCCGGAAGGTGTGGCAATCGACCAGCCCGACAAAGCGACGATCGTGCGGTCACTGTCGGCGGGACTCATCACCTTTTCGGAGACCGAGGCGAGGCTAAGCGTCGATTTCGTGCTGGCAAACACGACCGGTCCGGTATTGTTCACCGAAGGCATTTCCGACGTCGCCATTCTCGAAACGGCCTGGGAAAAACTATACGGCACCGCCGATCGACCGTTCGAGATCGCGCAGGCGTTTGACTGCGCCTTCTTGCGAAACCTGATGAAGCGCCCGACGCTCTACGTCGGCCATCCGGGAAGAACCTTCTTCGCCTTGTTCGATTTTGACGGGGCTTTTGATGATTGGGTGCAGCTTGGAGACGAGATCGAAGGCGATGTGGCGCGCTGCCTTACACGGCAACGATCCAATTGCGAAAGCTATGCCATGCTCGTTCCCATCGCTGCGGCACACGCCTTAAGAAATCAGGTTGTCAGGCCGGATGGGGCAAATTTCGGCTCGCAGGCGCGCTTCGCTATCGAGTTGCTCTTTTATGGCGTCCCTGGCTTGGAAGGTCATTTTGCGCCAGACACCACCGAGTTGGCGCAGCCTGTGAGGTTCATCGGCAATAAGGTAGATTTCGCGCAGAACGTTGTGCCCGGGATCGATGTCGCACACTTCGAGTCCTTCCGCCCGATTTTCGATTTCATCCAAGCCAAGATCGCGGCGGCTTGATGGCGAAGGATTTGGTTACGATCGTCGCCGGCGTGGGAGACCTCAAAGGCCTTGCGACGCTTGAGCGCCGCGTCAGAGAACACGACGCAGGAACGTCTGAAATAGCAGCCGCGATCGAGGCCAGATATGCCGCGTTCGGTCGCATAATGGTCGCACGGAAAACAGGCTTCGATCTCTCGGATCTAAGCCGGGCCGAAGAGAAGATCGTCAATGCTGTTGGTAGCTATGTCGCGCTGCAAAAGCGCGATGGCAAAGGTGCAGAACGCACTTTTCGACTCCTTTACAATCGCGGATTGATCGAGGCCGCAGAGGTGACGGTTGCTAAGTCTAAAGTAACGCAGGGATATGAAGTATTGGAGGCCGCCGACCTGAAGGCGCTCTCCTTCGAGCAGATCATTGTCGATCATCCCGACGAATTTTCCGCCAGGGCGCTTTGGTACGCACGCAAGACATTGGGCCTTTCCAATGACAGTGAAAGGCCGCCCGCCGACCTTGGCACGTTGACCCAGCAGCGCACCGAGCGGGTCCTGGATTGGCTGACACAAAAAGCGGTGGCCAAACAGGGCCGGTTGGAATCACATACCAATGCGGATGTTGGCGCGGTGTTAGGGTTCCACGATCTCACGCGTCACGGCCGGGTCTTGGGCAACATCACGTCACGGATCGATTTCGCCTGTTATCGCCAAGGCGTACCACCGCTCGGGCTTTGCGCGATAACCCCCTTTGCGAATGCGTGGTCGCAGGAAGGGCGGGCGTGGGCATTCCCTGTCGCCATGATGCAGGCGGCCGCACGGACGTACGATTGGCACCCAGACGTGCTCGAAAGGATCAGGCGGGAAGCACGGTCACTACCGGGCCAAGCCGCAATCCCATGGCGGAAGGAAATCGGCGAAAAGGAAAGCCTCATTCGTCAGTGGGCGGAGGGATTGAGGCCGAACGTAGTTGCTCTGGCGGAGCCAGTTGCACCGACTGGCTTTGGCAACGAACTCGCGACCCTTGAACGTAATCTGCTCGGCCGCAAACCGGCGGTGAGGGAGCGAGTGAGCAAGATCATTGAACGCGGCACAATCGGCACAGCGCTGAAAAGAGCGAACGGTTATCGCTGCCAGCTATGCGACGCCTTGGGTCTGGACGCGCACAGCTTCGTTAAGGCGAACGGCGAACCATATGTCGAAGCGCATCACGCGACCCCGGTGTCGGCAATGGAGGTGGGGTCGCTGTCGGCGGCGAACATCATGATCCTATGTGCCAATCACCATCGCCAAATGCACTACGGCACGGTCATCATCGAACGGACGGCAACCGAGTTCGTACTCACCGTCGATGGCCACCAACAAATCTCCATCAAGCGCTTTGGCCTAGACCATAATCAATAGTTGGTGGCTCTTTTGGGCACCATTTTACGACTACCCAACCCCTGTATCTCACGGTCGAACCCAATGGTTCAAAGCTCTGGCGCCTCAACTATCGTTACCTCGACAAGCAGACGTTACCTCAAGACGCGCTTCGGCCTGATCATCTACGATGAGATCCAGAAGCTGAAGAATCCGGCCAGCCAGGTCAGTGACTGGACCCGGTGCTGATTGTGCACATGCTCATGTTGGAGCTTTGTCGCGTTGCGCGATCGCCGTCATTCAGGATGGCGCTTGCTGTACAAGTGCCGGTCCGTCCGCGCTTTGCGGGATTCCGGGCGTTCGATCAGCGGCGCTCATCTCCCCTTGTACGCCTCAGGGCACTTCCACTCGGTCTCGGAGGCGCTGGCTCAGGTCGAAATCCAGCTCGTTCTTCGGGCTTGCAGGCGCGCGCTGGAATGGAACCGAGAAAAGACCTTTGAGCGCGGAGGTCTGGCCGATGGCACCGCCATTATAGACCAGCACCGGCCACTCCGCATGGGTCGCCCCCAGCGTCTCCTCGCTCAGATTGCCGTCCAAGTCGGTCGCGATCGCCGCGCTATCGGTTCCGCCATTTTGATTCCAATCGAGCGCGCCACCAATGCTTGCCTCGACAAAGCGATTGTCGATCGAGCGGAACCAGATGGTGGAGGTGCCCGGCAAGGAGACGCCTACGCCATTCGGTTCGATCAGCATGTTTTCGTTGAGTGCCGCCAGATCGAGCCATTGATAGGTGAAGCGCCTGACATCCTCGATCTTCACACCCTCGGTTTGGAATGCGTAGTTCATGACGCTCAAATGGTTCGGCTTGTAGTTCGCGTCGTCGAAATTGCCGTGGCGCAGACCGAGATTATGCCCGAGCTCATGGACGAATGTCCCGATCTTCTCCGCATCGGTACCCCCGGCACGGCCGTGCCATGCTCCGAGCGTCACGACGAAATCCGAGCCGGGAGTGGTCAGGGAATATCCGCTCGATGTCCCTCCGTCATAGGTGTCCGCCCAGATCATATAGTGGAACACCGGTGCACGCTTGGGGTCGAAGCTCACTTTCTTGAACGCTGCCACCGCGTCCTCGACGGGATTGAGATCGGCGACATAGCCAAGCTTGTTGCCCGCGATCAGATGGATCGCGATGCCGCTTTTCCCGTCCGGGTTGGTGACCGGCGCATCGGCATAGGCCGCCGTGATGCCAGCGATGACCGCGATGTCCGGCCCGAGGCCGTTCGAGGCCGTCGCCCGTTCCATATAGTCCATCTGCACGAAGATGTCCTTGTGCAGCGGTGACGCGCCTAGCGCGCGCAGATTGATGCCGTTGACGCCATGGACCTCCCATCCGTCATGTAACCCGTCACCGTCGGTGTCGCGCTTTTGAGGGTCCGTCCCGAGCTTGGCCTCGTCGCTGTCGGTCAGCCCGTCCCCGTCGCTGTCCCTTCCGCCGAACAGCAGGAAGTTCGATTCGAACGACTTGAGGTTGCGGTGCCGCAGCTGCGGCGGAAGCTGGACCGACTGATCGTCGAGATCGGGTAGCTGAATCCGTTCGCCGAGCAATTGCGCCTCGGGCGCCGATATTCCCTGGGATTGGGCATGCGCGCTTCCAGTCGCCGCCGTTGCCGCCAATGCGACAGCAAGCAGGAGGCGCCAGGTCACTCCACGCATTTCGCGGCATAGTCGGCGAACCTAGCTCCGTCGGTCGCCTTGTTGCCGAGCACATCGGCGAGCGCCGCCTGCGATTTGCGCAGACCATCGACTGCATCGAGGCAGCTCTTCTGCGCCGCCAGTTTGGCCGATTGGCTCGGGGCGAGCCCGGAGGCGGCCGTGACCAAGTCGCTTGTGGCAGTCGCGATGTGGTTGCCGACGGCGACCTTGTCGCCATAGCTGGCCGTCTCGATCGTCCCATCCTGGAGGAAGGTCGCACCGATCGTATTGTTGCGCCCGATCTGGTTGCGCAGCGGGATCAGGAAGAAGGGACCGGCCTGCGGTACGACTGCCACGGTCGAGATCAGCACCGATCCCTTCGTCCCGATGCCGCCCGGGCAGCTCGCATAGACTTGCCGGGGTTCATCGCCATCGGCGAGACCGGTGCCGCACCATGCGATAGTCAGCTTCGAACGATAGCCTTGCCGCCAGACCAGCCCCGCGAACGACGCAGCGCCGGCATCCGGCGCCGCAAAGCTCTGTCGCACGGTCGAGGGTTCCTCGATACGCGCCAGCATCACATGGAGATCGATGCCCCCAACGTGGATCGTCTCATCCTGATTGAGCGTGACCGTCGCGATCGCGCTGGCCGGCCATAGCGCATCCGCGCTTTGCCAGCCCGTTCCGTCGATCGCAGTCAGCCTTGCGACGATCGCGTCGCGGATGTCCACAAGCCCGTCGAGCTTCTTACCCGTTGCTTCGGCGGTATCCGGATCGGGCGGGAGCACAAGCAACTCGGCGATCGCGGCATTGACCTTATCCTTTGCCGCCTTGAGCGGCGCTTCTGCAGCCTCTCGCTTGGCCAGCGCTGCACACCGAGGGTCCCCGGTGGCACCCTCAGGCTTGCCGGCGAGCGCGGCTACCGTTGCGACCAGCTTGACGGCGGCGGTTGCGGTCTCGATCGTCTGGTCCGAGGCTTCGGCGTTGACCGACTTCAGCGTCCCGTTAGGGTACAGCGCAGTTGAGACGCTCGTGATTTTGGTGAACGCGGACAGCTGATCATAGTCGATCGAGAACCGCTCGCCGGGATTATACTGGGTCTCCACCGCCGCCCGGATCTCGGACGTGGTCACCGTGCCGGCCGTGCAGGCCGCCGCGCGCGTCTTGACGGTGATCTTGAACTGCGCCGCCGGCACATAATAGCTGAGCAGCTGTAGTTTGCCCGCGCCGCTGGCCATCGGGGTCGATGCAAGCGCATCGGCGGAGAGGCCATGTCGCGTCTCCAGTTGCGTGGTGCAGCTGGCCAGCATTGCGAAGCCGATGATTGCAAACGGTTTCGATCGTGCCATGTCCAGCCCCGGCCATATCATGAGGTTTGTACTCAAATGACCCCAGATCATACCGACAATCGTACGTGCTTGATCTTTCGACTCGCCCACCATCGAGATTACACTAGTTGATGCGTTTAACAAGCTGCCGAATATCGCCGCAGGACTGCGTAGGACTATGTGGCGCTCTGAAAAGATATTGCCAGGTCGCGTCTATTGATCTTGGAAACCACCACGCTGGTCTATGTTGCAAGAAGGCCGGGAGGCCTGAGCCGCCTCGTGCCGCGGCCTATTCGATCGGCGCGGCCGAGACCTCCACGCGCGCGTCGCCGATGCTGAGCGTCGGCGTCTTGGGGGACACGTCCGCTCCGGGCGCGAGATTGGCGACCAGCGACACCAACAGGTCCGACCCGCGGATCGCCGGACCCCTGAACTGCCGGGTCGCCGAGAAACGGAAGTCCTTCGCCATCATCATCGTCCGGCCATCCATCGTATGGCGCATGGTCAGCCCGAAGACGCTGATCGTCCCCACCTTGAGCGGCTCGGCATTGTCGGTGGCGCCCTCGGGCAGGCCTACGAACACATCGAAGCCGCTGAGACCTTCGGGACTGCCCGCCAGCCTGACCTGGTCGAGGTGGATGGTGATCGAGGTCGCCTCTGCCAACGGAACCGCATTGAACACCGCATTGAGCTTGCTGTCGCTCCTGCGCGGAAGCGCGAATGCGATGTTGAGGCCCCCCGCCGGCACCTCGACCGCGATCGGCGCGTTGAGCGCCAGGAGGTTCGAGCCGATCGCGCGCGTGCTCGAGGCGATCCGCCGCGTCGCGCGGGGCCGCACGACCCGCCCCCCCGGCGCCTTGTGCTGGAATGGCCCGTCGAGGCTCTCATAGCCGGTGCCGAGCGGCGTTATGGACGGCATGTCCAGCGTCACGCCCCTGGGGGTGTAGTCGGACGCCTTCTCGATCGGGAATTTGTAGCCCCCGGCATCGAAGGCTCCGGTCTGGTCGGGCACATTGCCCTTCCGGGATACCCATGCAGTGAAGAGGCGGTCGATATTGCAATGATGGAGCCAGAAGATCGGATCGCGCGCTGCGGTCGGTATATGGCCCATGTCGCCGCCGACATTCACATGGATCGCGCCATGCTCGTTGTCGTTCAGCATCTCCTGGAGGCCGGCGAAGGTCGGCTGGTCGATCGCAGTCGAGGATTTGGGGATCCACACCGGATTGCCGTCCGCGACATATTGGCGGCGCGGGTGGAATAGCGGATTCTTCTGCGTCCTGGCCGCATCGAGATACTCATCCCGGAAGACCGGCGGCAATGTCGGCTGGGTGTACCAATCCCAATAGGGGAGCCTAAGTGCGGGCCTGCCCGACAGGAGCTGGAGGTTGCGCTCGAGTGCCGCGAGATAGGCGCGGTGCCAGATGAAGAAGAGGCCCTCGTTCCGGTGGCATTGGTTCCAATAACCCTGGAGCGAGGCCGCCTTGCCCAGGCCGTCCGGATCGTCGTCGTAGATGCCGTGGATCGCCGCATAATTGAACCAACCGACGGGCTGGTCGACTGCACGGTCCTGCATCGCCCCGAACGCCGCACGGAGCGCTGCCACCTTGGCGGGATTCTTCGAGAAGGTCGCGATATCCTCGCGCGATGTCGCGGGATCGGCGAGCGCGTCGAACGACAATCCGGCTCCGCCCAGCGCGATGATGCTGCCCGCGGCCATCAGGACATCACGACGTTCCATGCGGTATCCCCCACTTGCCCTCGGTGATCATACGCGATCATCGGCGAAGGATGGACTCGATTCTCAAGATCAGTGTCGGAATGGAGCTTGTTCTTGCGGTGGGAATGGCGTGCCCAAGCCTAGGGCGGATAATAAAGGTCCTACCAGTGTGCGTTGGCAACCGACGCGCAAGCGCTATATCAGTGCTATTGGACCAGGTTGGGCGGATTTGGGAATGCAGCCTCGGCCGTGGACGGCGGCGATCATCTTCCTGTGTAAGGATGCCCAGGTCAGGACCGAGATGAAAGCAGATTTCACCGTCCTCGCGTCCGGCGCCGACGCGGCCAGTTGAGGACCGTCATTCGAGACAGGCTGTGACGATTCGACGATCGCCTTCCAGGAGGGCGTGATCCGCCTCGACTTTAGCCCCCACACGAACAGGATGGCATCGGCACGCGCAGCGGGCGCCGTACCCTCCCCCGCCACACTCGGCGCGCAGAACGCGCTGCTACTCACTGGCCTGAGCCTTTGGCCCTAGCTACGCAGCGGCGAGAAATCCGAGCATCCGTTTCCTGGCGAGCGCGGGAAGCTTTTCCGCCTGCGCCACCGCCGCGGCGAGGTTTGCCGGTGTCCCGACCCGGATCAGCCCGACCATGCCCATCGCGAAATGGGGAAGGCATTTATAGCCATAGACGCCGGGGACCGTGAACTTGACCACGATCTCCTCGTTGATCTTGCCCTTGAACGGCGCTGCGCCGGCCGGGAGCATCCCGGCGATGGTCTCGGCATTGTGCCCCTTGTCGGTCGCGACAAAGCGGACCGAATCGCCCGGGCGGATGGCGAGCATGCCGGGCGCGAACGCCATCGCGCCGTCGGGCCCCTTGTTGAGCATCCGCACTTCCCAGGTCTTCGGCGCCGGCGGCGAGGCGCCCACCAGCGCCAGCCCTGCGACCGCGAGCCCGCCAAGCCCGGCTTCCCTGCGCGTCATCCCCATTCGCCTCGCCCTCAAATCTTGCCGGCGCGAAGGAATTCGGCCGCGTAATGCGCGCCGCGCGCGGACATCGCCATATAGGTCAGCGACGGGTTCTGGCATCCCGAAGAGGTCATGCACGCGCCGTCGGTGACGAACAGATTGGGCACGTCGTGCGCCTGGTTGTACTGGTTGAGCACCGAGGTCGCCGGATCCTTGCCCATCCGCGCGGTGCCCATCTCGTGGATGCCGAGCCCGGTTCCGCCATAATGCTTGCGGGTCTGGATATCGGTGCAGCCCGCCTTTTCGAGCATTTCGACCGCGTCCTTGTTGACCTGGTCGATCATCGCGAGGTCGTTGGCGCCCAGCGAGCAATCGATGTGCGGGATCGGAATCCCCCATTTGTCGGCATTGCTGGCGTGGAGCGTGATGCGGTTCTCGGGGCTCGGCAGCATCTCGCCGAAGCCGCTCAGCGACAGCCGCCACACGCCGGGCTTGCGCAGCCGCGCCTTGAGCTCGGCGCCGACCCCTGCGGTCCACACGCCGCGCTGCCAGCTGTCGCGGAGCGCGCGGCCCTGGAAGCCATAGCCGCGGACGAACGCCGCGGTCGGCTCGGTGACGTTGCGGTAGCGCGGGATGTAGAAGCCGTTGGGGCGCCGGCCATGGTGATAGACCTGCTCGAAGCCGGGATAGATCCCGCTCGCGCCCATTCCCGAAAGATGGTCGGTGAGGTTGCGCCCGACCTGGTCCGAGCGGTTGGCGATCCCGTTGGGGAAGGCTTCGGAGCGCGAGTTGAGCATCACCTGCGCGGTGCCGAGCGTCGAGGCGCACAGGAAGACCAGCCTGCCCTCATAGGTCCGCCCCTCCTTGGTATTCCGGTCGATCACGCGGACCCCCGTCGCCTTGCCGGTCTTGGGATCGTGGATCACGCTGTGGACGATCGCGTCGGTGACGATGGTGAGGTTGCCGGTGTTCTTCGCCGCCGGCAGCGTCGCGCTCAGGCTCGAGAAATAGGCGCCGTACGAGCAGCCGCGCTCGCACATCGAGCGGTACTGGCACGCCATGCGGCCGAGCGCTTCATGCTCGGCGGTCGGCTTGGTCAGGTGCGCGCAGCGGCCGGTGATCAGGCGGCGGGTCGGGAAAGCCGCCTCGATCTTGCGGCCGAACTCTTCCTCGGGCGGAGTCAGCGCCATCGGCGGCAGATATTTGCCGCCATCGGGAAGCTGGGGCAGGTTCTCGCTCGAGCCCGAGATGCCGGCAAAGGTTTCGACATGGTCGTACCAGGGCGCCATGTCGGCGTAGCGGATCGGCCAGTCGACGCCGTGGCCGTCGTGCAGGTTCGATTCGAAATCCATCTGGCTCATCCGGTAGGATTGCCGCGCCCACATCAGCGAGCGGCCGCCGAGATGATAGCCGCGGATCCAGTAGAAGGGCCGGTCCGCGGGCATGGTGTAGGGATGCTCGGTGTCGTTCGCCCAGAACGACTTGTTGCCGGTGCCGAACGCATAGCATTTGCTCTGGATCGGATAGTCGGCCTCGGCCTCGCGCTCGGAGAGCAGCCCGTAATTGTCGAGCTCCCAGGGCGACAGCGAATCCGAATAGTCGGCGCCGTGCTCGATGTGCCGGCCGCGCTCGATCACCAGCGTCTTGAGGCCGCGTTCGGTGAGTTCCTTGGCGGCCCAGCCTCCGCTCATCCCCGAGCCGACGACGATTGCATCGAATTGCATCTGCGTTCCTCCGATGCGGCTCAGACGGCCCAGGCGCGGGTATCGGCGGTGACGGGCACGCTTGGTTCCCATACCCCGGGCGCGAGTTCGTAGCGCAGCTCCTGCGTCGCGCCCGCCTCCGACAGATAATAGCCCATCAGCGCGAGCTCCTTGAGCTGGAGGTAATTGCGGTTGCGCACCTCGAGCGCGGCCGAATCATAGTCGCGAAGCACCTCCAGCTGCTGCGCGGCGGACAGCGCCACGAAGGCTTTCCCGGCACCGTCGACCGCGGCGCCATCGATATCGGCGAGCGCCGCGCGGAACCGCGCCTGAGTCGCGTCATTGGCCCAGTGGACCATCATGCCGTCGATGAAGGCGGGGACCCCGGCCTCGATCGCGCCCGGCGTGTCGGTGCGCGGGATCATCGTCGCGCAGACCGCGTCGAGCGTCGCGCGCTCGGTCGCGCTGAAGAATGCGGCCGCAGCGGGTGCGCGCGCGAAAGCGGCTTCGGGCAGGCCGGCGACCACCCCGCCGACGAGCAGGATCGCGCCGCGCATCAGCGCCCGGCGGTCTACTGCAAAACCCGACTGATCGGTCATCGCCTCTCCCCTCGGGCACCGTCGCGCCTCTTGGACAAGAGAGTGAAAGATCGCAGCGGCGCTGTCCAGTACAACGTTGTCAATTGGCAGAAATGCGCGCTATCCTGCGGCAAGCCGAGGTCGAAAAGTCCCGGTCGCTGGAGAGGAAGAATCATGAGAAACCTGCTTCGACTGCTGCTCCTGCTGATCGGAGCGGCGGCGATCGTCGGCCCCGCCGCGGCGGCCGCCAGGCATCCGCACGTGCTGATCTTCTCCTACTCCACCGGCTATCGCCACGCCTCGATCGAAGCGGGCGTCGCCGCGGTCAAGGCGATGGGCGAGCGGGCGGGGATGACGATGGTGGCGAGCGCCGATCCCGATATCTTCAGCGAGGCGGGACTCAAGGCGTTCGACGCGATCGTCTTCGTCAGCAACACGACCAAGCCCAAGGAACCCGAAAGCGAATGGTTCACGGGCACGCGCCGCGATGCGCTGCAGGCGTTCGTGCACCGGGGCGGCGGGATCGTCGGCATCCACGCGGCGGCCGATTCGCACTATAACTGGCCGTGGTTCGGCAGGCTGATGGGCGGGCGCTTCGTCCGCCATCCGCAAGGCACGCCCGAGGGCGTGGTGACGATCGTCGACTCGAAGCACCCCTCGACCAAGGGGCTCGCCAGGAGCGTCAAGCGCGTCGACGAATGGTATTACTACGACGATTTCAATCCGCAGGTGCGGCTGCTCGTGGTGCTCGACCCGCAGTCGATCGGCGAGAAGGACGTCAATCCCAATCCCATGTCGTGGAGCCAGGAGTTCGAAGGCGGCCGCGTCTTCTACACCGGCATGGGCCACACCCCGGAGAGCTATGCCGAACCCTGGTTCCTCAAGCATCTCGAGGGCGGGCTCAACTGGGTGCTCAGACGCTAGCGCGCAGGCAACACACAAGTTACACCCCGCGCGTCACAGCGCGGGCAATCGCGGGACACAGGAGGGGAAGACATGGACGAGGCATCGGGGCCCGACGGCTATAATCGCACCGCATTATTCTGGATCGCCGTGCTGGCGCTGTTCACTGCCGCGGTCGCCTTCTCGATGCGGATCGCCGCGTCGGACGCGATCCGCATGGCGGTGTTCGATCCCGTAGACCCCGCCACGTCGGGCGCGATGATCGGCGGCGCGCTCGGCGCGGCGTTCAGCGGGTTCGCGCTTTCGCTGCTCATTCTCGCGCCCTTGCTCGACCTGGTCGGAGTCAAGCGTGTGCTGCTCCTCGCCTCGGCCTGCTTCGTCGGCGGATCGCTGCTGATCCTCGCCGCGCCCAGCCTCGCAGCGGGCGCCGGGGTCGGCACGCTCGTCACCGCGGGCATGGCGCTGACCGGCATCGGCTGGGGCTGCACCGAGGCGTCGATCAATCCGATGACCGCGGCGCTCTATCCCGACGACAAGACGCATCGGCTCAACGTGCTCCATGCCTGGTGGCCGGCGGGGATCGTCGTCGGCGGGCTGGCGAGCATCGGCCTCGGCCAGCTCGACTTCGACTGGCGCGCCTATATCGCCTTGATCACCGTGCCCGGGCTCGTGCTGGGCCTGTGGACGCTCACGCAGAAATTCCCCTCGACCGAGAGCAAGGCGCTCGGCGTGCCGTTCAAGGAAATGATCGCCGTGCCGTTCGTGCGGCCGAGCTTCTGGATCTTCTTCGCGATCATGTTCCTCACTGCTTCGGCCGAACTCGCACCGGGTTCGTGGGTCGATGTCGCGCTGACGCATACGGTGGGGATGAAGGGCATATTGCTGCTCGTCTATGTGTCCGCGATCATGTTCGTGATGCGTCATTTCGCCGGCGCGCTGTCGCATCGCGTATCCGACATGGGGCTTTTGTTCCTGTGCACGATACCCGCCGCGATCGGGCTCTATCTGCTGAGCGTCGCTTCCTCGCCGGCCACCGCTCTGGTGGCGGCGACGGTGTGGGCGGTGGGCGTCGCGTTCATGTGGCCGACGATGCTCGCCGCGGTCGCGCATCGGTTCCCGCGCGGCGGGCCATGGACGATCGGGCTCGTCGGCTTCGCGGGCGCGATGGCGATCCAGTTCGTCCTGCCCAGGCTGGGGGCGATCTACGACGCCGCCAAGCTCAAGAAGGCCGGCGGCGAGGCCGCCTTCGCCGCCCTGCAGCCGGGACCCGAGCTCAACGCCGTCCTCGCCGAGGCGGCGGCGCAATCCTTCCAGGCAGTGGCGGTGATCCCGCTGATCCTGTTCGTGATCTTCGGACTGGTCTGGGTCGTCGAGCGCAGGAAGAAAGGATAGGCGCTGGGGTTCAGGCGAGCCCCAGCACCCGCCGGTTCTTCTCCGCATCGGGCGCGGTGCCGGCGAAATCGTCGAACGCGCGGTCGGCCTTGCGGATCATGTGCCGGGCGATGAACGGCGCGCCTTCGGCCGCGCCCTGCTCGGGATGCTTGAAGCAGCATTCCCATTCGAGCACCGCCCAGCCGGCATAATCATGCTTGGTGAAGGCCGAGAAGATCTGGCTGAAATCCACCTGGCCGTCGCCCAGCGAGCGGAAGCGGCCCGGGCGGTCGGCCCAGCCGGCATAGCCGCCATAGACGCCCGCGCGGCCGGTCGGGCGGAACTCGGCGTCCTTGACGTGGAACATCCGGATCCGCTCGTGATAGATGTGGATGAACTCGACATAATCGAGCTGCTGCAACAGGAAATGGCTGGGGTCATACAGGATACACGCCCGCGCGTGGTTGTTCGCCGCGGCGAGGAAACGCTCGTAGCTGATGCCGTCGTGCAAATCCTCGCCCGGATGGATCTCGTAGCAGGCGTCGACGCCGTTCTCGTCGAACACGTCGAGCAGCGGCACCCAGCGCTTCGCCAGCTCCTTGAAGCCTTCCTCGACCAGCCCCGCCGGGCGCTGCGGCCAGGGGTACATGGTGTGCCACAGCAGCGCGCCGGGGAAGGTGGCGTGCGCGGTCAGCCCCAGCCTTCGGCTGGCGCGGGCGGCCATCCGCACCTGCTCCATCGCCCACTCTGTGCGCTCGGCGGGCTTGCCGTGGAGCTGGGTTGGCGCGAAGGCGTCGAACAATTCGTCATAAGCGGGGTGGACCGCGACAAGCTGGCCCTGGAGATGCGTCGAAAGCTCGGTGATCGCGACGCCCGCCTCGGCGCAGATGCCGGCGATCTCGTCGCAATAACCCTGGCTCTCGGCGGCGCGCTCGAGATTGATCAGCCGCGAATCCCAGGTCGGCACCTGGATGCCGATATAGCCGAGATCGGCCGCCCATTTCGCCATGGCCGGCAGGCTGTTGAACGGCGCCTCGTCGCCCGCGAACTGCGCCAGGAAGATGGCCGGGCCCTTCATCGTTCGCTCTCCTCAAGATCGGTCCCAATATCCGTCCATGCAGCACCCGCGGCGCTGCTGTCGTGCGCCGCCTGGATGAAACGCATCCCTGCGACGCCGTCCGCCAGGCTGGCATAGCAGGGCTGCGCGGGCGGACTGCCGCGCACTGCATCGGCGAAGTCGCGATAGATATTCGCGAAGGCCTCGAGATAGCCTTCGGGATGCCCCGACGGGAGCCGCGTCACCCCCATCGCCGCCTCGCCCAGGTAACCGCGGTCGACCCCCGGGGTCCAGATCTCCTCGGGCCCGCCGCGCCGCGCAACGCGCAGATGATTGGGATGCTCCTGCCGCCAGTGCAGCCCGGCCGCCTCGCCCCACACCGAAATCTCGAGCCCGTTGGCGTCGCCGGTGCAGATCTGGCTCGCGACCAACGTGCCGCGCGCGCCGCCCGCCAGATGGAACATCGCCGCGCCGTCATCGTCGAGCGCGCGGCCCGGCACCGCGGCGCGCAGCTCGGCGGCGAGGCGGGTCATCCGCTCGCCGGTGACGAACTCGACCAGGTTGAAGGCGTGCGTGCCGATGTCGCCGAACGCGCCGGCGAGGCCCGAGCGCGCCGGATCGGTCCGCCATTCGGCCTGCTTGCCGACGCCGTCCTCGGCGCGGGCGAGCCAGCCCTGCGTATATTTGACCGCGACGCGCCGCACCGCGCCGAGCGCGCCCTCGGCAACCAGCGCGCACGCCTGCCGGACCATCGGATAGCCGAGATAGGTGTGCGTCACCCCGACCAGCCCGCCGGTCCGCCGCGCCGCCGCTTCGAGCCCCAGCGCGGCGTCGAGCGTGTCGGTCAGCGGTTTGTCGGTGAGCACCGGGAACCCGGCGTCGAGCGCGGCGATCGCGACCGGAGCATGCATATGGTTGGGGGTGACGATCGCGACGAACTCGGCGCGCTCGTCCGCCGGCAGTGCCAGTTCGCCCGCCAGCATCGCCGCATAGCCGGCATAGCTGCGCTCCGGCGCCAGCCCGATCGCCGCGCCCGAACGCCGCGCCCGCTCGGGATCGCCGCTCAGCGCGCCCGCGACCAGCCGGCAATTGCCGGCGATCGCCGCCGCGGTGCGGTGGACGGGGCCGATGAACGCCCCCTCGCCGCCGCCGACCATCGCATAGCGAACCGGTGTCACGCGCGAGCTAGGCGCGAAGCGTGTTGAGATAGGCGATGCTCTCAGCCAGCGCGGCGAGCGGCGGCTGGACGAACGGCGCCTCCTGCTCGACGAACCAGCTATGGATCGCCGCATGGCGGTCGGCGGCGGCGAAGACCGCCTTCCAGTCGATCGTGCCCTTGCCGATCGGCACGGTGGTCTCGTCGTCGATCAGCTTGTGCGGGGTGCGCTGCTTCGACGCGAGATCCTTGATGTGGAGCAGCTGGACGCGCTTGCCGCCGAGCCCGATCGCCTCGACCGGATCGACTCCGGCGGCGGCGACCCAGCCGATATCGACTTCGAACGCGACCAGGGCGGGATCGGTGATCCGCAGCAGCTCGCCCCAGGCGAGCTTGCCGTCGTACATCAGGAACTCGGCCGAATGGTTGTGATAGCCGAAGCGCAGCCCGAGCGCCCTGGCCTTGGCGCCGACGATATTCATCCGCTCGGCATTGGCCTGCCAGTCGGCGAGCGTCATGCTCTGCGCCACTGCATGCGTCCAGGGCATGCCCCCCGGCATCGGCCGCGATGCGTGGGGCGACGAGGCGACGACATAAGTCACGCCGACTTCCTTCGCCGCGGCGAGCCGGGCGTCGGCATCGCTGTCGGTCATCAGGTCGCGCATGCCGAAATGGCACGAAGTGCATTCGAGTCCGGCATCGGCGACGCCGGCGCGGAACGCCGCGGGGGCCTGGTTGACCCAGCCCGCCGCCTCGACGCGGGCATAGCCGATCGTCTTGAGCGCCTTGAGCGTGCCGGCGAAGTCCTTCGCCAGCTCGTCCTTGACCGTCCAGAGCTGCAGCCCGGGGGGAAGCGCGCTCGACGACTTCGCCGAGGCGGGGAAAGGCAGCATCGACGTGGCGGCGGCGGCGCCGCCCATGGCCAGGAACGTGCGGCGGGTCGTGTCAGGCATCCGATCCTCCAGTTCGGGGGCGCGGGCGTTGCATGCCTCTGTCCGCGCGCAAGGCGGCGGCTCCCCTGGCGGCCATGATCACTCCCGCAGGCCAAGGATGCAAGCGCGGTTTTCGGCGCGTGACAACGTAGTCAGAACCGCGCACCTTGTCGGCCGCATTGCCGATCCGATCGCCGACCGCCTGAGAGTCGCGCGACGGCGACAGGAGAGGGGCAGAATGGCCGATACCGCAAACGGACCGCACGGCGTCACGCGCCGGTCGCTGATCGGCGCGACCGCCGTCACTGCCGGGCTGACCATCCTTCCCGGCCGCGGCCACGCGGAAACCCGGCGGCCCGCGCCGAGCGACCGCGTCAACATCGCCGTAATCGGCGCGGGCGGCATGGGCGCGTCGAACATGTCCAAGCTGACCAGCCAGAACATCGTCGCGCTCGCCGATGCCGATTTCGACCATGTCGAGGAATCGCTGCGCGACAAGCAGGGCAGGCTGCTCCCCGATCGGGTGGCGCTCAAGGAAGCGTACGACAAGGCGCCCAAGTTCGCCGACTATCGCCGGATGCTCGACAAGCAGAAGGATGTCGACGCGGTCCTGATCGCCACGCCCGACCATCACCACGCGGTCGCCGCGAAGATGGCGATGGAGCGGGGCCTGCACGTCTACGTCCAGAAGCCGCTGACCTACACCGTCCGCGAAGCCCGCACCTTGCTCGGCATCGCCCGCGCGAACCCGAAGCTCGTCACCCAGATGGGCAATCAGGGCCATTCGGGGCATGACGGCCGCCGCGTGGTCGAGCTCATCCGCGCCGACGTCATCGGCCGGATCGGCGAGGTTCATGTCTGGACCAACCGGCCGGTCTGGCCGCAGGGCGTCGCCAAGCCCCCTGCCCAGCCGGTGCCCGAGAGCCTCGACTGGGACGTCTGGCGCGGCCCGGCCACCGCCGATTGGGGCTACCACCCCGACTATGCGCATTTCAACTGGCGCGGCTGGGTGCCGTTCGGGTGCGGCGCGCTGGGCGACATGGGCGCGCACCTCATCGATTTCCCGGTCTGGGCGCTCGAGCCCGGCCTGCCCACGCGAATCGAGACGCGCCACAGCGCCTGGGGCGGCGACACCAATCCGTGGGACGGCCGCGGCCCCGCCGAGCTGACCAGCTATCCGCTTGCCAGCGTCACCCATTACGAGTTCGGCCATGCCCCGCGCGGCCCGCTCAGGATGACCTGGTACGATGGCGGGCTGATGCCCCCCACGCCCGAGGGCTGGCCCGCCGGGCTGCGCATGGATCCGGGCGGCGGGGTGCTTTATGTCGGCGAGCGCGGCATGCTCATCCACGGCACCTATGGCGACCGGCCGAACCTGGTCGGCGTCGACCTCCAGGAGCGCGTGAACGCGGTGCCGATGTCGCTGCCGCGCGTCCCCGGCGGCAAGGACGGCCATGAGATGAACTGGGTCCGCGCGATTCGCGGCGTGGCGCACGCCTCCTGCCCGTTCGAATATGCCGTCCCGCTGACCGAGACGATGCTCCTCGGCCTCGTCGCGCTCCGCGCCGAGCAGCCGATCACTTATGACGGCGCCGCCGGGCGGATCACCAACAATGCCGACGCCAACCGCTTCCTCGACCGCGAATACCGCGCGGGGTGGGAGTTCTAACCCAGCCCGCGGAGCGGGAACTCTAGCCCAGCCCGCGGAGCGGGAACTCTAGCCCAGTCCCGCGCAGACCTCGGCCTGGCCCGCGCCCAGCGTCACTGCGCGCGCCGGGCCGCCCGCGCCGACGCCCCATCGCGCGCGGAGCGTCTTGCCGGTGGCGAGCGCCGACGAGGCCCCGGCCTGCACCAGCTTGCGCGGCCGGTCGCCCGCCGCCGCGCCGGCGAGGTTGAACATCCCGCCAAGCGTGTCGCCGCCGTTGCAGGTGACGGTGAGCACACCCTTGTCCTTGGCGCCGTCGCCGTCGCTGTCGGCATCGGACTCGACGTCGATCGCCCGCAGATTGCCCTCGTCGCGGTACGTCCCCGCCACCACGAACACCACCGACCGACTCGGCCGCACCGGCGCGTCGCTCCATTCGCTCAAATGGCCCGCGGCAGGCGCCATGTCGTTCTGCGCCAGTGCCGGCGTGGCTGCGCAGAGCGCGGCAGCGGTGAAAGTCAGTATCTTGAGCATCATGCCTCGCTTGTCGTCATCGCGCCGAGAATGCCCGTCTCCGCACGCGAGCGCAACGCTTGCCTCCCGCTGGACCTTTGGTGCAAGGCTGGTATCCTGCCGGCCATGATATTCTTTGCCGCCAGCCTCGCCCTGCTGATGACCGGGCCCAACCCGCAGGATGCGCCCAACCCGGCCCGTCCCGAGGACACCGAAGTCTGGACGCCGGAGCCCCCGGTGGTTGCGCCCAAGCCCGCAACGGCGGCCCCGCCCCCGGCCGGCGCGATCATCCTGTTCGACGGCGCCGGGCTCGACGAATGGGTGTCGGTCAAGGACAAGTCCCCCGCGCAATGGACGGTCGCCGACGGCGTGTTCACCGTGCGCAAGGGCACAGGCAACATCGAGACCCGGCGCCGCTTCACCAATTATCGGCTCCACCTCGAATGGCGCGTCCCCGCCGGGATCACCGGCACGGGCCAGGCCCGGGGAAATAGCGGCCTGTTCCTCGCCTCGACCGGCGGCGGCGATGCCGGATACGAGCTCCAGATCCTCGACAGCTACGACAACAAGACCTACGTCAACGGCCAGGCCGCGAGCATCTACAAGCAGGCCGCGCCGCTGGCGAACGCGATGCGTCCGCCGGGCGAGTGGCAGAGCTACGACGTGACCTGGACCGCACCGGTCTTCAACCCCGACGGCTCGCTCAAGAGCCCGGCCGTCGTCACCGCCACGATGAACGGCGTGCTGGTGCAGGATCATTTCAAGCTGCGCGGCGAGACCGTCTATATCGGCGCGCCGGGCTACAAGGCGCACGGCGCCTCGCCGATCAAGCTGCAGGATCACGGCGACCCGAGCGCACCGCTCAGCTTCCGCAATATCTGGATTCAAGAGCTCTAGACGCCGCGCGCGGGCGTCGCGTTCGATCGGCGGCGGATATGAAAAAGGGAAGCGCGACCCGCTTCCCATTTAAATCCTATAGCGCATGGGGGGACTTGTGTCCAGCCCCCGGTCATGTGCCATGAGCGTTGCCCTCGATTCGAACCAGCGAGGGAGCAAGCGAAAATGCGAGCATTTTTATCGACTTACGGGTCGCGCGGAGACGTCCAGCCGATGGCGGCGCTCGCCGTCGCGCTGCAGGCGCTCGGCGCGGAGGCAGTGGTGTGCGCGCCCCCCGACGCGGAGTTCGCAGCCCTGCTCGACCGCGCCGGAGTGAAGCTGGCGCCGGCCTTCGCGTCGGTCCGCGAATGGGCGACGCGGGCGATGGCGAACCCGGCGGCGGTCAACCTGACCCAGCGCGCCGCCGAGATCGTCGCCGCGCAGCATGAAGCGATCGGCGCGGCGGCTAAAGGATGCGACGTGATCGTGGCGGCGGGCCTGTTCCCCTCGACGGCAGCCGCGCACCTCGTCGCCGAGCAACGGGGCATCCGCTTCGTCTACGCGACCTTCTGCCCGATCTGGCTGCCCTCGACGCATCACCGGCCCCACGCCTTTCCGGGCCGGCCGCTCCCGGCGGACATCGCCGATACCCGCGCCTTATGGTCGCACCACGCGCAGACCATGAACGCGGTGTTCGGCGAGGGGATCAATGCCTATCGCGTGTCGATCGGCATGCCGCCGCTGGACAATGTCCATGATCGCGTCCTCACCGCGCACCCGTGGCTGGCGTCGGATCCGGTGCTGAGTCCGTGGCAGCCGACCGATCTGCGCGATGCGGTGCAGACCGGCGCCTGGATCCTGCCCGACGATCGCCGGCTGCCGGCCGAGCTGGCGGCGTTCCTCGATGCCGGCACGCCGCCGGTCTGCGTCGGTTTCGGCAGCATGCCGATGAGCGCCGCGAAGGATGCCGCACGGGTCGCCATCGACGCGATCCGCGCGCAGGGCCGCCGCGCGCTCCTGTTGCGCGGCTGGGCCGAGCTCGCGCCGGTCGACGGCGGCGGCGACTGCTTCGTCGCCGGCGAAGTCAACCAGCAGGCGCTGTTCGGCCGGGTCGCCGCGGTCGTCCACCATGGCGGTGCGGGCACGACGACGGCGGCGGCGCGCGCGGGCGCACCGCAACTGGTCGTGCCCCAGATCGGCGATCAGCCCTATTGGGCCGGCCGCGTGGCGGCGCTGGGGATCGGGGCCGCGCACGACGGTCCGGCGCCGACGGTCGAGTCGCTGTCCGCCGGACTGCGGACGGCGCTGGCGGCCGAAACCCGCGAACGGGCGGCCGCCATCGCCGGCACGATCCGCGGCGACGGGGCGGTGGCCGCCGCGAAACTGCTGCTCGCCGATCCGCAAGGTTAGCGCGCGAACAGCCCGAGCAGCGATGCCGCGCCGAGCACCGCCAGCAGGACGATTGCGATGATCCCGGCGACTCGCCCCGCCGTCAGGGTCTGCGAAAACCGCTTCGCGCGTTCCTCGCGATGCCGTGCTTCCGCTTCCCGGAATTCGGCCTCCGCGACGCCGCGCACGATGTGCAGGCCCACCAGCGAGGTGAAGGTCATGCTCGCGATCAGCGCTTCGAGGTCCCTGAACCATTGCGGCGCGAACCGGCCCTGGAGCCGGTTGGCCTGCGCGGTCTCGCGGCTCGGCGGCCCCCATGAATCGGCGTCGGGCAGGCTCGAGCGCAGCCCCGCGGCCACGGCGACCGGCAAGCGCTGGGAAAGCAGCGCGCGCGCGCCTTCGGGCACCAGCGGGGCCAGCGCCACATAGGAGTCGAGCTGGTGGTGCCAGGCGCGTTCGACCTCGTCATACCAGGGGTTCCCACGCATCTCGGCATAGGTCGAGAGCGCGCCCTGTTCGAGCAGCTCGCGGATGATCTCGGCCGGAAGCGGCTGTTCTTCGAGCGCACCCTCGGCCAACCGCCCGAGGCCCGGGGGATCCAGCGCATAGCCGCGATAGTTCGGGATGATCAGGGGATCGATCGTCAGGATGGTGCGGAACACCGCATCGTTGAGCGAGATATCGCGCCGCCCATGCGCCTGGTCGATCTCGGCGACGCCCGAGAGGATGGTCGCCTGGTCGCACGCGCGGTTGAGCCATTCCTGCAATTCGTTGTGTGCGAAGCTGGCGGTGGCCTCGGGCCAATGATCGGACAGCGCGCGTGCGACTTCGCGGAGGGCATAATGTTCGCGGCCGGTTCCGGCGAAGCGGAACGGCGGCATGCCCGGCGCCTCCTCCGCGAGAACTTCGAGCGTCGTATCGCCGTCCAGCCAGGCCCGGACCTGTTCGATGCCCCAGCGATTGTCCATGTTCCGCCGCAGCAGCCCGCGGCACAGCAGTCGCCATGGTTCCTCGACCCCGGCGACGAGATCCTCGACATCGTCGTTGGTGAGGCGTTTGACCATCTGGCCCAGCGACACGAGTCCCGCGGTTCCTTCGGCGGCGAACGGATGCCGCCCCGTCACCATCTCGACGATCATGATCCCGAGCGACCACCAGTCCGAAGCGCGCGCGGTCTCGTACCAGGTCGATTCGGGCGACGCGTAGGATTGCGTCTTGCTGCCGCTGGCATCGACGCGCGTCGCCCCTTCCAGATGCACCGCGATGCCGAAATCGGTGAGGACAAGGTCGA
Source organism: Pseudomonadota bacterium (assembly GCA_040388355.1). Classification (GTDB taxonomy): domain Bacteria; phylum Pseudomonadota; class Alphaproteobacteria; order Sphingomonadales; family Sphingomonadaceae; genus Sphingomonas. The sequence goes on along the minus strand of JAZKCD010000042.1, from coordinate 6,600 downwards.
GCGGGGCGCGGCTGCGGACGAGAATATTGGCCGGCTTGAGATCGCGATGGACGATCTCGGCGCGATGGACCGCGGCGAGCGCCTCGGCCAGCTCGCGGACCACTTCCTGGAGCCGCTCCGGCGGAAGCACGGGCCCCTCGGCTTCGATGAGCTGGTCGAGCGAGCCGCCGCGGACATATTCGAGCAGCTCGACCTCCTGATCGTCGCTGCGGAACTGCTCGTACAGCCGCACCACATGCGCCGGATCGAGCCGCGCGACCGTGCGCATGATCTGGGGGTCGACCTGTACCGGCGAATGATAGATTTTGACGACGCGGCGCTCGTCGCGCGTGTCCGGATGGCGGCTGCGCACCACCCACAGCTCGGCCTCGCCGCCGCGGCGCGAAAGCCGCTCCTCGAACTCCCAATCGGCGCGCAGCCGCTCGGGCAGGGTGCGCGGCCCGTTCGCGCCGCCGCGATCGCCCCCCTGCCCCGGGGGATCGCTCCGCCCGGCGCCGCCCGCGCGGTCGCGGCCGACGGTATCGGCGCCGTAGCTGTCGTCGGGAATCGTGCGCGAGACACCCGGGGGCGTGCCGCCGCGACGGTCGTCCGTGAAGGCCGGCCCGCGCGGGGTTCGCCGGGTTTCGACGTCGCTGCCGTGGCGTTCGTCGGTCTCGGTCACGGCGTGCGCGACCGGGAGGGGCTCGACGTCGCTGCCGTGGCGTTCGTCGGTCACCGTCCGGGGGTGCGCGACCGGGAGGGGCTCGACATCGCCGCCGTGGCGTTCGTCGGTCACCGTCGGCGCGTGGCCGGGCGGCTGGTCGTCGCTGCGGTTCCCGTCACCCATGATCGCCCCGTCCTTCTTCGTCGGGCTCGATCGAGACCAGCATGATCGAGATATTGTCCATCGCGCCGGCTTCCATCGCGCCGGCGAAGAGGTTGAGCCAGGCGCCAAGGTCGTCGCCCTGCATCGCCTTCTCCATGTCCTCGCGGCTGAGCATGTCGCTGAGGCCGTCGCTGCAGATCAGCCAGCGCGAAGGCACCAGCGCGGGCTCGCCGGCCTCGACATGCGGATCGAGCCGCGAAGGCGAAGTCGCGCCGCCGAGCGACTGGACGATGACATGCGACCGTGCCCCCGGCCTGTCGGCGTGCAGCACATGATCGACGCTGACCTGGCGCAGGAAGGGATCGCGATACTGGTAGATGCGGCTGTCGCCGACGTTGAACCAGATCTGCCGGTCCTCGCGGATCAGCAGGCCCGCCACCGTCGTTCCCATGCCTTCGAGCGCGGGATCGCCGCGCATATGCTCGCAGATGGCGTGATCGGTCTCGCGAAGGACGAAGATGACGTCCTCGGGCCGGACGATTTTGTCGACTCTGTCGAGGAGCGCGCGCACCGCGACGTCGCTCGCCACGGCGCCGCCGGCGCGCCCGCCGATCCCGTCGGCGACGACACACAGCAACGGGCGGTCGAGCCGCATGCGGCGCTGCACGGGCCGCCACATCGCCGCGGCCGAACGCCAGCTGCCGAAACCGACGCAATCCTGATTGTCCGGACGGGCGATGCCGGGATGCGACGATGCGGTGATCGTGACGTACATCGCGGCTACCGGAACCGGACCTGGACGTGGTAGAATTTCGAAAGCGACAGCGTCTGGCCTTCGCGCAGCTGGACTTCCTGGCCGTCGGCCAGCTCCTCCCTGTCGACATAGGTCCGGTTGCGGTCCGACCGGCCCATATGCTGGACGAAGAAATTGCCGTCGCGCACCAGGATCGCGGCATGCTCGCCCGAGACGTGGCGCCCGTTTTCGGACGCCGCGATCTGCGCGCCGAAATCGGCGTTGATCCGGCCGAGCACGGTGTTTTCGGTGATCGTCCGGGGTCCGAACGGAAAGATCAGCTCGAGGATCTTTCCGCCGGCAGCGGATGGCGCCCCGCCCGTGCCCACGCCGCCACTCTCTTCGAACGGCTCCGGGATGACTCCGACGAGACTGTAGTTGCAGGTATCATCGGCGCAGACCGCGGCATCGGGCGCTGTGTGATGGCCGCAGAGCGGGCAGATTTTCACGAACGCCATGATGCCCCCTCCATGACGATCCCGCGCGTCCGGCAGGCGTCGACCAGCCGGTCGAGATCGCCGCGCCCGGGGATGCCGATAAACCAGACCTGGCCGCCCTGGACGTCGACCTGGATCGGGCGCGCGGCTGCGGCCTGCGCCATTCCGGCCGCGCCATAGCGGCGCTCGCCGAGCGCGCTCAGCGCGACCAGCGGCTGGTTCGCCGAGCCGCGCCACGGTCCCTCGGGCACCAGCCGGTCGACAAAGGGCTCCGGAATGACCGCATCGAGGCGCGCGAGGATCGCGGGAAAATCGCGGCGCAGCCGTGCCAGGGGCAGGCCGCTGTAGCAGAGCAGGTCGATCTCCCGCCCCGACTCGCTGCGCCAGCCGTCGAGCGCGTCGAGCAGCGCGAGCAGCGCCTCGGGCTGCTCGAACGGCTCGCCTCCGCTGATCGTGATTCCATCGACCTCGCCTTCGAGCTCGCGGCAATGGCGCAGCACGCTCTCGACGGCGACCTCGCGGCCCGCGCCGGCCTCCCATGTGTCGCGCGAGGCGCATCCCGGGCAGCCGATCGAGCAGCCCTGCACCCAGATCCCGACACGGCGCCCGGGCCCGAGCGCAGTCACCGGATAATGAATGCGGTTGATCCGGATCAGCATTCGAGGCGCACCGAATATTTGCCCGCATCGGCGCGGATTTCGGCGATCAATGCGCGGCTTCCCCGTGGATTGGTCTCGAACAGCGCGCGCGCCAGCGGATTGACCAGCGCCATTTCGAGCATGTTTCCGATGCCGCGCCCGCCATCGTCGAGCCGAGTGATGCACGCCTCAAACAGATATTCCTTCGCGGCGGGGGCCAGTTCGAGGCGCAGGCCCTGCGTGCGCGCCACGCGCGCGAAGATGTTGTCGAGCAGCCGGTCGAGGATCTCCCGCGCGGTCTCCTCGTCGACGAAATCGAACACGACGATGTTCTCGCCGATGCGGTTGAGCAGCTCGGGCCGGCCCAGCTCCTTGCGGAAATGGTCCCGTATCCCCTCGAGGATCGTCTCGCGGATGAACGCCGGCGAATCCTCGCCGCGCTTGACCGCGATCTCGGTTCCGCCCCCGGGCAGCCTGCGCACGATGCCCAGGTTGGAGGTGAAGATCAGTACCGCTTCGGAGAAATAGACGGTGTCGCCGCGCCCGTCGGTGAGGCGTCCGTCCTCGAGGATCTGGAGAAACTTGTCGAGGATCCGCGGATGCGCCTTTTCGATCTCGTCGAACAGCAGCACGCAGAAGGGCTGCTGGCGAACCGCATTGACCAGCTCGCCGCCGGCGCCGTGACCGACATAGCCCGGCGGCGCGCCGATCAGCCGCGCCTCGCTCTGCTCCGCCGAGAATTCGCTCATGTCGAAGCGCAGGCACGCATCCTCGTTGCCGAAGACCAGGCGGCTGACCGCCTTGGCCAGCTCGGTCTTGCCGACGCCGGTCGGCCCGGCGAAGAACAGCACGCCGCGCGGCCGGTTGGTCGAGCTCGACGCCTGTGCCCCGTGAAGCCCCATCACCGATCGGATCAGGATGTCGAGCGTCTGGCGGATCGCGGCGTTCTGGCCCTTGACCGTCCGGCCGATCTCGCGCTCGCCGCTGGCGATCCGGGTGCGGAGCAGCGGCTTGTTCCACGGATCTTCGGTCACCCCGACCTTATAGTATCGGATGGCGTCGGCGATGTCCTCGATCGCCACATTCTGGTCACGCGCGATATGCGCCACCGCCGCCATCTCCCTGAGCGTCAGGCCCTCGGCGCGCAGCGCGAAGCGCTCGATGGCAGTCTTCCGCGCCGTGGGATCGGGGTCGCCCGACAGCGACGAGGCGAGCTGGACGGCGCATTTGTGCCGGTCCTCGACATCGGGCGGCGCCACCGAGACCGCCCGGCTGCGCTCGCCGCCGACGACGAGCCAGCTCGGCAGGTCGTGCATCGTGTCGACCAGCCAGAACACCGGATTGAACAGGGGCTGCTTCTGCGGCGGCCGGGTCGGCCGCGGCAGCGCCGATTGCGCATTCTGCGCGCAGGCCGCGAACAGCTCGAGCATCGGCGGCGACAGATCCTCCGATGCGATGAGCCGCGACGCATTCTGGACGACGAGGCCGCAGGCGCCCGAGCGATAGACTGCCCGGATGAGCGCGGGCAGGTCGGTCGGCCTGAGGTCGCGCGGCTCGCGATTGTCCGCCGGAAAGCTCAGGTTGAGCGAGCCCTGGCTTCGCAGCGCCGCTTCCGCCGTCGCCCGCGCCGAGGCGGGATGGACGCTGAGCCCCACCGACGGATCGTAGAGCAGGAGGAATTCATAGCCGCGCCGGTTCAGCCGCGCCCATAGCGCGTCGACGATCGCGGCCGGAACGATCATCCGGTTTATCGGCACCAGGTAATTGTCGTGGATATTGCCGTAGAGAATGAATTGCGGGCAGATCGACAGCGTCAGGTCGATTTCCTCGAGCCAGCGCGGCCACTGGCGCGCGTCGGCCCCGCCTTCCGCCGCGTCGCCGTCAACGGCCGGATCGATCCCCGTCGCCATCGCCTAGCCCCGAAACGATCTTGCCCGCAGGCGCGCCGCGCGACGAACTTCCTCGATCTGGGGCGCGCCGGGACGCGCAACGGTTTCGACGCGGCGCATGCCGATCGGAACCTGGCGTGCGAGCTTGGTCTCGATGCCCTGTGCATCCATGCCGCGGCGGACATCGCCGAAGCGCGGACAGAAATCGGCTTCGGCTTCCTTGTCGCGCTGGTCCTGGAGCTGGGTGCGCGGGTGCCCGTCCTCGAAGCGGACCATCTCGACGCCGAAGGTGCTCGCCTCCGGGTCCGACCGCAGCCTGATCCCGTAATCGCCGTGGCGGCTGTCGAGCAGGACGACCTCCCCGCCTTCGACGACCGCCGTCGTCAGCTGGTCGTTCGACACCGAATAGCCGGCCTTGCCGAATTCGCTGCGCAGCACGTCGACCAGATAGAGACGATCGATCTCCGCCAGCGCCGCCGCGCCCGCGGTCGCGACGGCTTCGGCGAGCTGCGCCGGCACCGCGCTGCGCTCGGCGATGAGCGCCTCGAGCCGGGCGCGAAGCGAGTCGACCGCTTCGCCGCCCAGCCCGATCAGGCTGCCGAGCAGCGCGGTCGCGCGCTGCGCATTGGCGCTCCGGCGTGCGGTCTCCTCGTTGGCATGCCTGACCGCATGGCGCAGCTCGTCCTCGAGGCGCGCCGCGCGCTTGGCATCGTCGCAACCGGCCAGCTTGGCAGCCAGCAGCTGCGCCTGGCGGGCAGCGTCCAGCGACGGCTCCTTCACCCGCTCGATCAGCCGCGCCGCGAGCGCCTGCCGCGCCTTTCGCTCGTCGACGCCGGGGTCCGGCGCTTCGGCATCGCCGACAGGCGCGGTCCAGGCGCCGACCCCGCTGGTCAGCCCGAATGAAGTGAGGTTGCGGAGCATGTCCCGGCGCAGCAGCATCGCCTCGACTTCCCAGATCATGGCGTCCGCGGCGGCGATATAGGCTTCGAGCTGGCTCGCCGTCGCGCCCGCGGCCAGGCTCGGAATCGCGGCTTCGATGCGCAGCGTCGCCGCGCGGCCGAGCGTCGCGGCGAGCCGCGCTTGCGCGGCGTCGGCACGGGTCTGCAATTCGAGCAGCCGCGCCTGCTCGCGCAGCAGGTTTTGTGCCGCGAGAACCTCATAGCTGGTGCATTTTTCACCGCTCATCGGCGGATGCCTCCTTCCCGGCCATCGTATCGGCGATCATTGCAGCATCAGCCAGGTCAGCCACAGGACGGCGGCGGCGGCAAGCACGAGCGTCCAGGTGGCGCCGAGCCGCGCGGCGCCCGCCGCGAGCCCCACGATCAGGCCGATTCCGATCAGCGAGCCGAGCAGGGCGCCGAACAACGCGCCGGCCAGAAGCCCCGGCACGCCGGCCGGCAGGCCGATCATCACGCCGATCGCGATCCCCCCCAGCGTGCCCCAGCCGGACGCCAGCCGCGTGACGCGCAGGTCGAGGATCGAGGTGCCGAAATCGCCGTCGTCGCCGGCGCCGCCGCCCGCAGGATCGCGGTTGAACAGCTTCCAGAACGGCACCGTCTGCGATTCGATGACGATCCCGTCGACCATCCCGGGGGTCGTCCCCCGCGGGGCTTCGATGGCGGTGAGGATCCGGTCACGCAGCGACTGGTAGGTGATGCCGCTCACCGCCCGGGCGACCCTATGCGGAGCGCGCGCCGCAAACGACCGGCATCGCCGGCGCCACGCGCCGCGGCACTGCGGAATTCACAGTGGAATGATGCCGATTTCGAGAGATACACACCCCGCCTCCCCCGAGAACGGGTAACGTCAAGGCAATCCCTCTGCAATTACTTTCAAGGTCTTGGTGGCGTTAGTTGCGGACATGTCCGCACGGGTGCCGGTTTTTTGCTTCGTATCGGAGCGAATCCCGTGATCAATTCGGAGGACCAGGCAGATCGGCCGGTTCCGACTAGGGTCCGCACTCAATTAGCTGCACGGCTCCCCTTTCCCATAGGGAGAGGGTTGCGCAGACTTAGGTCTTGCTCTTGCAAGGCCTTAG
>JAZKCD010000041.1:47494-56345 GCA_040388355.1 Pseudomonadota bacterium | reverse complement strand
GCGGGCATATCGACCTGACCGTGCTCGGCGCGATGGAAGTCGCCGAGAATGGCGACATCGCCAACTGGATGATCCCCGGCAAGATGATCAAGGGGATGGGCGGGGCGATGGACCTGGTCGCCGGGGTCAAGAAGATCATCGTGGTGATGGAGCACACTTCCAAGAATGGCGATCCCAAGTTCATCCCGGCCTGCACGCTGCCGCTGACCGGCAAGAATGTCGTCGACATGATCATCACCGATCTCGCGGTGTTCCAGCGGCCCGATCACGACTCGCGCTTCCAGCTGGTCGAGAGGGCGAGGGGGGTGAGCGCGGAGGAAATCGCGGCGAAGACGACGGCGAAGTACGACGGTTGAGCCCGGGCCTGGGAGAGGGCGCATGAGATTGCTTGCGGCGATCCTTGCGTCGCTGGTCGCGCTGGCCACGCCCGCCTTCGCGCAGGGCGTCGAGCGGGTTACCGCGCCTGCGGGCGGCATCTCGGTCGAGATGCCCGGGGGCTGGTCGATCACACCGCCCGACCCGTCGGTCGAGAAGCTGCGCGGCCTGACCTATCGGAGCCCGGAATTCCGGCGCTCGGCGCAGACCGGCAGCGCGCCGTTCCTCACGCTGGTCAAATATCCGGCGAACCATCCCGGCATTAATCCGACGATGAAGGTCAACTACCTGGCGCTGTCCGATTCGATGCTCAGGCTGGACCCTGTCGAGCTGCTGACTCGGCTGACGGACGCGATGCGGCGGCAGTCCGGCGGCCTCGAGGTGCTCGATGCCCCCGCGCTGGCCTCGTTCATGGGCGTCGGCGCGCATGTCCGCGTCGCCCATACGACGCGCAACCGCGCGGGGACGCCGGTCGAGACGGTCTCCGAAATGTGGATCACGCTGCTCGGCGACTATGCGGTCATTCTCGAAGCGGTGTATGACGCGGACGAGCCGGCGCAGACGATCGTCGAGATCGACGGCGTCGCGCGGACCCTGCGCATCGACGAGACGGGCCCGCCGCCGCGTCTTTTCGGGCCGCAGCAACGATGACCCGGTTGATCTGGGTGTTTGACGCTGCGCTGCGGCAGGCGTAGCGTTAACCCATGTTTCTAGCTGCTTTCCGCCGCCGTTATCTCGACCTGCTGGCCTCGATCTACATCTATAACGAGCATCGCGGCTATACGAGCATCGACCGGGTGCTCGAGGCCGTTCGCGCCCGCGCGCCCGACGATCACCAGCTCATCGCCGATATCGAGAAGCACCGCGCCGACGAGCGCAAGCACTATGTGATGTTCAAGCGCTGGTTCGAGCTGCAGGGCAAGATGCCGCTCCGGGTCGACCGCACCTGCGGGCATATCGACCGCTTCGTCGAGATCGTCTTCCGCACCACCATCGACAATCTCGATACCCAGGCGATCATCGCCAAGGACGACGAGTTCGAGAAGCTCTGTCGAGTGATCTCGCTGACCGAGCAGCGCGGGTTCAAGCAGGTCGAGGTGCTGCTCAAGCATCCGCTGGTTCGCGACGACAAGGTGATGATGAAGATCTTCCAGATCGTCCACAAGGACGAGCCGAGCCATTGGGCGCCCTATGACGGCTGGCTCAAGGCCAATGGCAAGCGCGACCCCAAATGGTGGGAGCGGGCGATCGACACCTTCATCCATTCGGAGCTGCTGTTCCTCAAGCTGCCGATCCTGTTCGCCAATGTCTGGATGCCGCGGCGGACCGACTGGGCGGACGCGCACGATCCCGCCGAGCGGCTGGCGTCGCCGGTGCAGGCGGCGGCCTGACGGCTTTCGCCCGGGCGGCGGATTGGGCATAGGCCCGCCATGCGGATTCTCCTGACAGGCTCGTCCGGCTGGCTCGGCCGTTTCCTTGCGCCGATGCTGCGCGAGGCCGGGCATCGGGTAATCGGGCTCGACGTCGCGCCGGGGGCGGACACGCAGGTGCTGGGGAGCGTCGCCGACCGGGGGCTGGTCGACCGGACCTTCGGCGAGCACGGAATCGAGGCGGTGATCCATGGCGGGGCGCTGCACAAGCCCGACATCGTCCGCTATCCGGCGCAGGCGTTCGTCGACGTCAACGTGACGGGGACGCTCAACCTGATCGAGGCGGCGAAGGCGGCGGGGCACGACCGGTTCGTGTTCACCTCGACCACCTCGCTGATGATCTCCGATGCGATCCGCGCGGAACGGGCGGCGGAGGCGGTTTGGCTCGACGAGGCGTCGGGGCCGCTTGCCCCTCGCAACATCTATGGCGTGACCAAGCTTGCCGCCGAGCAGCTCTGCCGGCTGGCGCATCTCGAGCATGGGCTGGGGTGCGCGGTGCTGCGGACGGCGCGCTTCTTCCCCGAGGAGGACGACACGCATCGCGACCTTTCGGGGCCGAACACCAAGGCCAACGAGTTCCTCAACCGGCGGCTGACGGTCGAGGATGCCGCGCGGGCGCACCTCGTCGCGCTCGAGAAGGCGCCGGCGATCGGCTTCGGCACCTTCATCCTCTCGGCGCCGACGCCGTTCGCGCGTGCGGCGTGCGCCGAACTCAAGGCCGATGCGCAGGCGGTGATCGCGCGGCACTTTCCCGATGCGGCCGAACTCTATGCGCGGCAGGGGTGGCGGCTGCCGCGCAGCATCGGGCGAGTCTATGACGCGGGGCTGGCCGAGCGGGTGCTGGGCTTTCGCTGCGAGACCGGGTTCGCCGAAGTGCTCGCGGCGCTGCGTGACCGCGCGCCGATGCCGTTCGCGCATGACGCCAGCTATGTCTCGCCCAAAGAGGTGGCGGGAGCGTAACGAATATGGCATAGGCGGCCCCCGAAATCGGGGGAGAATTCAACGTCATGCGGATGCTGAAGAAGATCGCGATCGTGGTCGGGGCGATCATCGTGCTCGCGCTGGTGGTCATCTATGCCGGGTCCGAATGGATCATCCGCAGCAGCCATGCGGTGCCCGCGCCGCAGATCGCCGCCGAGCGGACGCCCGCCGGCATCGCCGAGGGCGCGCGGCTCGCATCGGCGCTCGGGTGCCGCGGCTGCCATGGCCCCGATGGACAGGGCACGCTGATCGTCGACGTGCCGATGGTGCTCCATGTCGCGCCGCCGGCGCTGGCGCCCATCGCGGCCCAATATTCGGACGCCGAGCTGGCGCGGCTGATCCGCTTCGGCGTCAAGCGCGACGGCACCGCCACTTTCGTCATGCCGGTCGAAGGGCATAACGGCGTCGCCGACGAGGATCTGGCGCGGATCATCGGCTGGATCCGCACGCTCAAGCCCGGGGCCGCCGACCGCAAGGACGGGCTGAGCTTCGGCCCGATGGGGCGCGCCGCGATCCTCGCCGGCGCGATCGGGCCCGAAGTGCGCCAGGCGTCGCGGGCGCAGCCCCGGCGCTCGGCGGACATGGGCGCCTATATCGCCGACACGGTCTGTGCCGGCTGCCATTCGCTGCGCGAGGAGCGCAAGGCGCATGACGACGGCCGCCGCGTGCCGTCGCTGGTCGAGATCGCGCCGGCCTATGACCTGCCGGCGTTCCGCAAGCTGCTCAAGACCGGGGTGGGGCTGTCGCCGCGCGACCTGGGGCTGATGGCGCGTGTGGGCAAGGACGATTTGTCGCACCTGAGCGACGCCGAGGTCGCGGCGCTCCACGCCTATCTGCAGGCGGAGGCTGCCAGGGCCCCGGCAAAATAGCTGGGCTTTGCGACGGAAAATTGCGGAGCGGGTTGCGGCGGCGCACGATTCGACTAGAGCGCGGCCATGGCGAAGCCGCTGACCCTGTACGAGAAGATCTGGGCCGACCATGTCGTCGAGCGCCGCGACGACGGGACGTGCCTGATCTATATCGACCGCCACCTCGTCCATGAGGTGACCAGCCCGCAGGCGTTCGACGGGCTGCGCGTGGCGGGGCGCAAGGTGCGGCGGCCCGACCTGACGCTGGCGGTGCCCGACCATAATCTGCCGACCACTGCGCGCGTTGGCACCGATGGCCGCGCGCTGCCGATCAAGGATCCCGAGAGCGCGGCGCAGCTCGCGGCGCTGACGCGCAACACCGCCGAATTCGGGGTGCGGCTGATCGACGCCAATGCGGCCGAGCAGGGTATCGTCCATGTCATCGGCCCCGAGCAGGGGTTCACCCTGCCCGGGACCACGCTCGTCTGCGGCGACAGCCATACCTCGGCGCACGGCGCGCTGGGGGCGCTCGCCTTCGGAATCGGTACGAGCGAAGTCGAGCATGTGCTTGCGACTCAGACCTTGTTGCTGCGCCAGTCGGCGGTGATGGAGGTCCGGGTCGACGGGTCGCTGGGTTTCGGGGTGGCGCCGAAGGACGTGATCCTCGCGATCATCGGCAGGATCGGCGCCGCCGGGGGCACCGGGCATGTCATCGAGTTCACCGGCGAAGTGATCCGGGCGATGTCGGTCGAGGGGCGGCTGACGGTGTCGAACATGTCGATCGAGGGCGGCGCGCGATCGGGGCTGATCGCGCCGGATGAGAAGACCTTCGCCTATCTCAAGGGCCGCCCGCTGGCGCCTGCGGGCGAGGATTGGGAGAAGGCGGTCGACTATTGGCGGACGCTGCCGACCGATCCGGGCGCGGCGTACGACAAGAGCGTGGTGCTCCACGCCACCGACATCGCGCCGTCGCTGACCTGGGGGACTTCCCCTGAGGATGTCGTGCCGATCACCGGCTTCGTCCCCGATCCCGAGAGCTTCGCCGACCCGTCCAAGCGCGTCGCGGCGCAGAAGTCGCTCGACTATATGGGGCTCGCGGCGGGCACCGCGATGCAGGATATCGGCATCGAGCATGTCTTCATCGGCAGCTGCACCAACAGCCGGATCGAGGATCTGCGCGCCGCCGCGGCGGTGGTCGCGGGGCGGCATGTCGCCGCGGGAATCCGCCAGGCGCTGATCGTGCCGGGATCGGGGCTGGTCAAGCGCCAGGCCGAGGCCGAGGGGCTCGACCGCATCTTCATCGAGGCCGGATTCCAATGGCGTGAGCCGGGTTGTTCGATGTGTCTCGCAATGAACCCCGATAAAGTACCTAGCGGCGAACGTTGTGCTTCCACCTCGAATCGAAATTTCGTAGGAAGGCAGGGTCCCGGGGCAAGGACCCATCTGGTGTCGCCTGCAATGGCAGCGGCAGCAGCGGTTACCGGGCGGTTGACCGACGTCAGGGAGTTGATGGCGGCGGGTGCGTAAGGGGATGGGCGATGAAGCGGGCGCTGGTGGCATTGGTAGCCGGAACGGTCTTGAGCGGCCTCGCCGCGGCCTATGCATCGACGATCCCGCGCGGCAAGGATGCCGCGCCGATCAAGGCCGAACTGGCCGACGGATCGAAGCTCGCCGCTTCGAACTGAGACATATCGACATTCAACTTCTTAGCCCCTCCCCTTCAGGGGAGGGGCTTAAGAAGTGGCTCCCGCGTCGCTGAATGTCTATGCGCCCTAAGATTTACAACGGCGGTTGAGGGCATCACGGAGGGAGAGCCCTCTGCCCGGAGCCTGACGCCATGAACCTGCTCGCTTTTGCCGCCCTGTTCCTGACCCCCGCGCCGGCGCCCGAGGTCGAGCTGTGGCGGCTCCCCTGCGGCGTTCTCAACGGCATCGACTTCGACGAATTAAGCGACACGCACCGTTTCGACGGGCAGAAGCGCGACCTGGTGGTGAGCTGCTACCTCATCCGTCACGGCGACGAGTATCTGATCTGGGACGCCGGATTGCCCGAAGCGGCGCTCGGCGACAGCAAGCCGTTGCGTGACCAGCTCGCCGAGATCGGGATCAAGCCCGAGCAGGTCCGCTATATCGGCGTCAGCCACCGCCATGGCGATCATACCGGCCAGGCGGCGGCGTTTCCGGGCGCGACCCTGCTGATCGGCGCGGAGGATCTGGAGCAGCTCAGGACATCGACCGATGCCGGCGACCGCGCAGGCGTGCTGCCGTGGCTCGAGGGCAAGTCCAAGGCCGAGCCGGTCAAGGGCGACAAGGATGTGTTCGGCGACGGCAGCGTGACGATGCTGAACACGCCGGGGCACACTGCGGGGCATCATTCGCTGCTGGTGCGGCTGAGGGACAAGGGCTGGGTGCTGCTTTCCGGAGACCTGTTTCACCAGCAGGTGAGCTACGAGGAGGACCAGGTGCCCGCCTTCAACGCCAACCGCGCCGACACGCTGGCGTCGATCGCGCGGTTCAAGCAGATCGCCGCGAACCTCCATGCGACGGTGATCGTCCAGCACGAAGTGCTCGACATCGCCGAATTGCCCTATTTCCCCGAGGGAGCCCGCTGATGGAGCCGATCCGCCAAGTCGAGGGGCGCGCCTATCCGTGGGGCGCCAAGAATATCGATACCGACGTCATCATCCCCGCGCATTGGCTGAAGACCGTGACGCGCACCGGGCTGGCGAAGGGCGCGTTCGAGACAGTGCGCGCAGTCCCGGGCAATATCTTCGACGATCCGCGCTATGCCGGTTCGCCGGTGCTGATCGCAGGCGAGAATTTCGGCTGCGGATCGAGCCGCGAGCATGCCGCCTGGGCGCTGGCCGACATGGGGGTGAAGGCCGTGATCGCGCCGAGCTTTTCGGACATCTTCTCGGGCAACGCGTTCAAGAACGGGATCATCCCGGTGGTGCTGCCGCAGGCGGCGATCGACCGGCTGGTCGAGGTCGCGCGCGACAACGAGGTCACCGTCGATCTCGAGACGATGACGGTGACGACGCCGTTCCAGGATCGCTTCGCGTTCGAGCTCGACCCGTTCCGCCGCGACTGCCTGATGCAGGGCTTGGACGAGATCGGCTTGACCTTGGCCCGGGATACCGCGATTTCGAAATATGAATCGGGCGCCGCGAGTCAGCGCCCCTGGATCGCGGTTGGGAGCGGACATGAAGGCATTGCTGTCGAAGGCGCCGGGCGGACCTGAAACGCTAAGCCTGGAGGAATTGCCCGATCCGGTCGCCGGCAAGGGCCAAGTGCTGGTCGCGGTCAAGGCCTGCTCGATCAACTTCCCCGACGTGCTGATCATCGAGGACAAATACCAGTTCAAGCCCCAGCGCCCGTTCGCGCCGGGGAGCGAAGTCTCGGGCGTGGTCGAGGCGGTGGGCGAGGGCGTGACCGACTGGGCGCCGGGCGACCGGGTGCTTTCGACCACCGGGCATGGCGGGCTGGCCGAGAAGGTCGTGGTCGACGCCGCGCGGCTCTACCGGCTGCCCGAGGGGCGCAGCTTCGAGGAAGGCGCGGCGCTGCTGCTGACCTATGCGACGACGATCCATGCGCTGCTCGACCGCGGGCGGCTGATCGAGGGGCAGACCTTGCTGGTGCTGGGCGCGGCCGGGGGCGTTGGCCTCGCGGCGATCGAGCTGGGCAAGGCGTTCGGGGCGCGGGTGGTGGCGGCGGTGTCGTCCGACGCCAAGGCCGAGGCTGCGATACAGGCGGGGGCGGATGCGACGATGGTCTACGGCCGCGCGCCGTTCGACAAGGATCAGTCCAAGGCGCTCGCCGAGCAGTTCAAGGCGGCGTGCGGGCCGGGCGGTGCCGACGTGATCTACGATCCGGTCGGCGGCGATTATGCCGAGCCGGCGCTGCGATCGATCGCGTGGGAGGGGCGCTACCTCGTGGTCGGCTTCCCGGCGGGAATCCCGCGGCTGCCGCTCAACCTGACCCTGCTCAAGAGCTGCGACGTGTGCGGGGTGTTCTGGGGCGCGTTTGCCATGCGGGATCCGGCGGCGAACCAGGCGCATGTCGAGCGGCTGTTCCGGCTGTGGGCCGAAGGGCGGATCGCGCCGCGGGTGACCGAGGTGTTCGACTTCGCCGACGGCGGCAAGGCGATCGCCAAGATGGCCGCGCGCGAGGCGATCGGGAAGCTGGTGGTGCGGGTCGGCGACTGAACCCGTTGCCTTGGCGCTTCCCCCCACCTATCTCCGGGGAAAGCCAGAGACAGGGGTAGCCGGTACCATGACCACCTTCGACGATCGTGAACGCGCATTCGAAGCCAAGTTCGCCCATGATTCGGACATGGCGTTCCGCGTGACCGCGCGGCGCAACCGGCTGGTCGGCAACTGGGCGGCGGCGCAGATGGGGCTGACCCCCGAGGAGACCGACGCCTATGCCAAGGCAGTGGTCCAGGCCGATTTCGAGGAAACCGGCGACGACGACGTCATCCGCAAGGTGCTGGGCGACCTGCTCGCCGCGGGCGTCGATACCGACGAGGCGGCGGTTCGCGCCGCGCTCGACACCCAGACCGTCGAGGCGCGCCGCCAGCTGATGGAATCCAAGTAACATGCCGATGCCGGCGCACGAGATCGAGGAGCTGATCCGCGCGGGGATTCCCGATGCGCGAGTCGAGATCACCGACCTCGCCGGCGACGGCGATCATTATGCCGCGCGCGTGGTGAGCCCGAGCTTTCGGGGGATGCCGCGGGTGCGCCAGCATCAGGCAGTCTATGCCGCGCTCGGTGGCCGGATGGGCGGCGTGCTCCACGCGCTCCAGCTGACCACCGAAGCGCCAGTCGAGGAGTGAGACCGTGACCGAGGACGTCAATGCCCGCCTGCAGGGCCTCGTCGATTCGAACGACGTGCTGCTGTTCATGAAGGGCAGCCCGCTGTTCCCGCAATGCGGCTTCTCGAGCCGCGCGATTTCGATCCTCACCCATCTCGGAGTCGAGTTCGAGAGCGTCGACGTGCTCCAGGACCAGGAAGTCCGCCAGGGCATCAAGGCGTTTTCGGACTGGCCGACCATCCCGCAGCTCTATGTGAAGGGCGAGTTCGTCGGCGGCTCGGACATCATGATGGAGATGTACGAGAGCGGCGAGCTGGCGCAGCTGATGGCCGATTCCGGCGTGGCGGCGGCCTGACACCCGGCGACGTTCAGGGCGTGTTCCCCTCTCCCTATGGGAGAGGG